>NZ_JAMYVS010000002.1:187500-192500 GCF_040324255.1 Mesorhizobium sp. M0001
CGACAATTCCTTTGGAATTGCGCGGACGCCAACCCCGCAAGGGAGAGGCTGAAGCGACAATCCTTCGGATTGCGCGGATGGGCATTGGCAATGAGAACGATCAAGTGTCTTAAGGGCAATTGGTGGATGCCTTGGCATGCACAGGCGATGAAGGACGTGATACGCTGCGATAAGCTACGGGGAGGTGCGAATACCCTTTGATCCGTAGATTTCCGAATGGGGAAACCCACCTAAGGTACTTGGAAAATCAGAGTAGCAGAGTGATCTGCTACTGTGGTTTCCAAGTATCGATAATAGGTAACTTATCCTGAATACATAGGGATAAAGTGGCGAACGCGGGGAACTGAAACATCTAAGTACCCGTAGGAAAGGACATCAACCGAGACTCCGGAAGTAGTGGCGAGCGAACCCGGACCAGGCCAGTGGCGATTGAGAGACAAGCGGAACCTTCTGGAAAGTAGGGCCATAGTGGGTGACAGCCCCGTACGCGTAATGCAATCAATCGTCCTCGAGTAAGGCGGGACACGTGAAATCCTGTCTGAAATTGGGAGGACCACCTTCCAAGCCTAAGTACTCGTGCATGACCGATAGCGAACTAGTACCGTGAGGGAAAGGTGAAAAGCACCCCGACAAGGGGAGTGAAAGAGTACCTGAAACCGATTGCCTACAAACAGTGGGAGCCCGCAAGGGTCACCACGTACCTTTTGTATAATGGGTCAGCGACTTAGTGTGACGAGCAAGCTTAAACCGCTAGGTGTAGGCGCAGCGAAAGCGAGTCTGAACAGGGCGTTCAGTTCGTCGCATTAGACCCGAAACCGAGTGATCTAGCCATGAGCAGGTTGAAGGTAAGGTAACACTTACTGGAGGACCGAACCCATAACTGTTGCAATAGTTCGGGATGACTTGTGGCTAGGGGTGAAAGGCCAATCAAACTCGGAAATAGCTGGTTCTCCGCGAAATCTATTTAGGTAGAGCGTCGACCGAATACCCCAGGGGGTAGAGCACTGGATGGGCTAGGGGTCCTCACCGGATTACCAAACCTAACCAAACTCCGAATACCTGGGAGTACTAGTCGGCAGACACACGGCGGGTGCTAACGTCCGTCGT
This sequence comes from Mesorhizobium sp. M0001, assembly GCF_040324255.1. NCBI lineage: Bacteria > Pseudomonadati > Pseudomonadota > Alphaproteobacteria > Hyphomicrobiales > Phyllobacteriaceae > Mesorhizobium > Mesorhizobium sp. M0001. The sequence continues at coordinate 188,608 of NZ_JAMYVS010000002.1, forward strand.
GAAAAGGGAAACAACCCTGACCTACAGCTAAGGTCCCCAAGTTATGGCTAAGTGGGAAAGGATGTGAGGATCCCAAAACAACCAGGATGTTGGCTTAGAAGCAGCCATCATTTAAAGAAAGCGTAACAGCTCACTGGTCTAAATAAGGGTCTTTGCGCCGAAAATGTAACGGGGCTAAAGCCATACACCGAAGCTTAGGGTTTGGTCCGCAAGGGCCAAGCGGTAGCGGAGCGTTCTGTAAGCTGACGAAGCCGTACCCGTGAGGGGTGGTGGAGGTATCAGAAGTGCGAATGCTGACATGAGTAACGTAAGGGGAGTGAGAGACTCCCCCGCCGAAAGACCAAGGGTTCCTGCTTAAAGCTAATCTGAGCAGGGTTAGCCGGCCCCTAAGACGAGGCGGAAACGCGTAGTCGATGGGAACCACGTTAATATTCGTGGGCTTGGAGGTAGTGACGGATCGCACAAGTTGTCCAATCTTATCGGATTGAACGGGCAGCGGAGCGGTTCCAGGAAATAGCTCCTCCTTATAAACCGTACCCGAAACCGACACTGGTGGTCAGGTAGAGTATACCAAGGCGCTTGAGAGAACTATGCTGAAGGAACTCGGCAAATTGCACGCGTAACTTCGGAAGAAGCGTGACCCTTTTCTACGCAAGTAGAGGAGGGTGGCACAGACCAGGGGGTAGCGACTGTTTATCAAAAACACAGGGCTCTGCGAAGTCGCAAGACGACGTATAGGGTCTGACGCCTGCCCGGTGCTGGAAGGTTAAGAGGAGGGGTGCAAGCTCTGAATCGAAGCCCCAGTAAACGGCGGCCGTAACTATAACGGTCCTAAGGTAGCGAAATTCCTTGTCGGGTAAGTTCCGACCTGCACGAATGGCGTAACGACTTCCCCGCTGTCTCCAGCATAGACTCAGTGAAATTGAATTCCCCGTGAAGATGCGGGGTTCCTGCGGTTAGACGGAAAGACCCCGTGCACCTTTACTATAGCTTTACATTGGCATTCGTAGTGGCATGTGTAGGATAGGTGGTAGGCTTTGAAACCTGGGCGCCAGCTCAGGTGGAGCCACCCTTGAAATACCACCCTTATTACTATGGATGTCTAACCGCGGCCCGTTATCCGGGTCCGGGACAATGTATGGTGGGTAGTTTGACTGGGGCGGTCGCCTCCTAAAGAGTAACGGAGGCGCGCGATGGTGGGCTCAGAACGGTCGGAAATCGTTCGCTGAGTGCAATGGCATAAGCCTGCCTGACTGCGAGACTGACAAGTCGAGCAGAGACGAAAGTCGGTCATAGTGATCCGGTGGTCCCGCGTGGAAGGGCCATCGCTCAACGGATAAAAGGTACGCCGGGGATAACAGGCTGATGACCCCCAAGAGTCCATATCGACGGGGTTGTTTGGCACCTCGATGTCGACTCATCGCATCCTGGGGCTGGAGCAGGTCCCAAGGGTATGGCTGTTCGCCATTTAAAGCGGTACGTGAGTTGGGTTCAGAACGTCGTGAGACAGTTCGGTCCCTATCTGCCGTGGGTGTAGGAATATTGAAAGGATCTGTCCCTAGTACGAGAGGACCGGGATGGACGGATCTCTGGTGGACCTGTTGTGGCGCCAGCCGCATAGCAGGGTAGCTATATCCGGACGGGATAACCGCTGAAGGCATCTAAGCGGGAAACCCACCTTAAAACGAGTATTCCCTGAGAACCGTGGAAGACGACCACGTTGATAGGCCGGGTGTGGAAGAGCGGCAACGCTTGAAGCTTACCGGTACTAATAGTTCGATCGGCTTGATCGTTCTCATTCCTTATGCTCATCGTGAAACACGATGATCTGACCAGCGCTCACGCATGAGCGGCCCTTACAGGGCCTATGCTCCGCGAGGGCGCCGGAAAACCGGCGACGCGCAGTCGCGCTTGCGGGCTTACGCCCGTAAGCAAAACACAAACGTCGCCTTGGCACGAAAAAACAGCTTCTCGATATAACGTGCGTTTTGCCGACCTGGTGGTTATGGCGGAGCGGCTGCACCCGATCCCATTCCGAACTCGGCCGTGAAACGCTCCAGCGCTGATGGTACTTCGTCTCAAGACGCGGGAGAGTAGGTCGCTGCCAGGTCTGCAAAACGCACGTTGAACTCTCATCCGCAAACCGGATGAAACTGAAATCTTCTCTCTACGAAAAGGCCCGCCAAGGGATCACGGGCCGCGCAAGCGGCCCTTTCATTTGGTCAGCCATATACCTATGTGTAAGCCATCCTGTTCATAGGCCCAGGCTTACGTCCAGATAAGCAAGCAAACGCTTGCTTCAGATCCGGAGCAGGCAAGAGCTTGCCCTGGAGAGTCCGGAGCAAGCAAGAGCTTGCCCTGGAGGTGACGCGGGGTGGAGCAGCCCGGTAGCTCGTCAGGCTCATAACCTGAAGGTCACAGGTTCAAATCCTGTCCCCGCAACCAACAAAAAAAGCCCGCTTCACGCGGGCTTTTTGCGTTCGGACCGTGATCGATGGCGATTTTAACCTGCACCAGGGGTCGGAAGCAGGCGAAGCCGACGCCGTGGGACAGAAAAGCCAAATCATGACCCCCAACCGCCCGTAGCTCGCAAGCCTTTTTGTATTCGGCACCTTTGCCCACGCGAAGCCGGTTGGCTCCCGGCTCTGTCAGCGCGGCAACCGCCACGCGCCGGCGCGATCGTGACCGGACGCTTTGGACCCTGCAAAACCAGGCGACGAACCATTCTCTCGCCATCAGATCTTGGAAAACGAACCGTGATCGTGCGCTTCCAATCATTGTTACCGGGCTTTGACCGGCGCCATAATCTTCCAGGAGGGTGCCGTGCCCGACTACGCTCTGAACGACCACTATGAGAGCTTCATCAGGAAGCAGCTCGAATCAGGCCGCTACAACAGTGCCAGTGAGATTGTTCGCGCCGGCCTGCGTATGCTCGAGGATTTCGAGGCGGAGCGGGAGAGATGGCTGCGCGAGGAGGTTCCGGCGCGCCTGACCGAGCTCCGGCAGGATCCGGCTAAGGGCATCCCTGTCGAGACAGTTTTTTCGCGACTCGAGGCGCGTCATCACGCGAAGCAGGCGAAAGCCAAATAGGCATAAAGTAGCCAATGGAGCACCGCATTGTCTTTCACCGCAAGGCGGAAACTGAACTCGACCAGCTCTATGACGACATAGCGACCCGTGCGTCGCCGGCGATCGCTTGGAATTTCGTTGTCGGCATCCGCGACCATTGCCTGAGCGTGTCGACTTTTCCACAGTGCGGCACAGAGCGGGTCGAGATCATGCCTGGTCCGCGGATCATCGGCTGGCGACGTGCCGTCAGCATTGCTTTCGCAGTCGATGCCGAACGGGTCTGGTCCTGGGTATTTTTTCGCCGGCAGCAACATCACGGCGGAATTGCTGGAAGGCCGGCTCTGAAGCGCTGCTTAGGCTGGCGTGGGGATCGACACTCGCCAGGAGGCGATCCTCAGGCCGATGGTACGCATCTGCCGCCGAGGGGTGGGAGCTTGGTGGAAGAGTGATCCTCAGCGGAACACCACTCACAATTTCAGCCAAGCCAGCTCACGAATTTCCGCCCCGTGGATATCTCCACGAGAAATCGAAAAAACATCGTCGATGACTGTTGACAGTTCTGGTTGGTGGCGACTATATACGCCTCACGAACGAGGGCGGTGCGCCGCTGGCGGCGAAGCAGTTTGCTTCTGAGAAGCCCTTGTGAGAATTCAAGAGAGCCGCGTAAGCGACACTCGGACGGCCCCGAAGCCAGAGGTGGAACGGGCCACGACATTGCGTGAAGTGATGTCTGTTCTTTGAAAATTGAATATTGAAGAAAGAGAAACGTGGGCGGCAGAGTCCTGCTGAACCTCTTATCCCGCCAGGGATAGAAGGTTCGAACG
>NZ_JAMYVS010000002.1:195000-1008370 GCF_040324255.1 Mesorhizobium sp. M0001
CTTATGCGACAATTCCTTTGGAATTGCGCGGACGCCAACCCCGCAAGGGAGAGGCTGAAGCGACAATCCTTCGGATTGCGCGGATGGGCATTGGCAATGAGAACGATCAAGTGTCTTAAGGGCAATTGGTGGATGCCTTGGCATGCACAGGCGATGAAGGACGTGATACGCTGCGATAAGCTACGGGGAGGTGCGAATACCCTTTGATCCGTAGATTTCCGAATGGGGAAACCCACCTAAGGTACTTGGAAAATCAGAGTAGCAGAGTGATCTGCTACTGTGGTTTCCAAGTATCGATAATAGGTAACTTATCCTGAATACATAGGGATAAAGTGGCGAACGCGGGGAACTGAAACATCTAAGTACCCGTAGGAAAGGACATCAACCGAGACTCCGGAAGTAGTGGCGAGCGAACCCGGACCAGGCCAGTGGCGATTGAGAGACAAGCGGAACCTTCTGGAAAGTAGGGCCATAGTGGGTGACAGCCCCGTACGCGTAATGCAATCAATCGTCCTCGAGTAAGGCGGGACACGTGAAATCCTGTCTGAAATTGGGAGGACCACCTTCCAAGCCTAAGTACTCGTGCATGACCGATAGCGAACTAGTACCGTGAGGGAAAGGTGAAAAGCACCCCGACAAGGGGAGTGAAAGAGTACCTGAAACCGATTGCCTACAAACAGTGGGAGCCCGCAAGGGTCACCACGTACCTTTTGTATAATGGGTCAGCGACTTAGTGTGACGAGCAAGCTTAAACCGCTAGGTGTAGGCGCAGCGAAAGCGAGTCTGAACAGGGCGTTCAGTTCGTCGCATTAGACCCGAAACCGAGTGATCTAGCCATGAGCAGGTTGAAGGTAAGGTAACACTTACTGGAGGACCGAACCCATAACTGTTGCAATAGTTCGGGATGACTTGTGGCTAGGGGTGAAAGGCCAATCAAACTCGGAAATAGCTGGTTCTCCGCGAAATCTATTTAGGTAGAGCGTCGACCGAATACCCCAGGGGGTAGAGCACTGGATGGGCTAGGGGTCCTCACCGGATTACCAAACCTAACCAAACTCCGAATACCTGGGAGTACTAGTCGGCAGACACACGGCGGGTGCTAACGTCCGTCGTGAAAAGGGAAACAACCCTGACCTACAGCTAAGGTCCCCAAGTTATGGCTAAGTGGGAAAGGATGTGAGGATCCCAAAACAACCAGGATGTTGGCTTAGAAGCAGCCATCATTTAAAGAAAGCGTAACAGCTCACTGGTCTAAATAAGGGTCTTTGCGCCGAAAATGTAACGGGGCTAAAGCCATACACCGAAGCTTAGGGTTTGGTCCGCAAGGGCCAAGCGGTAGCGGAGCGTTCTGTAAGCTGACGAAGCCGTACCCGTGAGGGGTGGTGGAGGTATCAGAAGTGCGAATGCTGACATGAGTAACGTAAGGGGAGTGAGAGACTCCCCCGCCGAAAGACCAAGGGTTCCTGCTTAAAGCTAATCTGAGCAGGGTTAGCCGGCCCCTAAGACGAGGCGGAAACGCGTAGTCGATGGGAACCACGTTAATATTCGTGGGCTTGGAGGTAGTGACGGATCGCACAAGTTGTCCAATCTTATCGGATTGAACGGGCAGCGGAGCGGTTCCAGGAAATAGCTCCTCCTTATAAACCGTACCCGAAACCGACACTGGTGGTCAGGTAGAGTATACCAAGGCGCTTGAGAGAACTATGCTGAAGGAACTCGGCAAATTGCACGCGTAACTTCGGAAGAAGCGTGACCCTTTTCTACGCAAGTAGAGGAGGGTGGCACAGACCAGGGGGTAGCGACTGTTTATCAAAAACACAGGGCTCTGCGAAGTCGCAAGACGACGTATAGGGTCTGACGCCTGCCCGGTGCTGGAAGGTTAAGAGGAGGGGTGCAAGCTCTGAATCGAAGCCCCAGTAAACGGCGGCCGTAACTATAACGGTCCTAAGGTAGCGAAATTCCTTGTCGGGTAAGTTCCGACCTGCACGAATGGCGTAACGACTTCCCCGCTGTCTCCAGCATAGACTCAGTGAAATTGAATTCCCCGTGAAGATGCGGGGTTCCTGCGGTTAGACGGAAAGACCCCGTGCACCTTTACTATAGCTTTACATTGGCATTCGTAGTGGCATGTGTAGGATAGGTGGTAGGCTTTGAAACCTGGGCGCCAGCTCAGGTGGAGCCACCCTTGAAATACCACCCTTATTACTATGGATGTCTAACCGCGGCCCGTTATCCGGGTCCGGGACAATGTATGGTGGGTAGTTTGACTGGGGCGGTCGCCTCCTAAAGAGTAACGGAGGCGCGCGATGGTGGGCTCAGAACGGTCGGAAATCGTTCGCTGAGTGCAATGGCATAAGCCTGCCTGACTGCGAGACTGACAAGTCGAGCAGAGACGAAAGTCGGTCATAGTGATCCGGTGGTCCCGCGTGGAAGGGCCATCGCTCAACGGATAAAAGGTACGCCGGGGATAACAGGCTGATGACCCCCAAGAGTCCATATCGACGGGGTTGTTTGGCACCTCGATGTCGACTCATCGCATCCTGGGGCTGGAGCAGGTCCCAAGGGTATGGCTGTTCGCCATTTAAAGCGGTACGTGAGTTGGGTTCAGAACGTCGTGAGACAGTTCGGTCCCTATCTGCCGTGGGTGTAGGAATATTGAAAGGATCTGTCCCTAGTACGAGAGGACCGGGATGGACGGATCTCTGGTGGACCTGTTGTGGCGCCAGCCGCATAGCAGGGTAGCTATATCCGGACGGGATAACCGCTGAAGGCATCTAAGCGGGAAACCCACCTTAAAACGAGTATTCCCTGAGAACCGTGGAAGACGACCACGTTGATAGGCCGGGTGTGGAAGAGCGGCAACGCTTGAAGCTTACCGGTACTAATAGTTCGATCGGCTTGATCGTTCTCATTCCTTATGCTCATCGTGAAACACGATGATCTGACCAGCGCTCACGCATGAGCGGCCCTTACAGGGCCTATGCTCCGCGAGGGCGCCGGAAAACCGGCGACGCGCAGTCGCGCTTGCGGGCTTACGCCCGTAAGCAAAACACAAACGTCGCCTTGGCACGAAAAAACAGCTTCTCGATATAACGTGCGTTTTGCCGACCTGGTGGTTATGGCGGAGCGGCTGCACCCGATCCCATTCCGAACTCGGCCGTGAAACGCTCCAGCGCTGATGGTACTTCGTCTCAAGACGCGGGAGAGTAGGTCGCTGCCAGGTCTGCAAAACGCACGTTGAACTCTCATCCGCAAACCGGATGAAACTGAAATCTTCTCTCTACGAAAAGGCCCGCCAAGGGATCACGGGCCGCGCAAGCGGCCCTTTCATTTGGTCAGCCATATACCTATGTGTAAGCCATCCTGTTCATAGGCCCAGGCTTACGTCCAGATAAGCAAGCAAACGCTTGCTTCAGATCCGGAGCAGGCAAGAGCTTGCCCTGGAGAGTCCGGAGCAAGCAAGAGCTTGCCCTGGAGGTGACGCGGGGTGGAGCAGCCCGGTAGCTCGTCAGGCTCATAACCTGAAGGTCACAGGTTCAAATCCTGTCCCCGCAACCAACATCAAAAACAGCCCGCTTCACGCGGGCTTTTTGCGTTCGGACCGCGATCTATGGCCGCGACCGACTATTCAACGATTGAGGAGGGCAGCAAGGTTGGCGTGCTCGGCTTTATTGAGAGGTCCGCGAACCGGGGGATTGATGCCGCCTCGGCGCATTCGCGAAAGCTATACGTCGAGCATTAGGAAGTTCGCCAACCCGTCATGGCAAGCGATCTGCACGACAACAGCATGATTCGAGCCGCGGAGAGATCGTCGTGCGAAGGCGCGAACCGTTGATTTAAACAACCCGCGCCTTGCCGAAGCTTTTCGTCGCGGGCCGCGTCAGCCAGCTCGCCGCAATGACGCCTGGAAGGCCAGCGAGGTCCAGCTGTTGCTCGAGGCGAGATGGCAATAGAGCAGCGCAAGCGCGCCGGATTTCCTGAGATCAAGAAACGCCTCGTCGCTCAATTTGTTGAAGGCCGGCTCGTCGATCACCTGAAAGTCGGTGAGGTTGAGGGTCTCGCCGCCCTCCAGCGTCACCTTGCTCTGCCGCGGCGCGAACAGGCCGTGCGCGTCGATCTTGTCGATCATGGCGCGAGTCGCATTGAAGTCGGTCTGGAACTGGCTGCAGAAGGCGAGCGCCTGCCTCGAGGCCTCGGCCGGCTCGTTGCCGTCGAAGAAGGGCGCGGTCTCGTCGCCGCCCTTGGACGAAGGCGTCTGCTCGACGACGCGTTCGCTGGCGCGGTCGATCCACAACGTCAGGCGGCCGGTCGTTTTCGATTCATCGGCCAGGATGAAGGGGTACCGGCGGACATAGGCGGGAATGTAATGCGGCTCCGCCCATTTGCCGTCGGCGCCGACGAACAGGTTCTGGTCCTGACGCAGGCCGGTGATGATGACAGGCGCCTTGGCGTCGCCGATGAAAACGATCGGGTAGGAGCGCATTGCCGCCGGCATTTCCGAGGCGACGACGGGGATTGCGTGCGCGGTGCGGGCAAAGGAGAAATCGGCCCGCGCCGTAAGGCCGAATGAGCCGTGCCGCAGCGGATTGAGCGCCTCGGGTTTTTTGTAGAACAGCGGCAGCGCGTTTGTCGCGGTGCTTCCGGCCGGGGCCGTGTCTGTTTTCGCGTCAGTCATCCCTAGTGTTCTCCTCTTATACCATTCCGGTTTAGGCCAGTGGCTGCCGGTGCGCAACGCGTTGACGGCTGCTTCACCCTACATGGCCAAGATAAATCTATCTGTTTGTTTGATCGTGCTCTTTTGTACTTCTGGAGATCGAGCTCTATAGACAGCACGCCATGAAGCGGCGAGATTGGCTGACGGGATAGACATCTCAAGAGAGCCGTCTGAAAGACAGACGAACCAGGGCAGGCGCATGGCATCGCTTTCGGATTTCGAGCAGGGGCAGAGCTTTTCCGTCGAAGCCGGCGGTCAGACGCTCACGATGGAACTGAGCGCGGTGCAGCCCATTGCCAACAGCCCGCGCGACGGCGGTGGCTTCACGCTGCTGTTCAGGGGGCCGCGCGACGCGGCGCTGCCGCAGGCTATCTATCGGTTCAACGGCAAAAGCGGCGCCCATGAGATCTTCATCGTGCCGATCGCTGCCGATGAGGCAGGGCGGCTTTACGAGGCGGTATTCAACTGATTTTTTTCGACCGGATCGGCCACGGGGACGCTCCGGCCATCAGGGCGATTTGGCAGCGCGGCGGCTCGACATATGATCGACTATATCGAGATTGCGGACGTATTTGACGGAGCGGCGTGTAGCGCACTGTGCGCGGAAATTCGGGCGGCCTTGGGCCGTCCGGCCGGCCTGCTGGGGCGTGCCGACCAGAAGATGGCATGGCCGGAGATCCGAAAGACCGTGCGCGCCGATGTTTCGCAGGCCACTGAAGAGCGAGTGAGTGCCCTGTTGGCGCAGCAGAAGGCGGCTCTGGAGCGGCATTTCGGGCTGCTGCTCGGCCAGGTCGAGAAACCTCAGTTCCTTCACTATCGGCAAGGCGATTTCTTTGTGCCGCACCAGGATGGCAACACGCCGCTCATTCACGACGAGTCGCGGTTCCGAAAGATCTCGGTGGTGATCTTTCTCAACCGTCAATCGGACAACCCTTCGCCAAAAAGCTATGCAGGCGGCTCGCTGGTCCTGCATGGGCCTTACAGCGGCCCGGGCCTGCGCGTTGCCATGCCCGCGTTGCCGGGCTCTCTCGTCGCCTTTCGTTCGGAAACGACGCATGAAGTCACCCCGGTCACGCGCAACGAACGTTTCACCATCGTCTCCTGGTATCGCGGCACGTGACGACCGGCACGGCCCTTACGGCGAACGGATCATCAGGTCGTAGAGGCCCTTGTCCTCGGCAACGGTGAAGCCGAGGCGTTTGTAGAGCCGCCGCGCTGGATTGTTCTTCTCGACATGGATCGAGACCGACTTGCCGACGGCGGCGGCCTCATCGATGAGATCGGCGAGCAACGCACCGCCAGACCCCTTGCCGCGATGCGCCGGCAGGAAGGCGATATCTATGATGCAATGCTCGCTCGCCGAGCGCTCGATATACAGGCGACCGATATCTTGCCTTGCCTGCTCGATCACCAGCCAGTCGGCGTTGGGATAGTATTTCTGGTAATGCGCGTGCTGCGCTTGAAACTGCATGTCGAGGAACGCCGTTTTCTGCGCATCGCTCCACGGCGTGACGGCAAGTTCTTCGGCGCGGGTCGAGGCGTAGAGCGCCGACAGGAACGGCAGATCGGCGTCCGCCATCGGGCGGAACGTCAGATCAATCCGCGCCGCGCGCACCCAGCAAAATATAACAGGCCCGTTGTCCACAATCGGAAGCTGGATCATGGAGTGGCGCTTACGGACGCGCCGGATAAACGCCTTGCATGGCAATGATGAACGTCAGCGCCAGATAGGGAGGCAGGTTGTTGTGAGGCAACGTACTGCCCGCCATGCTCAGTGCCTGGGGGTCCATCTGGACCAGATTTTGCGAAGTGTTGTTCTGATACAGCGTTCCGCCCCCCGACTTCCCCAGAACAACCGCATCGGTAAGAGTTCCCTGGGCGCCACTCTCGGTGGACATCGCGACAAAATGATTATGTTGCGGCATTTCCGTTTGCAGAAGGGTGATGGACGTTTCGCCACCCGTCTCGCCGAGAAACCGCTCCGACAAGCCATTGCCGTGTCCTTGCCCCATGGGCGCGGAGCCAGCCATATTCGGCAACGCGAAGGTCGACTTGCCGTCGCCGCCGTAAACTGTGCCCAGCAGCGAAAACAGCGCCGTATTCTGCGAGATTGGCAGGAGCTGGCCATCGCAGGTCGCCCACCCCGTCGGGGCGAAATCTCCGGCAAAAATTCGAATTTCGGCGACGAACGGATTGGTCATGGCAAGTCTCTAGCTTTGCTGGGGGAAGATGCCAAATAGCGAGATGATGAAACTGACGGCGAGGAACGGCACCATATTGTCGTGAGGCTGGCTGCCGCCGGCCGGCGAAATGGCTCCGGCGGCCATGTTGCCATCAGGTGCGATACCCACATAGGGCGTCAGCAGGCTCGATGTCGCCAGGACACCGCCGGACGGACCCGGATTCTTGGCGATATTCGACGAACCGGTCCAGGTATGGGAATGGTTCGGCATTTGTTGGGTTGAAACAGTGACGGATTCGACCCCGCCCAGTTCTCCGATGATATAGGTCTGGCTGACCAGCGGGCCCTTACCAGCATGGACGGGGATGCGGGATGCGAGGTTGGGCAGGGCGAATGTTTCCTCCCCGTCGCCGCCATAGGTCGTACCGATCAGATTGAACAAGGTTTCGTTCTCGGAGATCGGCATCAACTGGCCTTGGCAGAACGCCCAGCCATTCGGAGGGAAATTGCCACCGAACATCCTGATCTCGCCGACAAAAGGTTGGCTCATCGAAGCGTCCTCTTAATTTCGCGACGGGAATATGCCTTGCAGGGCAATGATGAAATTCAAGACGAGATAGGGCGATCTGTTCTCATGCGGCTGGCCGCCACCGACGAAAGTGATGTTTTCCTTCGCCATAGCCACCGCGCTGCCAGGCGGCTGATAGATCGGGCTGGCGTTCGCCCCCAACAGCGCGCCGGATGGATTGTTGACGTTGCCGGCAGTGTTCGATGCGTTGACGAAATGGTTGTGTGTCGGCATTTCGCCGAGCGTGAGCGTGTGAAACTCTTCGCCGCCCTGGCCGCCGACAATTGCACCGATAGGGCCGCCCGTATGAACCGGCGCACGTCCCCTCATATCCGGAAGGGCAAAATTTGTCTGGCCGTTGCCGCCGTACCTGGTGCCAAGAAGTGAGAACAATGGCTGGTTCTGGTTAAGCGGCAACAACTGGCCGTTACAAAATGCCCAGCCGCGCGGTGCATAGTTCCAGGAAATGATCTTGACTTCACCTAAATAAGGCTCGCTCATCCCCGTTCCCTTCGTTGGCGGCTTACTGTCTGAATTCTTGTATTATGCCTAAGTAAGACAACAAGTCGATATCAGATTCATAAAATATATTTCCTAGGACGAAATCCAAGGTTGCTGACTACGGTGTCGCGGCAGGCAGCAGTGGCAGCGGCTGGTTGAAGAACGTCCGGGTGTCCGTCAGTGCCGTTGCCCCGCCATTGACGGTTTCGATACCGGCCTCGCTCGCCTGCGGTACGTTGATCGTGCCGTCGGCGCCGCCGAGGCCGTCCGCGAGGAAGCGGATGGCATTGGCGTTGTTGACGTTGGTGATGGTGTTGGCATGAACGTCGGCATTGATGATAGCGCCGGCAAATGTGGCGGTGACCGTGATGCCGCGGCTGTCGGCATTGTCGCGAATGGTGTTGTTGGTGACCGCCGCGTGCACGGTGCCCGGCTGCACGAGCTGCGTGATCGAGACGCTGTCGCCACCGCTTATGCCGTTGACGCCGATGCTCTGGATAATGTTGTTGTCGATCAGCACCTTGGCGACGCCGAGGCTTTCATGCCCAACCCTGATGCCGTTGCCGGTTCGCGATCCCGAGGTTGCTACGCCTTGCGTACCGATGACGTTGTTGGCGATTGTGCCGTCAAGCGTCCGTGCGAGGTCGCCGCTGCTGAACACGTTGATGGCCGTCGAGTCGCTGTTGGTGACGGTGTTGTTCCGGACGGTGAAATTCAGATTGCCGCCCGTGCCGGCGCCGGAATTGCTGCTCTGGGTGAGGTTGATGCCGTTGTTCAGATTGTTGAATAGATTTCCCGTGGTCTCGCCGATGTGAGCGTTGACGGTGCCGTCATTGGCAATGACGAACAGACCGGTTCCAGGGATGACTCCCGGTCCGGGATAGGCGTTGTTGCCGGTGAAGGTTGCGCCGTCGACGGTCAGCGTCATCGTCGGCGCGCCGGCGACACCGGCGCCGTCCGCCTCGAAGATGAAGTCGCTGCCGGCATTGTTCGAGGCGCCGTTGTTCGAGAACGTGCCGCCGCTCACCACCAGGTTCGCCAACGTGCCGCCGGAATTGATGACCTGCACGTTATGGGTGAATGAGTTGGAGACCGTGAGGTTGGTGAACGTGGTGACGTGCGAGGCGTTGCCGGTAAGTTCGTTGAACAGGATTCCGGACTCGGTGTTGGCATCGGCATTGCTGTTCAGGGTCAGACCGTTGAGCACCACGCCGTTGACCCGCAGCCCCTTTATGCCGTTGCCCGCATTGTCGCTGATGATCATGTTGCTCAGGCTGACATCCTGAGTGTCGGTCAGGCTGACGCCATCGCCGGCCGAGTTCTGGATCGTGCCGCCGCTGCCCCCCGTCGCGCCGGTGCCGGTCACCACCAGATTGCCGCTGGTGCCGGTGTTGTTGAGCACGATGCCGTTGGCTGCACCATTGGACGCAATGCTCCTGAACGTCACGTCGCCGGCGCCGATCGTCGTGTTGGCGACATTAAGCGCCGTGCCCGTGCCGGACGCGATGGTGTTGCCGGTGCCCTGCACCGTCACCGTGCCGCCGCCGGTGGCATTGAAACCGGCGCCGCTGGTGGTGGCGATGACCAGCCCGCCATTGGTGAAGTTGATCGTCGCACCGGTATTGTCGCTCAGGCTGACGCCAGCCGCCGTGGTCGAGGTGATCGACTTCGACGCGCCGGAGAAGGTGATGATGCCGGCGACATTGTCGTCCAGCAGGAGGCCGATCTGGCCCGCCGCATTATGCGTGATGTTGCCCGACAGGGTGATGTTGCCGGCGGTCAGGGCGCGATCCTGGATGTTGACCGCCTGGCCGGTGCTGCCGCTGGTGATCGCGCCGGCATAGGTGAAGGCCGCCGTGCCGCCGCTGTTGGCGGTGCCTAGGCCATCGCCGATACGGATCACGGCGCTTGTTCCGCCCACCAGCGCGCCGGTGCCGAGGTCGATCGCTCCCGAACCGGTGACGGTATCGAGGATGACGGCGCTGGTGCCGCCGGCGCCTTTGTTCGTGGAAGCGAAGGTCACGCCGCCCGCCGCGATGGCAACGCTGTCAAGGTTGACCGCGACGCCGCTGCCGGTCGAAATCGTGTTGCCCGAGCCGATAACGGTCACGGTGCCAGTACCGTTGCTCGTGGCGTTGAAGCCGGTGCCGGAGGTGGTGGTGATGGCTAGGCCGCCGCCGGTGAAGTTGACCGCGGTGTTGGTGTTCGCCGTCAGGTCGACGGCATTGTTGGCTCCGGTGGTCAGTATCTTGCTGGCGCCGGAGAAGTTGATCGTGCCGCCGGTGTTGGCGTTGACGAGGATCCCGTTGGCCACGCCGCCGGTGGCGCTGAGAGTGCCCGACAATGTCGTGGTGCCGGCGGTGCGGGTGGAGATGCTGACGACGTTTCCGGCCGTGGTCTTGGTGACCGAGCCGGCATAGCTGACATTGGCCGAGCCGCCGGTGACCAGGAAGGCCGCGCCGGTCGCGCCGCCGAGCGCACCGGAGCCGAGGCTGACAGTGCCGGCGCCGGTGACATTGGTCAGCGACACGTTGTTGGTTCCGCCGGTCGAATTGGTCGAGGTGAAATTGATGCCGGTGGTGGTGGCGATGCCGTTGAGGTTGACCGCCTGCGCGGAAGTGGAGCTCACCGTGCCGGTCGTCACATTGACCGTGCCGCCATTGATGGCGCTGAATCCGGTGGTGCCGTTGGTGACGATGTCGAGGTTTGCGAAGCTGACGGTCGAGGCCGTGGCGCCGTTGTTGATTGCGACTGCGGTGCCGGTCATCGGCGTCGTGGTGCCGAGATCGACCGTACCGGTGAAGCTCACCGTATTGGCCGCCGTCGCGCCGGAAATACTAATGCCGCTGGCAGCGCCATTGGCGATCACCGAGCCGGCGAAGGTGAAACTGCCGCCAGCGCGGGTCGAGATCGTGGCCGCCGCGCCCGACGTGCTGATGATAGAGCTGGCGCCGTCGAAGCTGATCACCGCGTTGCCGCCGGTCACCGAAAGGCCGCTGCCGCCCGATATGTCGACATTGGTACCGGCAATCGTGCCGCCAGCGCCCGACGCGCCACCGAAGGCGATGCCGGTTCCGGTCGCCGCCGTGGTGATGTTGACGTTGGTCAGCGTCGTCGTGCCGGTGGTGTTGTCGAGTTTGAAAGCAATGCCGGTGGCGCCGGTGCTGGTGACGTTGGTGATGGTGGTGTTGGACGCGTTCAGCCACACATCGCTGGCGTTGCCGGAGAAAGTAACGTTGTTGATCGTCGTGCTGTTTGACGGCGTGATCTCGATACCCTGCGTGGCGAAATTGCTGATGGTCATGTTGCTGATGACGGTATTCGCAGCACCCGCGCCATTGTCCTTGACGCCACGCGCGGCACCCGCCGGGCTGCCATTCAGGATGAAGCCGTCGATGATGTTGCCGCTGGCGCCGAGCGTGATGACATTGTTGCCGGCGCTCGTCGTCAGCGTCGCGGCGCCATTGGGCGTCTGGTCGATGATCGAGATGCTGTTGCTGGCGAGCTGGATGGTGGAGGGCACCGTCAGCGCCAGATTGATGTTGCCGTTGCCGAAGCCGCGCACCTGCTCGCCGGTGGCGAGAGCCAGCGTGTCGTTGCCATTGCTGCCTGCCGCGGTGATGGTGCCGCCATCGTTGACGAGAACCAGAATGTCCGTCGCCACGGCTGCTGCTTCGGCGGTGGCCAGCGTCGCGAGATTGTTCTGGTCGCGACCGCTGCCGTCACCGGTCGCGGACGCGCCGACGAAATAGACCTTGCCGACTCCGAAGCCCAGGCCGGGAGCCGACTGGAAGTTCACATCCTGGAAATTGTAGGTGCCGGCAACCGGCGCACTGGATGCGTCGATGCCTACATTGGCGCCGATGGTCGAGAGCTGGTCGGTCGCCGATTCGCCGTCGCCATAGGTGAAAGCGAGGTTGGTGGCGCTGTTGAGGAACACGCCGGTGTTGACGCCGGCAATGCTGGAGCTGGCGCCGCCGACAACGGCATCGCCGAGGCGTACCGTCTGGCCGCCAGTGGTGCCACGCAGGTCGACGCCTATCGAGGTGCCGGCGGCGGCGGCATTGGTGACATCGAAGTCATTGGCCGTCACCGCCGCATTGATGGTGGCACCGTTGAGGTCGAAGGCCACGCCCGTGGTGCTGTTCAGGCCGATGTCGAGATCGTTGAAGGACAGCGCCGCGCCAAGCGTGCCGGAAACATCGACACCACGCGTGGTGATGCCTTGCAGGTTGACCGTGCCGAGAATGATGGCCCCGCCGCCGGACGAGGCGATATTGGTCAGCGAGATGCCGGTTGCGGCGGCAGTGGCCGAAACACTGTCGAAATTCATGCCCGCAGCGCCAATCGTAACGCCATTGAGGTTCAACGCGGTGCCGCCGGCCGTCGTGGTGATGCTGTTGTCGCTGAGGAGCGCGCCGACGCTGACCGTGCCACCGCCGCTGGCGTTGAAGCCCGTGCCGGAGGTGGTGGTAATCACCAGGCCACCCGTATCGAAGTTGATCGTCGCGCCGGTGTTGGTCGTCAAGTCGACCGCCGTATTGGCGCCAGTGGTCAGCGTCTTCGTGCCACCGCTGAGAGTGATGGTCCCGCCGGAGTTGCCGTGGACATAAATACCATTGTCGAAACCGCCGGTGGCGCTGAGCGCGCCGGACAGTGTGACCGTGCCGCCGGTGACGCCGGAGATGTCGACGATCTTGCCGGCGGTGGTCTTGGTGACCGAGCCGGCATAGCTGACGGTCGCAGCGCCGCCATTGACCAGGAACGCAGCACCGGTCGCGCCGGTGAGCGATCCGGACCCGAGGCCGACTGTGCCGGTGACATTGGCCAGGCTGACATTGTTGGTGCCGCCGGCCGACGAGGTCGAGTCGATCGCGATGGTGGCGGTGACGCCGGTCAGGCTGATCGCCGGGCCGAGGGTCGAATTCACCGTCTCGCTGCCGCCGGTGGCGGTGATGCCCATCGTGCCGCCGGTGCCGAAAATGGCGGTGCCGAACGTGGTGTCGATGGTCAGGCCGCCGGTGAAGCTGGTGGTGCCACCGCTCTGCGAAAGGCCGATGCCGTTCGTCGTATCGATGTTGGCGAGGCCGGTGACGTTGACCGTGCCTGATACCACATGGATGCCGCCGCCGGCCGTGGCGGTGTTGTTGACCGTCACCGCGCCGAAGGTGAACGTACCGGTGTTGGCGCCGGTGACGTCTATGCCGAAGCTGCTGGTTCCGGTGAT
Source organism: Mesorhizobium sp. M0001 (assembly GCF_040324255.1). Taxonomy (NCBI): domain Bacteria; kingdom Pseudomonadati; phylum Pseudomonadota; class Alphaproteobacteria; order Hyphomicrobiales; family Phyllobacteriaceae; genus Mesorhizobium; species Mesorhizobium sp. M0001. The sequence goes on from NZ_JAMYVS010000002.1 coordinate 208,193, forward strand.
GCTGGTCGCGCTGGAGACATTCACCGCCCCGGTGACGCCGTTGAGGATGATGCCGCTGGTGGCGCCGCTCGAGGTGATGCTGTCGAAATTGACACCGCCGGCGCCGAGTGTGCCTTGCAGCGACAGCGCTGTCTGGCCCGTCGCGTCGATCGTCGTCGAACCGGCATTGGCGACGGTCAGGACATTCAGCCCCGAAAGGCTGAGGCCCGTGGCGAGCGATGTCGTGATGTCGAGGCCGCCATTGAAGTTGACCGCAGCTGCCGCGCTGCCGCCCGAAATCGAAACGCCATTGCCCCCGGTGATCGTCACCTGGTCGGTGAAGGTCACCGCGCCGCCGGTGCGGTTGGCGATATTGATGCCGCCGCCGGTCAGTGTTCCGGCCGGCCCGCCATTGGGCAGGAAGCCGCGCGACACCGAGAGGGTGCCGGTGCCGCCATTGACGTCGAGCAGCGTGCCGGCAACGTTGATGTTGTTGTTGATGACCGACAGGTTGCCATTGAGGCCGGTAACCTGGATGGCGGTCTGGCCGGCGGCGACGTTGCTGATCGTCACACCTTCGATGGTGATGCCGCTGGCATTGCTGAAGCCGACCGCGCTCTGGTCGACGAGGAAGGCGGCGCCGGTTGCGCCGGTGAAGTCGAAGGTGGTGTGGCGCACGGCATTGTCGCCGAGCAGATGCATGAAGTCGCCGGTGCCGCTGACCACGGCCTCGTCGCCGGTGATGTTGCCACCGGTGGCGCCGAGATTGCCCTGGACATTGGCCGGCTGGATCGTGCCGGTCGAAACCACATTGCTGTTGCCGAAACCGGTGATCGTCTGGCCGGAATCGAGCGTGAAGGCGGTGGCGCCGAGATTGATCGTGCCGACGAAGGCAAAGGTCTGCGCCCCGGTCAGCGCATCGGCGGCGGCAAGCGAAATGGTGTTGACGCCCTGGCTGAGATTGCCGGTCGTCCCGCCTGCGATGAACCCGCCCGACTGCGAGACCATCGTGACCGAGCCAGGCGCTACGGGCAGGTTGGCGCTGCCGGTGAAGAACACGTCGTCGAAATCGTAATTGCCGAGCGTCGGATCGAGACCGACCGTGTTGACGGTGAAGCCGCCGGGCGCGGTGATGGTGATCTTGGATTGCAGCCCGTTGACCGAGGTGCCGTCGCCGAAGGTGAAGTTGGCGTTGGCCGAGGTCGCGGTGGTGCCGCCGGACGACAAGTCGACGCCGATGCCGACAGTCTTGATCTCGGAGCCCGCCAGGAAGGTGACGACCTTGTTGCCGGTGGTCGACGACAGGTCGATGCCGCGCGAGGTCAGGTCATTCGTGCCGGTGATCGTCGTCAGGCGGAAATCGGCCGTCGTCGAGGAGCCGCTGAAGTCGATGCCCGTCTGGTTGGCGCCGACGTCGTCGATGGTGGTCGTGCCGAAGCTGACATCGTTGTTGGTGCCGGCGAAGTTGATGCCGGCAGTGCCGCTCGTGGTGCCCAGCGTGACCTGGGTCGTGCCGAAGGTCACCGGGCCGGCATTGCCGACAATGTTGATGCCGATGCCGCCGGCGCCCGTCACGGTCACCGCCCCGAAGGTTGCCGATGCGGTGCTCGCGACACCGGAGATGGACAGGCCGGTGCCCAAGGCATTGGTGATCGATAGCGGGATGGTAACATTCAACGTTGCGGTGCCGATCAGGCCACCGACCACCGCGCCGCCGCCACCGCTCGCCGACAGGGTCGGGCCGGTGAAGCTGAACGCACCGCCTGCCGGGGGCAATGTCGAGCCGATGGCGAACAGATTTCCGGTGCCGGTTGACGTGACGCTGCCGCTGAACTGGGCCGAGCCGCCGATGGTGCCGTCGATCTTGACCGCCGTTCCTGGTGCTGTTGCCGAGCTGGAGATGTTGGCCGAGACCGTGATCGCGGCGCTGCCGCCAAAAACCACGACGCCGTTGCCGGTGCCGGAATTGGTGATGGTGCCGCCGATGTTGATCGTGCCGGTGTTGTTGGTCAGGCTGACGTCGTCGCCCGAAACCAGCGTCGTCACCAGATTGTTGACATTAACCGTCGCGGCGCTGCCTTGCACCACGAAGCCGGGGCCACCGCCAACAACCGTGTCGATCGTCGTCGTGCCATTGAAGGTAACGGCGTTGGCCACGTTGGTGAGGCGGATGGCGTCGCCATCGACGCGATTGATGTCGACAGCGCCGAAGGTGACGCTGCCGCCGCTGGTGTTTTCGATGAGGATGCCGGTCTGCACGGCGCCGCCTGAGCCGTCGACGGTGATGCTGTCGAAAATGGCGCCGCCTGCGCCGATGGTCAAACCGCCGGCGCCACCGAGATGGATGCCGTTTTCGACAGGGCCGAGCCCAGATGCGGTCGTGTTGGTGCCGGTGACGGTGAGCGTGCCGCCATTGATGGCGCTGAAGGCAAGGCCGCCATCGGTGGTGAGGTCGAGCCCGCCGGTGAAATTGATCGTGCCGCCGGCATTGCCGGTCAGGTCGATGGCGTTGGCCGCGCCGGTGCTGGCGGTGATTTGGCCGGCGAAGGTGGCCGACCCGCCGGTCATGCCGCTGATCATGACAGCGCTCGCGGCACTCGTCTGATTGATGGTGCCGTTGTAGGTGAGGTTAGGCGTTGCTCCAAGAATGCTGAGCGCCGTGCCCGTCGTGCCGGCGATCGAACTCGCATTGTCGAAGGTCAGCGTGCCCGTGGAACCGCCCGTGACGCTGACGCCGATACCGGCGCCGGTGATGTCCAAATTGTTGAAGGTGCCGGTGCCGCCGAAGTTGCTGGCCAGCAGGCCAGTGCCGCTGACGCCGCCCATCGTCGTGTTGGTGATGTTGATCGCACCCGTTGCGCCGGTCAGGTCGATGCCGGTTACGGCGCTGCTGATCGTCACCCCGGTGATGGTGGCCGCGTTTACATTCGATCCGTTGATCGCCGAGCCCGAACCTGCATTGCTGACGCTGAGGTCGGCGACGCGGTTGCCGTTGGCGAGATCGATGGTGCTGCCGGCCGAGTTGTTGAGAGTGGCGGCGCCATTGCCGAACGGATCGACCTGGGTGCCCGACGTAACCACCTCGGCGCCGGTGACGTTGGCGGGCGGCCCGCCGAGAGCGACGGTGTTGCCGTTGGCGAAGGAGACGATCTGCTGGCCGTCGGCAAGCGTGAAGCCGTCGGCATCGGTGTTGATGGTTCCAGCGCCGTTGTTGACAAGGACGAAGATGGTGTTGGCGTCGGTCGTCAGACCGTCGGCGGCGTCGGCGTTGATAAGGTCGCCAACGCTCGCGCCGGAGCCCGTTCCGGTGTCTGCGGCGCCAACGAAGACGATGTTGGCGGCATCGAACAGCTGCGGTCCGACCAGATGAGTGGCGTTGAAGGCATAGGTGCCGCTGCCGGCCATCAGGCCGCGCATGTCGAGCGAAGCGGTGGTGCCGGTGATCGTGCCGCCGCCGAACGAGAAGGTGGTGTTGGCGGTGGTGCCGGCTGCGCCATGTGTGCCCATCTGCACGCCGGTGTCGGCCGTAATGGTGCCGGTGCCGATGGTGACCGAGCCGCCAGTAGTGCCCGACAGGTCGATACCGGTCGACGTGGCGCCACCGAAGACGGTGAGCGAATTGGCGCTAAAGGCCGACTGGCTGCCCGACAGGTCGAGGCCGGTGGCCTCGACGCCGCCAATATAGATTGAGTCGAAGCTGATCGTGCCGTTGACGCCTTGAACGTCGATGCCATTGAGGCCCGGCGCACCGATTTCCGCATAGCCGAAGCTGACGGCGCCGGTGTTGCCGTTGAGCGCGATGCCATTGCCAAGCACCTGGCTGATGAGCACGTCGCCGCTGAAGCCGACCGTTGCCGTGCTGCCGCTGATCGAGATGCCGTCGCCGGTGGTGCTGCCGATCGTCGTCGGGCCGGTAACGCTGACGCTGCCGCTGACGCCCGAAAGGCTGACGCCGGTTGTGCCGCCGACGTGGCCGATGTTGGAGAGCGTGACACCGAGCCCGATATTCGACGCCGTAAAGGCGGATGTGGTGTTGTTGTTGACGGTACCGCCGTCGATCGAAAGCGAGCCGGTGCCAGTTGACGTGGCCTGGACGCCGCTGCCGCCATTGCTGGTCGCGTTGAGCGTCTGGAAGCTGGTGATGGCATTGCTGTTGATCAGCAAGCCGTCGCCGGCATTATCCGACACCGTCGTCGTGCCGGTGAAATTGTAGGTGCCGTCGCCCTGGATCGACAGCCCAGCGCCGCCATTACCGGTCGAGCTCAGATTGCTGCCGGAAACGTCGTTGGCGCCATCGAACAGCACGCCATTGAGGGCGGCCCCCGACACGGTCATGCCGGTCAGCACGACGCCGGTAACGCCGCTGCCATGGATGCCGTTGGCGGTACCGCCGGAGATGTTGAAGTCCTGGAGCGAGGTATTGTTGGCCAGCGTGACGACGTCGCCGCTGCCCGAAGCGGTCAGCGTTGCGGCGCCGGCCGCATCCGAGATGGTGCTGCCGTGATCGACGTTGTCGCCGGTCACATTGATCGGCAGGCCGCCGAGCGAGAAGGTGCGGCCGTTGCCGAAAGAGGCCAGGGTCTGCCCCGCTTCGAGCGTAAAGCCGTCGGTGTCGTCGATGACACCGCGATTGACCAGCACGAAAATCGCGGTGCCGTCGGTATTGTTGTCGGCGTCGGTGATCGAAGCCAGGTCCGAAAGCGAGGTACCGTCGCCTGTGCCGCCTGCGGCGACAAAGATCAGCTGCGTCTGGTCGAACAGTTGCGGCCCGTTGAACGTCGTCGTGCCGAATGCGTATTGGCCCGAACCGGAATTGAGGCCGCGTGCGTCGAGCGAGGCGAGGTTGCCGCCGATCGAGCCGCCACCGAAGGTGAATTGGGCGTTGGCGGTGTCGGCCGGCGAGCCGGCAATGCCGAGCCGCACGCCGGTGCCGACATTGGCGATGGTGCCGCCATTGGTGATGATGATCGTGCCGCCGTTGGTCTGGACAAGGTCGATGCCGATGGACGTCGTGCCGCCGGTGCCGTTTATGTTCAGGGACTGCGCGGTGAAATTCGTCTGGCTGCCGGAGAAGTCGAGGCCGATGCTGGAGCCGAGCCCCGAGATGATGATGTTGCCGGCGATGACGGACGCATTGACGCCGGTAAACACCATGCCGTCGGTGCCGGGATCGGTGATGTTGATGTCGCCGAAGCGGATCGCGGCCGGCGAATCCGTGATCGCGATGCCCGGTCCGGTCGTGTTCGAGATCGTCGTCGAGCCGTTGACGGTGAAGCTGCCCGAAAGATTCTCGAGCACGACGCCCGATGCGCCGCCCGTCTGGGTGATCGAATCCAGCACGATATGGGCGGTGATCGGATCGATGAAGACACCGACGCCGTCGTCGCCGAGCGCCTTGTTGGCCGACACCTGGCCGCCGCTGATGGTGATCGAGCCGGCGACCCCGGTGCCCTTCACGGTAATGCCGGCATCGTTGTTGTCGAGCGAGTTGAGGGTGGCGAAAGTGTAGGTGCCGTGGCCGGTTATATCCAGGCCGTCGTCGCCATTGCCCTGCAGTAGCGTCGTGCCGGTGAAGTTATAGGTGCCGTCGCCTTCGATGTGCAGTCCGTCGAGGCCGTTGCCGGTCGCGGTGAAGTTCGAGCCATTGACGCCGGTCGATGTACCGGTGAAGTCGGCGCCGTGGCCGCCGGTGCCGGTGACCGTGACGTTGGTCAACGTGGCGCCGGTGATGTTGTTGCCGAAGATGCCGTCCTTGCCGCCTGTGATGATGATGCCGCTCAGCGTGTTGCCGTTGGCGAGCGTCAGGACGTTGTTGGCGGGGTTGGTGCCCTGGAGGGTGCCGTTGGATCCGCCGAAATTGTAGGTGCCGATGCTGCCGTCGACGAGCCGCGCCTGGACGCCCCCGCCACCGCCGATGACGGTCTGGCCGTTGGCGAGCGTCACACCGGCTGTCGTAATGTTGCCCTTGCCGCCGAGCGCGACGACGACGGCGTTCGCGCCGGCGCCGGCGACCGCATTGTCGAGCGTGGTCGGGTCGCCGATCGTGCCGAGGCCGAGCGCGTCGTTGTCACCATCGGCAAAGAAGAACTGGCCGAATGCCGTGTTGGTGGCGGCATTGATCGCCACCCGCGTCGACGTGCCGGTAACTTTGTCCTGGCTCTCGATGCGAACGCCGATGTCGCCACGCACGCGCTCGTTGACGCGTTTGCGCAGGCCGGGGCTGACCGGATAGACCGGCTCGGCGCCGTCATCGGCCGAAGACGAGCCCTTGTCGAAAGCGTTGAGCGGCACCGTCAGCCGGATGCTGCCGGCGAACTGGGTGTCATCGCGGTTGTCGTTGCGCACCTCGCCGGTGAAGGTCAGCGACGTGCCTTTGCCGATGACGTCGCCGATCGAATATTCCAGGCCGGCCTTGGCGCCGGTGATGCTGCCGTCGTCGCCGTCGGGATCGCCGAAATGGTAGGCGCCGAGATCGAAACGCAGTGAATGGTTCTCGGGCAGGTTGAGCGGCACCTGAACGCCGACCTCGCCCTCGATGCCCCAGGCCGCGTAATCGCGGTGGGCGATGGCCGATATCTGCTCGATCAGCTGATGACCGACCAGCGACAGGCTCGACTCTTGCCCGGCCGTGCTGCGGTCGCCGCTGATCGGCAGATAGACGTTTACGTGCGCATCGTATTTTGAGGTGATGGCCTCGAGGCCGAGCGTCGAGGCGACGAACTGGTGACTGTCGTGGTTCTGGATGTTGAGATAGGCGTAGCCGCCGATCATCAGATCCGGATTCACGATGCGGCGAACGCCGAGGCCGACGTCCTGGCCGAAGCCGTCGTCGAAATCGTATTTCGAGCGCACATCGAGAAAGAGAACGGATTCGAGGTTCTGCTTCAGCGGCAGGAAACCCTCGATCGCCGTGTTGCCGCCATTGTTGTTGGCGCCGATGATGGCGCGGACCTGCGGCTGCCACAGTCCGGTGTCGCCGGCATGGGCGGCTATGCCGGAAAGGGCAAGTGCCAGAGTGGACAGCGCAGTCGTCTTCCAGAGATGCCTGGAAAAACCTGACCGGCGATACTTGCTATTCGCCCGGAAGCTTCTTCCGTGCGTCGCCATGTCATTGATCTGCCGAGTTTTCTCGGTCGTCTCCATCCCTTGCGAACCCCGACGAGTACACGCTCCGTCGCTAATACTATCCGAATCCCAGTGTATAGCGAGCATGATTGTTTGCTTTACACGTACAAGATTTCAAAGTTGTTTATTGTGACAATTCAGCAACAGTAATTTAGCCTGAGCTCATGTACCGTATTGGCTTCCCCGCCAGGCTCGGCTGTTGTATCAACGCGCTCGGCGAAACCCTGACACGACGAGGATCGGGTGGCTTCATTGCTGAGAACCGTTTGTGGCCGGGCCGCCTGGGTCGGCGCGCTATGGCTGGTCGTGACGGCAGGGTCGGCGCTTGCCGAAGAGCCGAAGTCAACCACATCTGCCGAGACCAAGCCTGCAGAAGGCAATCCGTGGGCGCTAAACTGCGCCAGCGGATCGGCCGGCATCGAGCTTCAATGCCAGGTCTCCCAAAACCTTACCGAGGCCAAGACGGGGCAGCGCGTTCTTACCGTTACGGTTCGCCGCGACAACGGCAATGGCAACCTCGCCATGCTGCTGGCCTTGCCGCACGGGCTGTTCCTGCCTTCCGGCGCCTCGTACCAGATCGACCAGGGGCAGAAGACGACCATTGCCATCCAGACCAGCGACCAGAACGGCGCCTATGCCGCGACCCCTTTGTCGGCGGACCTCGTCAAGGCGATGAAATCGGGAACCAACCTGAACATCGGCATGGAGTCGGTGACGCGCAAGCCGGTGACCATTCCGGTCTCGCTTGCCGGATTCACTGCCGCGATCGACAAGCTTCAAGCGTTGAAATAGCCGGCCTATCTCGGCAGATGCGTAAGCATCAGCTTACGTTATGGACTGGCCGGGCTCACACGTGCTTGCGGCCGCCTGTCTCGCGGAACCAGCTGTCGGGGTAAGGATACCACCAGTCCTGGATCGCCGGTCTGTGGTCGATGATGACCATCTTGGAGCGTCGGAAGGCGTCGAGTCCCTGGCGTCCCAGCTCGCGGCCAAGGCCTGATGCCTTCCAGCCGCCGAAGGGCAAGGCGTCATTGTCGATCAGCGGGTTGTTGACCCAGACCATGCCGGCCTCGAGCCGCTCGGCCGCCTCATGCGCCTCGGCGAGGTCGGTGGTGAACACCGAGGCGCCGAGGCCGAACGGGCTGTCATTGGCAAGCCGGATCGCCTCGTCGAAATCCTTGACGCGGCAGATCGCGGCGACCGGTCCGAAACACTCTTCGCGCACGATCGCCATATCGGGGGTGACGCCGGTCAGGATCGTTGGCTCGTAGAACCAGCCAGTGTTGTGCGCCGGCGGAATGCGCCCGCCGGCAACGGCTATAGCGCCGTTGCTGATAGCATCATCGACCAGCCGCATCACTTTCGCCCGGGCGGCTTCGCTGACCAGCGGGCCGATCTCGGTCTTGTCCATGCCATTGCCGATGCGCAGCGCCCGCGTCTTCTCGGCGAACAGCTCGACGAAGCGATCGTGAACCGAGTCGACGACAAAGAAGCGTTCGGCCGAGGTGCAGACCTGGCCGGTCAGGTGGAAGGCGGCGGTGACGCTGCCGGCTGCCGCCACGTCGAGCGGCGCGTGCTCGCTGATGATCAGCGGATCGCTGCCGCCGGCTTCGATGACGCAAGGCTTCATGCGCTCGGCGCAGGCGACTGCCACGGCTTTGCCGGCGGCGACCGAGCCGGTGAAGGCGACAGCGTGGGTGCGCTCGGAGGCGATCAGCGCCTGCGCGGTGGCGGCCGTGCCGGGCAGGCAGGAGACCAGCCCTTCGGGCAGCGAGCGGAACACGGTCATGTAATCGAGTGTCGACAGCGTCGTGGCTTCGGCCGGCTTGATGATGCAGCCATTGCCGGCGGCAAGCGAGGCCGCAACGGTCCAGCACATCAGCAGGATCGGGAAGTTGTAAGGCATGATGTGCACGGAGACGCCATACGGCTCGTAGCGCGCATACTGGAACGACCCGGCCTGCGTCGTACCGGCGATCTTGCCGGCGTCGTCGCGCGCCATCTCGGCATAGTAGCGGAAGATCGGCGCGCAATTGGCGATCTCGCCGATCGCTTCGGGATAGGGCTTGCCCATCTCGCGCACCATCAGCTCGGCGCAGCGCGTGAAGTCCGCCGCCTCGATGGCGTTGGCGACCGCATGCAGATGCTTTGCCCGGCTCTTGGCATCGAGCTGCTTCCAGGCGGCTTGTGCCGTGGTTGCGGCACACAGCACCGCATCGACCTCACCGTCCGTTGCGGCGGAGATCGAGCCGACGGTCTCCAGCGTCGCCGGATCGATCACCGGTTTTGCCGTGCCGGTCATCGGCCGGTAGTCCGGATTGACGAAGAAAGCCGGCCGTTCAGCGGAGAATTGCATGGTCGTCCTTTCAGGTCCGCTCAGCGGATCATGTAGACCTTCTTGATGGTCTCATGGACGGTGCAGACGCCTTTCCAATTCTGAGGAAAGAACGCCGCCGTGTCCGGCTCGATCTGGATGACCTCGCCCGATTCGTGCACATAGGTGCAGCGGCCCTCAAGGAAGTGGCAGAACTCGTCGCGGGTGACATGGCAGTGCCATTTGCCGGGGGTGCAGACCCACAGGCCGCATTCCGAACGGCCCTCCGGCCCCTTGTAGAGCAGCTTGCCCGAGGTGTGGGACACGCCCTCGATCATGGTCGGGATGACGCCCCAGTCGACGAGGTCGGTGATGGCAAGCGGGGATTGCATGATGGGCGTGGTCATGGCGATTTCCTTTAAAAAAGTGCTCAGCGGCACATGAAGGCCTTGGTCAGTGTTTGCGTGATGGTGGAGGTGCCGGCCCAGCCGGCGGGGAAGAACACCAGCATGCCGGCCTCGACCGGGATCTCTTCGCCATTCTCGCGGACATAGGTCCCGCGGCCCGACAGGAAATGGCAGAACTCGTCGGCGGCAAAGGTAACCTTGCGGCTGCCTGGCGTGCACGACCACAGGCCGCATTCGCTTGAGCCGTCCGGGTTCTGCGAGAGGATCCTGCCCGAGGCGCGCGGCGAGCCGGCAAGCGTGTTGCTGCCCCCGCCCCAGTCCTCCAGTTTCACGGTCGAGGCCTTTGGCCAGTGCGGTGTCGGCATATTGGGAAGCTCCGTTGCTGTTCAAGCCAGCATGTAGACGTTGCGCATGGTCTCATGCACGGTGCATTCGCCTGTCCAGCCGGCAGGGAACATGACCACGGTCCCGGCTGCGACTTCTACCACCTCCCCGGCATCCGACCGGTACGTCGCGCGGCCGGCGACGAAATGGCACAATTCGTCGCGCGGAATCGAGAGCCGCCAGCGGCCGGGCGTGCAGACCCAGATGCCGGATTCCGGCTGGTTGTTGGGTCCTTTGTGGACAAGCCTGCCGGTCGAGTGCGACGCGCCGTCCAGCGCGTCGGACTGGGCGCCCCAGTCGACGAGGTCGGTGCGGGTGGAGGCTTGGTAGAGGTGTGGGGCGGAGGAGGTCACAGCAGCGCCTCCAGCAGCCCGGCTGCCTTCTCAGGCCCGTTCTGGGCCTGCATCTGCGCCGAGGTCTTCGCCAGCCTGATCTTCATCTTGGTGTCAGTCAGGCAGGCTTCGATCCTGCTGATCAGCTGGGCGTCGCTCCAGTCGTAGCGCGGCATACCGAAGCCGTGGCCGGTTTCCTGGACGCGGGTGGCGTTGTCGTGGCCGTCCCAGACATAGGGCATGATGATGGCCGGCTTGCCGAAATAGAGGCACTCTGTGAACGAGTTGTTGCCGCCATGGTGGATGACCGCATCGACTTGCGGAATGACCGAAGGCTGCGGAAACCAGCTCTCGACGATGACGTTGCCCGGCACATCCGTGTACTGGTCCTTGTAGCCGCCGACATTGACCAGCGCGCGGTAACGGGTCTTGCCCAGTGTTGTGATGATGCGCTTCAACAAATCGACATCGCCGGCGCCGAGGCTGCCGAAGGAGACATAGAGCAGCGGCCCGTCATTGTTCTCGGCGAAGGTCGGCACGGCGTATGGCTTTTCCTGCCGCACGCAGCCTTCGAGATACTGGAATTTCGTCGTATCAAGCGGATGGCGGCGTTTGAACTTTGCCGCTTCGGGATAGAGCAGGAGATTGAGATAGGGCGAGGCCTCGAAGAACTGACCGACCGGGTATGGCGCTTCATTGTTTGCGGTGAGGAAGGCGTTGAAGTCGTCGTGGATGGGCTTGATCACCGCATTGAAATGATCGCGATAGCGCTGGTGGCCGACATGGTCGTTCTCGCCGCAACCGGAGAGATGCGGCGGGATGTCCTCATCCTCGATCTCGTTTTCCGAGCAGGAGATGACGCGCACCCAAGGCTTGCCGAACTGTTTGATGGCCGGAAACAGGATGACATTGTCGACGCAAATGACATCAGGCTTGATGGCGGCCAGGACTCGCGGCAAATCCTTCTGCGCCCATTTGGCGCTGTCGACGATCGCGGTCCAGCAATCCTTCACGTAATTGTCGACCTGATCGTAGGGCGATTTGCGGAAGTTCGGGATGTGGCCGTTGATGAAGTCTTCCCAGAATTTCGCCATCTGCTCGGGCGGCATCGGCTCCGACAAGTTCACCGGATGCGCTTCGAAGCCGTAACCCTTGTAGACATCGACAAAGCCGGGGTCGGACAGGAACACTACCCTATGGCCGCGCGCCTCGACGGCTTGCGCGATGCCGACCGAATTGAGCGCCGGGCCGTAGGCCGCTTCGGGAAAAAACGCGATCGTCTTCTGCGCCATCAAGCTCTCCTATTCCTGAAAAATTCTGACATCGGCGGCGTCCCAGCCGAGTTCGACCTGATCGCCCGACGAGACCGGCCGGCGGTCGGCGGCATCGGCGGTGACGCGCACCAGGAACGGTTTTGGCGACAGAGGCGTGCGGATATGCAGCTGCAGGTCCAGCCCGTGATAGGCCAGCGCCTCGACCGTGCCGGCGGTGTGGTTGGCGGTCTCGGGTGACGGGAACAGCCGGATGCGCTCGGGTCGCACCGAAGCGACAGCGGAAGCGCCGGGTGTGAGCTTGGCGGGAACCTTGCCGGTGATGCGCGCGCCGTTCGCGGCGATCACGCCATCCGCAGACACCTTGCCCGGTACGAAATTCATCACGCCGATGAAGTCGGCGACGAAACGGTCGGTGGGATGCTCGTAGATCGCGTGCGGCGCGTCGCATTGCAGCAGCTGGCCGTCCTTGAGCACCGCCATGCGGTCGGCCATGACGAGTGACTCTTCCTGGTCGTGGGTGACGATGACGAAGGTGATGCCGACTTCGTGCTGCAGGCGCTTCAGCTCCATCTGCATGGCGCCGCGCAGTTTCTTGTCCAGCGCGCCCAGCGGTTCGTCGAGCAGCAGCAACCGAGGCCGTTTGACCAGCGCGCGGGCGAGCGCGACGCGCTGCTTTTGGCCACCCGACAATTGCTCAGGCTTACGGTCGGCGAAGGGGACAAGCTCGGTGGTGGCCAGAATGGCCTCGACGCGGGAACGGATTTCAGCTTTCGGCAAGCGCTCCATCTCCAACCCGTAGGAGACATTGGCGCGCACGCTCATATGCGGGAACAGCGCGTAGGACTGGAACATCAGATTGACCGGCCGCTTGTTGGGCGGGGTCCGGGCGATGTCCTTGCCATCGAGCAGTATGCGGCCGTCGGTTGGCGTCTCGAAGCCGGCCAGCATGCGCAGCAGCGTGGTCTTGCCGCAGCCGGAGGGTCCAAGCAGCGCGAAGAACTCGTTTTCGCGGATGTCGAGCGAGATGCCGTCGACGGCGGTGACCCGGCCGAACTTCTTCGAAACGTTATCAATGGCCAGCAGCGTGCGCGGTTCGCTCATTGGCCGATGATCCCACGGTTGAGCCGCTGCGACAGGGTCAGCGCGGTGATGGATACCGCCATGACGATGGTCGCCAGCGCGTTGATCTCCGGCGTGATGCCGAAGCGGATCATGGCGTAGATCTGCATCGGCAGCGTCGTCGAGGCGCGGCCGGCACCGGCGGTGAAGAAGGCGATGATGAACTCGTCGACCGAGAGCGTGAAGGCAAGCAGAGCGCCGGCAATCACTGCCGGCGCGATGACCGGCAATGTCACACGCCGGAAGGTGGTCAGAGCCGAGGCGCCGAGGTCGGCGGAGGCCTCGACGATCGACCAGTCGAAACTCTTTAGCCTTGCGCGCACCACCGAGCAGACGAAGGCGAGGTTGAAGACGACATGGGCGAGGATGATGGTATGCAGGCCCATGGTCAGGTTTAGCATGGAGAAGAACGACAGCAGAGCGATCGCCAGGACGATGTCGGGGATGATCATCGGTGCGAAGATCAGCGCCTCGAGACCCCTGCCGTATTGCCGGCGCATCTCGATGCCGATGGCCAGCAGCGTGCCGAGCAGCGTGGCGATGGCCGTGGAGACCAACGCCACGATCAGCGTGTTGAGCGCAGCGGAAAGGATTGCGGAATTGCCGGCCAGCGAGGCATACCATTTCAGCGAAAAGCCCGACCATGCCGTCGGCAATCCGCCTTCGTTGAAGGACAGCGCCACCAGCACGGCGATCGGGATGTAGAGGAAGGCGAAGACGAGGGTGAGGATCGTCCGCATGCCGAGCGTACGGGTGAAGGAATGGGTCATCGCCGGCCTCCGACAATTGGAGGGCAAGCGAACGACCAGAGTCCTTCTCCCTGTTCGCGGGTAGAAGCTACCGGCAGGCAGACGGGGGGCAGCGTTGAGCGTCGCAAAGGTTGACGCCGCCCCTCATCCGCCCCTTCGGGGCACCTTCTCCCGGTGAACGGGGAGAAGGCAAGAATTGCGCGGCGCTCAGCCATAGGCGTCACCCCTTGCCTCAGCCGCACGTCCCGCGGCGCGGTCGGCGGCGAGCGCCTGCGCCATAAGCACCAGAAGCATGATGGCGATCAGCGCCATCGCCAATGCCGCGCCAAACGGCCAGTCATTGGCGGTCAGGAACTGGTCGTAGACGAGGTTGCCGATCATCTGGAAGCGGCCGCCGCCAAGCAGCGCCGGGGTGACGAAATTGCCGATCGACAGCACAAAGACGAAGACAGCACCCGCAGCGATGCCGGGCACGGTCAGCGGCAGGATGACACGTCGGAAGGTGGTGGCAGCGGAGGCGCCGAGATCGCGTGAGGCCTCGGCCAGTTCCGGGTTGAGGCGTGACAGCGGCGCGTAGCAGGCGAGGATGACGAAGGGCAGATAGTTGTAGACGAGGCCTGCGATGACCGAGCCTTCGGTATAGAGCATCGAGGGCGGTTCGCCGGTGTAGCCGAACCAGCGCAAGAGCTGGGTGATCAGGCCTTCGCGGTTCAGCAGCACGATCCAGGCATAGGTGCGGATCAGGTAGTTGGACCAGAACGGCAGCACGGCGAAAAACAGGAACACCGGCTGCCACCGGCGCGGGGCGGCCGCGATCGCATAGGCGGCGGCATAGCCGATCACCACCGCGATCAGGGTCGCGGTGCCGGCGATACGCGCCGATTTGAGTAAGATGCCGGCATAGAGCGGGTCGAAGACCAACCCGAAATTTTCCAGCGTCAAAGTGTAGTCGATGCCGCCATAGACGCCGCGCCGGAAGAAGGCGAGCGCCAGCACCAGGGCGCATGGGATAACCATCAGCGCGGTCAGCCAGACCAGCGCCGGGGCCATCAGCAGAGAGGAACGAAGTCGGGTCTGGGACAATTTCTCGGGTACCGCTCAGGGCCGGCGGCAGAAGTGCTGCCGGCCGTGAAGTCTGCGCCGCTTACTGCGCGGCCTTGATCTCGCTGACGATCTTGGAATAGTCGCGCTGGGCTTCGCCGACGTCACGCAACTGCTCGAACTTGACGAGATCGGCCACCGGCATCGCCATGTTGGGGAATTTGGCCAGGAAGTCGGCCGGCAGGCTTTCCATCGCCGGCTTGTTCGGCACCTTGTAGTCGATGTTCTGCGCCGCCCAGGCGTGGTTCTTGGCGTCGAGCATGAAGTTGATGAACTTGAAGGCGTCGTCCTTGTGCTCGGACGCCTTCATCACCACCATCGTGTCGACCCACAGGTCCGAACCTTCTTTAGGGATGACGTATTTGATCTCCGGCTTGTCGGCGATGCCGTAATTGCACCAGCCGTCCCAGGCCTGCACCATCAGCGCCTCGCCGGAAACCAGCTTGGAATAGAAGGTGGTGTCGTCATAGGCGAGCAGGGTCTTCTTGGCGGAGATCAAGAGGTCCTTGACCTCGGCCATCTTGGCCGGGTCGGTCTCGTTGACCGAATAGCCCTTGTCGAGCTGCCCGGCGGCCAGCAGCCAGCGATCGGTCGCCAGCATGGTGGTCTTGCCCTTCATCTCGTCGGAAGGGGCGAGCAGGTCGCTCCAGCTCGTGGGCGCCGTCTTGACAAGGTCAGAGCGGTAGCAGAGGCCCGTCGTGCCCCAGGTGTAAGGCACGGAGAAAGCGTTGCCGGCATCGTGCGGCAGCTTGGTCGCTTCGGGATAGAGGTTGGCGAGGTTGGGGATCTTGGCATGGTCGATCGGCTCGGTCAGGCCAAGCTTGTTTAATACTTCGGCGAAGGGCGAGGAGACGAAGACCACGTCATAGCCCTTGCCGCCGGCGGCAATCAGCTTGCCCATGATCTCTTCATTGGTGGCGTGCACCACCACTTCGCCGGCAATGCCGGTGGCGGTCTTGAAAGCGGCCATGGCGTCGGGTGCCATGTACCCATCCCAGTTCGAAATAACGAGGTCGGCTGCGGCGGCCGGCCCCGAGAGCGTCAGGGCGAGACCGAGAGCGATTGAGGATGTATTGAGCGCACGGCGCCGCAGGCTGGTAGCGGTCATGGCAGTCTCCCATTCGGTTTGATCGTCGAAATCATTTGCCGGACCAAGGCCGGCGACGCGCGCGCCTGCCTCGATCCTGTTCCCTCGGTCTTTTCTCGCCGATTGTGCCGACAGTACTATTGCAGAAAAAAGTACGTCAATCCATAATCTGTCAACCGACGGAGGAATTTGGCCGATTGTCCCTGTTCCGGCGATCAGCCAGACCAATGCGCCACATTCGCATTCGAGAAAAGTCATGCAAGCCGTAGCCAGACGACCTCGCACCAACCATCTCGATCTGGCGCAGCGCATCCTGGATGTGGCGCGGCAGCGTGGCTTCGAGCCTGGCGCCCGCCTGCCCGAACAGCAGATCGCCTCGCTGTGCAATGTCTCGCGCACGCCCGTACGCGCCGCACTCGGCCTGCTCGCGGAACGGGGCGTGGTGCGCTGGGAGGCCGACAGCGGTTATCATCTGACGGTCGACCTCGCCGCCCAGCCCGCCATTGCCGCCGAACTACCTAGTGCGGAGGAAGACGAGCTCGCCGAAGCCATCCTGCGCGACCGCTCGGCGCGACGGTTGGACCAGACGGTGACCATCGCGGGGCTGATGCGACGCTACGACGCTGATCGCAAGACGGTACTAAAAGCACTTAACAAACTGACCGACGAGAATCTTCTGGATCGTGCGCCTGGGCAATCCTGGTTGTTTCGCCGCGCGCCGGACGATCCGGAGGCGCAAGGCGAAAGCTACGAGTTCCGCCTGGTGCTGGAGCCGGCGGCCATCCTGACGCCAGGCTTTCGGCTGGACGGGGCGCGGGCAGCAATGTTGCGGCAAGGCATGGAAGCGCTTGCAGCGCTGCCGGACGAGACATTCGACACGCGCGAGTTCCAGCGGCTGGACATGGATTTTCATGGCATGATCGCCGAGGGCTGCGCCAACCGTTTTGTGTCGGATGCATTGGCCGATCATCTCCGCCTGCGCCGGCTGCCGGGCATCTATTCCGGCGTCAACGTGTTTCGGCTGCGGCAATCGTTGCGCGAACACTCGGGCATACTCGACTATCTTGAAAGCCGGCAGTATGAGGTGGCTGCCGATCTGCTTCGCATCCACCTGCGGCTCTCCCGCAGCCAGCGACCGCAAGCAGCCAGCCGCGGAGCTCCCGCACTGTTCGGCATGATCAGCCGGCCGGATTGAAGAGGAATAATTGACGCGTAAAGCCAGCCCGACCATCGCGCTGTTTCCCGAAGCCAGTTTCGGCGCCGCGTTGAATTGCGTCGGTATCGCACAGGCATTGCGCGCACGGGGCGCTCGCCCCGTCTTCATCTGCCATGCCGGCTTCTCCGGCGTCTTTACCGACTATGGCTTCCAGGAATACCATCTGCCGACGGATGAGCCGCTGAGCGACAGCGAGCGGCAGAGCTATTGGCAGGCCTTCGTGCGCCGGCACCTGCCGCATTTCCGGCTGAGCCCGATCGACCAGCTCGAGACCTATGTCGCGCCGACCTGGCAAGCGATCGTCGACACCGCCGTCAACGCCGAGGCGCCGCTGCGCCAATTGCTGGCGCGGCTGAAGCCGGATGTGGTGGTGCTCGACAACGTCATCATGTTCCCGGCGATCGCCGCCGCCGGCTGCCCGTGGGTGCGCGTCGTCTCCTGTGCCGAGACGGAACTGCCGGATGCCGAGGTGCCGCCCTATCTCTCGGGGATGGGTGCCGACGACCCGCAACGTGCGGCGTTCGAAGCGCGCTATCTCGCGGCCTCCGCACCCGCGCATGAGCGCTTCAACCGTTTTCGCGCGGATGCCGGCCTGGCGCCGTTGCCCAAGGGCCTGTTCCTCGAGACATCACCCGACCTCAATCTGCTGCTGACGCCAGCGATCGTACGGCGTGAGCGGGCCGAGCCGCTCGACCCCAAACGCTTCGTTTATCTCGAAGGCTGCGTGCGCTCGGAAGGGCCGTTCGAGGTGCCGGTGTTTCCGCGCAATGGCGGGCCGCTGGTCTATGTCAGCTTCGGCAGTCTCGGCGCGATGGATGTCGGGCTGATCGAACGCATGCTCGCCGTCTTCGACCGGCTGCCGGCGCGCTTCATCGTCAATGCCGGCGGCCTGCGCGACGCCTATCGCGCGGTGCCGGACAATGTCTATCTCGACGCCTGGTTTCCGCAGCCTTCGGTGGTGGCGAAGTCGGACCTGTTCATCCACCATGGCGGCAACAACAGCTTTTGCGAGGCGCTGCGCTTCGGCGTGCCGTCGCTGATCATGCCCTATTGCTGGGACGGTCACGACAATGCGCAACGCGCGGGAGAGACAGGTGTCGGCGACCATATCGGCCGCGACGCCTGGACGGAAGGGGGATTGGAGAGAGCCATTCTCGGCCTGCTGGCCGACGATGCGATGCGCGCCCGCCTCAGGGACAATGCTGCCAAGATGGCGCTGACCCCTGGAACGGATGTGGCCGCGCAAGCCATACTCTCTCTCATAGGTACGTGAACCAAAATGCAGGACAAAAATACCAACACCGCTCTCTTCACCGGCAACGATCCCAAGGCCTGGCTCGCCCAGCACGGCATCACGGAGGTCGAGTGCCTGGTGCCCGACATGAATGGCGTGCTGCGCGGCAAGGCGCTGCCGACGGTGAAATTCCTCAAGGCGCTGGAAGACCGCGCACTCTACCTGCCGAGCAGCGCTTTCCTGGTCAGCATCGATGGCCGCTACTCCGGTTCCATCGACGAAGGCTTTGCCTATCAAGACCCGGATATGCGCATGGTGCCTGATATGTCGACGCTGTGCCTGGCGCCGGGCGGTGGCGTCGGCAAAGCCTATGTCTTCGCCGACGCCTTCCACATGCAAGGCAAGCCCTGGATGGCCTCGCCACGACATGTGCTGCGCGCCGTGCTCGATCTCTACCGGAAGCGCGGTTGGCGCGCGGTGGTGGCGCCGGAAATCGAATTCTATCTGACCGCGCCCAATCCGAATCCCGACCAGCCGCTGACGGCACCGGTTGGCGCCAATGGCCGCGCCGAGGGCTCGCAGCATCCCTATGACATGGTGGCGCTGGAAGAATTCGAGCCGGTGATAAGGCGCGTCTATGATTATGCCGCAGCCGCCGGCCTGCCGCTCGACACGCTGATCCATGAGTCCGGCACCGCGCAGCTGGAGATCAATCTCTTGCACGGCGACGCGGTGCCGCTCGCCGACCAGGTGCTGCTGTTCAAGCGGCTGACTCGCCAGGCGGCGCAGCAGAGCGGCATGCACGCGACCTTCATGGCCAAGCCGATCGCGGCGCAGGCGGGAAGCTCGATGCATCTGCACATGTCTGTCGTCGATGAAACGACAGGCGCCGAGCTGTTTGCCGACAGAGATGATGCAGACACCGAAATGTTCGGCCATTTCATCGGCGGCCTGCAGAGATATGTGCCCGAGATCATGCCGCTGTTCGCACCCAACGTGAACTCGTTCCGCCGCATCCGGCCGAACCACAGCGCACCGGCCAACATCGAATGGTCGCATGACAACCGCTCTTGCGGCCTGCGCGTGCCGGCAGGTGGCCGCGCCGCCCGGCGGGTAGAGAACCGCTTGCCGGGAGCGGATTGCAATCCCTATCTGGCGATCGCCGGTTCGCTGCTTGCCGGCTATCTCGGCGTCGAGCAGAAGCTGGCGCGCTCGGCTGAGGCCTCGGGCAATGCCTACAGGATCAAAAGCACGCTGCCGAAAACGATGGAGGAGGCGCTTGATCGTTTCATTGCTTGCGAGCCGGTGCGGGCATTGCTCGGCGAGGATTTTTTCCAGACCTATCTGCGCGTCAAGAGCGTCGAACTCGACCTGTTCCAGAGCGTGGTGACGAGCTGGGAACGCGACCATTTGATGCTGAAGGTGTGATCATGGCCTCCGGCTCAACAGGTTTCAATTCGAGCCTCGATATCGGCAATTCCTATTATGTCGCCACCGCCAATCCGGCGCCGGACCATCCGGCGCTGGTGGGAGATGTCGGCGCCGATCTGGTGGTGGTCGGCGGCGGCTGCACCGGCCTGTCGGCCGCCCTTCATGCCGCCGAGCGCGGCCTGAAGGTGGTGCTGCTCGAAGGCGGCAAGATCGGCTGGGGCGCGTCGGGCCGCAATGGCGGCCAGATGATCCCTGGCCTGCGCAAAGGCGCCAAGGGGTTGGTCAAGCTTTACGGCCCCGAGCGGGCGAAGGCGCTGTTCGACCTCGCCTTCGAGGCGCGGGGCCTGGTGCTCGACATCATCGAGCGCCACGCCATCGATTGCGATCTGCGGCTGACCGGCCATCTCGTCGGTGCCGTTAATGGCTCCGACCTCAGGGATCTCGAAGACGAGGCCAAATGCCTCGAGAGCGTGATGAAGTTCCGCGACGTCGAGATCCTGTCGGCGGCGCAGGCACGCGGCAAGGTGGACACGCCCTATCATGGCGCGATGTATGAGCCGCTTGGCGGCCATATGCATCCGCTGAACTACACGCTCGGCCTTGCCCGTGCCGCCGTGGCGGCCGGTGTCGTCATCCATGAAAATTCCGTCGCGGTAAAGCTGGAGCGCGAGCCTTCGATCCGGGTCTCGACGGCGCAGGGGTCGGTAAGGGCCAAACATGTCGTGCTGGCCGGCGACGCGTTGCTGCATGGGCTGGAGCCGCGCGTCAACAGCCGCATCATGCCGGTCGGCAACTACATCGTCGCCACCGAACCGCTGGAGGGCAAACACAATGTCATCCCGGCCAATGTCGCGGTGTCCGACACGCGCTTCGTCGTCAACTACTACCGCATGTCGGCGGACGGTCGGCTGCTGTTCGGCGGCGGCGAGCGCTACACGCCATCGCCGCCGGCCGACATCGCCGGCTTCGTGCGGCCGCACATGGAGGCCACCTTCCCGCAACTGAAGGGCTGCCGCATCGATCATGCCTGGGGCGGTCTGGTGTCGGTGACCACGTCGCGGCTGCCGCATGTCGGGCACTATGGCGAGGTCTATTTCGCGCATGGCTATTCCGGCAAGGGCGTCATCCTGTCAACGCTGTCGGGCAAGCTCTTGGCCGAAGCGATTACGGGCGACGCCTCGCGGCTGGACCTGTTCTCGACGCTGACGCCGATGCCGTTCCCGGGCGGTACAGCGCTGCGGGGCCCGCTCTATGTGCTGGGGATGTTGTGGTACGCCATGCGCGACCGCATCAAGCATTGAAGGCTGCGGCCGGCGGGCGCGAAATCATTGGAGGCGATTGCATGCGTGATTTTCAGTTCCCCGGCCGCTCGCCAGTTCGCGCGACAGAAGCGATGGCGGCGACATCGCATCCGCTGGCGACGCTGGCCGCCATCGACATGCTGCGCTCCGGCGGCAATGCCATGGATGCCGCTGTCTGCGCTGCGGCGGTGCAAGGCGTCGTCGAGCCGCAATCGACCGGCATCGGCGGCGACTGTTTTGTGCTCTACAGTCCCAAAGGCGAGGGCGATGTTCTCGCTTTCAACGGCTCGGGGCGTTCGCCCGCTGCGGCAACCGCCGAATGGTATCTGGAGCGGGGGCATAGCGAACTGCCTGCGGCCGGACCGCATGCCGTCACCATACCAGGCGCCATCGATGCATGGTGCCGGCTACTCGAGGACCACGGAAAAAAGGGCATCGACGCCGCGCTGGCGCCAGCCATTCGCTATGCCGAACAAGGCTGTGTCGTTTATGATCGCGTCGCCTTCGACTGGGCCGACGAGGTCGCCCTGCTCTCAGCCGATGAACACGCCGCGCGCATATTCCTGCCCGAGGGAAGGGCGCCGCAAGCCGGCGATGTGCATCGGCAGCCGCACTTGGCGGACACCTTGCGCATCATCGCCAACGGAGGCCGTGCAGGGTTTTATGAAGGTGAGGTCGCGGACGATCTGGTGGAACGTCTTCGCGCGCTGGGCGGGCTGCATGCATTGGAGGATTTCGCCGAGACCCAAGGCGACTACGTCACGTCGGTGAATACGTCCTATCGCGGCTACGATATCCATCAGATGCCACCGAACAATCAGGGCATGACGGCGCTGATCATGCTGAATGTGCTTTCGGGCTTCAGCCTTGGTTCGTTGGAGCCGAACAGTGCCCAGCGGCTGCATCTCGAGATCGAAGCCGGCCGGCTTGCCTACCAGGACCGCGATACTTTCATCGGCGACCAGGATTTCGTCCAGGTCCCCGTCGAACAACTGCTGTCGGCAGCCCATGCGGAGCGGCTGCGCGCCGCCATCGATCCGGCCCTCGCCATGACGCATCTGCCGCGGCTTGAGCTGTCGCGCAGCGACACCGTCTATATCTCCGTGGTCGACCGCGACCGCAATTCGGTCAGCTTCATCAACTCGACCTTCGGTTCCTTCGGCAGCGGCGTCGTCGGTCCCAAGACAGGCGTCGTGCTGCAGAATCGCGGCAGCAGTTTTCGCCTCACGGAAGGCCATCCAAATCGTATCGCGCCGCGAAAGCGACCGATGCACACCATCATGCCTGGCATGGCGACGCGAGGGGGTAAGGTGGTGATGCCGTTCGGGGTGATGGGCGGCGGCTACCAGCCGTTCGGCCATGTCCATCTGCTGACCAACATGATCGATTTCGGGATGGACCCGCAGCAGGCACTGGATGCGCCACGGGTGTTCTACAAGGACAATGCCGTGCTGGCCGAGCGCGGGATTCCGGCTGAGGCGATCGCCGGCCTGCGTCAGCGCGGCCATCAGGTTTCGATCGCCGAGGAGCCGCATGGCGGCGGCCAGTTGGTGCTGATCGATTGGGAAAAGGGCACGCTCACCGGTGCCTCCGATCCGCGCAAGGACGGTTGTGCGCTGGGCTACTGATCTGCGTTGCTGGAATGCGCATTCAGAACCAGATCAGCCAGACAAGCTGCAGGATTACCAGTGCAATGGCGTCCCAGAAGATGAGTTCGCCCATCGAGAACCAGCGCCGCGACCGGTTGAAGCTGTAGAACAGCCACCCGACCAAGGCTGCGGCGGCCAGCGGCACCAAAGCGAGCAGCGTGCTCACGGCAGTCGCGCTCCCGACACCGCATCGAATGTGTGCAGCGCCGCCGGCGGAAAGTGTAGATAAAGCGGCTGGCCGGGATCGAAAGCGCGATCGACATTCACGGTCCTGACGATCAGCGCGTTGGCCTCGCTCGTGGCGAAGATCAGCACGTCCGGCTCGACCGGTTCGACGACGTCGACGGCAAACAGGATGGCATAGCCGGCAGTCGCGTCGACAAGCTGGATCTGCTCGGGGCGAATGCCGAGCACGATGGGACCATCAGGCTTTCCCGGAAGCGGGCAAGTGAAACCGCTGGCGTGGAAGACGCCGGCGCGGACATCGCCATCGAACGTGTTCATCGCTGGACGGCCGATGAATTCAGCGATGAAGCGATTGGCAGGCCGCCGATAAATCTCGCGCGGGTCGTCGTACTGGATCAGTGCGCCTTCGCGCAACACCGCGACCCTGGTCGCCAGCGTCATCGCCTCTTCCTGGTCGTGTGTGACGAAGACGAAGGTCTTTTTCAGCTCGCGATGCAGACGCTTCAGCTCGGTGCGCATGTGGAGCCGCAACAAGGCGTCGAGATTGGACAGCGGCTCATCCATCAGACAGAGGCTAGGTTGCCAGACCAGGGCGCGGGCCACGGCGACGCGCTGCGCCTGGCCGCCCGACAATTGCGAAGGGCGGCGGTCGAGGTAACGGGTGATTTCGAGCAGCTCGGCCATGGCGCGGACGCAGCGGTCGAGCTCGGCAGCCGGCATCTTTCGGATGCGCAAGGGATAGGCGATGTTCTCGTAGACGCTCTTATGGCTGTAGAGCGCATAGTTCTGGAACACCATGCCCATGCCGCGCAGGCGCGGCGGCAGGTCGGTGACATCGCGACCCTCGACCATGATGCGCCCGGCGGTCGGCCGCTCCAGCCCGGCGAGCAGCCGGCAGGCTGTCGTCTTGCCCGAGCCGGAGGGCCCGAGCAGCACGAGGAATTCACCGGGCTCGAAAGCAAGGTCGAGCGCCTGCAGCGCCACCGTCCCATCGGGGAAAGCCTTGGTGACGCCGTCGAAAACAATTGCCATGCGAGATCCCTTCAACCCTTGACCGCGCCGAAGGTGAGGCCGCGGACGAGCTGTTTCTGGACAAGGAAAGTGAAAAGCACGATCGGCAGCGTCGCCACGATGGCGACCGCCGCGACTTGGCCCCATAGCGTGCCATGCGGCGTCACCAGCCCCGGTATGCCGACGGTCAGCGGCCGCCCGTCGAAGGCGACGAGGATGAAGGCGTAGAGGAACTCGTTCCATGACAGGATGAAGCAGAGCACGGCCGTCGCGCCGATGCCGGGCGCGGCCAGCGGTGCAACGACGAAGAAGAAGGCGCCGAGCCGCGAGCGGCCGTCCATCATCGCGGCCTCGTCGATCTCCCTGGGGATTTCGGCGAAGAAGCCGCGCATCATCCAGACGACGAGCGACAGGTTGAAGGAGGTGTGGGCGATCACAACGGCGTAGATGGTGTCGATCAGGCCCAGCGAGGTGAAGAACAGGAACAGCGGCACGGCGATCGAGATCGGCGGCGCCATGCGCGTGGTCAGGAAGAAGAAGAACAGGTCTTCCTTGCCGGGAAAATCCGAGCGGGCAAAGCCATAGGCCGCTGGCGCGCCGATGACGATGCAAAGTATGGTCGACGACACCGAGATCAGCACCGAATTGATCGCCAGCGGCCAGTATTCCTTGTCGATGAAGACCGCCGGATAGTTGGAGAACGTCGGCGTAAAAGCCCATTTTGGCACCGAGGACAACAGGTCGACGCGGTTCTTGAACGAGGCCAGCACCATCCAGACGTAGGGCGTCAAGGCCACCACGACAGCGACCAGCAGCACGGCCCAGGCAAAACTGCTCCAGGCGCGGTTGGTGGATTGATCGATCATCGCAGCGCCCTCAAAACGACGCCGCCTGCTTGCGGCTCGACCAGTAGACGGCCTTGTAAAAGACGGAGCACAGGATCAGCACGACGAGATAGATCATGAAGGCGACCGCGGCGCCGTAGCCGAGGTCCCAGTTGCGGAAGTTGACGCGGTAGGCGTAGATCGACACCAGTTCGGTCAGCGTTCCCGGACCGCCGCCGGTCATCAGGAAAACCTTGTCGAACTCCTTGAACGCGTCGATGCCGCGCAGCAATAGCACCAGCGCGATGACGGGCCGCAGCAGCGGCAGCATGACATCGCAAAAGATCTGAAACGGTTTTGCGCCATCCATCATCGCCGCCTCGAACGGCGCGCGCGGCAGGCTCATCATCCCGGCGAGCATGATCAGGGTGACGAAAGGCGTCCACTGCCAGACATCGATGGCGACGATGGTCGGAAACACCAGGTCGGGTGCCGAAAGCACCGCCGAATTCTGCGCAAGCAGGCCGACCTTGCGCATGTAGAAGGTGAGCATGCCGAAATCGCCCTGCAACAGCAGCCGCCAGATCAGCCCGACGGCGACCGGCGCGATCATCATCGGGATGAGCAGGAGTGTGGTGAGAAGCCGCTGGCTGGCGACGAAGCGGAAGATCAGGAAGGCCAGCGCAAAGCCGAGCAGGAATTCCAGGCCGACGGCGATGATGACGAATTTCAGCGTCAGCAGGAACGATGCCCAGAAGAATGGGTCGTTGCGCATCAGCTTGCGGAAATTGTCGAAACCGACGAAGGCGCCCGCATGGCTGGCGTCGGCGAAGCTGAGGTCGGTCAGCGCGGTGTAGACCATGTAGTAGAACGGGCCGACCAGGAAGACGACGACGAGCAGCGTCGCCGGCAGCATCAAGAGCGGCCCCACCCCACGGTCGAGAAGCGGCATTCCGCGCGGCGATGGAGTGCGGTTCGTCACGGGCGTTTCCTGCGGACAAGAACGGCTACCCGCTTGTGCGGGTAGCCTCTGCGCGACATCTCAAGGCCTATCGTGCCGGATAGGTCATGGGTGCGCAAGAACCGAGCAGTGTCGAGATGTCGGTGGCGGCGGTGTCGAGGGCGGCCTGCGCCTCCTTTTCGCCGGCGAGGTAGGATGACAGTTCGCGCACCAGTATGTCGGTCATCTCGGCCGATTGCGGCAGCGTCGCCTTCGGCACCGCATGCTCGTTGGCCTCCATCGACGCCTTGGCGTAGGGCAGTTTCTGCACCTCCGCCGAGGCATAGACATCGGGCCGGCCCGAGGCGCCGCCATTGAGATGCTGCTCGAGCTGGCGGTCATAGCCCATCATCCACTGGACGAAGAGGAAGGCGGCCTGCTGGTTCTTCGAATAGACCGGGATCAGATAGGTCCAGCCCTCGACCTGGCCGATCTTGCCGCCGTCGCCTTGCGGCACGAGATCGAAGCCAACCTTGCCGACCACGGTGGAGGCCGTGGTGTCGACCGATACGGCATAGGTTGCGTCGTTCCACATGATCAGCTCGGTGACCTTGGCTTGCTGCATCAGCGCCATGACATCATCCCAGAAATAGTTGAGGCTGTCCGGCGGCGAGAATTGCAGCAGGCTCTTGTAATATTCGAGCGAGGCGACGGCCTTGGGGCTGTTGACGATGACCGGGCCGCAGGCCGAGCCGCTCTTCACGTCGAGCACGTCGCCGCCGAAGGAATAAAGGAAGTTGAGCCACTCATACCACAGCGCCTCGTGGCGCTTGCCCTGCAGGGCGGTGCCGTAAAAGCCCTGGTCGGGGCGATAGAACCATTCGGCGATATCGCGATATTGCTTCCAGTCCTTGGCGGGAGCGAGGTCGTAGCCATACTTGGCCTTGAAGCCTGCCTGCTCCTTGGGATCGGCGAGCAGGTCCGAGCGATACCACATGAACATGTTGAGCACTGTGAAGGGGAAGCCGTACTCCTTGCCGTCATACCAGGAGATTTCGTGCCAGGCGGTCTGGTAGAGCTGCTTCTCCGGCTCGAAGCTCGGATCGCGCAAAGCCGGGTCGGCCATCATCTTGGC
Source organism: Mesorhizobium sp. M0001 (assembly GCF_040324255.1). Lineage (NCBI taxonomy): Bacteria > Pseudomonadati > Pseudomonadota > Alphaproteobacteria > Hyphomicrobiales > Phyllobacteriaceae > Mesorhizobium > Mesorhizobium sp. M0001. The sequence goes on from NZ_JAMYVS010000002.1 coordinate 234,991, forward strand.
GATTTCGACCAGATGGTTGTTGGTGGCGAACTTGCCGAGTTCGCGATGCGGCTGGATGATGACGTCGTAGCGGCCGCGGTGCGAGTTGAGATCGAGCTGCACCTTGTTGACGGCTTCCGAGTGCTCGTACATCTCGACTTCGACATGGATGCCGGTCTGTTTTTCAAACTCCGGCGCCATCTTCTTCAGCGCTTCGAGCGGCGGCAGCGCCTCGCCGACCATGCGGATGGTCTGGCCGCTATAGGGTTTCGACGCCTCTTTCAGATCCCACGCGGCCGCTTGTGTCACTTGCCACGTCAGGGGCCACACAAATACGGCTGCGACGAGCAGTCTGGACGCAGTACGTCTCAGCGGCTTGAGCATTCTTCCCTCTCCCTAGAAGTCGTGCCTGGCGGGCTGGCGCCCGTTCTGTCATAAAATGTGTGGTACTGCAAATCAAAATGTGGCACCTTGCAACAAATGGCTGGGAGGTGTTAACAGACCGGCAGCAAACCGGCTTTCCCGACCAGGCGAGGGACCTTTCGGATGGACTTCATCTTCATGCTGACGCGCAACGATCGCACGGTCGAGGACTGTCTCGACCTGGTCGAATTGATTGAGCCGGTCGGCCTGAAGCATGTCGGCTTCAAGGATATTGGCGTCGCGCCGGATGTGCTGCGCAAGCTCGCTGTCGCCATTGGCCGGACAGGCGCCACCACTTACATGGAAGTTGTCTCGACGACGGCTGAGGCCTGCCTTAATTCCGCGCGCATCGCCAGGGATCTCGGCGTCCGGCGCCTGCTCGGTGGAACCCAGGTCGACGAGATCATGGCGTTGCTGGAGGGGAGCGGCACCGAATACTACCCTTTTCCGGGTCGGCCGGTCGGCCATCCGACCAAGCTCGGCGGTTCGGCCGAGGATGTCGAGGCCGACTGCCGCGCCTTCGCCGAGAAGGGTTGTGCGGGATGCGACATCCTCGCCTATCGCGCCACCGAGGCCGACCCGGCCGAACTGGTGCGCGCAGCCCGGCGCGGGCTTGGTCCGTCGCGGCATCTGATCGTCGCCGGCGCCGTGGCATCAGCCGATCGGATCAAGGCGATCAAGCTGGCCGGCGCCAACGCTTTTACCATTGGCACAGCGGTGTTCGACGGTTCCTATTCGCCGACGAAAGGTTCTATCCTCTCGCAACTGCGGGATGTTCTCGCGGATTGCGAGCGTGTCTAATGCCAGTCATCGGCATCGATCTCGGCACACAAAGCCTGAAGGCGATCGTTGTCGATGACGAATTGCGGCTGCGTGGCGAGGCCGCTGTGTTGTACCAGCCGGCCTTCCCGGCGCCCGGCTGGGCCGAACAGAATCCGGCGCTGTGGCTGGCGGCGCTCAAGCCGGCCATTGCCGGCGCGCTCGACAAGGCTGGGCTTGCGCCGTCCGACATCAAGGGCATTGCCATTGCCGGCCAACTCGACGGCTGTGTTGCGGTCGACAGCAGCGGCCAGGCCCTGACGCCGTGCATCATCTGGATGGATCGGCGCGCGGCGGCAGAGATCGCCGCCATCGATCCGGACTTCATCCGCGAGCGCACCGGTCTCGTTCTGGACGCCACGCATATGGCGGCGAAAATCCGCTGGGCCGCGCGCAACCTGCCCGAAGCGCGCCGAGTGGCGCTCTGGCATCAACCGGTATCATTCGTGGTCGCAGCGTTGTGCGGTCGTGCCGTCATCGATCACGCGCTGGCCTCGACGACCATGCTCTATGGGCTGAAGGAGCACAACTATGCCGGCGATCTGCTGGCGGCCTTCGACATCGATGCAGATAAATTGCCCGGCATCGACGATGCATCTGAGATCGCCGGCGCCTTGACCCACGCCGGCGCCGAGCTCACCGGTCTGCCTGTGGGCACGCCGCTGGCGGTCGGCACCGGCGATGATTTTTCGGCCGCCATAGGCGCCGGGGTTGTCGTGCCCGGTGTCGTCGCCTGCAATCTCGGCACGGCCGAAGTGGTCGGCGCGGTTTCCGGCACGCTTCGCCTCGACCCCAGCGGCCTGGTCGAGACCCATGGCTTTCTCGGCGACGGCTATTTCATCTCCAATCCCGGATGGCTCTCGGGCGGCGCGGTGACGTGGTTTCTAACAACCTTCGGCGTCGATTCGCCGGCGGCGATGTCGGAACTGGCGGCGACGGTGGTTGCCGGCAGCGACGATTTGCTGTTCTTGCCCGCGTTGTCCGGTGCCATGGCGCCGCGCTGGATCGCCGAAGCGCGTGCCGCTTTCTACGGCCTGACATCCTTCCACGGCAAAGCCGCTTGTGCCCGTGCCGTGCTGGAGGGCTGTGCCTTTGCCATGCGCGACGTGGTCGACCGGCTGGACGATCTCGATATCGCGACGGATCGCATCCGGCTCTCAGGCGGTGGCGCGCGCAGCCGGGTGTGGGGGCAAATCCGGGCCGATGTCAGCGGCAGGCCGGTCGAGATCGCGGGTGCGGCCGATGCCTCGCCGATCGGTGCAGCAATCCTTGCCGCCGCAGCCATCGGCCTTACCTCCTCAGTGCGGCAGGCGGCTGAAAGGCTGGCCGGCCGCATCGAGACGATCGACCCTGATCCTTCCGCCAAGGCCGCCTACGACAGAAGTTACCGCCGGTATCGCACCTTGTTCGATGCCCTGACCCCGCTTCATGCTGACTGACCGGACTGCATCCTATGTCCAGACAAATGCTCGATCGCCTTATTGCCGGCACGCTGCCTGACCCGGATAGCCAGGGAATGCTGTCGGTGCCGCTGAAGACCATCGTCATAGGGCGCGGTCTCGGCGACGAAGCCGATGCACTGGTCAAGCCGCTGCCGCTCGGCCGCAAGCTTTCCGTGGTCATGGACCCAGACACAAGGCTGGCGCTCGGCGAGAGAGTGTCGATTGCGCTGCGCGGCTCCAGCGATGTCGACAAGATCATCCTGCCGCGCCATCCGCATCCCGACATGGACGCCGTGCGATCGGTGATCGCCCGCACGAAAGACGCCAGCGGCCTGGTCGCGGTCGGATCGGGCTCGATCAATGACATCACCAAATATGCCGCCCATCTGACCCAAAAGCCCTATGCGGTGTTCGGCACCGCGCCGTCGATGAACGGCTACACCTCGGTGTCTGCGGCAATCACAGAGGACGGCCTGAAGAAATCGCTGACGGCGAGCCTGCCGGTCGGTGTCTTCCTCGATCTCGATGTCATGGCGCGAGCGCCGCACCGGCTGATCGCTGCCGGCTTCGGCGATTCGATGGCGCGGTCGACCGCGCAGACCGATTGGCTGATGGCGCATCTGTTGCTCGGCACGCCCTACCGGGAGGCGCCGTTCATGCTTCTGGCCGAGGACGAGGAGGCGCTTATCGCCAAAGCCGGCGAACTCGGGACCGGCGACCTTGAGGCGATGGAAGTGCTGGTGCGCACGCTGGTCATGTCAGGCCTTGGCATGACTTTGTGCGGCGGCTCCTATCCGGCCAGTCAGGGCGAACATCTGATCGCCCACTATATCGACATGCGGGGCCAGGGATTGCCCGAGGCGCATCACGGCGAGCACATAGCGGTGACGACGTTGACGATGGCGCGGCTGCAGGAACGCGTGCTGGCGCTGCGGGAGCTGCAGCTCGCGCCGTCCGCCGATACGCCAGACCGCTTCATCGAAATCTTCGGCGAAACGCTCGGACGTTCCTGCTGGGCGGCATTCAAGCCCAAGCTGCTGGACCGCGAACAGGCGGACGCTGTCAATACCATGCTGGCCAGGCAGTGGCGCTCGCATCGCGAAAGGCTGCTGCGGGTGGCACGCCCGGCTCGCGAGATCGCGGCAGCACTGCGTGCCGCCGGCGCCCCAACCACGCCGCAAGAGGTCGCCATACCGGCTGGCTTCTACGACGAGGCGGTCGCCAATGCGCGGCTGATCCGCGACAGGTTCACCATGCTCGACGTCGCTGCTGCCTCGCTCGAAACGGTTGCGGCGGGAGCCTGAGCGGGTGCTGCGTCCGCTCACCGACTTCACCGCGCCGGACCGGCGCAACATCGCTGTCGTGCTGACCGACATAGACGACACCTTGACCGACAACGGGCGGTTGCCGGCAAAAGCCTATGCGGCGCTCGAGCGGCTGAAGCAGGCCGGATTCATTGTCGCGCCGGTTACCGGCCGCCCTGCCGGCTGGTGCGACCTGATCGCCCGGCAATGGCCGGTGGACGGCGTGATCGGCGAGAACGGCGCCTTCTATTTCCGCTACGACGACGCCAAAAAGCGGATTGTTCGCCACTACGCCAAGAGCGCTGCCGAACGGCAGGCCGATGCCGCGCGCCTCAAGGAGATCGAGCAAACCGTTCTGCGCGAAGTTCCGGGTGCGGCGGTCGCGGCCGACCAGGCCTATCGCGAGGCCGATCTGGCGATCGATTTTTGCGAGGACGTGGCGCCGCTGCCCAAAACCGAGGTTCTGAAGATCGTCGGCATCTTCCAGCGCTACGGCGCGACGGCGAAAATCTCGTCCATCCACGTCAATGGCTGGTTCGGCAAATACGACAAACTGTCGACAAGCCGGCTATTCTTGCGGGACTGTTTCGGTATAGATATCGACCACGACAAGGACAGCATTGTCTTCGTCGGCGATAGTCCAAACGATGCACCAATGTTCGGCTTCTTCCCCAACAGCGTCGGCGTCGCTAATGTGCTGGACTTCGCCGGCGAGCTTCCGGCGTCTCCCGCCTTCGTCACACGCGGGCGCGGCGCGAAGGGATTTGCCGAGTTTGGCGACGCGCTGATTGCTGCAAAGGGAATGGAATAGTCATGGACCAAGGCCGACTGACGAAGAAGGAGCGGCACGCGCTTATCCTTTCGGAAGTGCGCCGGTCGGCGTCGATACGCATCTCCAAGCTCGCACGGCGCATCGGCGTCGCCGGCGAGACCATCCGCCGCGATCTCATCGAACTCGGCGATGCCGGGCTGATCAACCGCACCTATGGCGGTGCGACGATCTCGCTGGTGACATCAGAACCGGTGATTTCGGAGCGTGGCCTGACCCTGATCGAGGAGCGCGCCCGCATCGGCCGCGGCGCGGGAAGCCTTGTCGAGAAGGGCCAGATCGTGATGATCGATGGCGGTTCGACCACCTATGAGGTGGCGCGCAACCTTTCGCAGCTGAAGCGCGACCTGACCATCATCACCAATTCCACCGGCGTGGCCTCGGTGGCGGGCGCCAATCCGACCTTTCGGGTGCTGCTCTGCCCCGGGACCTATGATAGCCGGGAAGGCAGCGTGTTGGGCGAAGACACCGTCGAGTTCCTGCGCCGCTACAATGCCGACGTCGCCATTATCGGCGCATCGGGGATAAGCGCCGATGGTCCGAGCGACATGATCTCGGGCGCCGCGGCCGTTAAACGCGCAATGATATCGCGTTCACTGTCGACGGTGCTGGTGGTGACCCACGACAAGTTTGGCCGCAGCAGTCTGGAACGCATCTGCGGGCTCGGTGACATTGCCGATATCGTCACCGACAGCGAACCGAAGGCCGACCTGCGCACTGCTGCCGAACAGGCGGGCACGGAGCTGCATGTGTTTGCCGCCGACTGATCAGCATTGGCTATCCGGCGGCATCCCGGTTGGTCAGCGCGATGTGGCAGCAGCCGGGGCCGTGGCCCGGCGTCCAGGTGACATTGTCGAAGCGCACGCCCGTTGCCTCGAACAGACCACGGTCGAAAGCGCCGGCGATGCGGCAGAGCGTGGCGAGTTTTTCATCACCGACACCGGCCTCGACCCAGGCGTCCTTCAGCGGACAACGCTTCACCTTGAATGCGATGTGGTCCGGCCCGCGCTCGACATCGGTCGGATACATCAGGCCGCCATCCGGGCTGACGGCCAAAAATGCCTCGCCGATGGCCGGCGCGTCGTTAGGTCCGAAACGGGCGAAGGCGGCGGCCGCCACCTCCTTGCCGCGCTGCTCGATGGTGCGAATCATGATCGCCTCGGCCTTTTCCGCGCCGAGTTCGCCGGTCAGCTCGTCGAGAAACAGGCGGTAGAGATCGGCGCGGTTGCGGAAGGCGAAATCGAGTTCGCGCGAGAGTTTTTCGGCTCTGGGTGCTTCGGGATCGGTCATGATGTGTCCTTGCCTTTGACCATGATCTTGTCCGCAAACGGGTTTGCACTTTGCGGGATCATGGCCGGATCCTGTTCAATCTTGGCGCGGCCGCCACCAGCGCCTTGCCGACCGCCGATTGCGGCCCGTCGATGATGGTGCGGGCGTCGCCGCTCTCGGCGATCCGCCCGGCGTCGAGAAGGACGACGCGGTGAGCGATCGCACGGACCACGCCGAGATCGTGCGAAATGAAGAGATAGGCGATCCGTTCCCTGGCTTGCAGGTCGAGCAGCAGTTCGAGGATCTGTCCGCGCACCGAAACATCGAGCGCCGACACTGCCTCGTCGAGCACGATCAGCGACGGGTTTGTCGCAATGGCGCGGGCGATGGCGACGCGCTGGCGCTGGCCGCCGGAGATTTCGTGAATGGCGCGCGGGGCGAGATCGGCTGCCAGCCCGACGCGATCCAGCAAGGCAGCAATGCGGGCCGGCCTCTCGGCGCGGGAAGCGATGGCATGGATGCGCAAGGGATCGTCAAGCACGCGAGCCACCGTGGCGCGCGGGTTGAACGCGGCGAGCGGATCCTGGAACACCATTTGCAGGCGCGCGCGCTTGGTGCGCAGGGCCGCACCCTTCAAGAGCAGAAAGTCATCGCCTTCGAACTGGACGGTGCCGGCGTCCGGCTCGATCAACCTAAGCACCAGCCGCGCGATCGTCGACTTGCCGCCGCCGGAGGGCCCGGCCAGCGCCAGCGTCTCGCCGGGTTCGATGGCGAAGGAGACACCGTCGACGTGCGCGATGGCCTTGCCGCCACGACGGTATCGCTTGGTAAGACCGGAGACGGTGAGCAAGTTCATGCCGGCGCCCGTCGTAGCAGCGGATCGGCGTCGAGGCCGAGATGGGCGTCGAGCAGCGTTCGTGTATAGGCATGGCGCGGGGCGTTTATGATTTGCTCCGTCGGGCCGAGTTCGATCAGTTCGGCGTTCCGGAATACAGCGATACGCTCTGCGAGTTCGGCGGCCAGCGCGATGTCGTGGCTGATGAACAGCAGCGTCATGCCGTCCTCCGCCACCAGTTGCCGAATGAGGCTGACGATTTCGGCTTGCACAATGGTGTCCAGCGCGCTGGTCGCCTCATCGGCGATCAGCAGTTTCGGACCGGCTGCAATGGCCGCGGCAACAGCAACGCGCTGCTTCTGGCCGCCGGAGAGCTGGTGCGGGAAAGCACGCATGGCGGTTTGTGGGTCGGGCAGCCGGACACGTTGGAGCAGGGTTTTGGCTTTGGCGTAAGCTTGTGGCCAGTCGAGGCCGAGGTGGGTGCGGGCGACTTCGGCGATCTGTTTGCCGACGGTCATGACGGGGTCGAGGCTGGCGGAGGGGTCCTGGAAGACGAAACCAATGTCGCGACCGGGAAGGGGGAGCGTACTGGGTTCGGTTAATTTGAGAGGTCGGCGTTCCGTCACACCCCCCTCTGTCCTGCCGGACATCTCCCCCGCAAGGGGGGAGATTGCTCTCTCATCTCCGCCTTCGCCAACCACGAACGTTGCAGAAGGGAAGCCGTCGGCAAAGCTGCTGATCTCCCCCCTTGCGGGGGAGATGTCCGGCAGGACAGAAGGGGGTGGGAAGGATCGCGGCGCCTGAAATTGCCACTTGAAATGCCCTTCAATCTTGGCGCTCGCCGGCAGCAGTCCAGCCACCGCCAGCGCCAGCGTGCTCTTCCCCGACCCGCTTTCGCCGATAATCGCCAGCCGCTCGCCGGCAATAACATCCAGGCTGACCCCCTTCAGTGCCGTCACTTCGCCCCCGTCCCGCCGATAGCGCACCGACAGGTCGCGTACCTCAGCCAGTGCGGTCATGACAGGCTCCTCCGCACCGCCGTCGTTTCGACCACGCCTTCGCCGGCGAGATAGACGCCGAGCACGGTCAGCACCAGGGCAATGCCCGGAGCGATCGACAGAAAGGGCGCGGTTCGCAGCACAGTGCGGCCCTCGGCAATCATGCCGCCCCAGGTAACGCGATTGGGGTCGCCGAGACCAAGGAAGGACAGCGCCGCCTCGGTGAGGATCGCGGCGGCCACGATCACCGAGGACAAGGCCAGCACCGGCGGCAACGCGTTGGGCAACACCTCGCGAAAAGCGATCTCAAGCGGATGCATGCCGATGACGCGAGCGCCGGCGACGTAATCGCGCTCGCGGATCGACAGCACTTCGGCGCGCGCTACACGCGCCGGTCCGGTCCAGGCGCCAAGCGCTATTGCCGTGACGACGACGCCGAGCGACGGCCCGACGACGCTGACGAAGGCCAGCGCCAGGAGAAAACTCGGCACGGTCTGGAAGGCATCGGTGATGCGCATCAGCCCCTCGTCCACAAGGCCGCCGGCAAAACCGGCCAGCGTGCCGACGACCGCGCCGATGAAGAGTGCCGCCGCTGCCGCCGCCAGGCCGACCGCCAGCGAGGTGCGGGCGCCGTGGAACAGTTCGGCCAGCACGTCACGGCCGAGCCGGTCGGTGCCGAGCGGCAGCGACCAGTCCTGGAAGGGCGGCAGCAGTGCTGGTCCGGCAATGGCCTGCGGGTCGCCGGGGAAGAGCAGCGACGCAAACAGCGCCATGGCGAACAGAAGCGCCAGGATGATCGCGCCGGCGACCGCTTCCGGCCGGCGCAGGAACCGCGGCAGCGCGCTCACGCGCTGGCCTCGCCGGCGCCGACGCGCGGGTCGAGGAAGGCGTAGGCGATGTCGACGGCAAGGTTGACGGCAATGACGAGGACGGCGCTGGTGAGGATGATGCCGAGCAGCAGCGGCGTGTCGCGCGAAGCGACCGCTTCCTGCGCCAGCCGGCCGAGCCCGGGCACGGCAAAGACGCTTTCGATGACGACGCTGCCGCCCAGCATCTGCGCCGATTGCAGGCCGAGCATGGTGACCAGCGGCAAGAGCGCGTTGCGGGCGACATGGGCGAGCACGATGCGGCGGCGTGACAGCCCCCTGGCGCGGGCGGCGAGCACAAAATCCTGCCGCCACGCCTCGGCCATGCCGGCGCGCATCATGCGCAGATAGAGCGCGAGATAGATGAAGCCGAGCGCGGAAACCGGCAGGACGAGGTGGACGGCGATGTCGGTGGCGCGGTCAAAACCGGTCTTGTCCGAGGCCAGGCTCTCGATGCCGCCGATCGGCAGCCAGCGCAGGTCGACGGCAAAGACGACGATCAGCACCAGGCCAAGCCAGAAACCCGGCACGGCATAAAGCGCCAGCGAGCCGATCGACAGGAAGCAGTCGCGAAAGCTGCCGGGTCTGGCGCCGGCGTAGATGCCGAGCGCCGAGCCCAAACCGAAGGAGAGCGCGGTGGCGGTCACCATCAAGAGCAGTGTCGTCGGCAGGCGTTCCAGGATGACATCGCGAATTGGCCGCGAGAAGGTAACGGACTGGCCGAGGTCGAAATGCAGCAGCGCCCAGAGATAGTTCGCGAGCCGTGTCAGCTCGGACTGGTCGAGGCCCCAGCGATGACGCAGCAATTCGATCATGCCGGCGTCGCCGCCGGTCGAGACGATGTAGGCGTCGACCGCGTCACCGGGGGCGGCTTCCAGGAGGAGGAATGTGCCGATGATGACGATCAGCAGCACGAAGATGCTGCCGACGAGGCGACGGCGCATGAGGGTGAGGGCGCGGGTCATGGGAAAGGCATAGCGCTGCGCCAGTCGGGAGATGTCCGGCAGGACAGAGGGGGGTGTGATGAAACGCGGCCCTACGCCATGCTTTCACACCAATTTCTTTGCGAACTTTCATCCGCGCAAATGTGTCACGATTCCAGATAGGTGTCCGCCCAGTTCGACACCGCCCATCGCGGGTTGTTGGCGATGTTGCCCACGGTATCGCGCGCGACGCTGATGAAGCTCCATTCGGCGACGTTGATCAGCGGCAGGTCCGCCGCGACCTGTTTCTGGAATTCCTTGTAGAGGTCGGTGCGCGCTGACGTATCCAGCGTCTCCGAAGCCTTGGCGATCAGCGCGTCGAGCGCGGCGTTCTTGTAGCCGCCCTGGTTGGAGAACGGCACGCCGTCGGGAATGCCGCTCTGCACCAGGATGGTGGTCGAGATCGCCGGGTCGCCGCGGAACACCGGCGGGCCGACGGCGAGGTCGAAGGTGTGGTCGGTGTAGACGGCCTTGATGTGCGCGGCCGAGTCGTTGTTGACGATCACGGCGTCGATGCCGATTGCCGCCAGCGCCTGGCGCAGATAGTCGCCGAACTGCTTCGTCTCGTTGAAATAGGGTGCCGGCAGGAGTTTCAGCGCAAAACGCTTGCCGTCATCGGCGCGCTTGTACCCCGCGTCGTCGAGCAAGGCGTTGGCCTTGGCGACGTCGAATGGATAGATCGGCACGTCGGCAGTGTAGAATTGCGGATCGTTCTTCGGCACCGGGCCGGTGGCGGTGGCGGCATAGCCGAGGAACACCGTCTTGACGACGAAGTCCTTGTCGATGGCATGCGCGATCGCCTGGCGGACCTTCACGTCGGCCAGTTCCTTGCGGCGATGGTTGATCTCGACGACGAGCTGATAGGTCAGCCCCTCATAGCCCTTGGAGATCACCTTCAGGCCCGGCACCTTGGAGATGCGGTCGAGGTCGGCCAAGGGCACGGCGGAGAAGGCGGCGAGCTGGATCTCTTCGGCCTCGAGCGCCGCTGCAGCCGACGTGCGGTCGGGTAGCACCTGGTAGATGATCTCGTCGAGATACGGCTCGTCCTTGGCCCAGTAATCCGCATTCCTGGTCAGCTTGTAATACTGGCCGGCCTTGTATTCGCCGAACTTGAACGGCCCGGTGCCGATGGGTGCATTGTTGGCCGGGTTGTCCTCGATCTTGCCGACCTCGTAGATGTGCTTCGGCACCACGCTTGACAGCGCCGGCAGCGCGTTGCGGATCAGCTGGAACGGCGTTGGCTTGGCGAATTTGAAGACGGCGGTCAGATCGTCAGGGGTGTCGACGCTGGCCAGATCCTTGAACACGGTGCGGCCGAGATTCTGCAGCGGCTTCCAGATCTGCAGCGCGGAGAAGGCGACGTCGGCCGAGGTGAACGGCTCGCCGTCATGCCATTTGACGCCGTCGCGCAGTTTGAAGGTCACCGACAGCCCATCGGCAGCACCTTCCCAGGAGAGCGCAAGGCGGGGTTCCAGTCCGTCCTTGCCTTCGAACGAGGCTTCGGCCAGCGTTTCGACGATCTTGCTGGAGATGAAGAAGACGCCGTTGGAGGCGACGATGGCCGGATTGAGGTTGCGCGGCTCGGAATCGGCGGCAAGCACGAGGCGGCCGCCCTTCTTCGGCGTCTGCGCCCAGCTGAATGTGGGCATGGCGGTGGAGGCCAGCAGCAAAGCTGAGCCGCCAAGCAGCGTGCGTCTGGAAATATCCGACATGATCAACCTCCGTCCTCTCCGCGACCAGATGGGCGCACCCCTCGAAGCTGGCCTCACCCGCCAGCATCCTCGCGGCGATTATGACCCTTGCCAAGGGTTTCGCCAGAGACGGAATTGGCGCATCCTTGCTTGGCTTTGAAATTTTCGTCCGCTGGACCAGTTTTAGAGGTGGCCCTTTCATTCTGGTATTCTGGTAGGACCAGATTGCCTTAGTGTGCAGCAATGACGAGTGGTGACAGCCTGCCGAAGCAATCTAACCTGTTTCTGGCTGGACCAGAGTTAACGAAATGGTGCAGATTTGATCGAAAGCCAAGGGATCGGCCGCTGCACGATCGGCGATCCCACGGAAATCAGGGAGAGAACAATGAACATTGCCCCGGGCAAGAGCGCCGTCAGCAATATCCCGTTCGACCAGGCGAGGGTCGACCGGCTGATGGAAGAGGCCGGCATCGATGTTCTGCTCGCGACGTCCAAGCACAACACGCAGTATCTGCTCGGCGGCTACAAGTTCATCTTCTTTGCCGCCATGGATGCGATCGGCCATAGCCGTTACCTGCCTGTCGTCGTCTATGAAAAGGGTGGGCCCGATCATGCCGCCTATATCGGCAACCGCATGGAAGGCGCCGAGCACCAGAACAACCCGTTCTGGACGCCGACGCTGCATGCCGCCTGCTGGGGCACGCTCGATGCTGCCAATCTTGCGGTCGAGCACGTGACGAAAATCGGCAAGGTAGGCGCCCGCATCGGCATCGAGCCGGCCTTCCTGCCGTCCGATGCTTATGCGCTGATCCGCAAGGCGCTGCCGGACGCGAAGCTGATCGACGCGACCGATATGCTGGAGCGCATGCGCGCCATCAAGACGGACGCCGAGCTGGAAAAGCTGCGCATCGCCTCCGAGCTGATCACCGATTCCATGTTGGCGACCATCCAGTGGGCGCACGAAGGCAAGACCAAGGCCGAGATGATCGAGCAGCTCAGGCGCGAGGAGACCAATCGCGGCGCGCATTTCGAATATTGCCTGCTGACGCTGGGCTCCAGCCACAACCGTGCGGCGTCACCGCAGGCTTGGGAAAAGGGCGAGGTGCTGTCGATCGATTCCGGCGGCAATTATCACGGCTATATCGGCGATCTCTGCCGCATGGGCATTCTGGGCGAACCGGATGCCGAGCTGGAAGATCTGTTGGCCGAGGTCGAGACGGTGCAGCAGGCGGCGTTCTCGAAGGTGAGGGCAGGCACCATCGGCGGCGATATGATTTCGCACGCGGAGGGCGTGCTGAAGGCGTCGAAGGTCGCGCCCTATACGGATTTCTTCGCCCATGGCATGGGCCTGATCACCCATGAAGCGCCGTTCCTGATGACCAACCACCCGGTCACCTATGAAGGCACCTATTCGGCCAAGCCGCTGGAGACGAACATGGTGCTGTCGGTGGAGACGACCATGCTTCACCCGACGCGGGGGTTCATCAAGCTGGAGGATACGCTGGCGGTGACGGATGCGGGGTATGTGATGTTTGGGGATCGGGCACGGGGGTGGAATAGAGGTGGGATAGCCTAGCTCGGCGCTACCCCCTCACCCGGATTGCCATCCGAATTTCGAAGGGCAATTCGGGGCTATCCGACCTCTCCCCGAGGGGAGAGGAGTTTGCGCCGGCGCTGGCTTCTGCCTCTTCTCCCCCTCGGGGAGAAGGTGGCCGCGAAGCGGCCGGATGAAGGGGGCCTTTCGCGATTACTTCCCCGCCGGAATCAACCTGAAATCCGGCAACTCCCGCAGCACCAGTTCGGGTCCGGCCGGCGAATAGACGACGAAGAGCTGCATCGGCCCATCGCCCGTGTTCAGTGTCGAATGGAAACGGCTTTCCGGCACATAGATGGTGCAGCCGGGGCCGACCTTGGCGAAGACCGGATTGCCCTCCTCGTCCTCCACCATCTGCTCGCCATTGCCTGAGATGACGAAGATGATCTCTTCCGCGCCGGGATGGTTGTGGCGCGTGTGGCCCTTGCCTGACGGCAGGTCGACGACGCCGCCGGAAAAGCGCGTCGCGCCATTTACTTCCGGCGCGACTGTCAGCGACAGCTTGCCCCAGTCAAAGCCGAAGGCGCTCACGTCCTTCGGGTATACGAACACCTTGCTCTTGTCGGTCATGATCTCATCCCTTCTTTTTCTTCTGGTCGTGCAGCGTGACGGCCTTGAAATCCGCCGTCTGCCTGGCGATCGCGGCTTCAGCCGGCAGCCGTTCCATCGAACTCGCGCCATAAAAGCCATGCAGGCCCTTGCAGCGGTCGAGGATGTATCTCGCGTCGTCCGGCATGGAGATCGGTCCGCCATGGCAAAGCAGGATGACATCCTTGCGCACCGATCGCGCCGCGTTGGCGATGGCGTCGATCTCGACCACGCAGTCGTCGAGCGACTTGGCCGACGTGGCTCCGATCGAGCCGCCGGTCGTCACCCCCATATGGGCAACGACGATGTCGGCGCCGGCTTTTGTCATGGCGCGCGCCTCGTCGGGGTTGAAGACATAGGGCGTGGTCAGAAGATCGAGCTTGTGCGCCTCGGCGATCATGTCGACCTCCAGCCCGAAGTCCATGCCGGTTTCCTCAAAACTCTGGCGCATGCTGCCATCGAACAGGCCGATGGTCGGGAAATTCTGCACGCCGGAAAAGCCCATCGTCTTCAGCTCGGCAAGCAGCAGCGGCATGATGACGAACGGATCGGTGCCGTTGACACCGGCCAGCACCGGCGTCTTTTTGACCACCGGCAGCACCTCGTAGGCCATTTCCTTGACGATCTCGTTGGCGTTGCCATAGGCGAGCAGGCCGGCAGCCGAGCCGCGCCCGGCCATGCGGTAGCGGCCGGAATTGTAGATGATGATGAGGTCGATGCCGCCGGCTTCCTCGGCCTTCGCCGACAAGCCGGTGCCGGCGCCGCCGCCGACGATGGGCACGCCGTCGGTGATCATCGCCTTGAACTTCTTCAATATGTCCTTGCGCGGTATTGCGGGCATTTGTTGACTCTCACTATCTGGCGATGTCGAGGAAGGCCGCGGTTGCGGCTTTGGCAAATTCCGGATCGTTGATGTGCAACGGCAGGCGTGTGACGCGGCGCGTGGCGCTCGGCCTGATGGTGCGCTCGATGGCATCGAACAGCACGGCGTCGGCTTCGAGGTCGAAGAAGGCGCCGCCCTCGATATCTAGTGCCGAGACGCCTTTTTCGGGGATCAGGAAATGCACAGGGCCCTCGCAGCGAGCGAGCCTGGTGCCGATCCACTCGCCTATGCCGCGGCATTCATTCGCCGTGGTGCGCATAAGCGTGACGTTGGGATTGTGCTCGTAAAACAGCCGGCCCCTAAACTTCTCGGGAATGGTCGGCGGCGCCCAGAAATTGACCATGTCCAGCGCGCCGACCGAGCCTACATAGGGCAGCTTGGTGCGGGCGATGGCGCCGAAGCGGTCCTCCGTCGCCGGCAGCACGCCGCCGAACAGCAGGTCGCAGACTTCCGTCGTGGTGATGTCGATGACGCCGGCGAGCAGGCCCGAGTCCGCGAGCTTCTCCATCGAGCGGCCGCCGGTGCCGGTGGCGTGGAAAACCATGCAGTCATAGTTGGCGCGCAACTGATCCGCGATGGCGGTCACGCAAGGCGTGGTGACGCCGAACATGGTGAGCCCGAGTGCCGGCTTGCCGGTGGCAGTCGGCGCCGGCCTGGCGGCCATGCCGGCGATTGCCTGCGCCGCATTGTGCAGCACGACGCGTGACAGCCGGTTCAGTCCCGCCATATCGGTGACCGATGGCATCATGATGATGTCGGAGACGTCGACATAGGGCGCGGTGTCGCCGGAGGCGAGCGTCGAGACCATGATCTTGGGCAGCCCAAGCGGCAGCGCGCGCATGCCGGCAGTGATGATCGACGTGCCGCCGCCGCCGCCAATGCCGATCACGCCTGATATGTCGTCGCGCGACTGAATGAAATTTGTGAAGGCGGCGCTCATGCCGGCCACTGCCGTGCCGCGATCATCGATGCCGAGCACGCCACTGGCTCCACCCGGATGATGCGCCGCGACCTCGCTGGCCGGGATATCGACCGGCACCGTGGCACCGCGCGTTCCGATGTCGACGCGGGCAACCGAACTGCCGGTGGCGGCAATAGCATCGGCCAGGAAGGCAAGTTCCTCGCCCTTGGTGTCGGCTGTGCCCACCACGTAGATGCGCTTCATCGCGTTTCTCCCGTCACCGGCCGACCGGCGCCGGGCCGCCTGTCGCCCTTTGCCGGCCTTTCGGTGGGCAAAGGTCATTGCAATTTTTTGAGACGCGCGTATCGTATTGACATGGAAGTCTCACGTCAACAAGCCGCTGGGAACGACGACGCCAACGAGGCTGCAGAACGCGGCCCACGGGCCCGCACAAAACGGCTGATGCTGAAGACGGCGACGCGGCTGATGCAGGCGGGCGTCACCCCGTCGGTCAGCGAAGTCGCGGAGGCGGCGCAAGTGTCGCGCGCCACCGCCTATCGCTATTTCCCCAGCCAGGCAGCCCTGGTGCAGGCGGTGGTTGACGAGGGGCTTGGGCCGATCCTGACCTGGCAATCGACGTCCACCGATGCCGGGCGGCGCGTTGCCGAATTGTTCGATACCGCCATGCCGCGCATCGAAGCTTTCGAGGCAACTTTCAAGGCAGCGCTGAAACTGTCGCTCGACCAATGGGCGCAGCGGCAGGCGGGCACGCTGGGCGGCGAGCCGCAATTCACGCGCGGACATCGCGTCCAGCTGCTGAAGGATGCCATCGCACCGCTCAAGGGCCGGCTGCCGCCGCGCGAGTTCAAGCGCCTGGCGCAGGCGCTGTCGATGATGTTCGGCGTCGAAGTGCTGATCGTGCTGAAGGATATATGGGGGCTCGATAGCCGCGGCATGCGGTCGGTCGCGCAATGGGCGGCGGGCGCCCTTGTGCGCGCCGCGGTGGCGGAATCAACGGCTGAAATCGATGCGGCCCCGACGGCGGCATTGGCGAAATAGCGCCAATCTGGTTCGACCAGATTTGGATGCCCACTATTGATGTTAACCGGGATGGCAGTGCCGAAACAAGGCTCTCCTATATCAACGAGTAGGAAAATTCAGGGAAAACAGTCGGATACATGAAAAATCCGGTTATACAAGGTCCGGTGGTGATCCAAGAAAGAGCTTGACGGCTATCCAAAATTGGTAATACCAGATCAGGAAAGAAAAGGCGGATCGAGAATGACAGCCGCAGTCCATTTCGGCAGGACGAGGAGAATCATACGGATGGCGCGTGTTCCGTCCGCACGAGGTGGCGCATCGTGACGCAGACGTCGCCTCGCGCCAGTGACGGCAAGGGGATTGCGCTGCGCCTCGATGGGCTCAGCAAGGCCTATGGATCCGTGCGCGCCATCAACGACCTGAGCTTCGCCGTCGACGAAGGCCGCTTCTTCGTACTCTTCGGGCCGAGCTCCGTTGGCAAGACGACGACGCTGCGCACTATCGCCGGCCTCGTCAAGGCCGACTCCGGCACGCTTGAGATCGGCGGCCGCGACATGGCCCATGCGCCGATCGCCGGCCGAGGCATCTCGATGGTCTTCCAGTCTTTCGCGCTTTACCCCCACCTCACGGTCTATGACAATCTCGCCTACCCGCTGCGCGAGGAGAAAGCCGCGCGCGCCGAGATTGACAAGCGGGTGAAAGAGACCGCCGAGATCCTGAAGCTGACACACCGCCTGAAGGCCAAGCCGGCAACCCTGTCCGGCGGAGAGCAGCAGCGCGTCGCGCTCGGCCGCTCCCTGATCCGCCGGCCAAAGATTCTTCTGCTCGATGAGCCGCTCACCAATCTCGACGCCAAGCTCCGGCACGAGACGCGCGCCGAGCTGAAGCGGCTGCACCGCCAGTTCGGCATGACCGTGATCTATGCCACGCCCGACGAGATCGAGGCTCTCTCGATGGGCGAGACGATCGCCGTCATGCGCGATGGGGGCATCGTCCAGATCGGCACGCCAGACGAGCTTTACGAGCAGCCGATCGATACCTATGTCGCCAGCAAGATCGGCTCGCCGCACATGAATCTGTTCACGGCCTCGGTGCGCGCCGACACCAGATCTTTCGACACGCCGCTCGGGACTCTGGTTCCGGCGACGGCGCCAAAGACTGCCGATGCCAACGAGGCCGCGCTGATCGGCATTCGCCCGAGCGACATTCGGCTCGCCGCCAAGGGCGAAGCCGGGGTTGCCTCGAAGGTGCATCTGGTCGAACCGCTCGGCGACATAACGATCGTCTCGGTCGAGGCCGGCGGCGAGATGTTGCGCATGGTGCTGCCGGAAGCGATCGCCGCCAGCATCAGGACCGGCGATTCGGCATCGATCGCCATCGATAACAGGAAAATCCACGTCTTCCGCGCCGCGAGCGGCCAGGCAATGACCTGACTCGAAAGGCGAGAAGCAATCCGGTTAACCAAGGGAGGAAACGCGAATGACGGCGATGACCAAACTGAAAGGGCTAGCGACAGCCGCAAGCTTCGCTGCCACACTACTGGTGGGAGGCGTGACCTATGCCTCTGCCGAAGAAGTGACGTTGACGATGGCGGTGCCGGATTGGCCCCCGACCCGCATTATGAAGAAGTTCTTCGACGAGCAGTACAAGCCGAAGTCTGGCAATACTGTGAAGCTCGATGTGGACTTCATTCCGTGGCCGGATTTCTACACCCGCGTCAACGCCTCGTTGACCTCGGGCGAAAAGAAGTACAACTTCATCGTGTCGGACTCGCAGTGGCTGGGCGCCTTCGTCGAAGGCGGCTACTTCCGCAAGATCAACGATCTCATCGATGCCGACCCGGAACTCAAGGCGACGATGGAGTCGATGCATCCCGCCGTGCTCAACGCCTACTCGACCTATCCCAACAGCACGCCGAACTACTACGGCTTCCCGCAGTTCCCGGACGTGCTGGTCACCTACGGCCGCAAGGACGTGCTCTGCAACAACGACGAGCAGGCCGCCTACAAGGCGAAGTACAATGAGAAGCTGCCCTGCACCGGCGAAGAAATCGACGCCATGGACTGGAACACGTTCGAGCATGTTGGCGAATTCTTCCAGCGCAAGAAGGGCGACAAGCTCGCCGGCCAGGTGCTGGATGACGATTTCTATGGCATCGCCTATCAGGCAGGCAAAGGCTACGACTTCTCGACGAGCTCGGTCCACACGTTCGTCTGGGAGCATGGCGGCGGCATCTGGGATGAAACCAAGGCCCCGACCGGACATGCCGAAGGCGTCGTAAACTCCCCGAAGTCCATCGAGGGCATGGAGCATTTCCTCAAATTGCTGAAGTTCATGCCGCCGGTGGTCAAGACCGGCACCATGGACATCTTCGTCTCGGACCAGTTGTTCCGTGAAGGCAAGGTGGCCATGAACATCGACTGGATCGGTCTCGCCGAAGCCTCGCTCGATCCCAAGACGTCGAAGGTTGCCGACAAGCTGGTGTTCGGATTGGCGCCAGGCCTGCGCGGTGCCGACGGCAAGGTGAATCGTACGTCACAGATCGGCGGACAGCCTTTCGTTCTCACCACCTGGACGACGCCTGAGCAAATCAAGGAAGCGGTTGGCTTCGTGAAGTGGTGGCTCTCGCCTGATATCCAGCACCAGTTCGCCGCCGGCGGCGGCCAGTCCGCGATCAAGTCGGTCTACAGCGATCCGAAGTATGTGACCTATCGTCCGTGGGACCGCGCCTGGGCGAACTCGCTCGACTGGCAGAAGGACATGTGGCACGTGCCGCAGTTCTTCGAACTGCTCACCCAGCAGCAGGACCAGTACGACCTAGCCATCACTGGCAAGCAGGACGCCAAGACCACCTTGGATAACATCGCCAAGTTCCAGGAGGACCTCCTGAAGAACGATGGTCTTATCCAGTAACCTTCCGACATAGCTGCGGGGAGCGGGCAAAAGCCGCTCCCCGTCATTGCCACTTCAGGCGCTCCATATTTCGGACTCCCATGACCGCTGTTTCAAGCACGCTGCTGACACCACGCCTTACCGCGGTTGTTGCCCACAACTGGAAACTCGCCATCGCTGTCGCTGTCGTCGTGTCGGCCATATCAATGGCGGGCTTGCCTGCGGCTGTCTCCTTCTGGGTGGTGGGCGCCGCGGTGGCGTTGGTCGCGGCCGCATTTACCGTCAACGCGTATCGCCGCCACTACTTCGGCGCCTTGCTGGTCGCTCCGGCAATCGCCGTTCTGTTTGTGATGAATATCTTCCCCCTGCTGTGGTCGCTGGGCCTTTCGTTCTTCGCCTACCAGGCAAACCAGCAGACGATCCGCTTCGTCGGACTCGGGAACTACATCCGGATCCTTACCAACGATCTCGCTGCTCACGCGACTTGGGGCGCGCTGATCAACACCGCCATGTTCGTCGTGTTCACCGTCTCCGCGCAGATGATCGTCGGCTTTCTGCTGGCCATCCTGTTCGCCAAGCAATTTCCGCTGCGCAAGTATTTGTTGATCCTGGTGCTGACACCGATGATGCTTTCGGTTGTCGCCTCTGGCGTGTTCTTCACCTACTACTATGACCCGACATTCGGGATTCTCAGCTACGTCATCAATTCCATCTCCGGCAACCAGTTCATCCTGATGAGCAACAAAGTCGGTGCCGTGGCGGGAATCGTTTTCGCCGACGCATGGATGTGGTCGCCCTTCGTCATGCTCCTTGTGCTGGCGGGCCTCGTCTCGGTGCCGAAATACCTTTACGAGGCCGCTGCCATCGACCGTATTTCCAGCTGGCGGCAATTCTGGATGATCACCTTCCCCTACATCCGCGGCCTTCTGATGTTGGCCCTTCTCTTCCGCACCATCGAGGCATTCAAGCTGGCGGATCTCGTCATCCTCCTCACCAAGGGCGGCAACGACACGCTGACGATCTCCTATCACTTGATCCGCATCGCCAACGAGCAGAACAAGACGAGTGAGGGCGCGTCGATCTCCTATCTGATGCTGTTCATGGTGATCGTTCTCACCAACCTCTACCTGTACCTCGCAAACCGCCGTACGCAGGGAGCCTAACCCGTGACCGAATCGATATTGGGAAAGCTCGGCTTCCGCAGGGCCAGCGGAGTAGACGAGGCCGGCTGGGGGCGGACGCTCGCCGTGGCCGTCGTCGCCTTTATCTATTTTCTGCCGGTGCTGTTCATCATATTCACCGCCTTCAAACCGCAGGGCGACGCGCTTCTGGTGCCTCCGACGCTGTCGCCCACGTCGCTGTTCGGCTTGATTCCGGATCATTTTGTGTTCAAGCCCACGCTCGAAAATTTTGGGTCCGTCTTTTCTCGCTCGATGACGTCGGGCGGTGCCCCGGAAGCGACAGGATTCGACCGTTATTTCTTCAACTCGATCTTCATCGCCTCGGCTTCGGTGCTGCTGGCGCTGGTCATCGGCACCCTGGCGGCCTTCGGCTTCTCGCGCTATCCGCTGAAAGGCAATGACACCTACCTGTTCATCATCCTGACCACGCGCATGCTGCCGGCGATTGTGGTGATCATTCCGGTGATCCTGATGTTCCGCGTAGTGGGCCTGTCGGGCTCGTATCTCGGCATCATCATGCTCTACACCGCCTTCAACTTGGCCTTCACCATCTGGATGATGAAGAGCTTCTTCGATGAATTGTCGCCAGACGTCGAGGATGCCGCCCGCCTCGACGGATCGTCCGGAATGCGGGTGTTCTTCAAGATTTGCCTGCCCCAGGTCATTGCCGGGCTCGCCGCCACGTTCGTGTTCGGCCTGATCCTCACCTGGAACGAGTTCCTCTTCGCCCTCTTGCTCTCGGGGCCTGACACGAGGACGGTCCCGGTCGCCATGAACCAGGCCGTGTCGTCGGGTGGACGCGGCACCGACTGGACTTTGCTTGCCGCCATCGAAACCCTGTTCCTCGTCCCAGTCTTCCTGGTCACCTTCTTCTTGCAAAACCATCTGTTGCGCGGTGTTACCTTCGGCACGGTGAAGCGCTGAGATGTCAACCATCGAACTCCGCAAAGTCACCAAGCGCTTCGGCTCCTTCACCGCGGTCAAGGACGTTGACCTGTCGGTGGCCGCCGGTGAGGTCGTCTGCCTTCTCGGCCCGTCCGGCTGTGGCAAGACGACGACCTTACGCGTCATCGCCGGGCTGGAAAGCGTCACTGACGGCGAGGTCGTCGTCGCCGGCAAGGTGATGAACAAACTGCCGCCCGAAAAGCGCGACATCGCCATGGTGTTCCAGTTCTACGCGCTCTACCCGTCGGCATCGATCGCCGAGAACATCGCCTTCCCGCTCTATCATGACGGCATTTCCGGGGCTGAGCGGACTGCCCGCGTCAACCGCGTCGCCGCGATCCTTCACTTGGAGCACGTTCTCGACCGGCTGCCGAACCAGATATCCGAGGGCGAAAAGCAGCGCGCCGCCATGGCCCGCGCCATCGTCCGCGACCCCAATTGCTTCCTCTTCGACGAGCCCTTGTCGCGTCTCGATGTCGAACTGCGCCAAACCATGCGTGGCCAGATCAAGGAAGTGCTGCAGGGCCTCTCCAAAGCGACCGTGATCGTGACCCATGACCAGCTCGAAGCGCTCACCATGGCCAACCGCATCGCCATCATGAAGGACGGCCTGATCGAGCAAGTCGGCTCACCGCACGAGGTATTTGCCAAGCCCGCCAATGCTTTCGTGGCGAGCTTCATCGGCACGCCGCAGATGAATCTTCTCGAGGCCGACCTCAAGGCCTTCGCCGATGGCACGGCGGACATGACCGTTGCCGGCATTAGTCTGGCGATCCGCACGGACGCGGCGGTCGCGCGCCTGCAGCCCGGCAAGGTGACGATCGGTGTCCGCCCCCGTGCTTTCACCGTGACCGATACGGGGGACCGTGGCACCATCTCCGCCAGAGCCGAGCTCATCGAGCCCATGGGCGCCGAAACCCTTATTCATGCCCGCACGGCGGCAGGCGCCGACATCCGCGTCGTGGTGACGAGAAGCCAGTGGGTCAAGGTCGGCGAGGCGCTGAATCTACGCCCCGATCCCAGGCAAACCCATGTCTTCGATGGCGCCGGAAAGGCGGTGCGGTCATGAGCGACAGTTCTTCCGGCATGAGCCGCGCCGGCGCGTTCCGCCTCGAGCTCTTCATCATTGGCCTCGGCGTCTTGGCGCTGGTGCTGATCTTTCAACCCTTTTCCATCGGCCTGTACGCGGTCGGCAGCGGTCTCGTGGTGCTTGCCGGGCTCATCAACAACCTGCTGCCGTTGGCCCAGCCGGGCGTCAAGGTGCGCAGTGTGGTGACCGTAGCGCTGGTCGTGGCGCTGGTCTTCTGCATTGCGCTGCTGGTATCGATCACGGCGGCGCATCTCTACGGCGTCTTCTTCCTCAATCCACCGGACCCCAACACTCTCGCCGGCAAGGCGCAGCTCGCCACGCCGCCTTTCTACAAGCAGGCTTTCGTGTGGGAAATCGCCGCCGCGGCGGTGATTCTCGCGCTGATCGTCACCGCTCTCAACAAGACAGCGCGATGATCAGCAGCTGACGCTATCCGGCAGGTCGCGCTCGCGCCCGTCCGCGACGGTCGGTGTGCGTCGCCCTCTCAACTCTCACGCTGTCATCCTCCGGCTTGACCGGAGGACCCGACGCCGAGATCAAGGATCGTGTCGACCGCGCCGCCAAAACACTCAGGATCGAACATCTGCTCGACCGCAAGACCGATCGTCTGTCCGGCGGCGAGATGCAGCGCGTTTCGATCGGCCGCGCCATCGTGCGCAAGCCGCGCGTGTTCCTGATGGACGAACCGCTGTCGGCGCTCGACGCCAAACTGCGCGAGGCGCTGCGCACGGAACTGAAGAACCTGCAGATCCAGCTTGGCGCCACCTTCCTGTTCGTCACCCACGACCAGATCAAGGCGATGTCGATGGGCGACAAGGTGGGCGTGCTCAACCATGGCCGCATCATCCAGACCGGCACGCCGCACGAGATCTATAACAATCCGCGCGATACCTATGTGGCCAGCTTCGTCGGCTCGCCGCCGATGAACCTGATCGATGGCAAGCTGGTCAACGGCCGCGCGGTGATGGCGCCGCTAAATTTCGAACTGCCTTTCTCTGGGGGTGCCAAGGCGGGCGGTGCGACCGACGGTCGCCCGCTCGTCTTCGGTATTCGACCTGAGGATGTGTATCTTGAAAGCGGTGCGCCGGTCGAGGCACGCGTCCACGATGTCGAGAACCATGGCGTGGAAAAGATCCTGACTCTGCGGGTCGGCGACACGACGCTGCGCGCCACGGTGCCGGCCAGAACCGATGTCCAGATCGAGCAGCCGGTGCGCTTTGCCTGGAATCAGGACAAGGTGGTGCTGTTCGACAAGGGCAGCGGCGTGAGCTTGCGGCACGCCAGCTAGTTGCGGTCGAACGACGGCGCCGCCTGACTATTTCTGGAAGTAGGTCTCGTAAGGCGTATCGTTGATCAGCAGGATCACGCACTCCGTCTCTGAGAGGCAGGCGTCGTCGTGCATCTCGTTGGCCTTCTGGGTCCAGTAGGATCCCGGCGGCAATTCGACCTTCGTCGCTTCGCCGCCGTCCATTTGCCAATGCGCCCACAGTCCCTTGATGACCACCGCGCGATAGTCGGCGGTGTGCGCATGAACCGGCGCGCGCCAGTTGCCGGGAACTTTCAGCAAGGTGCCCGCCGGGCCTTTGGCCCGGTCACCCCACAACGGGCCAAGGCGATGCGGCTGGTCTGGCACTTCGGCGACATAGGGGATCTTGTCGGCCGGGAGATAGCTGTCCTCGAGGGCAAAGGCGCGAGCGGGAAAGACGCAAGAAACGGCGAGCGCCAGAAACGCGCTGTCTTCGGCGGCCTGGTGGTCGACAATGCCGGTGTGGCCAGCGCCTTCGCCTATTGTGGCGCTGCGACCTTGCTGGCGGCGATCGTTGTGTTCGCGCGCGGCCCTAAGCGCGTCGAATAGCCGATAGCCATCCTTGGCTGAAGCAGCGGGCCCGAGAACTATCAAGGTTTTCGGGGCGTTGCTTTTGTGGTGAGAGGCCACCGTAGGGTCAGACCGCGCGGCCGTCGAAGTCGAAGACCGGCAGGCCGGTGGGATCGAAATCGGCGACGCAGTTGAGGTTGATGTAGGCGCTGCGTTCGCTGCCCTGACTGACATCCTCGGCAAAGGGATGGATGCCGCAGGTGCGGCAGAAGCGATGCGCCATTGCATGATTGCCGAATGTGTAGGTGCCGAGATCGTCGCCCCACGCCAGCACCGTCAGGCTGTCATGCGGGATGGCGGCCAACAGCGCGCCCTTGCGCGAGCAGATCGAACAATTGCACCGCACGGCGCCGGTCAGCTGCGCCTTGAATTCGAACGCAACCTTGCCGCAGTGGCAGCTGCCTTTGTACAGCATCAGTCCCTTCCTATCGCTGGCAGGTGCAAAGGCACGCTGTCCGGGCTATTCCTTCCGCTGACCTAGCGGCCCATATGCCTTAAAGACGCTCCACCTTGACGGAATCCGACATCGACATGCAATCAATCCGCGATCGTCTCGAGATCATCCTGTCACGTCTTGCCAGTTGCGCGGCAGGCGAGAAGGTGTTCACCAAACTCTATGCCGAGGCGGCGCGCGCAGCGGCCGAGGCCACCGATGCGCGCAAGAAGGCCGGCGTATCGCTCGGGCCGCTCGACGGCACCATCGTGTCGATCAAGGATCTGTTCGATGTCGCCGGCGAGCCGACCACGGCCGGGTCGCTGATGCTGAGGGACACCGCGCCCCGTCGGCACGACGCTGCGGTCGTCAGCCGTCTGCGCCAGGCCGGCGCCGTCATCATCGGCAAGACCAACATGACCGAATTCGCCTTCACCGCTATCGGCGACAACATGCACTACGGCACACCGGGCAATGCCGCCGACACCAGCCGCATTCCAGGCGGTTCGTCGTCGGGCGCCGCCGTGTCCGTTGGCGAGGGGACGAGCGACATTTCCATCGGCTCCGACACCGGCGGTTCGGTGCGCATCCCGGCATCGCTGAACGGCGTCGTCGGTTTCAAGCCGACGGCGCGGCGCGTGCCGCTGACTGGTGCCTATCCCCTTTCCGCGACGCTGGATTCGATCGGGCCGCTGGCGCTGAGTGTTGCTGCGTGTGCCCTGGCTGACGCCGCGATGACGGGCGAGCAGATGCCGCAACTGCACCTGCCGTTAGCGCTTGCCGGGCTTCGTGTCGGCATTCCGCGCGGCCTGCTTTTCGAAGACACGGAAACGGAGATTGCCGCCGCGTTCGATCGCAGCCTTGCCGGGATCGAGCAGGCAGGCGCGTGGCTCACGGACATTTCGATCGACGACCTCATTGCCGATCTGCGCCTGGCCACCAAACGCGGCTCGATCGCGGCCATGGAAGGTTCTGAAATCCATGCCGACTGGCTGGCGACGGGCGCATCGGTGCCGGTCGATCCCCATGTCAGCGGGCCGCTGTCGCGGGCGGCGGCCATACCGACGCCGGTTTATATCAGGGCAATGCGTCGTCGCGCTGCACTGTGCATAGCCATGGACGAGCGGTTGGGTTCGGTCGATGTGCTAGCTCTGCCGACCACGCCGGTGACAGCGCCGACTATCGTTTCGATGGCCGAGGATACGGCTCTGCGTGAACGCACCGAAGGTCTGCTGCTGCGCAATACCCAGGTCGCCAACCAGTTCGACCTCTGCGCGATCTCGCTGCCGATGCCCGGCATGACGCTGCCGGCCGGACTGATGCTGGTGGCGCGCAATGGCCACGACCACCATCTGCTGCGCATCGCGGCTGAAGTCGAGCGGCTGCTCCGATAGGCAGCGAGCCGTAGGTCGGCAGTCAACGTGCCGCGCAGCGCTTGCGCTCGCTTTTCTTGGAGGAGCGTTCGATTTTGGTAACGACCAGCATCGGCGGATCGTTCGGCTGGCCGCGATGCTGGATCGATCCTCGGACGACGAGTTTTCCAGCATAAAGCTTGTCGGAGAGGTCAGGTGCCGATCTGTCCAGCGGCGGCAATTCCGTAGTGTTGAGCTCCACGCCTTTAACGACATTGCCGGTGGTCAGATCCAGCGCATTGCCTGACGGGCAGGGCGCCATCATGCAGACGATCCCATTGCTGCAATAGACATAATCGCTGCTTTGTGCCGCCGCGAGCGAAGGTAAGGCCACGATCGACGACACTGCGAGAACCAGAGATGCGAAGCGAAAACCGGACATGGTTCACGCGTCCGCCGGGAACCGTCTGCGGTAATGCTCGACCACATCGGGATTGCGCAGATTGACAGGCAGCCGGTTGGCCAGCACCAGCAAGGTCTCGCCGGCCGCGCCCACGCCCATGCGCATCATCGATTGCTCGGTAATCCCCGCCATATGCGGGGTGACGATAACATTGTCGAAACCGAAATAGGGATGGTTTGCCGGCAGCGGCTGCGTGGCAAAGACGTCGAGTGCGGCGCCGCCGATCCGGTCTTGGCGCAAGGCCTCGATCAGCGCCTCGTCGTCGATCACCGGTCCGCGCGAAATGTTGATCAAAAGCGCGTCCGGCTTCATGCGGGCAATGCGTTCGCGGCTGATCAGGCCGCGCGTTTCCGGCGTCAGCGGGCAGCAGAGCACGATGATGTCGCTCTGTTCGATCAGCGCATCGATCGACAGGAAGCCGATCCTGTCGGGTGCCGGCTGCATGCTGCGGGTCGTCGCCACGACGTCGAGGCCGAAGCCGTGCGCGGCGATATGGGCGACCGCCTGACCGATGGCGCCGAAGCCGATGATGCCGATGGTCTTGCCGGCAAGCTCGCTGGCATGGCTGGCGTGGTCGCGGCCGGCATTCCAGCCCTTGGCGCGCAAGTCGCGGTCTACCGAACGGAAGCGCCGAAGCAGGGCAAGGGCCGCGAACATCACATATTCGGCGACCGAACGCGCATTGACCGCCGGCACGTTGGCGACCAGCACGCCGGCCGCGGCCGCGGCCTCCATCGGCACCATGTCGAGCCCGGCACCGTGGCGGACCGCTGCTCTGAGTTTCGTGGCGTTTTCGAACAGCGACGGCGGCAGCGGTGCGCGAACGATGATGACGTCGGCATGCTTCGCCTCGGCCGTCAGCGTTGCCGCATCGAGCGCTGAGGCGACGACGAGTTCGCCGGCGCCCGCCAGCATGGCGGAGGCACGCGGGTGCAGCGTGTGCGTCGACAGGATTCTGGGCATGGGGCTCTCGCTAGTCGCAATTCTCAAAGGAAAGCGCCGCGCGCTTTTCCCAGAAAAACCGTTTCACACCTTTCCTGGAATTGCACTAGACCTTCTCAAGTGCCAGGCTTTGCGCTTGCGCCTCCCGGCCCTCGATGATCCCCTTCCAGTAGCTTTCCGCGCCTTGCAGGTGGGCGCTCATCAGCGCCTGGGCGAGATTGCCGTCGCGACGCAGCAGCGCCTCGTAGATCTGGATATGCTCGGCATGCGAGCGCACTGAGCGCTCGGGATCGTTGAAGTAGATCGGCAGCCGCTGCTCGCCCATCAGGTAATAGACACTGCAGATATTGTGGAAGACGCCGTTCTTGGTCGCCCGCACGATTTCGAGGTGGAATTCGCGGTCTTCCTTGGCGAGGCCTTCGCCGGCGGCGATGCACTCCTCCGAGGCTTTCAGGATCTCCCGCAGGCGTTCGAAATTCTCTTCGGTGGCACGCGAACAGGCAAGTTCGGCGGCCTTGATCTCGTGGATCTTGCGCAGTTCGACGGTCTCGTAGATCTGCACCGGATCGAGCGGCAGGCCCGCGCGGGCAAAAAGAGCCAAGGCTTCTACACTGGCCTGCCTGGTGTCGACATAAATGCCGGATTTGGCGCGGCGCTCGACGATGCGCATGGCCTCCAGAATGGCCAGCGCCTCGCGGATCTGACCGCGGCTGACGACGAAATGCTCCGCCAGTTCGCGCTCCGAAGGCGTGCGGCCGGTCTCCTTGTCCGAATGGGCGAAGAGATAGGCGGCGAGCTCGGCGAGAAGGTTCTTTTCTTTCATCGTCAACCGCGTTGCGCGTGCGCCTCCAGGAACCGCTCCGAAATGGTGAATCCCAGACCCGGCTTTTCAGGGATCGCTATCATACCGTCCCTTGCTTCGACAGTCTCTTCGATAAGATCGTGGATCATCGGGTTGGCGCCGAGCGAATATTCGACGGTAAAACTGGCAGGCGAGGCCGCACAAACATGCAGGCCGGCGAAGAAGCATGGGGCGCCGGCCCACAGATGCGGGGCAAAGCGCAGATTGAAGGCACTGGCGATGGTGCCGATCTTCATCGCCTCGCTGATACCGCCGCAAAAGGCCGGATCCGGCTGGAAGATATCGGCGGATTTCAGCACCGCGAGATCGCGGAAGGCGTAGCGCGTCGCTTCGCTTTCGCCGGTGGCGATCGGGATCGAACCCGAGGCGCGCACCTCGGCCATACCAGCCTTGTCGTCGGCGATAACAGGCTCCTCGAACCAGGCGAGGTCGAGATCGCTGGCCAGGCTGATGAAGCGCTTGGCCTCGGCCACCGTATAGGTGCCGTGCGCGTCGACCATCAACTCGACGTCAGGACCGAGCGCCTGCCGTGCGGCGCGGACGCGGGCGGCGGAAATGTGCGGGGCGCCGTCCATGGCGCCGACGCGCATCTTCAGCGCCTTGAAGCCGCCTTTGGCGATGTAGGATTTGAGCTGCTCGCCGATAGCGTCGGCGGCAGCCCAGCCGCCGGAGGCGTAGGCCGGCATGCGGTCGAGCTTGCGGCCGCCGATGAGCCGCCACACCGGCTGTCCCAACGACTTGCCCAGAATATCCCAGAGCGCGATATCGACGGCGCTGATTGCCGCAATGCTCATGCCGCGCCGCGCCAGCTGCGGCATGGCATGGCCAGCGCGCGCGGCACTGTCATGGCGCACGCCGTTGTAGAGCATCTCCCAGATCATGCCGATGTCGGCGGGGTCGCGGCCGATCAGCTGCGGCCCGACCTCGTGATTCAGCATGTAGACCAGCGCACCATAGCTGCCGGCGCTGCCGGCGGCGTTCTTGCCCTCGCCCCAGCCGATCAGCCCGTCGTCAGTCTCAATGCGCAGGATGGCGGCGTCGAACGTCGTCACCTGGCCAAAGTCGCTGCGATGCTGCTTCGCGGCCTCAATCGGCACGCGGACCCACCACGCCTGGACCGTTTTGATGCGCATCCCGATCGGCTACTTGATCAGCGGCAGCAGCGTTTCGGCCGTGATGCGCATCTGGTCGGTGTAGAATTTCTCCGTCAGCACGCTGGAGCCGTGATCCTGGATGAACTTCAGCTGTTCGGGAGAAATGTCGACCGGATTGCGCTCGACCATGTCGGGATAGGGCGCGGCGGGTGTGCGGTCGACGGGCGCGACGAATTCGTTCGTCAGCGCGCCGTCATAGCCGACTTCCTTCAGCGTCTGCACGATCCGTGGCCAATCGATCTGGCCAAGGCCGGCGGCAAAGCGGTTGTTGTCGGCGACGTGGAAGTCGAACAGCCGTTTGCCGACCTGACGGATCGCGTCATGGACGTTAAATTCTTCCATATGGATGTGATAGGCGTCGAGGCAGACGCCGCATTCGGGGCTGACCGCATCGGCCAGGGCCAACGCCTGCGCGCCGCGGTTGAACAGATAGGTCTCGAAGCGGTTGAGCGGCTCGACCGCGATCTTGACGCCGACCTTCTTGGCATGGGTGAAGCATTCGCGGGTGGCGTCGACCACCCACTTCCATTCCTCTTCCTCGGTGCCGTCCGGTACCACTTTGCCGACGGTCGCGGGCACCAGCGTTATGATCTCGCCATCAAGTTCGCTGACCATGGTCAGCACGTCCTTGACGTACTGCACCGAGCGTTCGCGCTGGCCCTGGTCCCTGGCGGCAAGGTTGCGTTCGCCCAGCATCAGCGTCACTGACCCCCAGCAGCGGATGCCGTATTCTTTCAGCAGCGCGCGGGTCTCCTTGGTCTTGTATTGCTCGGGCTCGCCGGAAATCTCGATCGACTCGTAGCCGAATTTCTTGATGCGCTTCAGCGTCACCTCCAACGGTTCCGCGCGCATCCAGTTGTGCGTCGAAAGATGCATGGTCTATCCTTCCCAGAATTCGTCTGTGCCAGTTCGCCTGCGATGCGCCCCACAAGGCGCGTTGCGTGTTTCCTCCCCAAGGCGCTCCAGCGTTTTTGCGCAACTGGTTCGACCAATTGGGCCCTAATGGAGGTCTACAGCAATTTTTGTCGCGCGGCAAGAACCGCCGCCATGCGATATCGGCATCTGTGTACCGTATTGATTATGCTGGTATATATCGCCAAAAATGGAATGCCCTGGCAGCTTTGCGCGTGAGTCAAATGGCTTGACCCATTTTCGGTATTTGGTAATACCAGAATGCCGATACGAGAATGCACATCGCAAGAGACCAAAGAGGCTGGCCCTGCTTTCATCAGGCGCTATGCTTGGTCCTTGGAAAAATGAATTGGGAGGATGCCGATGCCGTCGACAATGAAGGGTCCGGGGCTGTTTCTGGCGCAGTTCGCGGGGGATACCGCGCCGTTCAATTCGCTGGCCTCGATCACCAAATGGGCGGCCGGTCTCGGTTACAAGGGCGTGCAGATCCCGACCTGGGATGCACGCCTGTTCGACCTCAAGAAGGCGGCATCTTCCAAGATCTATTGCGACGAGGTGAAAGGCATCTGCGCGGATGCCGGCGTCGAGATCACCGAACTGTCGACGCATCTTCAAGGGCAGCTGGTGGCGGTGCACCCGGCCTATGATGCCCAGTTCGACGGCTTTGCACCGCCTGCGGTGCACAACAACCCCAAGGCCAGGCAGAAATGGGCGGTCGAACAGATGGAGTTCGGCGCCAAGGCCTCGAAGAATCTTGGCCTGAAAACCTCGGTGACGTTTTCCGGCGCTCTGGCCTTCCCGTATCTCTATCCCTGGCCACAGCGGCCGGCCGGGCTGATCGAGGAGGCCTTTGCCGAACTCGGCAAGCGCTGGAAGCCGATCCTCGACGTCTATGACGAGAACGGCGTCGACGTCGGCTATGAGATCCATCCCGGCGAGGACATCTTCGACGGCGCCACCTTCGAAATGTTCCTCGATGCGGTTGGCGGCCACAAGCGCTGCAACATCAACTACGACCCATCGCATTTCCTTTTGCAGCAGCTCGACTATCTCGAATTCATCGACATCTATCACGAGCGGATCAAGGCCTTCCATGCCAAGGATGCCGAGTTCAATCCGACGGGGCGGCAAGGCGTCTATTCCGGCTATCAGAGCTGGACCAATCGCGCGGGGCGATTCCGCTCGCTTGGCGACGGGCAGGTCGATTTCGGCGGCATCTTCTCCAAGCTTACCCAGTATGGCTACGATTCCTGGGCGGTGCTGGAGTGGGAGTGTTGCCTCAAGCATCCGGAGGACGGCGCGGCCGAAGGCGCGCCCTTCATCCAGCACCACATTATCCGGGTGACGGAAAAGGCCTTTGATGATTTCGCCGGCGGCACCACCGACAAGAAGATGCTGCGCGCCATGATGGGTATTTGAGACAAGCAGGAGAAAGACATGGTCGGCGCATCGAAGTCGGAAGCGGGAGGCGGCCCGATCCGCTATGGCATGGTTGGCGGCGGCCAAGGCGCCTTCATCGGCGCGGTGCACCGGATCGCGGCGCGCATGGACAATGACTTCGTGCTGGTGGCCGGCGCCCTCTCGGCCAATCCCGAGCGCGCCAAGGCTTCCGCCGCCGAACTCGGTCTCGACCCGGCGCGCAGCTACGCCTCCTATGCCGAGATGGCCAAGGCCGAGGCCACGCGCCCGGACGGCATCGAAGCGGTGGCGATCGTCACCCCCAACAATGTGCACGTGCCGGCGGCCAAAGCGTTTCTCGAGGCCGGCATCCACGTCATCTGCGACAAGCCGCTGGCGACGACTTTGGCCGAGGCCAAGAAGCTCGCGGCCGTGGTTGAAAAGACCGGCAAGGTGTTCGTGCTGACGCACAATTACACTGCCTATCCGATGATCCGGCAGGCGCGCGAGATGGTGGCCAAGGGCCAGCTTGGCGACATCCGCATCGTGCAGTCCGAGTACCCGCAGGACTGGCTGACCGAAGATCTTGCCGCCACCGGCCAGAAGCAGGCGGCGTGGCGCTCCGACCCCAAGCAGGCGGGCGCGGGCGGCGCGCTCGGCGACATCGGCACCCATGCCTACAATCTGGCGCGGTTCGTCTCGGGTCTGGAACTCGATTCCCTGTCGGCCGATCTCGACGCTTTCGTGCCGGGGCGGCTGCTCGACGACAATGTCAATGTCATGCTGCGCTTCAAGCCGGTAGGCAAGGTGCATCCGGCCAAGGGCATGATCTGGGCAAGCCAGGTGGCGCCCGGCCACGAGAACGGGCTGAAGCTGCGCATCTATGGCTCGAAAGGCGGGCTGGAATGGGTGCAGGCCGATCCGAACTATCTCTGGTACACGCCCTTCGGCCAGCCCAAGCAGCTGCTCACCCGCAACG
Source organism: Mesorhizobium sp. M0001 (assembly GCF_040324255.1). Classification (NCBI taxonomy): domain Bacteria; kingdom Pseudomonadati; phylum Pseudomonadota; class Alphaproteobacteria; order Hyphomicrobiales; family Phyllobacteriaceae; genus Mesorhizobium; species Mesorhizobium sp. M0001. The sequence continues at coordinate 267,915 of NZ_JAMYVS010000002.1, forward strand.
GCGCCGGCGCGCTGCCAGTTGCGGGACGCGTCAGCCGCGTTCCGTCTGGCCATCCGGAAGGCTATCTCGAAGGCTTCGCCAACATCTACCAGGAAGCGGCGCGGGCGATCCGCGCGGCACGCAAGAAGGGCGGCAAGCCGGGCAAGGACGTGGTGTTCCCGACCATCCAGGACGGCGTCGAAGGTATGGCGTTCATCGAGGCCTGCGTTAAGTCATCGAAGAAGAACGGGGCGTGGACGAAACTTTAGGGAGCGCCGGCGCCAAGTCTCTTCTCCCTTCGGGGAGAAGGTGGCCGCGAAGCGGCCGAATGAGGGCGCATGGTGCGAGGTGCGAAAGAAACCAGCGCGCGCCGTCAAACGGGGAGGGGCTGTCGATGAAAATCGGCATGTGCATGTTTTTGTGGACGACTTCCGTGTCTAAGAAACACGAGCCGTTGCTGCGCGACATCAAGGCGACCGGCTTCGACGGCGTCGAGATACCGATCTTCTCAGGCACGCCAGAGGACTACAAGAAGCTTGGCGATCTGCTCGACCGCATCGGGTTGGAGCGCACGGCTGTTACGGCGATGGGCGACCCGGCGATGAATCTGATTTCGCCGGATGCCGCGACCCGCAAGGCCGGCATCGGCTACATGAAATGGGCGATCGATTGCGCCCAGGCGCTCGGCGCGAGTACGCTGAGCGGGCCGCTGCATTCGACGCTCGGCGCCTTCTCCGGCAGCGGGCCGACCGCTGCCGAGAAGAAGCGCTCGATCGCCTCGCAGCGCGCCATTGGCGATCATGCCGGCAAGCGGAACGTTACCATCGGGTTGGAGGCGCTCAACCGTTTCGAGTGCTATCTGCTGAACACGATGGCCGATCTGTCCGAGCACGTCGATGCCATCGACCGGCCGCACATCAAGGCGATGTACGACACCTTCCACGCCAATATCGAGGAAGCCGACCCGATCGGCGCCTACATGAAGCACCGGCGGAATGTCGTGCACATCCACATTTCGGAGAACGATCGCGGCGTGCCGGGGCGCGGGAACATTCCGTGGAAAGAGACTTTCGCGGCCATCCGCAAGAGCGGCTATGACGACTGGCTGACGATCGAGGCGTTTGGCAGATCGCTGAAGGATCTGGCGGCGGCGACCAAGGTGTGGCGGGATTTTTCCGAGACGCCGGAGGCAGTTTATCGCGAGGGATACAGGCATATCAGGGATGGGTGGAAGCGGGCGGCTTAGCCGCGCCGCCCAAGGAGTGCTGCGTTCCTTCACACCCCCCTCTGTCCGGCAGGACAGAGGGGGGTGCTGTCCCTCGCACGTCACCCCTCCTCGGCCTGCATCCTGTTGTAATCATGGATGGTCCGGCTGAGCCGGCGCCTCAGGAAATTCGAGATGTTGTCGAACACAAACACGACGAGCAGGATCAGCAGCACCATGTAGAAGACGTTGGCCCAGTTGGAATTGGTGCGCATGGCTTCCCAGAGTTTCAGGCCGATGCCGCCAGCGCCGACGGCGCCGATGATGGTGGCGCCTCTTGTGTTGGATTCCCACTGGTAGAGCGTCTGGCTGATGAAGACCGGGATCACTTCCGGCATGACCCCATAGCGCTGCACCAGCAGGCCGTTGGCGCCGGTCGACTTGATGCCCTCGCGCGGTTTGTCGTCGATGTTTTCCAGGCTTTCCGAATAGATTTTGCCGAGCGTGCCTATTTCGGTGAAGAAGATCGCGGCGCTGCCGGCGAGCGGTCCCGGGCCGAAGGCGCGGGTGAAGAACAGCGCCCAGATCAGCATGTCGACCGATCGCATGAAATCGAAGAAGCGCTTGAGCACCTGGCCGAACAATCCGCTCGGCGTGATGTTGCGGGCGGCGAAGAAGGCGAGCGGGAAGGCGACGAGGCCGCCGAGCAACGTGCCGAGAAAGGCCATGACGATGGTCTGCAGCAGTTTCGTCCAGACGTCGCCATGCTGCCACTGCGCATTGTTCCAGATGTTGTCGCCGGCGAGCGCGAGGTTCGAGGTGCCAGGCTTAAGTTCCGGTCCGGACCAGATCAGCGAGATCACTTCACTGGCCGATTTGCCGAAGAAGGGCGAGCGCGTGTCGAAGACGAAATTTGCCCAGCCGAGGAAGCGCTTGCGGACCTTGACTCGATCGACGGTGACGCGCACTTCGCCGACAAAGCCCATCCTGGCGACGATCTCGTCGTCATGCGCGGTGATCCAGCCAGGCACCGGACCTGTAATTACCGGCTTACCGCTGGTCAGCGCCACCGGCACCATCTCGCCATTGGCGACGATCGTCGCTTTGGTCTTGTCGAAGATGACGGACCTGGCCGCGCCATCGATCAGGACGGTGAAGGTGCCATCCGCGTTCTTGACAACCCAGTCGGGATCTGGGTTCTCGCCGAGTGCTGAAAACCGCGGGTATTTCGGCGTGATTTCAGGCTGGTCGAGGCGGAATTCAGGCTGCAGATCGTAGCTGATCCATTGCGTCAGGAAGAGCGGCAGGCGCTCCCAATGCGAGTCGCGCATCACCTGCGGCAGGTTGAAAAACCACAAGGCGTAAACGAGGTAGAGCAGGATGCCGCCGAACAGGAACAGCGGCGCGAATCGCTTGTAGGCCGGCCGCCGAAAGATTTGCGGATAGCGTTCCTCGATCGACTGGACCTGATCAGTGGTCAAAGCGGTCATTTAAGCGCTCATCAGAAAAGCTTGCTCGCCGACCAGCTTGCGGCGCAGCCAGGCGGAGAACTGGTCGACGATGAAGATCGTCGTGAACAACAGCAGCACCAACGCCACCGTCTTGGCGCCGAAACCGCGCGATATCGAGAGCTTCAGTTCCTCGCCGATACCGCCGCCGCCGACGGCGCCGATAATGGTCGAGGCCCGCACGTTGATCTCGACGCGCAGCAATGAGTAGGACATGAAATTGGGCAGCACCTGCGGCAGGTCGGCGAAGCGCACGCGCTCGAACCAGTTGCCGCCGACCGCTCTCAGGCCCTCTTCGGCGCGCATGTCGATGTTCTCGTTGATTTCATAGAACAGCTTGCCCAGCGCGCCGATCGAATGCAGGCCGATGGCGATGATGGCTGCGATCGGCCCGGTCGAGACAATGGCGGCGAACAGGCCGGCAATGACGATTTCGGGAAAGGCGCGCAGCAATTCCATGAAGCGCTTGACGACGAGCCGCAGCGCCGGATGCGGCGTCAGGTTGCGCGCGGCGATGAAGGAAAACGGCACGGCGAAGATGAAACCGATGAAAGTCGAGACCAGCGCCACGTTGAGTGTGGTCAGCATCAGCTCGAAATATTCGGGGATGTAGAAGCCGCCCCAGACATAGACGCGGCCGAGCGGGAAGTTGAACTCCTGGGTGCCGGTGTCATGCGGCGAGGCGATGTCGAACAGCGCCCGCCAGACGTCGTTCCAGTCCTTCGGGATCAGCCAGCTGAGGAAGTCGAATATATGCGGCAGCCGGTCCCAGAAGTGACCGGCATTGGCCTCGTCGGCGAACCACATGCTCGACAGCGTCGCCGCCAGCAGCAGGCCGATGCCGAGGATGGTATAAAGCCGCCGCAACGATATCTGGCGCTGCCAGGCGTTGGCTACCTGCAGGGTCGCGTTGGAGCGGGCTGTTGCTGAGATGGTCATGATCGGGACATGCAAAAAAGGCGGCGTTTTTCACGTCGCCCTTTCTGATTTTGCCGTCAGCCGCCGATGGCTGCCTTACGGGCTTCGACGATGACGTTGTAGAAGTCAGGCTTGACCGGGACGTAACCGGTGAAGTCGCCGCCTTCGACGCCTTCGAAACAGGCCTTGTCCTTCTTCGGCAGGTCGGTGAAGAAGGCGGCAAGCTTGGCGGTCATGTCGTCGCCGAGCGCGGTGCGCACGACCAGCGGGCCGTTCGGGATCAGGCCCGAGCGCCAGACTTCGACGAAGTCGTTGGGGTCGACGGCGCCCTTGGCGGTGACTTTGTGGAAGGTGCCGGAGGTGTAGCCGTTCTTGAAGTCGCCGATGCCGGAGGAATCGTCAACCGCAACGTCGACCTTGCCGTCGCGAACGGCGAGGATGTTGTTTTCATGGCCGCCATTGAACTGGGTCGAGGCGAAGTAGGCGTCGTTCGAGGCGCCGGTGTCCTTCGGGATCTGGGTCAGCGGGATCAGGTAGCCCGAGGTCGAGTCCGGATCGGCGTAGCCGAGCTTCTTGCCCTTGGCCGACTTGATGTCGGTAATGCCCGAAGACTTCAGCGCCAGGCCGATGGAATAATAGCCGGTGGCGCCGTCGGTCTGCTGGGTGGTGAGGACCGGGGTGACCGCCTTCGGGTCCTTGATGTAGACGCTGGCGTAGCCGGAAGCGCCGAGTTCGGCGAAGTCGAGCGTGCCGCCGAGCAGGCCCTGGATGACGCCGTCATAGTCGGCGGCGGGGAACAGCGAGACCTTTTCGAAGCCGAATTCGGTCTTCAGGTGATCGGCCAGGCACTGATAGTTGCGCAGGCGGTCGGTTTCGTTCTCTCCGCCGAGGATGCCGACGCGGAATTCCTTGAGGTCGGCCGCATGCGCGGCGCTGGTTGCCATGGCGAGAGCCGAAACGGCGCCGAATACCATCTTCCTGAACATTTGATGTCTCTCCTGTAAGTTCCGGCCCCGCGCCGGCAGCGTTCTTGATTTTTGCAAGTGCCCTTGACGCGGGCGGTCGATCCAGTGCGGCTCAGTTTTGGTCCATGATCTTTTCCGAAAACCGGTATCCACTTTTCGGGATCATGGATCAGTACCCGGGGAATGCGGGCTCGAGCGGGCTGGCGGATGCGGCGATCTTTTGCTTGTAGGCGATGCTGGTCGAGGTGATGGCCTCGGAGATATCGACGCCGTTGCCGTCGGCGCCATAGACCAGGCGCACGGCCTCGCGGTTGAGCGCTTCCGGCGGACCGTCGAAGACGATCTTGCCGGCAGCCATGCCGATGATGCGGTTGCAATAGGTGCGGGCGGTGTCCAGCGTGTGCAGATTGGTGACGACGGTGATGCCTTCGCGCAGGTTGATGTCCTGCAGCGAGTCCATCACCACCTTGGCGTTGAGCGGGTCGAGCGAAGCGATCGGCTCATCGGCGAGCAGCACCTTGGGCTGCTGCATCATGGCGCGGGCAATGGCGACGCGCTGCTGCTGGCCGCCAGACAGCGTGCCGGCTGGCTGCAGTGCGGTGCGGGCGATGTCGAGGCGCTCGAGTGCTGCAATCGCCTCAGCGCATTCGGCGCGGGTAAACATGCCGAGCAGGTTGGAAAAGGTCGAGCGATGATTGAGACGGCCGAGCAGCACATTGGTCAGCACATCGAGGCGCGGCACCAGGTTGAACTGCTGGAAGATCATGGCGCAGTCGCGCTGCCAGCGTCGCAGCGGCGAGCCACGCAGCCGCGAGACCTCGGCACCGTCAAAAAAAATCGATCCCTGGCTGGGGTCGATGAGACGGTTGATCATGCGAAGGAGGGTGGATTTGCCGGCGCCGGAACGACCGATGATGCCGACCATCTGGCCCTGCGGGATCGACAGGTCGATGGCGCTGACGGCGGTGTTCTTGCCAAATCGGCGCGAGACGCCGCGGATTTCGAGCGTGGCAGGGGTCGATAACATCGAAGAGTTCCAGACCTGAATTGATCGTCTGGTTCTCGCCTAGCGCAGCGACATGAACCTGCCATGTCATCACGATGTCAGTTTTGTTACGCTCCACAGCCGTGCGGCAAGTGGGGTGATCGCACCCGATCAGGCGCCGTATTTCTCGAGGAACGCGTCTGCCTCGAGTACGCGAAAATCGTAGAGCGCGGCGCGCAGCCTGGCGTGGTCCCAGTCCCACCAGGCGAGCGCCTGGTAGCGTTCGGCCGTGCGGCGATCGAAACGCTCGCGGATCGGCTTGGCTGGCACCCCGCCAACGATGGTGTAGGGCGCGACATCCTTCGACACCACAGCGCCGGCGCCTACGGCAGCACCATCGCCGACGGTGACGCCGGGCAGGATGGTCGAGCCGTGGCCGAGCCAGGTGTCGTGGCCGATGGAGACGCGTTTGGCGCGGCGCTGGGCGAAGAATTCTGTTTCGTGCTCGGCGTCGTCCCAATAGTCGGAGGCGCGATAGGTGAAGTGATGCAGCGTCGGCCGCCAGGTCGGGTGGTTTGTGGCGTTGATGCGCACGGCGGCGGCTATGTTGGAGAACTTGCCGATGGTCGCGCACCAGACGACGCAGTCCTGCATGATGTAGGAATAGTCGCCGAGGATGCTTTCGGACACGCGGCTGCGGTCGGCGATCTCTGTCCAGCGCCCCAATGTCGAGTTCTCGACCTGCGCCGTGGCGTGGACCAACGGCGCTTCCGATAGTTTCCTGCTCATGCAGCGATTTTTCCGGCGGCGAAAGAGGTCACGTCGATGATGCGATCGGCGACGGCGTCACGCACATCCGGGTCATGGAAGATGCCGAGCAAGGCGACACCGCCTGCCTTCTTGGCGGCGATCAACGCAACCACAACGTCGCGGTTTTTCGAATCGAGCGAAGCTGTCGGCTCGTCGAGCAGCAAGACCGGATGCTCGGTGATGAAGCCGCGCGCGATATTGACGCGCTGCTGCTCACCGCCCGAGAAAGTCGCCGGCGGCAGCGCCCAGAGCTTTTCCGGCAAATTGAGCTGCCCCAGCAAGGTGCGTGCTTTTTTCCGCGCGCTCTCGCGGTCCTCGCCGCGTTCGACCAGCGGCTCGGCGACCACGTCGAGCGCGGAGACGCGCGGCACGGTGCGCAGGAACTGGCTGACATAGCCGATCGTCTGGCGGCGCACGGAAAGCACCGTGCGCGGGCTGGCGATGGCGAGATCGATCAGGCCGCCCTCATGCTGAACGATGATCTGGCCTTCATCGACGGCATAATTGCCATAGAGCATTTTCAGCATCGAGCTTTTGCCGGCGCCGGAAGGTCCGCCGAGCACGGCGCATTCACCGGCCCGGATCGAGAATGAGACGCCGGCGACAACCGGCAATCTGATGCCGTCGCGCAGATGCATGGTGAAGCTTTTGGCGACGCCGGAAACAACGAGGGGCGTCGGCATCAGAAGGTTCTCCAATCGTTGTTCGTCCGCGGGCCAACACCCCCCTCTGCCTTGCCAGGCATCTCCCCCTCAAGGGGGGAGATTGGCTGTCGCGTTCGACTTCGCCATTCTTCTGCATCGTAGAAGGGGCGGGACATAAAAGCTGCTGATCTCCCCCCTTGAGGGGGAGATGGCCGGCAGGCCAGAGGGGGGTGCCTTGGCGCCATCTTCACACCTGTAGAATCGAGGAAACAAGCAATTGCGTGTAAGGCGCGCGGGGATCGTCGAGCACGCGATCCGTCAGGCCGCTTTCGACGACACGGCCGTCTTTCATCACCATCATACGCTGCGACAGAAGCCGGGCGACGGCGAGATCGTGGGTGACGACGATGGCCGCCAGGCCGAGATCGGTGACCAACCCGCGCAGCAAATCGAGCAGGCGCGCCTGCACCGAGACGTCGAGGCCGCCGGTCGGCTCGTCCATGAACACCAGCCTCGGTCCGGTGACGAGGTTGCGGGCGATTTGCAGGCGCTGGCGCATGCCGCCGGAAAAGGCGCGCGGCTCGTCGTCGATGCGGTCCTCGTCGATCTCGACGCGCGACAGCCAGTCGACGGCAGTGGCGCGGATCTTGCCGTAATGGCGGTCACCGACCGCCATTAGCCGCTCGCCGACATTGGCGCCGGCAGACACCGTCATGCGCAAGCCGTCGGCGGGGTTCTGATGAACAAAGCCCCAGTCGGTGCGCATCAGGAAGCGGCACTCGGCCTCGCTCATACGGTAGAGTTCGCGGAACTGGCCGTCGCGCATGCGGTAGCTGGCGGTGCCAGAAGATGGTAGCAGCCGCGTCGACAGGCAGTTGAGCAGCGTCGTCTTGCCGGAGCCGGATTCGCCGACGACGGCCAGAACCTCACCCGGCCACAGGTCGAAGGTGACATTCTCGCAGCCGACGCGCGAGCCGTAGAATTTGGACAGTTCGGAGACGCGCAGCAGTGGGTCGCCGGTCATTCTGCTGGCCTCATCTTTCCTGCGGTAACATGGCTTTCAGCCGCAAGGTGGCCGCGATGTCCTTCGGCGCGCCGCTTCTCGCAATGGTCGGTGTCGGAGCAGACGAACATGTGGTCGCCATGGTCGTCGAGGATGACCTCGTCGAGATAGACATTTTCCGCCGCGCACAGCGCACAGGGCAGGTCGAAGGTCTGGACCTCGAAGGGATGATCCTCGAAGTCGAGGCTGACGACATCGGTGAAGGGCGGCACGGCATAGATGCGCTTTTCGCGCCCGGCTCCGAACAGCTGCAGGGCCGGCGAACGGTGCATTTTGGGGTTGTCGAATTTCGGCGTCGGCGAGGGGTCCATGACATAGCGGCCCTCGACCTTGACCGGATAGGCATAGGTGGTGGCGATGCGGCCGTGTTTGGCAATGTCCTCGTAGAGCTTCACATGCATCAGGCCGTATTCCTCGAGCGCATGCATTTTGCGCGTTTCGGTTTCGCGCGGCTCGAGGAAGCGCAACGGCTCGGGTATCGGCACTTGGTAGACTAGAACTTGGCCGGCGCTCAGCGGGTGTTCCGGGACGCGGTGGCGGGTCTGGATGATGGTGGCGCTGGCGGTATCGGTCGTCACCGCGACGTTGGCTACCTTCTTGAAGAAGGCGCGGATCGAGACGGCATTGGTGGTGTCGTCGGCGCCCTGGTCGATGACTTTCAGCACATCGTCCGGCCCGATAATCGAGGCGGTGACCTGCACGCCGCCAGTGCCCCAGCCATAGGGCATCGGCATTTCGCGCGAAGCGAAGGGAACCTGATAGCCAGGGATGGCGATGCCCTTGAGGATCGCCCGGCGGATCATCCTTTTGGTCTGCTCGTCGAGATAGGCGAAGTTGTAGGTGGCGATGTCGGTCATGGCGATCAAATCCACTCCCTGCTATTGCATTGACGCCCAGAAAACGGAAATAAAGGCGAAGTCGAATGACTCAGACCGGTTGGATCCAGATTGCAATTCTGCTTCTGGCGTTTGTCTGCGTGGTCGGTTTTGTACCTCGGCGCTTGTTTCTGCCTGCTTCCAGAGATGGCGCGCATGTCACAGGCGGAAACGGCAGCTACGTCGGCGGGCATAGCAGCCATTCCCATGACGGCGGCAACGGGGATGGCGGCAACGGGGGTGGCGGCAATGGCGGGGGCGATTAGGCTCATTCGGCAGCCTCCCGCTTCTCTTCCACCTTTGCAGGGTTCTCTCGAGCTTCGTATTCGGCGCGCATGCGGCGCACCAAATCGAGCTCGGCCTGGAAGTCGACATAGTGCGGCAGCTTCAAATGCTCCACGAAGCCGGTCGCCTGAACATTGTCGGAGTGCGAGATGACGAACTCCTCGTCCTGCGCGGCGGCGACGACATCTTCGCCGAGTTCCGTTGCGCGCAGCGCGCGGTCGCACAGCGCCATGGCCATCGCCTTGCGCTCGCTTTGGCCGAAGACCAGTCCGTAGCCGCGGGTGAATTGCGGCGGCGCCTTGGCCGAGCCCTTGAACTGGTTGACCATCTGGCATTCGGTGACGCGGACCTTGCCGAGCAGCACGGCGAAGGGCAGTTCCGGCACGTCGAGTTCCAGCTCGACCTCGCCGATACGCACCTCGCCGACAAAGGGGTGGTTGCGGGCATAGCCGCGCTGGGTGGAATAGCCGAGCGCCAGCAGAAACCCTTCATCGCCGCGTGACAGCGCCTGCAGGCGGATGTCGCGCGCCATCGGAAACTCAAGCGGCTCGCGGGTGATGTCGCCGGGGACATGGTCCTGCGGCATGTCGCCATCCGGCTCAATCAGCCCTTCGCGGGCGAGGATCGTCGAAACGCGCGGCATGGCCTGCGTTTCCGTCTCGCGCTGGAGCGGTTCGGCGACATCGGCGCCGGCGGCGAGTTCCGGGTCGAGCAGGCGGTGGGTGTAGTCGAAGGTAGGCCCAAGCAGCTGGCCGCCGGGCAAATCCTTGTAGGTCGCCGACACGCGCCGCTCGACCAGCATGGCGCCGGTGTCGATGGCGTTGGTGTAGCCGAAGCGCGGCAGTGTGGTGCGGTAGGCGCGCACCAGGAAGATCGCCTCGATCATGTCGCCGCGCGCCTGGACTATGGCGAGCGCCGCCAGTTCCCGGTCGTAGAGCGATCCTTCGCTCATCACCCGGTCGACGCCGAGCGCCAGCTGTTCCACGATCTGGTCGAGGCGCAGCGCCGGCACCGAACGGTCGCCGCGACGGCGGTCCGCAAGCAGGCTGTGGGCATTGGCGATTGCGACTTCGCCGCCTTTTACCGCGACATACATTTATGCCTCCATCGTATTGATGCGCGTCGTGCGCGGCAGGCAGGCGATACCGTTGGGCGCCGCCAGGAGGATGTCGACGCCGCGCGGAAAGCGCTGGCTGTTCTGCTTCCACTGTTCGACGAAATGACGCGGCATCTGTGCCGGCGCGATCGCGGCAGAGACTTCGATGCCAGGACCTTCGAGCAACAGCGGCGCGCCCGAGACGAGATTGCTGACCTGCAGGATCAGTGTCGTCGAGCGGTCGGGATAGTCCTGCGTGCCTTGCGAAAAGCCGTCGAGAGCAGCCATCTCGGCCGGGTTGGCGATCAAGGCGAAATGCGCATCGGCCGGCGTGTTGGCAAGTGGCGCGCCGGTGTGGAAACCGAGCCAGGATTTGACTGCCGCGGACGCCTGCAAGGCAGGGTCGAGCCAGAGCGGGGTGTCGTTGTCGCATAGCGAAAGCGCGATGGCGCCGGCGGTTGCCGACAGCGGCGCCGGCGGCCGGGCGAAGGCCGGCAGAGGCTGCACGCTGCCCGGCCGCGCCATGGCGTCCATGATTGCGCGGAAGACGGTCTGGGCGTTGAACACCGGATCGGCGAAACCGCCGTCGATCGATTGAGCTGCGATGTCCATCAGTCTTCTCCGCGCACCATGGTGAAGAAATCCACTTTCGTTGCCGCCGTCTCGGCGCGGCGCTTTTCGCGCGCTTCGCCTTGGGCGGCACGCAGCGGCGCCACCAGCGCGGTTTCGACCGTCCTCCGCTGCGCCGGGTCCTGCCAGAGCGCGTCGGCGATTGCGGCCAGCCTGGCCTTCTTCCTGTCGCGGCCAAGCATGTAGCTGTGGCCGACCTGTCCGGAAGGGAGCCGAACTGTGGCGCGGGTGACCGTCGCTTCACCGACATTGAAGGGTGCGCCGCCGCCGCCGATGCGACCACGCACGGTGACCAGACCGGTTTCCGGGCCACGCAGAAGCTCGGCCTCGGAGGTCAGGCCGGCCTCGTTCCAGAGCCGGGCGATGTCGTCGCCGTTAGCCTGCGCCAGCGTTGCCATGACGTCTTTGCGCTCGGCCTGTTCCCGCGCTTCCTGTCCTCGCATTGGGTTACTCCCTGACCAAATAAAATTTGTCTAGTGATATAGACAACTATACAAATTATACCTATTATCTAACCCGTGTCCATGACGGGTGGATGACAGGGGGTGGAGCGGGGGGGAAATGGTGGCTCAAAAGAGCGCGAGCAGCATTGAACGCCGCAGTGGCGTCTCGCTCTGGCGGCAGATCGCCGACCAGATCCTGCATTCGATTGCGTCCGGCGATTTCGCCGAGAATGCCGCGCTGCCGCCGGAGATGGCGCTGGCCGAACGCTACGGCGTCAACCGCCACACGGTGCGCAGCGCCATATCGGCCCTGGTACAGGACGGTGTGCTGCGGGCCGAGCAGGGACGCGGCACTTTCGTGTTGTCGCGCAAGCGGCTGTCCTATCCGATCGGCGCGCGCACGCGTTTTTCGACGGGCCTGCAGGGACAGACTTCGGAACGGCATATCGTGCTGCTCACGTCCGTAGTTGAATCGGCCAGCCAGCGCGTCGCCGACGGCCTCGGCCTTGCCAGGGGCACCGAGGTGATCCGGCTGGAGACGCGCGGCGAAGCCGATGGACGGCCGGTGTCCCGCGCCGCCAGCTGGTACGAAGCAAAGCGCTTCGCCGGCATCGATGCCGTGATGGCGGAGACCGGTTCGATAACCGCCTCGCTCCGGCGTTTCGGCATCGACGATTATCTCCGGCAATCGACGGTTCTGTCGGCGCGTCACGCCGACGCCGCCGACCTTGCCGATCTCGATTTGCAGCCCGGCGCCATCGTGCTGGTCGCGGTCGCCGTCAACGTCACACCGGACGGCCAGCCGATCCAGTTCGCCGAAACACGGTTTCCGGCGGAGCGGGTGGAGCTGAAACTGTCGGCGCTGTAGCGGGGCGCGCCTATTTTTCACCGGCCTGGCGTTTTGAGGACGGAGTGGGAGTCAACCTGCGCGGGTCGTCATCATTCGGGCCGGGACCACCTGCGATGTTATGCCCCAACCTCGATCACAGCCTTGATCAGCCCCGATTTCTCATGCGCCCAGCGCGCGAGATCACGCGGTGTGCCGGTTAGCGTGGTGCGGTGGGTGACGAGTTTTGCCAGCGGCACGGCGCCGTTGCGGATCGAGGCGGCGACGTGGTCGAAATCGACTTTCAGCGCGTTGCGGCTGCCGATCAATGTCATTTCCCGCTTGTGGAATTCCGGGTCGGAAAAGACGATGTCGTCCTTGACGACACTGACCAGCACGAGCGTGCCACCATGCGCGACATGTGCGAAGGCCGACTGCACCGAGGCGGTGTTGCCGGTGGCGTCGAAGACGATGTCGAACCCTTCGCCGCCGGTTGCCTCGCGCACCAGTTCGGCTGCCGCTTTTTGTGAGGCGTCGAGCGTGGCGAAGCCGAGTTCGCCTTTTGCAAAATCCAGCCGCTCCGTGCTCATGTCGAGCAGGCTGACATCGAGCCCGGCGATGCGCGCAAACAGCGCTGCGCCAAGGCCGATCGGCCCGGCGCCGATGACCAGCGTGCGGGCGCCTGGTTCGGCGCGAGCGCGCCGCACGGCATGCGCGCCGATGGCGAGGAATTCCACCGCCGCCGCATCGGCCAGCGACAAGCCGTTTGCCGGATAAAGATTCTGCGCCGGCACCAGGATCTGCTCGGCCATGGCGCCGTCGCGATGGACGCCAAGCACTTCGATCCTGACGCAGCAATTCGGCTTGCCGTGCCGGCAGGCGATGCATTTTCCGCAAGCGAGATAGGGATTGATGATGACGGGCTCGCCCACGGCAAGGTCGACATCTTCGCCGGTCTCGACGACGGTGCCCGACACTTCATGGCCCATGATGCGGGGATAGGCAAGGAACGGGTGCTTGCCTTCGAAGATGTGGTAGTCGGTGCCGCAGATGCCGACATGGCTGACGGCGACCAGCGCCCAGCCGGCAGGCGGCGCTCCTGGCGCCGGCCGGTCTTCCAGGACAAGCTCGCCGGGCGAGCGGCAGACAACAGCTTTCATTCGGCAATTCCAGTGTTTCTCAAAAAGGCGCCGGTCCGTTGTTAAGCAGGCCGGCGCAGAAGGTCAGGGAGAATTACTTGCCGCGACGGCGCAGCCCGTCGAAATAGACGATGATTATGATCAGCGCGCCGGTGATGATGCGCTGCCAGAACGAGTTGACGTTGAGCAGATTGGCGCCGTTGTTGATGGTGGCCAGGATGAAGGCGCCGAGCAGTGGGCCATGCACCGAGCCGACGGCGCCGAACAGCGAGGTGCCGCCGATCACCGATGAGGCGATCGCCTGCAACTCCCAACCTTCCGCCTGGGTCGGGTTGCCGATGCCGATGCGCGCCGCCAGCAGCACGCCGACGAAGGCCGCGCATAGGCCCGACAGCGTGTAGGCCATGTAGATGGTGCGCTGGACATTGACGCCCGAGAGGCGCGAGGCCTCGGCATTGGATCCCACAGAGAAGAGATAGCGGCCCCAGCGGCTGTGGTGCAGGAAGATGTAGGCCGGGATACCGACCAGGATCACCATCCAGAACAGATTGGGGATGCCGACAAAGGAACTGCGCGAGAACGCGGTGAAGCTGTCGCTGTTGATGTTGATCGAATTGCCGTTGGTCATCAACAGGCCGATGCCGCGCAACGAGGTCAGCGTCGCCAGCGTGATGATGAAGGGCGGCAGGCCCATCTTGACGATGCCGAAGCCATGGAACAGGCCGATGGCAACGCCGACCAGCAGCGTCACCAGAATGGCGACCCAGATCGGAAAGCCGGCATTGATCATCATGGCGACAATGACGGTGGCGAAGCCGACCACGGCGCCGACCGAGAGGTCGATGCCGCCGGTGATGATGACGAAGGTCTGGCCGACCGCCATGATGGCGATCATCGAGCCCTGCCGCAAAAGATTGGCGATGTTGTTGGAGGACGCGAAGCTCGGCGTCGCCACCGACAGCACGATCCAGAGCAGAACCAGCAACGCCAGAAGCGTCAGCCCGAACAGGACGTTGTAGTTCCGTTTCGGTTTTTCGATCGCGGCGGTTTCGATGCTCATGGTTCCTCCCGTTTCTTCTTGTCTGGACGGCGTTTTCAGCCGATCGCCTGCGTCAGCACGTCTTCATGGCTGGCGGCGCGAAAACCGTGGCTGGCGACCAGTTTGCCGCGCCGGAACACGTGCAGCGTATCGGCGAGCTCGTAAACCTCGGGCAGATAGGACGAGATCAGGATGATGCCGGCGCCCTTGGACAACAGTTCCCCGAACAGGCGGTAGATCTCGGCCTTGGTGCCGACATCGACGCCGACGGTCGGCTCGTCGAAGATGAACAGCTTGGCGCCATGCGCCAGCCATTTGCCGATGACGATCTTCTGCTGGTTGCCGCCGGACAGGCTGGAGGCCAGGGCGCCGCGCGTCGGCGTTTTGATGCGGAGGCCGGCGATCTGGCGATCGGCCTCGGCCTTTTCCTTCGCACCGGAGATCAGCATGTTGCTGGAGATGCGCTTGTAGATCGGCAGGTTGAGGTTGAGGCCGACCGGCAGGTTCAGGCACAGGCCCTGGTCGCGGCGGCTTTCCGGCGCCAGCGCCATGCCGAGCTTGATCGCGTCGTGCTCGGAATTGATGTGGACCGGCTTGCCTTGCCAAAGGACCTGTCCGGCCGACTTCTTGTGGCGGCCATAGAGCGTGGTGACGAACTCGCTCCGCCCGGCGCCGATCAGGCCATAGAGCCCGACGATCTCGCCGGCGCGCACCGTCATCGAGACGTCTTCGAAACCCTTGCCCGACAGGTTTTTCGCTTCAACGATCACGGCACCGGGGGTGAAATGCTCCTTATGGTAGACTTGCTCGATCGAGCGGTTGATCATCATCTTGACCAGCTCGGCGTCATTGGTCTCGGCAATGTTGCGGGTGCCGACCAGCGTGCCGTCGCGCAGCACCGAGACGCGATCGGCGAGTTCGAACACCTCTTCCATGCGATGGCTGATGTAGATGATGGTGACGCCTTCGCCCTTGAGCCTGCGGATCAGCGTGAACAGCTGGTCGGCTTCCTTGCGGGTGAGATAGGCGGTCGGCTCGTCGAAGATCAGGAATTTGGTGCCGCGCACGGTGGCGCGGGCGGCGGCGATCAGCTGCTGCTGGCCGATGGTGAGGTCACCCAGCATGACATGCGCCGGCAGGTCGAAGCCGAGACCGTCGATGATCTTCTGCGCTTCCTTGACCATGGCGCGCTGCTGCAGGATGCCGAAGCGCGAATTCTCCTCGCCGAGGAACATGTTGGCGGCGACGGTGAGATGGCGACAGAGCACGACCTCCTGATGCACGGCGTTGATGCCCAGCGCCATTGCCTCGTGCGGGGTTGCCAGCGCTGCCGGCTTGCCCTCCCAGATGACATCGCCGGAGGTGCGCGGCATGACGCCGGTCAGAAGCTTGATCAAGGTGGATTTGCCGGCGCCGTTCTCGCCGACGATGGCGTGGATCTCACCTGCCTTGAAGGCAAGGTGAACGGGCTTCAGCGCATGCGTGCCGGGATAGCGCTTTTCCAGCCCGTGCAGTTCGAGGATCGTCCTGCCGGGCGCTAGCGTTGGGGCCGGGTGCAGTTCCTGCGCCATGGGCGTCATGACAATCCTCCCAGATTGGCCTTACGATTGGCACGTCGCGATGCAGTCAAGCCGCATCGTCGAGGTGATTCAAGCCGGTGGATATTCAAGCTTGTATCCGGTGTTTCCGGGGCGCGAGGCCCCGGAAAGGATTTTTGGTCGACGGGCTCAGAGCTTCGGGTTGAGCAGGGCGTCGATCTTGGGGTCTTTCATGTTTGCCTTGGTCACCAGGTTGGCGCCTGTGTCGACATTGGCCTCGACCTTCTCGCCCTTCGAGGCGGCGAGCGCGGTCTTGATGCCGTCATAGCCCATCCGGTACGGATCCTGGACGACGAGCGCGGAAATGACGCCGTCATTGAGGAACTTGATCAGCTTCTCGTCGCTGTCGAAGCCGACCAGCGCCAGCTTGCCGCCAAGGTTGTTCTCGGCGACTGCCTGACCGACGCCCTGCGCCATGATCAGGTTGGACGCGAAGATGCCCTTGAGGTTCGGGTTGGCGGTGATCAGGTCGGTGGCGATGTTGAGACCGGTCGTTGCCTGGCCGTCGGCATATTTGTCGGCGACGAGCTTCAGCCCCGGATATTTCGCGGCCAGCTGCTCGGTGAAGCCCTGCTTGCGCTGCTCCAGCGAACCGGCGCCCGGCGCGTTGGTGATCAGCGCGACGTCGCCCTCGATCTTGCCGCCATTGGCTTCGCCGATGGCTGCTGCAAGACCGTCAGCGGCGACGCGACCGCCCTGCACATTGTCGGTGGTCAGGAACGAGGTGAACGCCTTGGAGTCGGCGCCGGAGTCGATGCCGATGACCTTGACCTTGCTGGCCGCTTCATCGATGGGCTTGCCGAGCGCCTTGAATTCGGTCGGCGCGATGACGATCGCGGCCGGGTTGCCGGCGACGGCATTCTCGAGGATCGAAACCTGGCCGTTGACGTCGGTTTCAGCCTGGGCGCCGAGTTCGGGTACGTTGACGCCGAGATCCTTGCCGGCCTTGCGGGCGCCGGCCAGGACGATCTGCCAGTAGAAGGACGTGGTGTCCTTGACGATGATCGGAATGGTCACGTCCGCCGCCGAAGCCGGCGCCGTCTGCAGCGTGCCGGCAAGCATCGAGGCGGCAGCAAGTGCCATCAGTGAGCGGCGGTTGAGAATGCTGGTCACGAATTTCATTAGGAATCCTCCCTAGATCGCCCGGTGAAGGTTGCGGAAGCTCCATTTGGATAGGCGCGGCCCAAAAGGAACTTTATCAATAAAAAACAGTTGCCGCTTTTTGATAGTGCATCGGTCCGGCCGACGCAAGCGGTGTTTCATATCGGCCTGCGCATGGCTCGGCGGGGAAACCTCCCTGCCGATCCTCAGTGCCACGTCCAGACGCTCCCGATCCTCCTTGATCATCATGGAATATTAATTCCACCGTCGAGTCAATATGGAATATTCATTCCTTCTTGAGAGCCGTGATCGTGGCGTTTCGTCAGCCGAGCTCCTGAACGATGGTGTAGGGAGTGTAGCGGGCGAATTCCGCTTGCGGCACCTGGACGTTGAACAGGTCGAGGTTGCGCGTCAGGTTGGCGGGCTTGGCCGTTCCGGTCAGCACGCTGGCCACGACAGGCTCCTGCAGCGGAAACTGCAATGCAGCCGCCGCCAGCGGATATCCGCCCTCATCAGCGATTTTCTCCATCGCCCCAACACGCTCGAGTATGTCCTGCGTCGCCGGCAGATAATCGAAATGCGCGCCGTGCACCGGCCCGGTCGCCAGGATGCCGGAGTTGAAAACGCCGCCGATGATGAGCGAAGTCTGTCGCTCACGACACAGCGGCAGCAACTCGGCTTCAGCCGAGCGGTCGAGCAGCGAATAGCGGCTGGCCAGCAGGATGCAGTCGAGCGGCGCTTCGCACAGCACGTCGAGGCAGATCTGCACCTCGTTGACGCCGAGCCCATAGGCGGAAATCACGCCGGACGTTTTAAGCTCTTCCAGCGCCTTCAAGCCGCCGTCGATCAGCTGGCGAAAGTGCAGCTTCGTCTTCTCGACGCCATGTGTGTAGGTGCCGATGTCGTGCACAAACAGGATGTCTATCCGGTTCAGCCCGAGCCGGGCATAGGAGAACTCGACCGAGCGCATGATGCCGTCATAGGAGTAGTCGTAGTCGAGCGCGAAGGGCAGCGGGTCGACATAGGAATGATCGGGAACCTGGTCTTCCGGCACCGGGCGGAACAACCGTCCGACCTTGGTCGACAGCACATAGGAATCCCGCGGCTTGTAGCGCAGGAAATCGCCGGTCCGCCGTTCCGACAGGCCGAAGCCATAGAAGGGCGCGGTGTCGAAATAGCGCAGGCCGGCATCCCAGGCTGTCTGCAGCGTCTCCATCGCCGCTTCGCGCGGACACGCCCGGTAGAGCCCGCCGATCGCCGCCCCGCCGAAGCTTATCTCGGTTACCTCGAGCGCAGTCGTGCCGATGCGGCGTTTGTCCATCCACAGCCTCCCCTTGTGAGCCGTCTTTGCAGCCCGCTTTTTTCGTCGGTGGTTAGAGCGTCGCGCCGAGGTGCCACGGCACGAACTCGTTGTCGCCGTAGCCGAACGCCTCGCTCTTGGTCTTGCGGCCCGATGCCGTCTCGACGATGAGTTCGAAGAGTTCCCGGCCCATGCCGGCGATGGTCTTCTCACCCGAAGCGATGACGCCGCAATTGACGTCCATGTCCTCTTCCATCTGGTGGTACATGGTCGAGTTGGTGGCGACCTTGATCGACGGCGTGGGCCGGCAGCCGAAGCAGGAGCCGCGGCCGGTGGTGAAGACGATGATGTTGGCGCCGCCCGCCACCTGACCGGTCGCCGAGACCGGGTCGTAACCGGGCGTGTCCATGAACACCAAGCCACTGCCGGTGACCTTTTCGGCATAACCGAAGACGCCGTTGAGCGGAGTCTGGCCGCCTTTGGCCACGGCGCCCAGCGACTTTTCCAGGATGGTGGTCAGGCCACCGCGCTTGTTGCCGGGCGAGGGGTTGTTGTCGATCGAGGCGCCGTGCTTGGCGACATGGTCCTCCCACCATTTGACGAAACCGTCGAGCTTCTTGGCGATCTCCGGCGTTGCCGCGCGATAGGCGAGCAGATGTTCGGCGCCATAGATCTCCGTCGTCTCCGACAGGATGCCGATGCCGCCGACGCCGGCCAGGATGTCGACCGCCGCTCCCAGCGCGGGATTGGCGGTGATGCCCGACATGCCGTCGGAACCGCCGCATTGCAGGCCGACGACGATCTCCGAGACCGGGATCGGCTCGCGCTGATACTGGCCGACTTCCTCGGCGATTTCGGCGAGCACGCCCATCGCCTTTTCGACCGATTTGCGCGAACCGCCGGCGTCCTGGATGTTGAAATGGCGTTTTCCCGCCGCCGCACCTTTCTGGCCGTAAAGGGTAAGCTGGTTGACCTCGCAGCCGAGGCCGACCATCAGCGCGCCGCCGAAATTCGGGTGGCGGGTGTAGCCGGCGAGCGTGCGGTGCAGCACCATCATGCCGTCGCCGGTGCCGCTCATGCCGCAGCCCTGGCCATGGACGATCGGGACGAAGCCGTCGATCCCCGGATATTTCGGCAGCAGCACGCGGTTGGCCTCGTCGGCGATGGAGTGGCAGACGGTGGCCGAGCAATTGACGCTGGCGATGATGCCGATGAAGTTGCGGGTGCCGGCACGGCCATCGGCGCGACGATAGCCCATGAATGTCCGGGCGCGGTCAGCTTCGGTGGCGTGCTCGGCCTCGCTCGGCGGCACCACCGGCAGGCGGCCGGATTCAAAAACCAGATTGTGCGAATGGACGTGGTCGCCGGGCGCGATGTCCTGGGTGGCGCGGCCGATGGCCTGGGCATACTTGACCACCGCCTCGCCGGCGGCGATAGGCTTGATCGCCACCTTGTGGCCGGGCTCGATCAAGGCCGTGGCGACGGCGCCGCCGGGCAGAGGGGTGCCGATCTCGATGCGGCCATTGGCGACCGCGACATTGTCGGCGGGGGACAGAAGAATGCTGTTCGAGGCGTTCACGGGCAGTTTCCTGGGTCTGTTCCTGGGGATGCGCGGATTGACACGCGTCTGTTTACATATAATGTCTTTTATCGTGAAAAAACATTTGTGCGTCAATTGTTTTTTCAGGAGGAGACCATGCGTCCGATGGACGCTTGGCTTGTGGGGAGCGGCGTCTGACACGCAGAGCGTTTTGCTTTGCCGGGTGAGCGCCAGGACATATGTGATATCGCGCTTCAAGCCAGCCACAGCAAGCGCCGGCGCGCAACGGGGCAGGGATGTCGAAGAGCAACAACGTCTACAAGGACGCTTACAACAGGGGTCTGCGGCTGCTCGATGAGACGCAGAGCCTGCCGTCGGAGCCGGAGCTGGGCACTTTGCTTGGCGTCAGCCGTACCACCGTGCGCACCATTCTGGCGCGCATGGAAGAGACCGGGCTGATCGCGTGGAACAAACGCAGCAAGACAGTGCTCAGGACGCCGAAGCCGGATGATTTCTTCCCCGAGGAGGAGACAGACACACTGGCCCAGATCATCGAGCGGTCGTTTATGCGCAGGTTGCTGGCCGGCGGCGCCGAGGCCGGCATGCAGATCAACGAGCTCGAACTGGCGCGCGAGATCGGCGTCGGCACCACCAGCGTGCGAGAGTTCCTCATCCGCTTCTCCCGATTCGGCCTGATCGAGAAGCGGCGCAACAGCCACTGGGTGCTGAAAGGATTTACGCGAGCCTTCGCGCTCGAACTCACTGAAATCCGCGAGATGTTCGAGATACGCTCGGCGGCGGCCTTTGCCGCCTTGCCTGGGGACAGTCCGGTCTGGGCGGATCTCGACCGGCTGGAAGACGAGCACCGGCTTCTGGCCAGCGAAATCGCCGTCCGCTTCAACGAATTCTCTGAGCTAGACGAGCGCTTCCACCGGCTGATCCACCGGGCGTCGCACAACCGCTTCATCGTCGATTTCTACGACGTCATCGCCATGATCTTTCACTACCACTACCAGTGGAACAAGGCGCAAGAGCGCGAGCGCAACGAAGTCGCGGTGAGCGAGCATCTCGCCTACATCGCGGCGCTGAAATCGCGCGATCTCGGCAAGGTCGACGCCGCCTGCCGCAAGCATCTGAAGTCGGCACGCCACACGCTGTTGACGTCGATTCCGGAAATCGGCGGCCGCCCGGCTTCCTGAGCGCGACGTCCGAAGGGAGGTTATGCGCACAAGATCTTTGCCTATGCATGTCGTTATCCCAAACCGCAGCGCACTTTTTGGCGACATGGATTGAACGCGCCGCGTTGCCGCAGCGATGATTTGGCGATTTTCCGCCGACATGCCGCGTGCTAGATATCCAAGCGTTGCTGCGTGAAGAGGCAGGTCTTTGGACTTCCGGCGTAAGAGATGGAGCATGACGGCCGCCTTTGTCGCGGCCTGTGTGCTGCTGCTCCAGTCGACGCTCGGCGTGTTTGCCTTCGGCATTGCGCCGGATGCCTCGCAACTCGACGTTTTCGGCAACGTCATCTGTACACATGAGGGGGCGGTCCAGCTTCCCGGCGGCGATCCGCACCAGCAGCATATGCCGGCGTGCTGCATGCTCGGCTGCAGCATGGCCTCCGTCGCCTATGCGCCGCCGGCAGGCGTCGGCCTGGCGCCGGTCAGCCAGTACTTGGAAACAGTCGCTTTTGCCCCGCCGGCAGTCAGGCATCCCGACGTCACGCGCGAGCGCTCTCCGGCCAATCCGCGCGCGCCGCCGCTTGCGGGCTGAAAACCGCCGCTCGCTTTGCGTAACCTGCGCAGGCGATAATCATCCAATGACAAACACGTTCGCAGCCCGACAAACGGCGCGACCTTATATTCATGGAGCCTACCCATGTTCCGTTTTCTTCGTGCCGGCGCGTTGCACCGCAGCACCCGTTTATTCAGCACTATCGAGCAGCGTCTCGGCAGCGCCCTGTTCGCCTTTGCACTGTTGTTCGTCGGCTCCCATTCCGTCCTTGCGCATGAATTCAAGGCCGGTGACATCGAGATCAAGCATCCCTGGTCGCGCGCCACGCCGGCCGGCGCCAAGGTTGCCGGCGGCTATTTCACCATCGTCAACAAGGGCAGCGCGCCGGACCGGCTGCTGTCGATTGCCTCCGATATTTCGGGCAAGGCCGAACTGCATGAAATGGGAGTCAAAGACGGCGTCATGACCATGCGCCCGGTCAGTGGCGGCCTGGATATCCCGGCGGGCGGCAAGATCACGCTGGGTCCCGGCGCCTACCACGTGATGTTCATGGATTTGAAGCAGCCGCCTAAAGAAGGCCAGATGTTTGCCGCCACGCTGACTTTCGAGAAGGCCGGAACCGTGACCGTCGAGTTTGCCGTGCAAGCCATAGGCAGCGCGCCACCCCTCGAAGACAACGACTGACCAATCAATTTGCCAACCGATTTTTCGAGAGGGACCATCATGAACAAGTATCTTTTGCCGGCCGCTGCATTTCTTGTCCTGGGGACGAGCGCTGCCTTCGGCCATATCACGCTCGAAACCCAGGAAGCGCCGGTCGGTTCGACCTACAAGGCCGTGCTGCGCGTGCCGCATGGCTGCGAAGGCAAGGCGACGATTGCCGTGCGCGTGCAGATCCCGGAAGGGGTGATCGGGGTGAAGCCGATGCCCAAGCCCGGCTGGACGCTGCAGGTCAAGAAAGGCAAGTACGAGAAATCCTACCAGCTCTATGGCGAGGCGGTGACCTCGGGCGTCAAGGAAGTCGACTGGAGCGGCGGCAGCCTGCCGGATGAATTTTATGACGAGTTCGTCTTCCGCGGCACGTTGGCCGCCGATCTGCCGGCCGGGCAAAAACTCTATTTTCCGGTGGTGCAGGAATGCGATGGCGCCACCACGCGTTGGATAGAGATTCCGGCGGCTGGTCAGGATGAGGATGCGCTGGAAGATCCGGCGCCCGGCCTCAACCTGCTGCCGAAGAAATGATGCATTGGCGGCGCGCTGCTTCGAAGCGGCGCGCCACTGTTTTGGTGGATGGCATGAACGTGGCCTGTTTCCAGCGGATGGAACGGACAGCCGGCAGGTGCTTCGGCCTGCTGGCCGCGATCCTGCTGCTTGCCGTCCTTGCCACGCCAAACCAGGCCTTTGCCCATGCGGCGCTGATCAAGGCCGAGCCTGCCGACGGCGCGGTTCTGGAGCGAGCGCCGACGCAATTTTCGCTGACCTTCAGCGAGCCTGTGTCGCCGCTGGTGCTGACCTTGGTGCGGCCCGACGGTACGCCTGTCGCTTTGACCTCGTTTCGGTTGAGCGACCAAACGGTTGAGATCGACAATCCACAAAAGCTCGGGCCGGGCACCCATGTCTTGAGCTGGCGGGTGATTTCCGCCGATGGCCATCCGGTCGGCGGCTCGGTGCTGTTTTCCGTTGGCGCGCCAAGTGCGGCGCCGGCGGTGGGGGAAGCTGTCGATATAGATTTGCGGTCAGCGATCTGGACCGGCAAGGTTCTTCTCTACATCGGGCTTTTCCTCGGCATTGGCGGCGCCTTCGCGCTGACATGGCTGGCGCAAGGCCAGCGCTCAGGCCAGCGCTTCGTCATTGCCGCCATCCTGTGCGGGCTGGTCGCAGCACCCCTGTCGCTCGGGTTCCAGGGGCTGGACGCGCTGGGCGCGCCACTCGCCCGGCTGGCGCAACCGGTGGTCTGGCGGACGGCGCTTGGCACCAGCTTCGGCTGGACGGTGCTGATTTCGCTGGCGGCGCTCGGGCTTGGCCTGCTGTCGTTGGTCGGATCGCGTGCTGGCGCCAGGCCGTTGGCGCTCGCCGGGCTGGCCGGTGTGGGTGCAGCCCTTGCCGCCAGCGGCCATGCCAGTGCAGCCGAACCGCAATGGCTGACGCGGCCTATGGTGTTCCTGCATGGCGCCGGCATCGCTTTCTGGGCTGGAGCATTGCTGCCGCTCGGCCTGGCGTTGAGCAGCCAATCGGTGGAAGCCGGGGCGTTCCTGCGGCGGTTTTCGCGCGCGATCATGCCCGTGGTGGTAGTGCTTGCCGCCGCCGGTGTGGTGCTCGCCATCATCCAGGTGCAGACACCGGCGGCACTGGTCAACACCGCCTATGGCCGGCTGCTGCTGATCAAGCTGGCGCTGCTGGTGTTTCTGTTCACGCTGGCGGCGGTCAATCGATGGCGGCTCACCGCCTTGGCCGAGGCCGGAGCGACGGAAGTGCGGCGACGGCTTAGCCGCTCGATCTCAGTCGAAATGCTGATCGTGCTCCTGATCTTCGGCGTTGCCGCCGGCTGGCGCTTCACGCCGCCGCCACGGGCCCTGGCAATCGCCGCGGCACAACCGACGTCGGCCCATATCCACACTATGAAGGCGATGGCCGACATCGACATCACGCCCGGCCATACCGGGGAGGTCACCGCCTCCATCGTCATCATGGATGGCGATTTCGGCCCGCTCGACGCCAAGGAAGTGACGCTGGTGCTGTCCAAGCCCGATTCGGGGATCGAGCCGATCAAGCGTCCGACGACCAAGCCAGGCGACGGCACCTGGCGCGTCGATAATCTCGTCATTCCGATTCCAGGCCGCTGGACGGCGCGGCTCGATATTCTGGTTTCGGATTTCGAAGTGGTAAAGATCGAAGCGCCGATCGATATCCGCGCCGAGTGATATTCAGCCCGCCTACGAAGGGCGCTCAGCCGAGTTCCTGGGCTAACCCGATGAGATGCCCTTCCGGCCCGCGGATGTAGCAGAGCCGATACACGTCCTGGTAACGGACGACTTCACCGGCCAGCTGCGCGCCACGCTTGCGGAGCCTTTCAAGCGTGTCGTCGATGTCGTCCACGGTAAACATGACGCGCAGGTAGCCCAGGGCATTGACCGGGGCGTTGCGGTGATCGGCGACGACCGTCGGCGTGAGGAAGCGGGAGAGCTCGAGCCGGCTATGGCCATCCGGTGTGCGCATCATGGCAATCTCGACGTGCTGATCGCCGAGCCCGGTGACACGTCCGGCCCACTCGCCTTCGATCGTCGCCCGCCCTTCCAGTTCGAGGCCGAGCTCGCGAAAGAAGGCAATCGTCTCGTCGAGGTCATCGACGACGATTCCGACATTGTCCATCCGTTTGACTGCCATAAGTTCAACCTAACGTCATATGTTCGATCGGCAAGGCGTCGCCCGGTCACCAACTGACCCTTCCTGACTCGGTCTGACACAACGCAGACGCAACACAATTCGGCGAGGCGGTTGACGTGGCGCGAAAGGCTCGTCAATCATCTCGCCGAAAAATGGGCATCCCGAAAAACGCGGCCTCAACAAAATCCGAAAGCAGGGAAGAAACGATGGAAAAAGCCGAAATCGGTCTGATCGGCCTTGGCACAATGGGCTCCAACCTCGCGCTCAACATTGCCGAGCACGGGCACCGCATCGCCGTCTTCAACCGCACCAAGGCGCGCACCGATGCCTTCCTCGAAGGCGCCGGTTCGCTCAGGGACATGGTGGTGCCCTGCTACAGCCTGGAGGAACTGGCAGCTGCGATCAAGCCGCCGCGCCCGGTCATCATCATGGTGCTGGCCGGCAAGCCGGTCGACGAACAGATCGAAGCGCTGCGCGGCGTGTTGTCTGACAACGATATCGTCATCGATGCCGGCAACGCCAATTTCCGCGATACGATGCGGCGCTTTTCGGAACTGTCGGGCTCGGGTCTCACCTTCATCGGCATGGGCGTATCCGGCGGCGAGGAAGGCGCGCGCCACGGGCCGTCGATCATGGTCGGCGGCACCGAAGACTCTTGGAAGCGCGTCGAACGCGTGGTGACCGCGATCTCGGCCAAGTTCAAGGATGAACCGTGCGCTGCCTGGCTCGGCACAGACGGCGCCGGGCATTTCGTGAAAACCATCCACAACGGCATCGAATATGCCGACATGCAGATGATCGCCGAGATCTACGGTATCCTGCGTGACGGTCTCGGCATGGGGCCGAAGGAGATCGGCAAGGTCTTCGAGGACTGGAACAAGGGCCGGCTCGATTCGTATCTGATCGAGATCACCGCCAAGGTGCTGGCCGCTGACGATGCAAAGACCGGCAAGCCGGTGGTCGACATCATCCTCGACCGTGCCGGCCAGAAGGGCACCGGCAAATGGTCTGTCATCGAGGCGCAGCAGCTCGGCATTCCGGCGACGGCCATCGAGGCGGCGGTGGCGGCCCGCGTGCTGTCCTCGATCAAGGATGAGCGGCAGGCGGCCGAAAAAGCCTATGGCAATATCGGCGTCACCAAGATCTCCGGCGACAAGGCGGCACTTCTGAAAGACCTGGAGCTGGCGCTGCTCGCCGGCAAGATCGCCGCCTATGCACAAGGTTTCGCGGTGATGAGCGCCGCCTCGAAGGAGTTCAACTGGAACTTGCCGATGCCGACCATCGCCAAGATCTGGCGTGCCGGCTGTATCATCCGCTCGCAGATGCTCGACACCATGGCGGAAGCCTTCGGCTCGGGCGGCGCGTCCACCAACCTTTTGATGGCGCCGGCTTTCACCACCATGATGCAGGAGGCGCATCCGTCGCTCCGGCGCATCGTCGCAAGAGCGTCGGAGGCCGGTTCGCCCGTGCCGGCGCTGGCGTCGGCGCTTGCCTATTTCGACAGCTACCGCCAGGGCCGCGGCACCTCGAACCTGATCCAGGCGCAGCGCGATTTCTTCGGCGCGCATGGTTTCGAGCGCATCGGCGAGCAGGGGGCTTTCCATGGCCCATGGGGCAGCGGCGCTGCCGGCTAGGGTCAGGTGAGGCGGCCTCTCCGGTCGTGCCAGTCAGCCCTGATACGCGACGACGTCGCCTGGCTTGACCACAGTCTGCAAAGAGCCAGGTGCCGCGCCGCCTATCCAGCCCAGCACGGCGCGGGCAAGCTCGGTGCCGGCGAGGCGGAAGTCTTCGTTGACGATCAGCAACTCCCGGCGGAACAGATGCAGCAGTTCCGACGATTGCTTGGACACGACATCGACGTCGCGGCCGAGTTTCAGGCCGGCATCCTCGATGCCGGCGACGATTGCCAGCGTCGCTGCGGCGGCGCTGCTGACGAAACCGTCCGGCCTGACGTCGCGGCGCATCAACTGCGCGGTCCGCGTCCTGATCTGATCGATCGACTGGTCGATCGAAACGGCGTTGAACGGCACTTCGCTGGCGTCGACCTCGCTCAGTGCGTCGGCAAAGCCATTGACCGTGTGGTCGTAATAGGTGAGCCCGACCGGCGGCGCTACCAGCGCCAGCCGGCGCCGGCCGACGCCGGCCAGATGGCGCACCGCTTCGGCGGCGAAGGCGTAATTGTCGAAGTCGTGATAGGGGTGGACAAGCCCCATGTCGGTGCGGCCATGCGTGGCAAAGGGTATGCCGCGCTCCAGCATGTAGCGGGCGCGCGGATCGTTGGGCTGCGTGCGTGAGATGATGACGCCATCGGCCGAGCCGGACTCGACCAGATATTTTACCGGGTCCAGCGGATCCTGCGAGCGCGAGTAGGGCGTGACGATCAGGTGATAGGGTGTGTCGGCAATGACCTCCGAGACGCCGTAGATGATGTCCGAGACAAAGCTCATGATCTCGCGCTCGGTATTGAGCACGAGGCTGATAACATTGGTCTTGCCGGTCCGCAGGCGCACGCCGGCGCGGTTCGGCCGGTAGCCGATCTGCCTCGCGACGAGTTGAACCCGCCGCCTGGTCTCGGCGCCGATCTCGGGTGCATCCTTGAGCGCGCGCGAGACGGTGGTGACGCCGAGCCCGGTCATGAAGGCAAGCGTCTTCAGCGTCGGCCGCTCATGCGCCGACGCCTCGTCGTCCTTGTCCGTCTGGTCCCTGTCCATTCGTCCCGCCCCGTCAGGCGCATAGCAGCCGCCGGACCAGCCGACAATCGCTTCGATGACGATGTGGCACGGTTCTTCGCAGTCAGGCCTCAATATACTGAAACGTTACAGATTTCCAACATCGCAGCGCGTGGGCCTCTCAAGCCATGGTTTTGGCAGAGTTTTGGCGGCCAGAAACGTTGCGCGACCATCAGGTTCGAGACGGTTTTCTTGCGCTGCAGCATGATTTTGCAGCGCAGCACCCGGTTTTGCGCGGAGTTTGCCGGTTTGCACGCAACGAATTTGTTCGCGCCTCGAAAAAACATTCGAGCGCGTTTATCTCAGGGGTTGCACGCACCGCATAATTGCCGTATCGAAAATCTGTAACGTTTCAGATTCTGGGAGGAACCGAAATGCGCTATAGACTTTTGACCGCTGCCCTTGCCGCGACGGCCGCGCTTCAGCTTGCCGGCCCGGCGGCCGCCACCGACCTGGAAGTCACCCATTGGTGGACGTCGGGCGGCGAGGCAGCGGCGGTTGCGGAATTCGCCAAGGCCTTCGACGCCACCGGCAATCACTGGGTCGATGGCGCCATTGCCGGATCCGGCGGCACGGCACGGCCGATCATGATCAGCCGCATCACCGGCGGCGATCCGATGGGCGCCACCCAGTTCAATCACGGCCGGCAGGCCGAAGAACTGGTGCAGGCCGGCCTGATGCGCGACCTCACCGATGTCGCCACCAAGGGCAAGTGGACGGAAATCGTGCGGCCGAAGAGCCTGCTCGACAGCTGCACCATCGACGGCAAGATCTATTGCGTGCCGGTCAATATCCACTCCTGGCAGTGGTTGTGGCTGTCGAACGAAGCCTTCGAGAAGGCCGGCGTGCCGCTGCCGAAGGACTGGAATGAATTCGTGGCGGCAGCGCCCGCCCTGGAAAAGGCGGGCATCATCCCGCTCGCTGTCGGCGGACAGGCCTGGCAATCTTCCGGCGCCTTCGATGTGCTGCTGGCGGCGGTCGGCGGCACCGATGCATTCCTCAAGGTCTACAAGGACAAGGACGCCAAGTTCGCCGCTGGGCCCGAGATCGCCAAGGTCTTCAAGGCCGCCGACGATGCCCGCAAGATGGCGAAGAACACCAATGTGCAGGACTGGAACCAGGCGACCAATCTGGTCATCACCGGCAAGGCCGGCGGCCAGATCATGGGTGACTGGGCGCAAGGCGAGTTCCAGGTTGCCGGCAAGGTCGCCGGCAAGGACTATGCCTGCCTGCCGGGCCTCGGTCTGAACGAAGTTATCGCCACCGGCGGCGACGCCTTCTATTTCCCGCTGCTCAAGGATGCCGACAAGTCCAAGGCGCAGGAGGTGTTGGCAGAGACGCTGCTCGACCCTAAGACTCAGGTCGCCTTCAATCTCAAGAAGGGCTCGCTGCCGGTGCGCGGTGACGTCGATCTCAATGCGGCGAACGACTGCATGAAGAAGGGTCTGGCCATCCTCGCCAAGGGCGCCGTCATCCCGTGGACGGACCAACTGCTTTCGCAGGATACCCAGAAGCAGAAGGAAGATCTCTTCGCCGAATTCTTCGCCAAGCCGGACCTGACCATCGAAGACGCGCAGAAGCGCTTCGCCGACCTCATCGCTTCGGCAGACTGACGTTGGAGGCAATACACCTCGCTCCCGGCCTTGCGAAAGCAGGGCCGGGATCGCACCGCCCTTACCCAGCCGGCTGACGAGATGAGCAAGAGCGAACGCCCCAACCCGCTGTTCCGCAACATCAATGCGAAGGTCGCCTCGATCCCGATGATCCTCACCGCGTCGGTGGTTTTCGTCGGCGGCACCGTCTGGACGGTGTTCTATTCCTTTACCAATTCGAAGCTGCTGCCACGGCTGAATTTCGCCGGGCTCGACCAGTATTACCGGCTGTGGGCGACGCCGCGCTGGCTGATCTCGATCGAGAACCTTTTGATCTACGGCGCGATCTCGCTGGTGTTCTCACTGGTCATCGGCTTCCTGCTTGCAGCGCTTCTCGACCAGAAGATCCGTTTCGAGGACACGTTCCGCACCATCTTCCTCTATCCGTTCGCGCTTTCCTTCATCGTCACCGGCCTGGTCTGGCAGTGGCTGCTCAATCCGGATTTCGGCATCCAGCATGTGGTGCGGGACCTCGGCTGGACGAGCTTCAACTTCGACCCGCTCTACAATTCCAGCATCGTCATCTACGGCATTTCGATTGCGGCGCTGTGGCAAGGCACCGGGCTCATCATGTGCCTGATGCTGGCCGGCCTGCGCGGCATCGACGAGGACATCTGGAAGGCAGCGCGGGTAGACGGGATCCCGATGTGGAAGACCTATCTGTTCATCGTCATCCCGATGATGCGGCCGGTTTTCATCACCACGCTGGTCATCATCGCGTCGGGCATCGTCAAGGTCTACGACCTCGTTGTCGCCCAGACCAGCGGCGGCCCCGGAATCGCCTCCGAAGTGCCGGCCAAATATGTCTATGACTACATGTTCTTCGCACAGAATCTTGGCCAGGGCTTTGCCGCCTCGACCATGATGCTGCTCTCGGTGGTGATCGTCGTCGTGCCGTGGGCCTACCTTGAATTTGGAGGCAGGAAGCGTGGCTGACCCGGCCGTCCCTTTGCCCGCCAGCGCGGGTGCCGCCGAGCGCGAAGCCTCCGGGCCGCGCGGGCCGAAGCCGCGGCATGTCTTCTCGCGCCGCAATATCTTCCTCTATGGCACGCTGATCGTGGTGGCGGTCTACTATCTGCTGCCGCTCTACGTGATGGTCGTAACCTCGCTCAAGGGCATGCCCGAGATACGGATGGGCAATATCTTCTCGCCGCCGCTCGAAATCACGTTCGAACCGTGGGTGAAGGCGTGGGCGACCGCCTGCACCGGCCTCAATTGCGACGGGCTTTCGCGCGGCT
This sequence comes from Mesorhizobium sp. M0001, assembly GCF_040324255.1. NCBI lineage: Bacteria > Pseudomonadati > Pseudomonadota > Alphaproteobacteria > Hyphomicrobiales > Phyllobacteriaceae > Mesorhizobium > Mesorhizobium sp. M0001. The sequence goes on from NZ_JAMYVS010000002.1 coordinate 298,597, forward strand.
TCTGGAATTCGGTGCGCATCACCGTGCCGTCGGTGCTGCTGTCGATCGCGATCGCCTCGGTGAACGGCTATGCGCTTGCCAACTGGCGCTTCAAGGGCGCCGACACATTCTTCGTCATCCTGATCGTCGGCGCCTTCATCCCCTATCAGGTGATGATCTATCCGATCGTCATCATCCTGCGCGAGATCGGCCTCTACGGCAGCCTCAGCGGCCTGGTGATCGTCCATTCCATCTTCGGCATGCCGATCCTCACGCTTTTGTTCCGCAACTATTTTGCCTCGATGCCGGAAGAGCTGTTCAGGGCGGCACGGGTCGACGGCGCCGGCTTCTGGGGCATCTTCCTGCGGATCATGGCGCCGATGTCGCTGCCGATCTTCGTCGTCGCCATCATCCTGCAGGTGACCGGCATCTGGAACGACTTCCTGTTCGGCGTCGTCTACACCCGCCCCGACACCTATCCGATGACGGTGCAGCTCAACAACATCGTCAATTCGGTGCAAGGCGTGAAGGAGTACAACGTCAACATGGCCGCCACCATCCTGACCGGCCTTGTGCCACTCATCGTCTACTTCATTTCCGGCAAGCTTTTCGTGCGCGGCATCGCCGCCGGTGCGGTGAAAGGGTGATGGCGATGACGGCAGTCAACGGCACCAGCGTTTCGATCCAGGACCTGTCCCTGAATTTCGGCTCTGTATCGGTGCTGCAGACCCTCAATCTTGAGGTCGCAGAGGGCGAGTTCATCGTGCTGCTCGGTCCCTCGGGCTGCGGCAAGTCGACCTTGCTCAACTGCATCGCCGGGCTGCTCGATATTTCCGAAGGCCGCATCTTCATCAAGGGCAAGAACGTCACCTGGGAAGAGCCCAAGGATCGCGGCATCGGCATGGTGTTCCAGTCCTATGCGCTTTATCCGCAAATGACGGTGGAGAAGAACCTGTCGTTCGGCCTGCGCGTTGCCGGCGTGCCCAGGGACGAGATCGCCAAGCGCATCGCCCGCGCCGCCGAGATCCTGCAGATCGAGCCGCTTTTGCAGCGCAAGCCCGCGGCCTTGTCCGGCGGCCAACGCCAGCGCGTGGCGATCGGGCGGGCGCTGGTGCGCGACGTCGACGTCTTCCTGTTCGACGAGCCACTATCCAATCTCGACGCCAAGCTGCGCTCGGAACTGCGCGTCGAAATCAAGCTTCTGCATCGCAAGCTGCAGAACACCATGATCTACGTCACCCACGACCAGATCGAGGCGATGACGCTGGCCGACCGTATCGCGGTCATGCGCGGCGGCGTCATCCAGCAGCTCGACGCGCCGCAGACGATCTACAACCGGCCGGTCAACCGTTTTGTCGCGGGCTTCCTCGGCTCGCCGGCGATGAATTTCCTCGAAGGGGAGCTGGAAGCCGGTGCTGCTCCGGCGTTCAGGACCGACGGTGTTTCGGTGCCGCTCGACCGCTATACCTTTGACGGCACGGAGCGCCCGGCCGGCGCTTGCGTGCTGGGCATCCGGCCTGAACACATCGCTTTCGGTGACGCTGCAAAGTCGATGCCGTTTTCCGCCGGCGGTTCGGTCGAGATCGTTGAGCCGATGGGTTCCGACACGCTGGTGTGGACCAAGCTTGCCGGCCGCAACTTCTCCTTCCGCGTCGAAGCGGAACGGACGCTGCGCAGCGGCGATCCGATCCAGTTCGGTTTCGATCCGGCGCGCGCCTCGCTGTTCGACGCTGCGACCGGCAATCGCCTGTGACCCTCTAGAATCATCCGCAAACCATCCTCCCAAGAACGATCCCCCTAAAACGATCTCGCGAAAACGATCCCCCGAAAACATCCCCAAGCCTTAACCACCCAAGAAACGGACAGAGACGATGAACTGGTCATTCCAACTCTACAGCGCCCGCAATTTCCAGCCGTGGGACGGCATCCTGAAAATGCTCGGCAAGCTCGGCTACAAGGAAGTCGAAGGTTTCGGCGGCGTCTATGACGACCCCACGGCGTTCCGCGCCGAACTCGACAAGAACGGGCTTTCGATGCCGACCGGACATTTCTCGATCGATGCGCTGGAGAATGATTTCGACGGCGTACGCAAAACAGCCGACGCACTCGGCATCACGCTCGTTATCTGTCCCTATCTGCTGGCCGAGCAGCGGCCGGCCGACGCTGCCGGCTGGCGCGGCTTTGGCGAGCGTCTGGCCAAGGTCGGCGAGACCGCAAAAAAAGCCGGCTACGGCTTTGCCTGGCACAACCATGATTTCGAGTTCAAGACACTCGCCGACGGCTCGGTGCCGCAGGATCACATCCTGTCGGCTGCGCCCGACATCGGCTGGGAGATGGACGTCGCCTGGGTAGTCCGCGGCGGCGTTGATCCGCTGCCGTGGATCGAAAAGCACGGCAAGCGCATCAGCGCCGTCCATGTCAAGGACATGGCCAAGTCAGGCGAAGGCCTTGACGAGGACGGCTGGGCGGATGTCGGCCACGGCACCATCGACTGGGCCGGCCTGATCAAGACACTTCGGGCGAAGAGCGCGGCCAAATATTACGTGATGGAACAGGACAACCCCAACGACATCGAGCGCTTCGCCAGCCGCTCGCTCGCATCCGTCAAGGCTTACTAGGAACAATCATCATGGCAAAGAAACTGGGTATCGGCGTCATCGGTTGCGGCAACATCTCGAAAGCATATTTCTCGCTGGCGCCGCTGTTTCGCGGCATCGAGATGCGCGCCTGCGCCGACATCAACATGGACGCGGCGAAGGCACGGGCGAAGGAGTTCAAGCTGCGCGCCGAGACCGTCGAAGAACTGCTCAAGGATGACGAGATCGACATCATCGTCAACCTCACCATCCCGGCGGTGCACTACGGGGTGTCGAAGCAGATCCTCGATGCCGGCAAGCACGTCTATTCGGAAAAGCCGTTCGTGCTGTCGGTCAAGGAAGGCCTCGACCTCAAGAGCCGGGCCGAGAAGAAAGGGCTGCGCATCGGTTCGGCTCCGGACACTTTCCTCGGCGGCGCGCACCAGCTGGTGCGCAACCTCATCGACACCGGCGCGCTCGGCAAGATCACCAGCGGCACCTGTCATGTGATGGGCCACGGCATGGAGCACTGGCACCCCAATCCCGATTTCTTCTTCCAGCCGGGCGCCGGGCCGGTGCTCGACATCGGGCCTTACTATATCACCAACCTGATCCAGCTGATCGGGCCGGTGAAGCAGGTGGCGGCCTTCGCGACGACGCCTGCCAAGGAACGCACGATCTCGTCGAAACCGCGCGCGGGCGAAAAAATCCCGGTCAACACGCCGACGACGATCCACGGCCTGCTGGAGTTCGAGAACGGCGCCGTGGTCACGCTCAACACCAGCTGGGACGTTTGGGCGCATGGTCATGCGCCGATGGAACTCTATGGCGAAACGGGCACGGTGTTCGTGCCGGATCCGAATTTCTTCGGTGGCGACGTGCGCATAACCGAGGCGGCAAAACCGGTGAAGAAACTGCCGAAATGGCAGCATCCGTTCGGCGTGCCCAACGAAATGCACGGCCAGGGCATGATGGCCAACTACCGCACAGCAGGCCTTGCCGACATGGCGCTGGCGATCGCCGAGGGCCGGCCGCATCGTTGCTCGATGGAGCTCGCGCTGCATGCCGTCGACGTCATGACCGGCCTGTTGCGGTCGGGCGAGACCGGCAAGTTCGTCGCCATGCAGACCAGCTGCGAGCGGCCGGCTGCACTCGGCGTCAAGGACGCAAAAGGACTGTTGGCGAAGCAGAAATGAGGTCGAAGGGTGTCGCCGCCCTCGCGCCGACACCCATACAATCCAGGATCTGTACCCATGCGCTGGCAGCCGGCTGAACACCGCTATGAGAAAATGCTCTACAACAGATGTGGGGGATCCGGCCTGAAACTGCCGGCGATCTCGCTCGGCCTGTGGCACAATTTCGGCAACGACACGCCGCACAAGACCAAGCAGGCGATCGCGCGCAAGGCCTTCGATCTCGGCATCACCCATTTCGATCTCGCCAACAATTACGGTCCGCCGCCGGGCTCGGCCGAGATCGCCTTCGGCGAGATATTGCGCACCGACTTCGCCGGCTATCGGGACGAGCTGATCATCTCGACCAAGGCGGGCTATGAGATGTGGGCAGGGCCTTATGGCGAATGGGGCAGCCGCAAATATGTGCTGGCGAGCCTCGACCAGAGCCTGAAGCGGATGGGGCTCGACTATGTCGACATCTTCTATTCGCACCGCTTCGATCCGGATACGCCGCTTGAGGAAACGATGGGCGCGCTCGACCATGCGGTGCGTTCCGGCAAGGCGCTCTATGCCGGCATCTCGTCCTACAATTCGCAGCGCACGCGCGAGGCGGCCGACATATTGAAGCAGCTCGGTACGCCCTGCATCATCCATCAGCCGAGCTATTCGATGCTCAACCGCTGGGTCGAAGAGGACGGACTGCTCGATACGCTGGAAGGGCTCGGTGTCGGATCGATCGTGTTCTCGCCGCTGGCGCAAGGCATGCTGACCGACAAATATCTCGGCGGCATCCCCGAGGGTAGCCGCGCCAGCCAAGGCAAGTCGCTGCGGCCCGCCTTCATCAACGAAAAGACCATCGCTAACATCCAGGCGCTGAACGCGATCGCCGGCAAGCGTGGCCAGACGCTGGCGCAGATGGCGCTGGCCTGGGTGCTGCGCAAGGGCCGGGTCACCTCGGCGCTGATCGGCGCCAGCCGGCCCGAACAGGTCGAGGACTGCGTCGGCGCGCTCAAGGTGCTCGAGTTCAGCGATGCCGAGCTCGCCGAAATCGACACTTACGCACGCGAGTCCGACATCAATCTGTGGGCGGCGTCGGCCGAGCGCAAAGGCCCGCCGCGGAAGTAAGCGGAACAGCCGGCACCGGACATGAATCAAAACGGCGGGAAAGATCCCGCCGTTTTGCGTTTATCAAGCTTCGGGCCCGTTCAGGGCTTCTTGGCCGTGCCGAGACCGGCCTTGGGCGCCGCCGCGGCTGCCGGAGCCGGGGTCTTCATCTTGGCTTCGATCCAACCCGTATAGTTGGCCAATCGCGTGTAGATGCCATAGGCATTCTTGTGGCCGCAAGCGGCGGTGCCGTCGGACGGACCTTCGCCCCAGGAGACGACGCCGACCTGGACCGGACCGTTGGCGCCGGTCATGAACAGCGGACCGCCGCTGTCGCCGTTGCAGGCGTCGCGTTCGCCGCTGTCGGTGCCGGCGCAGATCATGTTCTTGGTCAGCGGATCCGACATATCGGCGGCGATCGCATTGGCGGCGGCATCGATGCCCTTTTCCGAATAACGCATCCGATGCGAGAGATCGCCAAGTGCCGCCTTCAAGTCATGCGCATAGATCGACTTGATGCCGCTGTTGCAGGCAGCGCTCGGCTCGAGATCGAGATCGGCCACCATCAGCGCGGTCGGGAAGGTGCCGTCCTGCATCTTGCCCCAGCCGATGACCGTGGTCTTGCCGCTGTCTGGCGTCGGCTCATTGGTGATCTTGATGACCGGCGCATCGGCGGGCTCCGCCAGCCGGAGCAGGCCGAGATCATTGTCCAGCGTCTGTTCGCTATAGCCCTCGTTGACGATGACCTCGACCACCTTGTAGCGCTTGCCTTCGGTAAGATCGGTGGCGCCGGTCAGCACGGTCACCGTGTCGGGCGAAATCGGCCGGCCCTTGTCGTTGAGGCAGTGCGCCGCCGTCAGCACCCATTGCGGCGCGATCAGGCTGCCGCCGCAGAATTGCGCGTTTGGCTGCGAGGCCGGGCTGGGGTCCAGCCGGGCGCTGGTCAGCAGCGCCACCTGGAACGGATAGGCCCCTTTGTCGGCTTCCTTGCCGCCATAGACGCGGTCGGCGCCGTCGGGATTCTCGGCCTTGGCCTTGTCCCGGGCTTCGGCAACGCGCTGCATCGGCGAGACCGCCGCTTCCGGCCTGGCGGCGTCGTCGGCTGCATAGAGCGCGTCGACAGCGGGGAAAGCGGTCGCGATGCCCAGCAGCGATGCAGCGGCAAGCGGCCTGAACCGATGGATAATGTTCACCTTGAAACCCTCCTGAGATGAAAAATGCCGAGCCATGCCGCCATGACGCATAACCAACAGAAGCGGTACCGGTACCTCGATCGCCTTCTGCCAGAACGAACGACATCCGCGCGGTCATAAAACCGAAATACGACTTTTGCTAATCGTGCCCCATCGGGCAGAGCCCACCCAAACCCTATAGCCCCCCACGGGCTACGTGGAAGCGATTTGTCATTGCCAATGTTGGATTATTTTAGGCAGTATATCGACGCGGGTGCGTTTGGCGGAGGGCTTTAACGAGGCCGCCCGGACCGATGATCCGATACGGGCGGGTAACCAAACTAATTTTTTAACTCCACCACGATCTCGACAATATTTCTGTATTTTGCTCCACTCCTTGCTGACTTTTGGGAGAGTCTCACCATGACGAAACTGACAAGCACTATCATTGCGTCCGCACTGCTATCCACCGCACTGTGGGCGATGCCTGCCTTCGCCGCCGATCCCGGCTCAGCGAATGCCGGCAATGGCGAAAGCATGCGCGATCTCGGAACGGGTGACTACCAGCCCGGCCGGGCAAAGCCGATCGCGCCGCCGAAACTGACCGAAGATGAAGCCAGCCGGGCAGCGCCGCTGACCGACGAGGGCACGGCGGTCAAATCCTATGGCATCGTCGGACGTTCCGCCGATGGCAAGGACATCAAGATCGATGCCGGCGAGACGCTGAAGGACCTTGTCATCAAGGAATTGAACGCGCCCGCCAACACACCGAACGCCGACAAGACCGGATTGACGGGCGGCGACGAAGCCGGCCGCCAGGTGTTCGGGGCCGACGATCGCGAGCAGATCAAGAACACCAAGACCTACCCGTTCACCGCGATCGGGTATATCGAAGGCAAAGCCAAGAGCGGTTACGGCAGCTGCTCGGGAACCCTGATCGGTCCGCGCACGGTGCTCACCGCCGCGCATTGCCTCTACAGCAATGAAGACAAGGCTTGGCTCGACGACGTCATCTTCGTGCCGTCGCTCAACGGCAACACCGCCGACGATGCACCGTTTGGCGCTTTCAGCTACGAGAGCGTCTATATCCTGCAGGGCTTCATCGACAATTATCAGGGTTACTACGGCTCGGTCATTCCGTGGGACCTCGGCATCATTACGCTGAAGCAGGATGTCGGCACCAATCTCGGCTGGCTGGGTTATGCCAACTATGAGAACCTCGGCGATTTCACCGCAAACATCGTTGGCTATCCCGGCGACAAGCCGATGGGAACGATGTGGAAGGCGACCTGCGAAGTGAAAGCCGAAAACGTCGGCGCGGAGTATTTCCAGTACGACTGCGACACCTATCCGGGGTCGAGCGGCAGCTCGGTCTACGCCTACGACAATGGCGCCAAGCAGCGCGTCGTCACCGGCGTGAACGTGGCCGAAAGCCCCAACGCCAACACTGCGGTGCGCCTGAACGCTGCCAACGTGGCGTGGATCAACAGCCTGTACAAATAAGGCCCGATCTTTCGCCGGCAAACAGCGGCGATAACCAGCACTACCAAACCGGCGGCGGGACGTTCCTGCCGCCGGTTTTTTTGTATCGAAACACCTCTCTTGCACTGTGTTACAGCGGTGCTTACGCTAGGCGATCCAAGGGGTTGGGTAAGATGGCGCGGGCAAGAATGATCTTCGGAGTCAAAGCGATGGCGGCTGCATCCATGCTGGCCGCACTGACATGCTTTTCCGCTATGGCCGATCAAGGCGGTGCCACACCCGATGGCGCCTGGGCCGAGCGGGTGCAAATCCTCTATAAAAGCGAAACACGTTCGGTGCTGCGCAAGAATGTACGGGTCTGGGATTCCCACCCGGAATTGGGTCTTGATTTCACCTGGGAGCCGGCAGCCGGCGTGTCGCCGGACCGCACCGTCGCAGCCGACGGCACCGTCAACGGCAAGGGCAGGCTGGTCTGGCGCGTACGCGGCTCGGCGAGCTATGACCCCAAGACGATCTATTCCAGCTATTTCGGCGAGATCAGGAATGGCCGCCCCGAAGGACAAGGCCGGCTGGAGCTGCGTTCAGGCGAGGTTCTCGACGGCCGTTGGGTCGCCGGCCAGCTCGACGGCCATGCGATCCATGTCGATGCCGACGGCAATCGCTATGAAGGGCAATTCAGGGCCGGTGTGCCGAATGGCGAGGGCAGGCTGGAGACGAAGACAGGCGAGATATTCGTCGGCTCTTTTGCCGATGGGCTGAAGGACGGCAAGGGCCGCACCCGGCTGCCCGGCGGCACCGTCTACTGGTCGCAATGGGCGATGGGCAAGGAGATCGGCGGTGCGCGCCCCGACGTGCTGGCCGATGCCAGAGTGGGCGGGTTGCTCAAGGCGCAGACCGGCGGCGGTTCCGCCGACAAGGTCGAGATCGGCATTGCCGTCGACCAGCGCATGACGCAGCAGGCCGACATGCAGTACCAGCATCTGGTGCGCGACGAAGACATCGCGATCTATCCGGTGTCGGACCAGTACAACGATGCCTGGAACGGCACCGGAGAGATTCGTACCGGCAATGTCTATGAAGGCATGGACTGGGAGACGGCGCCGGCCTTCGCCGAAGTCGACCTCAAGACCACCGACCAGTCGAGGGTCAAGATCGACAGCCTGGAAATGAAGGTGGCCGCGAGCGAGGCCTACCGCAAGCCGATGCTGTCGATCAGCGAGCACTATGGCTGCGTCGGCTTCCGCCCCGACTTCTCGATCGTCAACAATGGCTGGGGCGACGTGAAAGACATGAAGATGTCGATCCAGTTCACCAGGACCGACGAGGAGGACAACGCGACCGGCGAGCCGAGCCGCATGTTCACGAAGGACATCGGCACTTTCGGCGATGGCGTCGACGTATCGATCAAGGACGTGCTGACTGAAGCCGGCGTCGACACAACCACGCTCGAGACCGAGCGCTTCACCTGCCCGTCAAGGGACAGCCTGGATGTCTGCCGCGCCCAGGTGGCCAACAAGGTCAAGTTCGGCGACGTTGCCGATTACATCAGCGGCAGCGTCGAGAAAATGAGCGTGACCGGGATTGGCAAGCTCGATTATTCCTGGGCGGACGATCAGGGCGCTGTCTACCAGCAGAGCGAGCCGTTTCGCGTCATCGTCTCGCTGGTCAGCATCGAGGTCCCAGAATCGCTCGCCGAATGCGGCGATGGCGGCGGCGCGTCGCCCGAAGCGCTGCGCTACCAGAACATCGAATTTCCGATCGGCAAGACCGATTACAGCATCCCCATGCCGGTGCGCGGCAACAAGAATCTCAGCGCCTACACGGCACGGCTGAAAATGTGGTCGTCAATGTCGTCGATCCATCGCTTCAGCATCGCCGCCCATTTCGCCGATGGCAGCACACGCGAGAGCAAGCCGGCCACGTTCTTCTATTTCAGGCCGAAGCAGTCGCTGTTCGAAACCAGCACCAAGCCGGCGGTCTGCTATCTGCCGGAAGATCTGCAAGGCTGTTGAGGTCCTGTCACGTCCTTTCGGGAATCGCGTCATTTCGAGCCCATCTCGAAAAAATTGGGCAGCGGGATCAGCCGGGCAAAGATCGTGTCCTGGCTGAACACCCTGAGTTCCAGCATCGACCCGGACGATCGTTCGGCTTTCTGGTCGAACAGGAAATTGCCGAGCGAATAGATCTCCGCAACATCGCCGCCGCCGAGCGGCAGGATCGCCTCGCTCGATACATGTGGATGACCGCCGACGATTGCCGTGACACCGCGCAGCCGCATCTGGTCGGCAAGCATCTCCTCGCGCGGCGACGGCTCCGTCTTGTACTCGCGGCCCCAATGGACGAAGGCAATCACCGGCCGCTCGGCATTGTCGTGCAGCAGCCGGTCGAGCAAAGCAGGCGTCAGAAGGTCGGTGTTCCTGGAGCCGTTGGTATCGATGTCGGTCAGCCCGACCAGGTCGAGATCGGCAAGCGCCAGCGTCTCGCCCTGCCCGAAATGGGCGATGCCGGCCGCATCGAGTGCGGCCAGCGTCTCGGCATAGCCTGACGGGCCGAGGTCGTAGGCGTGATTGTTGGCCAGGCTGACAGCGGCGACATGCAATTTCTTGAGCATGTCGATGGCGAGGTCTGCGGGCATGGCCAGCGTCATGTCGTCGATCGCTTCAGGGACGTTGGGCAGGATCACGCCTTCGAGATTGACGATCAGCGGCCGCGAGCGGGTCAGGGCCAGCACGCTTTCGACGATCTTCTCGGCAACACCGTCGCGGACCAGGATCTTCTTCATGGCGCGGGCGAAATTCACGTCGCCCGCGAAATAGTAGAGCTTGTCGTCGGGACGGGCAGGATTGTTGAAGCCGGGGCCGAAGGCGCCGAACAGCGCCACGACATAGCTGGTGGTGCGCTCGACATAGTCGCTTGAATGCGCCTGCGAGTTCTCGTTGGCGACGACCAGCGGCGCAGCACCGAACAGTTCGCGCTGCAGCCTGGTCTGGATATAGAGCGCACCGACCGAATCGGCGTGATCCGGCTGGCGCAGCGCCGCGATGCCGTCGAGCGACCCGGCGGCGAGCATGTTGAGCGTCTGCTGGTCGAAACGCCTGGCTTCGTGCTGCGGCAGATAGTGGGAGAAATCGGTGGATTCGACGATCAGCGTGTCCTTGTCGACGATCGCTTTCAGCGCCTGCGCCAGCCGGTCCCAGTCGGCTCGCTTGGCTTTGACCGACATCGCCACCGGCACGATTTCAGCTTCGGGGAAATAGTGATGCAGGAAAGGCAGCATCGCCTGCACGCCATGCTCCCTGGCGAACAGGCAGGAGTCTTCGACCATGTCGCGGTTCGCTTCCAGAAGGTGCACGGCTTCCGTGTCGGCCTGGACTGGACCGAGCACTGTTTCAAAACCGCGCGGCGTCGTGGCGAAGAGTTTCTGCGTCTCGTGGAAATGGTCCGGCGACAGGATGACGATGCGCTTGTAGCGGAAGCCGGACGCGGCGTGGAAACCGAGTGCGACGAGATCTGCGACGAGCAGGTGGTGGGGGACTGTGATGCCGGTGAGGCGTTGGTTGGACGGCTCGATTCTGGCGACGGCGGCGATGGCGTCGGTGAAGAGTGTGGGGTCGGAATAGAAGGACGGGAAGTTTGTGTCGCCGGGCGGGCAGGTGATGGGAGCGGCAGACGCTTGAGGCACTGAGAGGATAAGCAAGGCGGTGGCAAAGATCAGAATGCTGGTCCGTGCCCAGGCACCCCCCTCTGTCCTGCCGGACATCTCCCCCGCAAGGGGGGAGATTGGATGTCGCCTCGACTTTCGCCAATCATCAACCTTGAAAATAGATCTCCAACAATGAAGAGACCGATCTCCCCCCTTGAGGGGGAGATGTCCGGCAGGCGAGAGGGGGGTGCCTGGGCGCCGACCTCTCACGGCTCAGCCAGCACAATGTTCTCCACGCCGCCGACATAGTAGAACGGCTTCTGCTTGGACGCGGTCAGCCGCAGCACTTCGCGCGAGATGTAGTCGGCGAGGCCGAACAGCGTCACGCCGCCGTCGGAGGTCTTGGCCCGGCCGCGCAGGCCTTCGAGGATCGAATAGGTGAAGACGCCATGGCCGAGGTCGGGCAGTTCGGCGGCGGTGTTGTTGGCAGCGGTGGCCGAGAAGACGACGATGCGTGCGTCCTGCGCGTCTTTTTCCAAGCGCGGGTTGAAGGCGTTGGCGGCGTGGCAGGTGTCGAGCAGCATGAAGCGCATGCCCTTGGCCCGCTCAACCGATTTCTGGATGTCGCCCCAGTCGACCAGCGAGGAGCGCTTCCAGCGGTCGGGATCCTGTTTGCGGCCGTCCGTGGGGATGAAATAATAGTCTTCGTCGATGTTGATGCCGTGACCGGCGACGAAAATGATGGTGGTGTCGTTCTCGCCGGGTCTGTCGAGGAAATCGGCGAGCTGGTCGTCGATGGTGTCGGAATCCGGCTCCAGGATGCTGTCGGCGCTGGCGACCTTGAACACGTCCTTGCCGGCATCGGGCGCCTCATCCAGCGCTTCGCGGTTGACCAGAACCAGCGTCTCCATCGCCGAGAACAAGGGCGCGGATTTCTGCGAGATCACCTTGAGGAATTCGGTAGCGTCGTCGACGGGATAGCGCAGATCGCAGGCGTGGCCGGCGCATGCATCGGTGAGGAAAGGATATTTGTCGACGCCGATCACGGCGACGTAGAGCTTGCCCTTGTTGGCGGGCTTTTCGGTTTTCCTGCCAATTGCTGTGACACTGCGCTCGGTCAGATAGCCGAACTCGTTGGTGCCGGTGATGCGAATGGTATTTTCGCCATTCTCGACCGGCACTTCGACGATGGTGCTCTTGCCGCCATCGGCCGAGCGCGCCGTGACATTGCCGACATTGCGGCTGTTCGACAGGATCGAAAATCCGGCGACATCGGCGCCGGCTTCCTGCGCGCCCGAAATCTCGACGGCGACATAGCCCTCGCGGACGTTGCTCTGGTCGGCGGCAAGCTTGATGCCGAATTCCGGCGGTTTGCGCTCGAGCAGCTTTTCCAGCTGGCGGTCGACGCCGGGGCGCATTTCCTGGACCGCCTGTTCGGCGCTGCGCAGGATGATGGCCCGGCGCACCATTTCCGGGCTCCAGAGATATTTCTTCAGCTGGCCGGCGCTGATGAAACGCCCTTCGTGGTCGCGGCCCTGATTGACGTGCCAGCCGATCAACTTGTCGCCATCGGCGGAGGAATAATAGTAGCCCTGCGGCATCCAGGCGATCCATTCGGAGCCGGCGAAGAACATCGACACGATCAGTTTGTGGCTCTTCAAATTCCACAGCCGCACGGTCTGGTCGGCGCTGCCGGTGACCAACAGCCCTTCCTTCTCGACGGCAACCATGGCGTTGATCTCGCCGGTGTGGCCGGTGAATTCACCCGATACCTCGGCGGTCGCGGTTTTGTATTCCAACAGCGTGCCGTCGCTTCCGCCGGTGATCAGGCCAAGCCCATTGCCGATCAGCGTGTAAGCCGAATGGACGAAGCCATTGGTGGCGGCATTCTCGATGCTGTGCATCACCTTTCCGCCGCTCGCGATTTCGAGCACGGCATTCTCCAGGCCGTCCTTGCCGCCGGGGACGGCGCGAAGCGACCACTCACCGTCGGTCAGTGCGGCGCGGGTATAGGTGCCCTGTTCCGCCAACGCCTTCGGGTCTTCGAAGAACCGCTCGGCCGTCGGTAGTGCCAGCACCTTGTCCAGCGTGCCCTGCAGCTCGGGACAGGACACGCGTTCAGGGCAGGGGTTGGTGTTGCCCCAAGCGATGGAGCTGCTCGCCGCATCGATCCCGATCGCCGTCACCGGTTCGCCGACCCCTTGCAGCATCGCCTTGCGCTCGCCGGTCATGGCGTTCCAGACCTGGATGGCGTTGCGGGTGCCGCCGGCTGTCGCCACCAGCGAGCCGTCGGCATTGCCGGCGCCAGCAAAGACCGTGCCGTCATGGCCGTTATAGTCGAGCAGTTGCTCGCCGCTGTCGGTATTCCAGACCACCGAGCGATGCTTGTCGGCGCAGCGATAGCTGCATGACGCAACAAGCCGCGAACCCGTGGCGAAGCTCAGAGCGCCGATCTGGAAATCCTGCTTCGGCATGGCGCGGACGAATTTGCCCGTGCTGGCCTGCCAGAGCTGGACGTCGCCGTCCTTGCTGCCGGTGGCGAACAGGCTGCCATCCAATGACACGGCGAGTGCGGCGACGCCGACATCGCGCAGCGGCTCGGCCTCGGCGGGCAAAGGAATTTCCTCGGCCTTGGCGACGTCCCAGAGCCGGATGCCGTTGTCGGTGGTCGTCGCTGCCAGCCGGGTTCCCGCAGCGGCGAAGGCGAGCTTTTCCACACGCCAGGAATCGGCATCGAATTTTTCCGCCAGCGTCCAGCCCGACGCGGATTTGTCGTCCGCCCGCCAGAGGTAGACGAAACCATCGCCACCGCCGGCGGCGAGCGTGTTTCCGTCGGGTGAAAAGGCGACATCATAAATGGCATAGTCGGCGGCCTTGAGCACGGTTTTGATCTTGCCGGTGGCGAAATCGAACAGCCTGATATCGCCATAAGGGGGCTTGTCGCCGATGCCGGCGCCGAAATAACCGCCGGCGGCGATCGTCTTGCCATCCGGCGACACGGCGATCGCAAAGACCTTGCCGTCATTGCCATTGCCAAGATAGCCGCGGATGGTGCGGAGCGTCACCCCGCTCTGCCAGTCCCAGATGCGGATGGTCTTGTCGTCAGATGCGGAGACCAGTTCCTCGCCGTCCGGCGTGAAGGCAAGGTCGGTGACCCTGGCGCTGTGGCCGCCGGTGTTGAGATCGAGGTGGAAATCGAGGTCCTCGGCACCGGCCGTTGACGTTAACACCAGAAGACCGACCAGGATTAGCCACCGGATAGCACGCAAGGGATGGGAGCTGCCCGGCACCTTGTTGCGCCACTATTTGGAGTCGGTGGGCGGCGGCGACCCGTGACGCACATAATTCTCGATCGCCTGGGCATAATTGGCGGAACCGGCCTTGCGTTCTTTTTCGATGTAGCCGGCAAAATAGCTCCAGAACGACACCGCATAGTCGCGGAAATAGGCATCGGCGACATCGCGCGAACAGAGCTTGCCCTCGACGCAGATCGAGAGACGATTGAGGAAATAGACGATGCGATCGAAATTGTCGTTGAAGTCGGCGATCGGCATGGTGCCGCCGCCGGCAGTCATGGCCTCGATCCCGATGCGTTGCCGAAACACTTGTTCCTCGGTCGGCGACGGCGTGGCGCTGAGCAGATTGTCGTATTTGGCGTTGAGTGCCGACAGGCGCTCCTTGAGCGCGCGTTGCGCCTGCTGAAAATCCTTGCTTTCCCAGAGCTCGACCAGCGACATCGTCTGCTCGACGCGCTTCTGTTCCTGGTTTGCAAGAAACTGGAAGACCGAGAAGCCCAGGGTGAAGATGATCGCCAGGCGCACGGCGAGACCCGACCAGGCGTAGATCAGCATGCGCCAGTCGCGGTCGGTGAACGGGTTGGCTTCCTTCTTGATCTCGTGACTGCTCGGCCACGGAAAGCCTTCGGTGGTTTCGGGCAAGGTCGCCGGCTTCTTGGCCGGTGCCGGCGCCGATGTGGCCGGCGATTTTTGCGTTGCAGTGCCCCCCGGCTTTTTCACCCGCAGCTGTCCAGTTGGATAATGGCGGTGGGATCGAGCACGATGCCAGGTGTCTCCAGCTTCTTTTTCAGGCAATCGAGCTGCGTGCGCGAAATCATGAACTGCACGTCCGGTTCGGCAGCCGCCTTGCTTGGTGACGGCAAGGGCTCGACCACGCCGCGCGAGGCGCAGCTGGAGAGATCGACGACAACGGCCGTGTTGCCGGTCTTGGCGATCTGGTCGTACTGGTCGAGAAAGCAGGTGGCGAGCTCGGAATTGGTGACGATCTGCTTGGCGCACAGGCCGCAATTCTCGTCCGCCGAGGCGCTGGCAATCAGCAACAGGCTGCCGGCAAGGCCGGCCGTCGCTGCACGCCAGGAGAGCACGGGGATAGTCACTGATGTCCTCATCTGTTGCATCCAGCCGCGGCGCATAGAAGTGTCGCGAGCCGGGAATGTTCATATATCACGCCGGCAAGAGCCGGCGAAGCGATGTCAGGTCAGGCGCGGGGCACCGTCTCCATCGGGAAGATCATCACCGCGCCTTTGGGACCGCTCTTGTCGGCAAGCCGCATCACCGAGCGCGTCGCCGGCGCCATGCCGATGTCGGCCAGCATGTCGGAAAAACCAGGCGTTCCCGATGCGGCACGCGTCACGGCGCGCACGCCTTCCTGGGCAAGAAAGCTCAGGTCCTCTTTCTCGCTCTGCGGCGGCGCCTCGGTCAGCACGGCAATCATGCGCTCCATGCCGAAGCTGGTGTCGGTGAAGGCGAGCAGCCCTTCCTTCAGGCCCTGATCGGCCTGCTGGTTGATCGGCGCCAGCCGCTCGGCGACGATGTGGGTGATCGAATAGTCGCTGCCGATATAGAGCACGTTGATGTCGACGAACTCGTCGGACTCGTTCCTGGCCGCAATGTGTACCTGATCGCCCGGCGAAACGCGCGGCACCGTCGAGGATTCGATCGGCTCCAGCACATCGCTGTCCTGGCGCTTGATCAGGAACTGGACGCTGACCTCGTCCGGCCGGTAGTCGGACGCCGCGGCGAGCCGCGACAGGCCGGTGGCGCGGAAGATCGTGGTCAGGGTCTTGGCTGTGTTTTCCGCAAGCTTGTCGCGGCCATCCTGATGGATGACGATGCGCGGCGGCTTGCTGCCGTCCTTCAAGCTGATGTCGCCGGACGCCGGCAGGAACCACAGCGCCGGTTCGTCGCTGGCGTTGGCGGCAGCGCCGTCCATGGATTTTTCGCGCAGCACCGCAAGCCGCAGATCGGCGCTCTTGCCGGGCTCGACCAGTGCGATGTGGAAGCCGGACTTCGGCTTCGCCACCAATTCGTCCAGAACCGAATTGACCAGCTCGGTTTCCTTTTCGAGCCCTGCGGTCGGCGCCGGCTTTGCCACCAGCAGCTTGTAGTCGACCGCGAGTTCGGCAACGCGCGCATAGGCGCCGGCGGGCACCGCCGTCGGCGCAAGCGCCGGCTTGCCGTCGAATTCGACCGGTGCGAGCTGGCATTCGAGGTTTTTTGCCGATTTCACTTCGAGATAGCCGACGGCGTCGGAGAGCTTCGACAGCGCCGAAGGCAAAATGGCGAGCTTGCTGCCGGGGGTCAGACCCTGCAGCAGCCCGGCGCCGATCGCGACATCGCCGTCCTTGACGGCAATCGGCCATTGCATGACGGCGTCGGTCTTGTCGGTGCCGAACACGCGGGCGTCCAGTTCGCCCTCGAACAGGGGCGTCGGCCTTGTGCGGCCATCGGCCGAATATTGCTGCAGCACGGCCTGGCCGAGCTGGCGATAGGTGACGTTGGGGTTCTCGGCCAATTTCGACAGGATCGTGAAGGTGAACAGGCCGAAGCGCGGCGCGTCGGGCGTGCCCTTGGGCAGCGGCATTTCCGGCGTCGTCTCGACCGTCTGCGCGGCATAGAAGGCGACCAGCTTGCCCCTGGCGATCGGCTCTGCGCCGGTCGGCGTCAGGTTGAAGGCCGGCTTGCGGCCGCCATTCTCGTCGAAACCGCGCGATGCGCTTGCCGAGATGTCGTCATAGGCCTTCACCGCGGCTGCTCTCGCCGCGTCGTCGCCGCCGACGAGGTCGGCGAACTCGACCTTGCGCTCCAGTTCGTCATCGACTTCCGCGGCGCGCGTCGCGGTGCCGGAATGGCAGCAGTCGAACACCACCCAGACAAAGGCGCCCTTGTCGCGGATGGCGTCGAGTGCGGCGCCGACCTCGTTGTCGACCAGCGCGTTCGGCACGCCCTCTTCGCGGTTGATCCATTTGTCGATATCGGACGGCAGGAAAATCTCGTCGAGGCCGTCGGTCTCGTCACCGGCCTTGGCTTGCGGCTGCTGGGCGCCGTGGCCCGACAGATGCAGATAGACGAAATCGTCGCGTTGCACCTTGCCGGCGAGGTCGGCAAGAGCGGCCTTGATCGCCGCATGCGTCGGCGGGCCGTTGGCGCCTTCGACGTCCTTGGCGAGCAGGATCACGTTCTCGGCCGAGAACTTCACCGGATCGGGCGTGTTCTTCAGGAGATAGTCGCGCACTAGGCCGGCATCGTTCTTCGGCCCGATCAGCCAGTTCTTCTGCGGCAGGTTCGGATAGTCGGTGCAGGCAACCAGCAGCGCGTGATAGGTGCGCGAGGCGGCGAGGGCGCGGAACGAGACCGTACCGGCAGCCACAAGCGCCGACGTGCCGACGAGCAGCGTCCGTCGTGTCAGTTTGATCATAATTGCTTCCCCAAGCCCGATCGAATTTGCAAGTGCGGCACCTTTCGTCGCGAATTTTGTCAGTATTTTGAATGTGGTCGGTGCCGTCAATCGGCGGTGGTGGTCATGGTGTCGATGGCGATAACGGAAACAGTGGCAAAAAGCCCGCTTCATCGCTATCTCAAGGGAATTGAGACCGTCGCATGGCAGAAATGATTTGCGAGCGGCGCTGGATCAAACAGATAGAACATGATGTCGTCCGAGAACCGCTCCACACTTTTCGGCATCATGCTCTAAACGATCGGAAAACGGGATCATGGCGGCAAGGGATGTGCTGACGAAGAATCAGCTGAGCGTACTCGAAAAGCTCGAGGCCGCCAGCGGACCGCTCAGCGCCTATACGCTTCTCGACCAGCTGCGCGAGCGCGGTTTCCGCGCGCCGCTACAGGTTTACCGGGCACTCGACAGCCTGGTGAAGTCAGGCTTCGTGCACCGGTTGGAAAGCCTCAACTCCTTCGTCGCCTGCGCCGAACCGCACGACCATACGCATTCGATGACAGCCTTCGCTATCTGCGACACATGCGGGCAGGTGATGGAGATGTCCGACCATGACGTCGACCATCGGCTGGACGAATGGGTGCGCTCGACCGGGTTTGCTGCGAAGAAGGCGGTGATCGAGTTTCGCGGGACGTGTGCCAAGTGCCTGGCTGAGGCGGCTTAGCTTGCTTCCTACTTGAGCCGAGGCGGTGCGCTATTCTCGAATTCGTTCAAGAATGTCTCATAGACGACGTACCGCGTAGGCCCAGGTGTTAGCTGCTCCATAAGCAGGGGTTTCACCTCGTCGAGCCAAGATAATTTGCCAAGGCCAGACCCGATTTTTGGCAAGGCGATGGATTCTACCCGGTTTTTGTCGGCCCATTTCACAAGCCCGCGAACTGCTTTCCGTAAATAGGGAAGCGTGGCGTGATACATATCTGGCTGGGTTGCCAGATAAATGAAGCCCGGCTGATTGCCGTCTGGCTCCAATGTCCAGATATGACCCCCAATAAACCTGCCGGTCCGAGCATATTTCTTGAACGCAGCCTGCACATTCGGCCACTTTTTCGAAATCTTCAGCGCAAGTCCGGTGCCAAGGCCCTCTTGATTGCCCTCTGCCACGCCTTGAGCGATATAGCTTTCCTGGGCGGCCAGCAGGTCTCCGGTGACAAAGACAATCATCGCACCTTCAATGCGCCTCGTCCCAGTTGTTCGCTGCGCGGGCATCGACATGCAGCGGCACCGACATCGAGATGGCCGGCATCGGCGCGTTCTCCATCACCCTGCGCACCACGGGGATCGTCGCCTCGACTTCCGCTTCAACCGTCTCGAAGATCAATTCGTCATGCACCTGCAAGAGCATGCGGGCGGACAGGCCGGCCTTTTCCAGCGCCTCGTCCATATGCACCATGGCGCGGCGGATGATATCGGCAGCGGTGCCTTGCAGCCTGGCGTTGATCGAGGCGCGCTCGTTGAAGGCACGGATCGACGGGTTTGACGACCGGATCTCAGGATAGTGGATGCGGCGGCCGAAGATGGTTTCGACGAAGCCATGCTCGCGGGCATAGGCTTTTGTTGCCTCGATATAGTCGCGGATGCCGGGGAAACGCTCGAAGTATTTCTTGATGTAGGCGCCGGCCTCCTCGCGCGGGATCGACAGCTGGTTGGCCAGCCCAAAGGCCGAGATGCCGTAGATGATGCCGAAATTGATTGCCTTGGCGCGGCGGCGCACTTCGGAAGGCATGCCTTCGACCGGCACGTTGAACATTTCCGAGGCGGTGATGGCGTGGATGTCGGCGCCATCGGCGAAGGCCTGCTTCAGTTGCGGGATCTCGGCGACGTGGGCAAGCACGCGCAGTTCGATCTGGCTGTAGTCGGCCGAGACCAGTTTCTGGCCCTTGTCGGCGATGAAGGCCGTCCTGATCTTGCGTCCCTCCGCGGTGCGCACCGGGATGTTCTGCAGATTGGGATCGGATGAGGAAAGCCGGCCCGTCGTCGTCGCGGCCAGCGCATAGGAGGTGTGGACGCGCCTGGTGTCGGGATGGATGAAGCCCGGCAGCGCGTCGGTGTAGGTCGATTTCAGCTTGGTCAGCTGGCGCCAGTCGACGATCTTGCGCGGCAGTTCGTGGCCTTCGGCGGCGAGATCCTCCAGAAGCTGCGCGGAAGTCGACCATTGCCCGGTCTTGGTCTTGGAGCCGCCGGGCAGGCCCATGCGGCCGAACAGGATGTCGCCCAGCTGCTTTGGCGACCCGATGTTGATGCGCTCGCCGACAAGGCCGTAGATTTCCTCTTCCAGGCGTGCGGCGCCTTGCGCCAGCTCGCCGGAGAGCCGCGACAGGATCTGGCGGTCGACCGAGATGCCGCGCTGCTCCATCCGCGCCAGCACCGGCACCAGCGGCCGCTCCAGCCGCTCATAGACCGAGACCAGGCCCTTGGCGGCAAGTCGGGGCTTCAGCACCTGCCACAGCCGCAGCGCCACGTCGGCATGGCCGGCGGCGTAGGCGGTCGCCCGGTCGATGTCGACCTGGTCGAAGCCGACCGAGCTTCTGCCGGAACCGGCGAGATCCTTGAGCGGCGTCGTGGCATGGCCGAGCCATTTGTCGGCGAGCGAGGACAAAGTGTGGTGGCCGGTGCCGGCGTCGAGCACATAGGAAATCAACATCGTGTCGTCGAAGGGTGCGATATCGATGCCGTGGCGGCTCATGACGACGATGTCGTATTTGGCGTCCTGGGCGATCTTGAGCACCGATTTGTCTTCCAGCAGCGGCTTCAGCAGCGCCAGCGCCTCGCGGATCGGAATCTGGTTCTCCAGCGTGCCGCCGCCGAGCAGGTCGCCGGCGCCGCTCTTGTGGGCGAGCGGCACATAGGCGGCGCGGCCGGGGCCGATCGCCAGAGAGAAACCGATGAGGTCGGCCAGCATCGGATCGGAAGACGTGGTTTCGGTGTCGAAGGCGACGATGCCGGTCTCCTTGGCTTGGGCCAGCCATGTCTTGAGCGTCGCCGTGTCGCGGATGGCGACATAGGCGGCGGGATCGATTTTGGCCGCAGCGGCCGTTTCCAGGCGAAGTGCGGCAAGCAGCGAAGGGGCGTCGCCGGCTCTGGCGGTTTCGGTTTTGGCTTCATCCTGTGTTGCCGCAGGCGCCGCTATGCCGGAACCGACATCGGGGCCGTGCGCGGTGTCGGCGCGCTCGACGGTGACGGCGACAGCCTGCACATCGCCGGCTTCGGTGCTGGTCGCCTCGGCCACACGGCGGGTCAGCGAGGTGAATTCCATGGTTTTGAGAAAGCCGATCAGCTTCGGCCCATCCGGCGCATGCAGCACGAAATCGTCGAGCCCGTCGGTCACCGGCACGTCGTTCTTCAGCGTCACCAGCTGGCGCGATATGCGCGCCTTGTCGGCATTGGCGATGATCGATTCGCGCCTCTTGTCCTGCTTGATCTCGCTGGCCCGGGCGAGCAGCCCGTCAAGGTCGCCGAACTGTTCCAGAAGCTGCGCCGCCGTTTTCGGCCCGATGCCGGGTACGCCCGGCACATTGTCGACGGAGTCGCCGGTCAGCGCCTGCAGGTCGATCATCTTTTCCGGCGGCACGCCCCATTTCTCGATGACTTCGGGGATGCCGATCTGGCGGTCCTTCATCGGGTCGTACATGCCGACCGTGGGTCCGACCAGCTGCATCAGATCCTTGTCGGAGGAGATGATAGTGGTGTCGCCGCCGGCCTCGCACGCCAGCCTGGCATAAGTGGCGATGAGGTCGTCGGCCTCGTAGCCTTCGATCTCGATGCAAGGCAGGTTGAAGGCCACGGTTGCCTGGCGGATCAGACCGAATTGCGGGATCAGGTCTTCGGGCGGTGCGTTGCGGTTGGCCTTGTATTCCGGGTAAAGATCATTGCGGAAGGTTTTCGACGAATAATCGAAAATGACCGCTAAATGCGTCGGCACGATGCCTACATCGGTGTTGCGGGCGTCCTGCATCAGCTTCCACAACATGTTGCAGAAGCCGGAGACCGCGCCGACCGGCAGCCCATCGGATTTGCGGGTCAGCGGCGGCAGCGCATGATAGGCGCGAAAGATGTAGCCGGAGCCGTCGATAAGGAAGAGATGGTCGCCTTTTTTCATGCCGGCAGGGATAGCGCGCCGGGACGGCGCGGTCCATGGCAAAGGCGGGCTTCCAACAGGTGTTGCGGCGACATGCTGACAGAGCCTGCCTGCCGATAGGTCCTGCTGCTGTTTGCCTCGGCGCTCACGGCTATGTTACAAAAGTGTAATTTTTGTGCCCTTGAAACGCCACGATCCGAGACACAAATAAAGGTCATCGGCAGTTTTCGCCGAGTCCGGAGCAAGGCCCGTCCCCCGCCTATCCCGGACAATTGCGGCAGCCTATCCCCCCTCTCCGGGCTGCCGCATCGTTTCGAGTAAAAGACCGCCGTGGTTCCCCTCCACCACGGCGGTTCTTTTTTGCCTTCTGACAAGTGTTTACGGTCCGTGGTCCAACGATCGCGGGCTTTTCGTTTTGATGCGCTGCCTTTACGGTCCCGGCACCGAAAAGAAAGGCCCGCAGTAATGTCCACCATTTCCTCCGTCCTCGACCGTCTCGACAAAAATCTCGACCAGAGCCTGGAGCGCCTGTTCGGCCTGCTCCGCATCAAGTCGATCTCGACCGATTCCGACTATGCCGCCGACTGCCGCAAGGCCGCCGAATGGCTGGTGGCGGACCTCAAGCTGATCGGCTTCGACGCTTCGGTGCGCGACACGCCGGGACACCCGATGGTGGTTGCGCACCATGAAGGCCCCGCCGGTTCGCCGCATGTGCTGTTTTACGGCCATTACGACGTGCAGCCGGTCGATCCGATCGAGCTTTGGGAGAACGACCCGTTTGCGCCGGCGGTCAAGGAGATCGAGCCCGGTCACAAGGTAATCACCGGCCGTGGCTCGGCCGACGACAAGGGGCAGCTGATGACCTTCGTCGAGGCCTGCCGCGCCTGGAAGCAGGTGCATGGCAATCTGCCCTGCCGCATCACCATCCTGTTCGAGGGCGAGGAGGAGTCCGGTTCGCCGTCGCTCAAGCCGTTCCTCGAGGCCAATGCCGATGAGCTCAAGGCCGATTTCGCTCTGGTCTGCGACACCGGCATGTGGGACCGCGAAACGCCGTCGATCTGCGTTTCGCTGCGCGGAATGGTCGGCGAGGAGGTCACGGTCAAGGCTGCCGATCGCGACCTGCATTCGGGCCTCTATGGCGGCGCCGCCGCCAACCCGATCCGCATCCTGGCGAAAATCCTCGCCGACATCCATGACGAGAACGGCCACATCACCATTCCCGGCTTCTATGACGGGGTTGAGGAAACGCCGTCGCAGATCCTGAAATCATGGGAAACTCTGGGCGAGACCGCCGAAACCTTCCTCGGACCGATCGGCCTCTCGATCCCGTCGGGCGAAAAAGGCCGCTCGGTGATGGAACTGACCTGGGCGCGGCCGACGGCCGAGTTCAACGGCATCATCGGCGGCTATACCGGCAAGGGGTTCAAGACGGTGATCGCGGCGGAAGCGTCGTCGAAAATCTCCTTCCGCCTCGTCCACAAGCAGGACCCCGAGAAGATCCGCGCCGCTTTCCGGAAATTCGTCGAGGCGCGCATTCCCGGGGACTGTTCGGTCGAATTCCACCCGCATGGCGGCGGGCCGGCAATTCAGCTTTCCTACGACTCGCCATTCCTGGCCAAGGCCAAGACTGCGCTGTCGGATGAATGGCCGAAGCCAGCGGTGACGACGGGCAGCGGCGGCTCGATACCGGTGGTCGGCGACTTCCAGACCTATCTCGGCATGGAATCGCTGCTGGTCGGGTTCGGGCTCGACGACGACCGCATCCACTCGCCCAACGAGAAATACGAGCTGACCTCCTTCCACAAGGGCCAGCGCTCCTGGGCGCGCATTCTCGATGCGCTGACGCGCTGAGGAGGCTGGGAAGTTTTCTTGTTGATTTTTCAGCGGATCGCGGCGAGGACGAGTTACGCCGCGATCCGGAGAAAACCATGCCCGACATCCGCTTCCACAAGAACGATCTGCCCGACCTCGCCCACTACAATGTCGACGCGGTGGCCATCGATACCGAGACGCTGGGGTTGAACCCGCACCGCGACCGGCTGTGCGTGGTGCAGATCTCGCCCGGCGATGGCTCGGCCGACGTGATCCAGATCGCGCCCGGCCAGAAGAAAGCGCCGAACCTCGTCAGCCTGCTGCGCAACCGCGGCATATCGAAACTGTTCCACTACGGCCGTTTCGACCTCGCCGTGCTCTACAACGCCTTCGGCGTCATGCCGGAGCCGGTGTTCTGCACCAAGATCGCCTCGCGGCTGACCCGCACCTATACCGACCGGCACGGCTTGAAGGACATCTGCTTCGAACTGCTTGGCGTCGGCCTGTCGAAGGCGCAGCAGTCGTCGGACTGGGCGGCCGAGACCCTGTCGCCCGAACAGCTCGAATATGCCGCTTCCGACGTTCTCTATCTGCACCGTCTGCGCGAGGTCCTGGCTGGACGCCTGGCGCGGGACGGGCGCACCAAGGAAGCCGACGCCTGCTTCTGCTTCCTGCCGACGCGTGCCAAGCTCGATTTGATGGGTTGGGACGAAGAGGATATTTTTGCCCACAGCTGATGGCCTTCAGATAACGCTTCCGGCAGCCTTGCAACCAGACACGCGTCGTGGCGTTCTGTCGACTCAATGAGGGGGATGACGTGGCAGACCGCAAACCGATAGCGACCGCCCCGACGGATGGATCCAAGGTCACTGTTCTGTGGAAGGACGGCGCCGGCGTCGTCAGCGAATCCGTCGGGCAATATCGCGACGGCGCCTGGTGGGTCTACACCGACAGCGATACCCAGAAAAAGGTCGACCCGACCAGCTGGCGGCCAGTCTCCAGCGACGATGACGACGATCAATGAGCGCCGCTAGCGGGTGCAACTGCTTTCGCATAGCCTGAAGTCGTTGATATCGAGGCCGATTCGGGGCCTTCCGCTCCGTAGCCTCTCTTCCTGGAGGAACGCGTCATGGGCATCGAAAGCCTTCTCATCTTCATCATAATCGGCGCCATTGCCGGCTGGCTCGCCGGCCTCATCGTCTCGGGCTTCGGCTTCGGCCTCATCGGCAACATCATCGTCGGCATTATCGGCGCCCTGATCGCCGGCTGGCTATTTCCAAGGCTCGGTTTCGCTATCGGCGGCGGCATTCTGGCTGCCATCATCAACGCCACGATCGGCGCCGTCATCCTGCTGGTGCTGGTCAAGGTTCTGAAGCGAGCTTGACGCTCTAAGTTTCATTCAACGCAATTCCTCAGGAGAAAGCCTGTGCTTTCCTGGAATTGCTGCCGAAGGAGCGCGCCGTGAAACAGAACACTCTCTATCTCCTTGTCGGCGCGCTCGTTGTCGTGGTCATCGCGCTCGGTGCATATGTCTATCACGAACAGACCAAGCCCAAGGGCGTCGAACTGAAGATCGACGACAAGGGCATTTCGATCCAGCAGAATTGAAATATTCGGGGTAGCCAGGGCCTCTGCCTTTTGCGGCAGACAGGCCGCGAGGATGCGGCTTTCGGACCCAGTTGGCGGCAGCGGATTTTAGAAATTCTTAAGGAAAGGGTGCATAAACCCTGCTTTAACGCGCCCTTAAACCGCCGCATCTACCCTCCAACCCGAGCGCCATTGACACCGGGAAGACAGCGCAACGCATGGCGAACCGCAGAGACAGTCGCATCGAACCCAGCTTCGAGGGATCGCCAAAGGCGAAATCCGCGGCCGGTTTTTCGGTGAACGAGGAGGATCGGGTCGTGCCGGCCAATCGCAAATCATCTTCGGCGCGCAAAACCTCCAAGGCAAAATCATCGTCACGCGGCAAGCGAGGCAAAGCCCGGCGCGGCCTTTTCGGCGTAATGGCCCGGATGTTCTACTGGTGCTTCGTGCTCTGCATCTGGGGCGGCATCGCGGTGGCCGGCATCGTCGTCTATTACGGCGCCAAGATGCCGGCGGCCACCACCTGGTCGATCCCCGACCGTGCGCCGAACATCAAGATCATCTCGGTCGACGGCCAGCTGCTGGCCAACAGGGGCATGAGCGGTGGCGAGGCGGTCGGCCTGCACGAAATGTCGCCCTACATTCCCGAAGCCGTCATCGCCATCGAGGACCGGCGCTTCTATTCGCATTTCGGCATCGACCCGATCGGTCTGTCGCGCGCCATGGTGACCAATGTTCTGGGCCGGCGTTTCTCGCAGGGCGGCTCGACGCTGACCCAGCAGCTGGCCAAGAACCTGTTCCTGAAGCCCGACCGCACGCTGGAGCGCAAGGTGCAGGAAGTGCTGCTGGCGCTGTGGCTGGAGCACAAGCATACCAAGGACCAGATCCTCGAAATGTACCTCAACCGGGTCTATTTCGGCTCCGGCGCCTACGGCGTCGAGGCGGCTTCGCGCCGCTATTTCGGCAAGAGCGCGCGCGATGTCACGCTGTCGGAGGCAGCCCTTCTCGCCGGCCTCTTGAAGGCGCCGTCGCGACTGTCGCCGGCGCGGGATCCGAAGGCGGCGGAGGAGCGTTCGCAGCTGGTGCTGGCGGCCATGCGCGACGAAGGCAAGATCAGCGCCAAGGAACTGGCCTCGGCGATGAGCGCGCCGGCAACGCGCGCGCCATCCTACTGGACCGGTTCCGAAAACTACGTCGCCGACACCATCATGGAAGAGCTGCCCGATTTGATCGGCGACGTGCGCAGCGACATCGTCGTCGACACCACCGTCGACCTCAACCTGCAGAAGCTCGCCGAAGAGTCGATCCGCCGGCTGATCGACGAGAGCGGCAAGAAGCTCAATGTCAGCCAAGGCGCGCTGGTGTCGATCGACAATTCCGGCGCCGTGCGCGCCATGGTCGGCGGCTACGACTATTCGACGAGCCAGTTCGACCGCGCCTCCGAAGCACGCCGTCAACCGGGCTCGGCGTTCAAGCCGTTCGTCTATATGGCCGCGCTGGAAGCTGGTCGCACGCCCGACAGCGTGCGCAACGACGCACCGATCAAGATCGGCAAGTGGACACCGGACAATTACGGCGGCAAGTATTTCGGCAAGGTGACGTTGGCGACCGCTTTGGCGAAGTCGCTGAATTCCGTCGCGGCACAGCTAACCATGGAGGTCGGCCCCGACGCGGTGGTCGAGGCGGCGCACCGCATGGGCATCCAATCCGATCTGATCGCCAACACCTCGATCGCGCTCGGCACTTCGGAAGTGACGCCGCTGGAGCTGACATCGGCCTATGTGCCGTTCGCCAATGGTGGCTACAAGCCCGACATCCATTTCATCCGCCGCATCACCACGACCGAAGGCAAGGTGCTCTATGACGACAATGGCGGCAGCGCGCCGCGCGTCGTCAAGCAGAACATTGTCGGCATGATGAACTCGATGATGACCGGCACGGTCGAGATCGGCACGGCGAAGAAGGCGGCCTTCGCCTGGCCGTCTGCTGGCAAGACCGGAACCAGCCAGAATTCGCGCGACGCCTGGTTCGTCGGCTACACCGCAAACCTCACCACCGGCGTGTGGTTCGGCAACGATGACGGCACGCCGATGAAGAAGGTCACCGGTGGCGCGCTGCCGGCACAGGCCTGGCACGAGTTCATGGTGGCCGCGCATGAAGGTGTGCCGGTCCGGCCGCTGCCCGGCACCTGGAAGTCGACGCCGCCCGACACCATCGTGCCCGACGATATTCCGTCAGTCGATAACAATCAGGCGGCGCCGTTGCCTGCCGTGGCCGTCAGCCGTTCTGAGCCTGCTGCCGCGCCGGCACCTGCTGCTGTACCCGCACAAGCACCGGTCCGCCGTCCGGCCGAAACGGTCGATGCCGACGGTTTCGACATGCCGGGCGACGGCGGCACCACGGCCTCGATCAAGCACCCGGTACCGCCGGGCAGCGTCGGCGGCCCGACCAAGAAGCGGAAAACCTCGATCCTGGATATTCTCGGCGGCGGCTGAGCGGCTCGTCATTCTGGCTTCAAACCAATGGCGAGCTGGCAATCCGTTCCTCATATGAGAGCTGCGGTGACAATTCGGCCTCTCGCCACCTCCGCCGCATTCGGCTACATCTCCGGCCGGAGTGACAGACATGGCTGAGACCGACACCAGAAAAACCATCGTGCTGACCGGAGCCAGCCGCGGCATCGGCCATGCCACGGTCAAGCGCTTTTCGCGTGAGGGCTGGCGGGTCATCACCTGTTCGCGCCAGGCTTTTGCCGAGGATTGCCCGTGGCCGGCCGGCCCAGAGGACCACATCAAGGTCGATCTCGCCGACCAGGAGGATGTCGGCATCGCCGTCTCGGAGATCCGTCACCGGCTGGAAGCGCATGGCGGGCAATTGCACGCGCTGGTCAACAATGCCGGCATTTCGCCGAAGCTCAAGGACGGCAACAGCCGCATGGATTCGATCGACACGCCGATGCATGTCTGGCGCGATGTGTTCCAGGTGAATTTCTTCGCGCCGATCATGCTCGCGCGGGGCCTCTTCAAGGAGCTTGCTGCAGCGAAAGGTTCGATCGTCAACGTCACCTCGATCGCCGGCACGCGCGTGCATCCTTTCGCCGGCACCGCCTATGCGACCTCGAAGGCGGCGCTCGGCTCGCTGACGCGCGAGATGGCGCATGATTTCGGCCCGCACGGCATCCGCGTCAATGCGATTGCGCCGGGCGAGATCGACACCGCGATCCTGTCGCCTGGCACCGACAAGATCGTCGAGACGATCCCACTCAGGCGCCTTGGCGCCACCTCGGAAGTCGCCGACATCATCTTCTTCCTGTGCTCGCAGCAGGCGTCCTATGTGACGGGCTCGGAAATCCACATCAATGGCGGCCAGCACGTCTGAGCACTGACAGACTGCTCATTCGGCGATGGTGAGAACAGCCTTGCCGCTGAAGCTGCGCTGTCGCAGGGCGTCCAGAGCCTGGGCGATGTCTGTCCACGGCACGGTCATGGACACACGGGTTTTCAGCCGGCCAGCCGCGACCAGAGCGAGCAGCGAGGCGATGTCCGCGCCAATGGCTGGACCGGATGTGTAGTAGGCGAAGGTCTGAAGCCTCGCTCCCTCATGGCCGGGAACGAACTGTCTGAAGCCAACCGGCGTGAGTTCGCCGCTGCTCGAACCGAACATGACGATGGTGCCGCCGGGGGCGACGCGGTCGATGGCATGGGCGAGGCTTTGGCCGCCGACCGACTCGGTGATCAGAGAGAATGGCCCTTCGGCCAGTTCGATCGACTCGACGACCTCGTGAGCACCAAGACCGCGGAGATCCTCGGCGTGCCGGGCGGCGGCGATTGCAATCACCGCGGCGCCTTGCTCGCGGGCGATCTGGATCTGGAAACGGCCGACCGCGCCGCTGGCGCCGGTGATCAACACCTGCTGTCCCGCGAGGTCGCCGCCATGGCGCAAGACCCTGAGAGCCGTCGTGCCCGCGACCGGAAGCGTGGCGGCGGACCCGAAGCTGACCTCGTCCGGGATGACGGCGAGGCGGTCGGTCGGAACGGCGACCTGTTCGGCCCAGCCGGCCTCGTCGACCAAAGCCACAACCCGGGCGCCGACGGCAGGCCCGGAGCCATCGGCTGCCGCCCGCTTGATTACCCCAACCACGTCCTGGCCAGGTATCCAGCCTTCCGGGCGTATGGTGAGCAGGCGCAATTCACCGCGGTTCAAGGAGGTTGCGTGGACGCAGACAAGCGCTTCGTTGGGGAGGGGCCGAGGGTCCTCGACCTCGGCGAGACTGATCCGGGTGATGCTCTCGGGAGAGATGACAAGCGCGCGCATGGGAAGCCTTCCTGCCGGTTTGTGACATGCCAGCCACGAACCAGAGTCTATCGACTCCCCGCATCAAAGAATTTAGCTATCACGGCGAATAGTCGCTAAAAGCCATCAATCATGAGGCAGCCGCTCCGCTACCCCTGGGTCAATTTCGATGTCGATGATGTGCAGGCACCTGCGATTGCCGTGCGCGTCGATGTCACCGAAACCAAAGCGGAAGTCGCCGCCCATTGGCACCGCAAGGGCCAGCTCGTCTTCGCGCTCGGCGGTGGCGTCACTTGCCGCGTCCCGAGCGGCCTGTGGATGGTGCCGCCGCATTGCGGTGTGTGGATTCCCGGCAGTATGGAACACAGCAACATCGCGACCGCCAATGCGCGGATCTTCTTCGTCTATATCGAGCCGGGAGCCGCCGATCTGCCGGACCGGTGCTGCACGCTGTCGATCTCGCCATTGTTGCGCGAACTGATCATCGAGCTGGCCGATCGCGTGGAGGAAGATGAGGCGAGGGACGGGCTCTTGACCACGATCCTGCTTTCGGAACTGCCGCGCATGCCTGTCCAGCAGCTGCATCTGCCGATCTCCGCCGAGCCGCGCTTGCGGCGGATCGCCGAAGCGTTGGCGCAGAACCCTGCCGATCGCAGCACGCTTGCCGAGTGGGCCAACCGTGTTGCGCTCTCAGAAAGCAGCCTCGCCCGTCTCATCGTGAAGCAGACCGGCCTGAGCTTCGGCCGCTGGCGCCAGCAATTCCACCTGATCGTCGCCATACGGGAGCTGGCCTCCGGTGCGAGTGTCCAGCAGGTTTCGGGCGATCTCGGTTACGGCTCCGTCACCGCCTTCATCACCATGTTCAAGAAGGCGCTTGGCAAGCCGCCGGCAAAATATCTCGCCAGCGTCGCGCGAAATGGCGGCTCCGCCTTCGTGGCGTGATGGGATCGGCGGTACAAGCCTCAGGCCGGAGAGGGTTCAATGGCTTCGTGGCGCGGCATTGGCTTTGGCCCCAGCACTTCTTCGACAATGCCGCGGGCGATTTCGCGTTCACCCATGATGACGGTGTCGGCGCCGAGCCCCTTCAGGTGCTCGACCTCGGCATCGGAATGGGCTCGCGCGATGACGTTGATGCCGGGGTTGGCGGCGCGTGCCCTGAGTACGATCTGCCCGGCCTCGAAGGCGTTGGGTATGGCAAGGATCAATCGCCTGGCGCCCTGCGGATTCGCGGCGGCGAATACACCTGCATTGGCCGCGTTGCCGGAGACGATTTCGGCGCCGTCGTCTCTCAGCCTCGCCAGCGTCTTGTCGGCGTCCTCGATGACCAGGAAGGGCAGCGATGCCTGTTTCAGCGCCGCACCGACCAGGCTGCCGACGCGGCCGTAGCCGATCAGGATGGTGTGGCCCGAAAGCGTTGTGCGTGGCGGTGGGCCATTCTCTTTTGCCGCGGCGGCCACCGAGGCCACTTGTCCGGGCTGCGTCGCCGGGCCGACCGGCTTGGCCTCTTCCGGTGGTGCTGCCTTGGCGGCGCGCGCGTCCAGCCACGGCTTCATCCAGTCGAGGGCAAGGAACATCAGCGGATTGACCAGGATCGACAGGATGGCGCCTGCCATGATCAGGTCGCGTCCCTGTTGCGGCAACAGTTTCAGCCCGACGCCGAGCTCGGCCAGGATGAACGAAAACTCCCCGATCTGCGCGAGGCTGGCCGAGATCATCAAGGCGGTTCCCAGCGGATAGCGGAAGGCGATGACGATGACGAAGGCGGCCAGCGACTTGCCGATGACGATGATGGCCAGCGTCGCCAGGATCGGCCAGCCATTGCTCATCAGGCTGAACGGATCGAACAGCATGCCGACCGAGACGAAGAACAGCACCGAGAAGGCGTCGCGCAGCGGCAGTGATTCCTCCGCCGCGCGGTGGCTGAGCTCGGATTCGCTCATGATCATGCCGGCGAAGAAGGCACCGAGCGCCAGCGAGACGCCGAACAGTTTGGCGGCGCCGAAGGCGACGCCGAGCGCGATCGCCAGCACCGCCAGCCGGAACAGTTCGCGCGAGCCGGTATGGGCGACGTAATGCAGGATCCACGGAATGACGCGGCGGCCAACCACCAGCATGACGATGACGAAGGCGACGACCTTGGCCAGCGTGAGGCCGACGACGCCCCAGATGCCGAAGCTGGCCGGCAGC
The DNA here is from genome assembly GCF_040324255.1 of Mesorhizobium sp. M0001. Taxonomy (NCBI): domain Bacteria; kingdom Pseudomonadati; phylum Pseudomonadota; class Alphaproteobacteria; order Hyphomicrobiales; family Phyllobacteriaceae; genus Mesorhizobium; species Mesorhizobium sp. M0001. Next base: position 330,432 of record NZ_JAMYVS010000002.1, read on the forward strand.
GACAAAAGGCTCGCATGGTCATCGACCTGCGGCTGGCCGCCGAGCACGCCGGCCAACGCCGGCAAAAGCACCAGCGCCAGCACCATGGCGAGGTCCTCGACGATCAGCCAGCCGACGGCGATGCGGCCGCGCTCGGTCTCGATCAGCCGTCGCTCCTGCAACGCGCGCAACAGCACCACTGTGGACGCGACGGAAAGCGCCAGGCCGAAGACGAGGCCTGCGCCCATCGACCAGCCGAGCATCCAGGCAAGGCCGGCGCCCAGCGCGGTGGCAAAGCCGATCTGGACGATGGCGCCGGGTACGGCGATGGCGCGGACGGAGAGAAGATCCTTCAGGGAGAAATGCAGGCCGACGCCGAACATGAGCAGGATGACGCCGATTTCGGCCAACTCATTGGCAAGACTGGCATCGGCGACGAAACCCGGCGTGTTCGGTCCGACCAGCACGCCGGCGACGAGGTAGCCGACCAGCGGCGGGATGCGAAAACGGTTGGCGAGCGCCCCGAAGATGAATGCCAGCCCCAGACCGGCGACGATGGTGGCGATAAGGGGCGTGTCATGCGGCATTGTCTATGGAGCGCCTTTCGGGAAATGTCGGGTGTGCGCCGCCCGAAGCCGCCGCCTTTTTCAATATGGTGGAGGGGGTGCGGGCGACGCAACCCGCAAGACGTAAATTGGTGGCCAGAGGCACCGAAAACGAAAGGCACGCGCAGCAAAACCGCTGCGCGCGCCAATACCGAATGATCGATGAGCGTCACGCCGCGTGCAGCATGGCCTCGATGTCGATCAGCGGGCGGTTGGTCAGTGTCTTTGGGATCTCCGCCTGCACCTTGTCGGTGACTTCCTTGTGCAGTTTCTTGCGCATGGTGCCGAGCACCAGCGGTGGCGCGACCAGCACGATGTCGTCGAAGATGCCGTGATGGGCGAGCTTGTAGAGCCGGTCTGCGATCTCTTCGGCAAATCGTTCCTTGCCCTGCCGGTGCCAGTCGGTTTCCTCAACCGCGCTGCGATGCACGGAGGGGCCGTCATTGTAGCGGCCGGGACTGTCGCTGCCTTGTTCGCGCGTTGCCGGATTGTCCTGTTTCATCTCCTGGAAGAGCTGCAGGTTCGGATAGAGATTGTCGCCCTCGTTCTTCAGGAACAGCGCTTTCTCGCCATCGGCCACCATGACCAAAAGGCCATGTTTCAGGTTGATCTTGCTCATTTGCGGGCTCCTGTTTGAAGGTTCAAATCCAGCCGACGATTGTCTGTTACGGCAGGGGCAGAACGCGTGGCGAAGCGGGAACGTTCCACTTCGTTCGCCGAGATCGCACGCAGCCATATCAAGCCCGATCTATCGTCTATCGGAGCAATGTCCGGAGGTCACGGCTTTAATCTACTAAATTGGTAGAATTTAGAAAAAATAATTTTGCAGCTTGGCCGGCTGCCGGATAAAAGAGCCGCAGAACAAAGCCTGCGGCAGCAGCTTGAATCCGCCTGATATGCGGATGTGGAATATTTTTCTCTTGGCCCTTAGGCTTGCGGAAAACCGATTGCCTCCCGTCAGGGGATGCGCGAGTGGGTTCCTTCAGCTTTTTCGCGTCCGCGCCTAAAACTGCCGAATTGTTCCGGAATGTGTTCGTCATGCCGCACGCCAATCCCAAGCTCACCGCGTTCCCGGTCTTCATGCGGGTCGAAGGCGAAGCCGTGGCCATCGTCGGCGGCGGAGGCGAAGCGTTGGCCAAGGCGCGGCTACTTGATCAGTCGAGTGCTGTGCTTCGCATCATTGCCGATGTTGCCGACGCCGAATTGCTGAGCTTCATCGCCACGACCGGCGCCATCCGTATCGACGCCCCCTACGACGCCGCGCATCTCGAAGGCGCGGTCCTGGTGTTTGCCGCCAGCGGCGACGAGACGCTCGACCGCCGCGTCGCCCACGATGCGCGCCGCCTTGGCATTCCGGTCAATGCCGTCGACCGGCCGGAGCTATGCGATTTCTTCACCCCGGCGCTGGTCAACCGCGCCCCGGTCGCCATCGCCATCGGCACGGAAGGCGCGGGTCCGGTGCTGGCGCAGATGCTGCGCAGCCGCATCGACCGCATGCTGTCGCCGTCGCTCGGGCCGCTGGCAGCGCTTGCCGCCTCGTTCCGGGGTGCCGCCGAAAAGCTGCTGCCGAAAGGCAACGCCCGCCGCCAGTTCTGGAGCAGTTTTTTCCAGGGTGCACCGGCGCGCGCCGTCGAAGCCGGCGAGCTTTCGCAGGCGCATGACGCCGCCGCCGATCTGTTGCTGTCGAAGGCTCCGGCTTCGGGCCATATCGCGTTGGTTGGCGCCGGGCCAGGTGCTGAGGATCTTCTGACGCTGCGCGCGCATCGGCTTTTGATGGAAGCCGACGTCATCGTCTATGACGCGCTGGTGCCGGAGGCGATCGTCGCCATGGGCCGCCGCGACGCCGAGCGGCTGCCGGTCGGAAAACGCAAGGGATGCCACACCAAGAGCCAGGCCGAGATCAATGCGCTGCTGGTCGATCTCGGCAGGCAGGGCAAGCGCGTCGTGCGGCTGAAGTCGGGCGACCCGCTCGTGTTCGGCCGCGCCGGCGAGGAGATGGCCGCACTGCGCGATGCCGGCATCGCCTATGATGTCGTCCCCGGCGTCACCGCCGCCTTTGCCGCCGCCGCCGACTTCGAGCTGCCGCTGACGCTGCGCGGCGTCTCCTCGTCGATGGTGTTCACCACCGGCCATGATCTGAAGGGCAATTCGCTGCCGGATTGGGCCAAGCTCGCCATTTCCGGCGCCACCGTCGCCGTCTATATGGGCCGCTCGGTCGCCGCCGAAGTCGCCGGACGACTGATCGAGGCCGGCCTGTCGCCGGACACGGCGGTTGCCGTGGTCGAGAATGCCAGCTTGCAGAACCGCCGCCGTTTCCACGGCACACTGGCCGATTTGCCGTCGCTGGAAGAGCGCGCCGATCTGGCCGGTCCGGTGATGACCATCATCGGCGACGCGGTTGCCGGCGCCAACTTTGAACGTTCCGAGCCGCTCGCGGCCCATAACTATGAGGGCGCCGCCAACGCGGCCGACGCAGAGGTCGAGCCATGAAGATACTGACCGCAAACCGCCTCTCCGACGGCATCGCCGTCTGGTACGCCGATGGCGGCTGGGCCGAGACGGTCGACCATGCCGACCTTGCCCATGACCAAGCGGCAGAGGACAGGCTGGAAGCAATCGGCGCCAAGGCCAACGCCAACAATCAGGTTGTCGACGTCAATCTGATCGACGTTGAAGTCATCAATGGCGTCGTCGTGCCGGTACGCTTGCGCGAAAAGATCCGCGCCGCCGGCCCGACCATCCGGGAAGATCTGGGCAAGCAGGCTGCGCGGGCAGCGTAACAAAATACGGGCGGACGCGCCCTGAAAGACGAAACATGTACCGCTACGATGAGTTCGACCACGATTTTGTCCAGGCCCGCGTCGCCGAGTTCAGCGACCAGGTCGAACGCCGGCTGTCCGGCGAGATCACCGAGGATCAGTTCCGGCCGCTGCGGCTGATGAACGGCGTCTACCTGCAGCTGCACGCCTACATGCTGCGCATCGCGGTGCCCTATGGCACGCTGAACAGCGCGCAACTGCGCATGCTCGGCCACATCGCGCGCAAATACGACAAGGGCTACGGCCACTTCACCACGCGCCAGAACATCCAGTTCAACTGGCCGGCGCTGTCCGACATTCCGGCGATCCTGGCCGATCTCGCCAGCGTCGAGATGCATGCCATCCAGACCAGCGGCAATTGCATCCGCAACGTCACCGCCGATCACTTTGCCGGCGCCGCCGCCGACGAGGTCGCTGATCCGCGCCCCTATGCCGAGATCCTGCGGCAATGGTCGTCTGTGCATCCGGAATTCTCGTTCCTGCCGCGCAAGTTCAAGATCGCGGTGACCGGGGCCGAGCGCGACCGCGCCGCCATCCAGACGCATGATATCGGTCTGCATCTGAAGAAGAACGCCGCCGGCGAGCTCGGCTTTGCCGTCTATGTCGGTGGCGGCCAGGGCCGCACGCCGATGGTGGCGCGCAAGATCCGCGACTTCCTGCCGGAAGCCGACCTGCTGTCCTACTGCACGGCGATCCTGCGCGTGTACAACCTCTATGGCCGCCGCGACAACAAGTACAAGGCGCGCATCAAGATCCTCGTCCACGAGACCGGCGTCGAGGAAATCACCCGCCAGGTCGAGGCCGAATGGCAGGAGCTGAAGGACGCCGAGCTGAAGCTGCCGGAAGCCGACATCCGTGCCATCGACGCCTATTTCGCGCCGCCGGCACTGACCGCCCGGCCGGAAGGCGACGCGGCGATCAAGCTGGCGCGGCTCGATTCCAAAAGCTTCTCGGATTGGCTCGACCAGAATGTCGTGACGCATCGCCATCCCGACTATGCCGCGGTGACGATTTCGCTGAAAGGTATCGGCGAAGTGCCGGGCGATGCCACCGACAGCCAGATGGAAGCGGTCGCCGACATCGCCGAGAAATACGCGTTCGACGAACTGCGCGTCAGCCATGAGCAGAACCTGATCCTGCCGCATGTGGCGCGCGCCGATTTGAAAGCGGTCTACGACGCTTTGGTCGACATTGGCCTCGCGACGGCCAATTCCAACCTGATCAGCGACATCATCGCGTGCCCTGGCCTCGATTATTGCGCGCTGGCGACAGCGCGCTCGATCCCGATCGCGCAGGAGATTTCGCTTCGCTTCGCCTCGCTGGAGCGGCAGCGCGAGATCGGCGAATTGAAGCTGAAGATTTCCGGCTGCATCAATGCCTGCGGACATCACCATGTCGGCCATATCGGTATCCTCGGCGTCGAGAAGAAAGGCTCCGAACTCTACCAGGTGACGCTTGGCGGATCGGCCGACGAGAACACCTCGGTTGGCGAAATCATCGGCCGCGGCTTCTCTTCGGAAGAGATCACGGACGCCATCGAGCAGATCGTCGACACCTATCTCGGCCTTCGGCTCGGTCCCAGTGAACGTTTTATCGACGCCTACCGCCGTGTCGGTCCCGCGCCGTTCAAGGAGGCGCTCTATGCTGGCGAAACCAAGGCCGCTTGACCGCATCGTCGACGTCGACGACAGCATCGCCGCCAAAGCGGCGGGCTTCGACGCGCTGTATGGACATCTGAGCCCGCTCGACATCATCGAACGCGCGGCGAGCGAATTGTTTCATGACGAGATCGCCGCCGTGTCGTCCTTCGGCGCGGATTCCGCCGTCCTGCTGCATATGATCGCCAAGGTCGACCGCACGCTGCCGGTCATCTTCCTGGACACCGGCAAGCATTTCGGAGAGACGCTGGGCTATCGCGATGCGCTGGTCGCCGATTTCGGGCTGACCAACATCAGGGTGATCAAGCCCGAAGACGCGGCGCTCGAGCGGGTCGATCCGACCGGCAATCTGCACCAGAGCAATACCGATGCCTGCTGCGACGTGCGCAAGGTCGAGCCGCTGGCGCGCGGCGTCGCCCCCTTCCGCGCCTGGCTGACCGGCCGGAAGCGCTTCCAGGCGGCGACGCGAGCCGCGCTGCCGGTGTTCGAGGCGGTCGGCCCGCGCGTACGCGTCAATCCGCTGGCGCACTGGACGACATCCGACCAGGCTGACTACATGCGCGCGCATGCGCTGCGCGAAAATCCGCTGGTTGCGTACGGCTATCTGTCGATCGGCTGCTTCCCATGCACGCAGCCGGTGCAGCCGGGCGAGGATGCGCGAAGCGGACGCTGGGCCGGTCATGCCAAGACCGAGTGCGGCATCCATCTGTCGGGACTGGAAGTATCGCTGACCGACGCATCCCTTTAAGCTATGGTGATATTCAGGTGAGGCTGGCCTGCAACGGCGGCTTCCGCTCGGAGGCCGCCGGTTTCGTGTGGACCGGCTTTCGCGGACTTTCGATTTTTAGGGCTTTAGGAATTTTCTATGACTGAACAGACCACAGCGGAGACCCGCCTCTGGACCCGGACGGGGTTTCGCGAAGACGAGTGGACACATGCCGAAAGTGCGGATGCACTGGCGGGCAATGGCCGCTTCATCCTGCCGTTGCAGGCATTTCTCGGCCTTGATGCCGAGGTGCGGCGCTCGGCCAAGGAGCGGCTGGGCGTCGCATTGCTGCCGGGCGACCAGCTGGAAAAGATCGTGGATCTGCTCGACCAGCTGTCGCTGGTGGCGCTGGCCTTTCCGGCCTTCAGCGACGGCCGCTCGTTTTCCAAGGGCGAATTGCTGCGCAGCCGCTACGATTTCGAGGGCGCGGTCCGCGCCACGGGCCAGGTGCTCGTCGACCAGCTGCCGCATATGCTGCGCCTCGGCTTCGACGAGTTCGAGATCTCCAACCCGGTTCTGCTGAAGCGCCTCGAAGAAGGCCGCACAGGCGGGCTGGGCCTTTACTATCAGCCGACCGAAGCGTCGGAGCCGAAGGGGCCGAAATACTCCTGGCGGCGCGTTCGCAACAGCTGACGCGACGGTAATTCCGCCTGTCTTTACAAAGACTGTGATCGGGCCTTCTCCTGGCTGTCCGGACGGAAATATCCGCCGGGCGCGAGGGAGGAATCGGCGCTCATCGGCGGCAACACCAATGCACCGTCCATCATGATCGCCGAAAAGGCGCCTGACATGATCAGGGCTGCAAGGTCTGGATGCGCGAGGAGCGCAAGGCTGCCTGAGCCGGTTTTTGGGAGATGCCGCCGCGCCTTCGGTGCGGCGGTTTTTTTCTTTGTCTTACGGAATTCCCAAGCGAAAGCCCGGAAAACCGCCTCACACTTTGCTGGAATTGCTTTTAGGCCAAGGCCCGCGCTTCGCGAAACGAGACCAGCTTGCGGCGGTTCTCGTCCCACAACGCAAGCTTGACGCAGCGCAGGCTGTCGAGGAGCGTGACGCGGCCGATGCCGCGCAGTTCGGGATAGTCGCGCAGCACTTCCTGCAGCCGGTACCCCGGCACCTTGGCGGAGAGATGGTGCACGTGATGGACGCCGATATTGCCGGTGAACCAGTTCAGCACCGGCGGCAAATCGTAATAGGACGAGCCGTGCAGGGCGGCACGCTGGAATTCCCACTCTTCGTCCTTCGCCCATTCCGTCTCCTCGAACTGGTGCTGGACGTAGAACAGCCAGATTCCGGCCGATCCGGCCAGGATCACGATCGGCAAATGGACGATCAGGAAAGCGCCGGGGCCGACCAGCCAGATAAGCAGCGCTGCCGCGACCGCGATGCCGAGATTGGTGGTCATCGACGACACCCAGGGCGTCAGGCCGCCGCGCATCATGCCGACGGGCAGCCTCTGCTCGAAGATGAACAGCCAGATCGGCCCAAGGCCGAACATCACCAGGGGATGGCGGTAGAGACGATAGGCAAGGCGTCCCCGCCAAGACAGCTGCCGGTATTCAGCAACCGTCAACGTCCTGATATCGCCCATGCCGCGCTCGTCAAGATTGCCGGCGCTGGCGTGATGGGTGGCGTGCGCGCGCCGCCAGCAATCGTAAGGGGTCAGCGTCAGCACGCCGAGCGCGCGGCCGATCCAGTCGTCGGCAGTGCGGTTGGCGAAGAAGGAGCCGTGGCCGCAATCGTGCTGGATCATGAAGATCCGCACCAGAAAACCGGCGGCGGGAAGGATCAGGATCAAGCCCCACCAGTGGCCATAGGAATAGGCTGCCGAAGACAGCGCCCACAGCGTAACGAAAGGAATAAGGGTGATGGCGAGTTCAAGAGTGCTGCGTCGCCGGTCGGGCTTCTTGTAGCGCGCCAGGATCTTCAACCAGGCGCGCTTGCTGTTGGCGGCCGTCTCGGGGGAAATCATGTTCATCAGGAAGCATAGGCGGGGCGTCCCGCTGCCGCAAGGAAAAGCTCACGCAAAATTACTGCGCGTAATTGTCGCGCGATAGCATCGCTATTGACGGCGTTGGCCGCCGGCCATGCTGGCTTCTATGCCGTCCAGCCGGTCGAGCAGATCCCGGAAACGGGCGGGAATGTCGGCCTCGGTGCGGAAGGCCGGCAAGGTGCGCAAGAAGCGCGTCGTCGCCTCGGTGCCGAACTGGCGCCTGATGTCGGCGGCGAGCTCTTCGCTTCTGTTGCCAGTATTGCGGTCCATTGTCTCAAATCCTGTGTCGGTTTCAAAACTCCTCCAAGCTTTGAATGGTTCCCCATAGCGGGGTATTGGCAAGCAAAGGCTGCCGTTACGGTAAAGTTTGAATTAATTTTGAACGTCCTTGCGCCCCGCACCAAGTCCGACGGGCAGCCCGCAACATTGCCTGCTGTGGGGCGTCCTCCTGGGCTTGCCCCTTGATTTTTGGCCGCCAAACCTCGATATCGGGCGCAAATCCAAACCATTCGAATGACGGGAAATGGCGATGAGCGACCAGACAAAAGACGAACGCGCGCCCGAGGATATCGAAACGGCCGAGGCCGAGCGCACGCAAGGCGGCATCGACGGCGACTATGAAGCGCTGGTGCGGCTGCTGAAGGAAAACGAGGAGCTGAAGGACCGCGCGCTGCGCGTCGCAGCCGAGATGGAGAATCTGCGCCGCCGCACCGCCCGCGACGTGCATGATGCGCGCGCCTATGCGGTGGCCAATTTCGCCCGCGACATGCTGTCGGTGTCGGACAATCTGCGCCGCGCGCTCGATGCTATCCCCGCCGAGGCGAAAGCGGCCGGAGATGCCGGCTTCAAGGCGCTGATCGACGGCGTCGAGATCACCGAGCGCGCCATGCTGTCGACGCTGGAACGGCATGGGGTGAAGAAGCTCGAACCGGAAGGTGAGAAGTTCGACCCGAATTTCCACCAGGCGATGTTCGAAGTGCCCAATCCCGATGTGCCGGCCAACACCGTCGTCCAGGTCGTGCAGCCGGGCTATTCGATCGGCGAGCGCGTGCTGCGGCCGGCCATGGTCGGGGTCGCCAAGGGCGGCCCCAAGATCGCGGCCACCGAAGCGCCGGTCGAGCCGGGGCCGGTGAACGAGCAGGCCGAGAAGGATGCGTGAGTAGGGTAGGCAGTAGGGAATAGGGAATAGGGAATAGGGAATAGGGAATAGGGGCAGGCGTATCAATCGCGCGGCTTCGTGTTATTCATACTTTCCCTAATTCCCAATCCCTACTACCTCATGTCCCTGACACCCATCGACCTCCTCGACTATGCCGGCGTCGCCGTCTTTGCCGCGACCGGGGCGTTGGCGGCTTCGCGCAAGCAGCTCGACATTATCGGCTTCCTGTTTCTGGCCAGCGTCACCGGCATTGGCGGCGGCACGCTTCGCGACGTCATCCTCAACCTGCCCGTCTTTTGGGTCGCCAACTCCGGCTATGTGCTGGTTTGCGCGGCGGTTGCGGTGCTGGTCTTCTTCATCGCCCACCGCGTCGAATCCCGCTGGAAATGGCTGCTCTGGCTCGACGCCATCGGATTGGCGGCCTTTTCCGTAATGGGCGCGGCCAAGGGGCTGGCCATCACCGGCTCGCCGGTCGTCTCCGTTGTTATGGGCGTGTTGACCGCCACATTTGGCGGCATCCTGCGCGATCTGCTGGCCGGCGAGCCATCGGTACTGCTCAGGCCCGAAATCTACGTCACCGCCGCACTCGCGGGCGCCGGCCTCTACACACTTGGCGATCTTGCCGGCCTGCCGCCGCTCGCCTCGGATATCGCCGGCTTCGTCGCGGCTTTCCTGGTGCGCGGCGGCGCGCTGAAATTCGGCTGGACCTTTCCGTCCTACAAGAGCCGCCCGGGACGGCGACCGGAGGATATTCCGTAGGGAGAGGGATTAGGGAATAGGGAATAGGGAATAGTCGGTAGTCAGCAATTCGCGGCAGCCTTCACTACTGCCTACTGCCTACTGCCTCACGCCGCAAAGCGCTGCGCTTCCCCGCCATAATAGTTGACGTAGCGGGCGCCGATTTCCTTGACCGGCATCACCACGAACACATCGACGGTGGAGAACTCACGGTCGATGACGCAGCCGTCGCCGATGCGGGCGCCGACGCGCAGATAGCCCTTGACCAGCGGCGGCATGGCCGCGATCGCCGCCTTGGCGTTGACCGCCTCGATCGGCATCAGATCCATCGAGCAATAGCGGCCGGAGACCGCCCGCACATCCCAGGCGGAGTTGGTCCGGCAGTGATGGGCAAGGTAGGTGAGCGCCTCGGCATGCGCAGCCGGCACCGTGCCAGGGAACGAGGCACAACCGGTCATCACGCCGATCTCATAGTGGTTGATGTAGGCCCAGATGCCTTGCCACAGCGCCTCAATGGTGCGCTTCGAGCGGTATTCCGGCAGCACGCAGGAGCGGCCGAGCTCAAGGAAGCGCTGGCCGGGATGGCGGGCGATCAGCTTGGTCAGTTCGAACTCGCCTTCGGAATAGAAGCCGCCGGCGGTCGCCGCAATCTCTTGCCGCAGCAGGCGGTAAGTGCCGACGATGCGGCGATGCTCGGGGCCGGAGATCGAGGTGTCAAGCACCAGGAGATGGTCGCACAGCGGGTCGAAGCGGTCGGCGTCGCGCCGGTCCTGCGCCTGGAACAGGTCCTTCCTGGCGCCAAGCTCGTCATAAAACACCCGGTAGCGCACTTCCTGCGCGGCGGCGATCTCGGCCTCATTGCGGGCAAGCCGCACTTCGAGATTGCCGATACGGCCCAGCGGTGCGCCTGTTGCGACGGCATCGGCGTTCCGCGCGGCGAGCAAAGCGCCGCCTGCGCTGGGCCGAGTGTCACATTCCGGCATAACTGTATGCACGAGTGATTCTCCTTCGAGCCATCCCTCTTGGCACGGGGATACGGTGTAGGTGCAACAGGATTGTGACAGTACCGTGATACGGCGCGACGGGCAATACTTCGTCGGCTGGCGAAAACCCTCATTCGGCTACCTACGTGACGCGAGGATTGCGCCAGCGTCACCTTGAAGCGCGTCGCGCTGGGACGATTCACGCGACGCGCTTCAAGTCTTTGTTTTGTGCATGTCGTCTTCTCAAAACCGGGGCCATTTTCGAGCGACATGAATTCAGGCGGCCACCTGGCCCTCGACGGCATGGACCAGCGCGTCGGGATCGAGCGGCTTGGTGACAAAGCCGCTGGCGCCATGGGCGAGCACGGTGTGGCGGGTCTTTTCCTGGCTGTCGGCCGAAAGCACCATGATCGGAACCGGCGGCACAGCCATTTCCTCCTCGTGGCGGCGGATGGCGGCGATCGCGTCCAGCCCGTCCATGACCGGCATGTGCAGATCCATCAGCACCACATCGAAGCGGTTTTTCAGCCCGGCTTCGGTCACCGCCTCGACCGCGGCCTTGCCATTGCCGACCACTTTCACGCGATGTCCCGCCTTCAAAAGCGTGGCGCGGGCAAGCATGGCGTTGATGTCGTTGTCTTCGGCGATCAGCACCGACAAGCCTTGCCGGCGCCCGCCATGGACACGAAGGGCGGACACGCCGCTCTTTTCCGGCTTGGGCTGGGGCAAGGCAGGGGCGTGATTGGTCAACAGCACGCGCAGCAGCGTTTCGCCGCGCACCGGCCTTGCCAGGAAGGTGGCGTAGCCGCTGGCGCGGAATTCGCCAAGCATGCCGCGGTCGGTCGGCGCGATCAGCGTGATCGCCTCGCAATCGGCAAAGCCACTCTGGCGCAGGCGCTTGAGCAGTCTGCCGTCGCCGTCCTCCAGGGCCGCGTCGATCAACAGCACATCGCAATGTTCGGCGAAGGGCGTCGCCTGGGAAGCGGTTGCGGCGACGTCGACGGCGCCGCCATGGGCGCGGATGGTGCGGGCGATGGCGTCCGCCTCGACGGCGTTCTTCGACACGATCACGGCGCGCCGGCCGGCCAGGATGTTCTGCCGGTTCTGCGGTGCTTCGGTTGCTCCTGCGGCCGGGATCTCGAAGACGAATTCCGATCCCTCGCCAAGCCGGCTCGACACCGAAATGGCACCGCCCATGGCGGCGACCAGGCGCCTCGATATGGCCAGACCGAGGCCGGCGCCCCCATGGGTGCGGGTCGAGGTGCCGTCGGACTGTTCGAACTCCTCGAAGATGCGCTCCATATCCTCTTCGCGCAGGCCAGGGCCGGTGTCGGCGACGGTGAAGCAGATGCGGTCGCTGGTCTCGGTGCGGGCCCGTGCAACCGAAACCAGCACGCCGCCGGTGTCGGTGAACTTGATCGCATTGCCGATCAGGTTGAGCAGCACCTGCCTGACTCTTCCCGGATCGGCCATGATCATCTGTGGCACGTCGGGCTCGACATGACAGCCGAGGCCGATGTTCTTGGCGAAGGCTTTCGCCGCCATCAGTTCGATGATGTTGTCGGCGATTTCGCGCAGCGATGTCGGCTGCGGCTCCGGGTCGAAACGGCCGGCCTCTATCTTGGAATAGTCGAGCAAATCCTCGATGAGCGCCAAAAGCGCGCTGGCCGAGGTCGAGACGGCGCCGACATAGGTGCGCTGCTCGGGCGACAGATTGGTGTCGGCCAGTAGCTTGGCCATGCCCATGATGCCGTTCATCGGCGTGCGGATCTCATGGCTGACGGTGGCGAGGAAGCGCGACTTGGCCTGGCTGGCATATTCGGCGCGCTCGCGCGCGGTGATCAGCGAGGATTCGGCGCGTTTGCGCGCGGTGATGTCGCGGGCAATCGCCCGGTGCGAGACGGCGCCGCTATCCTTGTCGCGTACCGACAGTTCGATCCACGAGAACCAGCGCGGACCGTTCGGCGTGCGGATGGAGACGTCGGTGGAACTCAGGCATTCGTGATCCGAAAAGGCGGCGTCGGGAACGATACCGACATCGATGCCGAGGTCGGCCAGAGTCCTGCCGGCAAGGTCGCGTTGGTCGGTTCCGACGAGGCTGGCGAAAACCTTGTTGGCGTAGACGATGTGGCCGTCGCGGTCGCGGTGGACGACGAGATCGCCGAGCGCATCGATCAGCCCGCGAAAACGCTCCTCGCTCTCCTGCATCTCCCACATGCGGTCGGCCAGCGTCTCGATTTCGGCGCGGCTACGGGCCGCGGTTTCGTCGAGCAAGGCCGCCGCGCGGCGGACGGTGCGCCGGCTGCGCAGGTGCATGGCGACGCCGGCAAGGCCTGTTGCCAGCAGGCCGAGGGTGATGAAGATCGGCGCACCGGTGAGGTGGGAGAGGCCCGCCAGCACGACACTGGCGACCACCGTCAGGAACGGCAGGCCCTCGGACGTGGCGCGCGGCAAATCCGGCGCCAGCGGCGGCGGCGCAACACGCTGCCGCTTCGCCGTCGCCGGACTCGGCCCGTCGACGCTTTCGGCACGGCTCTTCTCTTTCCTGGCGGACTCCGCGATCATGCGGAACTCCTTGCCAGATAGAGATTATGGAAAAGCGCGGCGGATCGTTCGAATTTTAGCGGTCATGCATTTTTGGCGGTTTTCCGCATCGCCTGATCTTTTCCGAAACCTGATTCCCTTCGGGATCATGCTTCGGGAGCCTCACATATCGACAACCACGCGGCCCCTGATCTTGCCCTCGACGATGTCATGGGCGGCGGTGATGATGCCGTCGAAGCCGATGGTCGTCGAGAGGCCGGCGAGCTTCTTGAGATCAAGATCGCTGCCGATGCGGCGCCAGGCTTCCAGCCGCACAGCCTTTGGCGCCATCACTGAATCGATGCCGAGCAGCGAGACGCCGCGCAGGATGAACGGGGCGACGCTCGACGGCAGATCCATGCCACCCGCCAGGCCGCAGGCGGCGACCGCGCCGCCATAGGCAGTCATCGACAGCACATTGGCCAGCGTGTGGCTGCCGACGGCATCGATGCCGCCGGCCCAGCGCTCCTTGGCCAGCGGCTTGGCCGGCTGGGAGAGTTCCTCACGCGAAATCACTTCGGCGGCACCGAGGTCGATCAGATAGGGGCTCTCGGCGTTGCGGCCGGTCGAGGCGATGACGTGATAGCCAAGGCTGGACAGGATCGAGACCGCGACCGACCCAACGCCGCCGGCCGCACCCGTCACCACCACCGGGCCGCGATCCGGCAGGATGCCGTGCCGCTCCAGCGCCATGACGCTGAGCATGGCCGTATAGCCGGCGGTGCCGACCGCCATCGCATCGTGCGCGCTGATGCCGTCGGGCAACGGCACCAGCCAGTCGCCGTTGACGCGCGCGCGCCCGGCATAGGCGCCGAAATGCGTCTCGCCGACGCCCCAGCCATTGAGGATGACCTTGTCGCCCTTGCGCCAGTCGGCATGCGATGAGGAGAGGACGGTTCCGGCGAAATCGATGCCCGGCACCAGCGGCCAGCGGCGGATCACTGGCGCTTTCCCAGTGATGGCCAGCCCGTCCTTGTAGTTGACCGTCGTCGCCTCGACGGCGACAGTGACGTCGCCTTCCATCAGATCGGCTTCGCCGAAATCGACGACCTCCACCGACTGTTTCTTTTCGGCGTCGCGCGAAACGAGGATGGCTTTGAAGGTTTCAGGCATCTCTTCTCCTCGGCTTCGCAAAGGCTGGCGGTCGGCATTGGCTGGCTCTGGCCGAACTGTGCGGCGACCGTCCGGCGAGGTCAATTGGTCAAAAGAGTCGGGCCGTCAGGCTTCTGGGCCTTGCGGCTTGGCCTCGCGCCGCCAGCCGATGAACTCGTCGAAGACGACCAGCGCCGCGCCGACCGAAATGAAGGCATCGGCAAGGTTGAAGACGGCGAAGGACCATACCGGCGTGTGGAACAATATATAGTCGATGACGTGGCCGTAGACGGCGCGGTCGATCAGATTGCCGATCGCGCCGCCGATGATCAGGGCAAAGCCGATGCGGGCCAGCACATGGCCGGAGGGCGTGCGCGTCGCCAGATAAAGCACGAAGGCAACGACCACGACCGCGATGACGACCAGGCCGGTGTCGCCGAAGGACGAGAACATCGAGAAGGCGATGCCGGTATTGTAGGTGCGAAACAGCGCCAGGAATGGCACCAGGTCGAGCTTTTCCTGGAAGACGAGGCCGGTCTCGATCAGATGCTTTATCCACTGGTCTAGCGCGATTGCCACCACCACCAGCAGCGCATAGGGAGACCATGATTTCACGATGTGGCGTCCTCGGGGGCAAGTTTCAGCGCGCCGCGCCGGATCTCGAACAGCATGATTCCGGTGGCGACCGCCAAATTGAGTGAATCGGCGCGGCCGGCCTGCGGAATCCGCAGCAGCCGGTCGCAGCTTTCCGCCAGATTGTCGGGCAGGCCCTGCTGCTCATTGCCCATCATCAAGAGCACCGGTCCTCGGGAGAAATCGACCGAGCGGTAGTCGACCGCACCCTTCAGATGGGTGCCGACCACCAGGCCCGAGAAGCTGTTTCGCCAAGCCAGAAATGCTTCCGGCGTCGCCTTGGTCACCGGCACGGCGAAGATCGAGCCCATGGTGGCGCGCACGGTCTCGACAGAAAAAGGATCGGTAGTCTCGCCGACCAGGATGACGCCCTTGGCGCCCACGGCATCGACGGTGCGGATGACGGTGCCGAGATTGCCGGGATCGCGCACCCGGTCGAGCGCCATCCAGACGTCGCCGTCGTGAGCGCGGATGTCTCTTAGCGGCAGCAGTTTTTGCCGGAAGACGCCGACCACCATTTGCGGATTGTCGCGGCGGGTGATGGCGCCCAGCACTTTTTCGGACACTTCGAGCACGGTGCCGCCGGCGGCAACCGTGCGCGCAGCCACCTTTTCGACCGCCGCATTGCCGCGTCCGGCCTTGGCGAAAACCAGCGTCCTGATCGACCAGCCGAGGTCGAGGGCGTCGATGACCAGCTTCAGCCCTTCGGCCATGAAGGCGTTCTGCTGGTCGCGGAATTTCTTCTGGGCGAGCGCCTTGATGTCCTTGATCAGCGGATTGGCAAGGCTGGTGACTTCCTTGACCTGCCCGGGCGCACCTGCGTGCCGCTCATTCATTCGGGACTCCCGGGCCTTCAGGTCTCCCGGGCATTCAGGCCACCCAGCGCGAAAACAGCGATGTCGACAGCGCCCGGCCGGCGGATTGCTCGCGGATGATCAGTTCGCCTGATTCAACGGTGCCGCCCATGCCGGCAAAAGTGTCGCGCATCAAGGCATGGATGGCGAAGAAGGAGGCGCGGATGGAATAGGCGGTCAGCACCACGGCGAGCGGTTTCGGCGTCAGAATCGCGCGGCAAAGATCGGTCAGGCCGGGCAGGTCCTCGAACAACTGCCAGACCTCGCCCTTGGGGCCGCGGCCATAGGCGGGCGGGTCGAACAGGATGATGTCGTAGCGGCTGCCGCGGCGCTCTTCGCGCTCGGCGAATTTCACTGCATCGTCGACGATCCAGCGGATCGGCTTGCTGCCGAGACCGGCCATTTCCTGGTTTTCGCGCGCCCAGCCGACCGCCTTCTTGGAGGCATCGACATGGGTGACCTCGGCACCGGCGCGGGCCGCAACCAGTGAGGCGAGACCGGTATAGCCGAACAGGTTCAGCACCTTGACCGGGCGTTTCGCCGCCGCGATCAGGCTGGCCATATGGTCCCAGTGCGAAGCCTGCTCGGGGAAGACGCCGACATGGCGAAACGAGGTGAAGCGGCCGAGATAGTCGATGCCGTCATGCTTCATCGGCCAGGTCTCGCCCAGCGATACCTTCGGGAACCGCCAGCGGCCGATGCCTTCCTCGTCGGTGTCGCCGGTGAAGATGGCGTCGGCGCGGTCCCAGTCCCTGGCGGGCAAGGCCTTTTGCCAGATCGCCTGTCCCTCGGGCCGCACGATGCGGTAGGGGCCGTATTGTTCGAGCTTCTCGCCGGCGCCGCTGTCGAGCAGTGCATAATCCTGATTGGGCGCCACTTCGAGGATCACCGGCAGGCGCTCAGTGGGCAGGATGCCTTCGCGACGCGCCAGGATACGGGGGGCGGGCTTCGGATCAGACCGGTCGTCCGGTTTTGTTTCGTGGCGTGGCTGTCTGGCTTCGGGTCGGACTGGTACGGTCTCCGGCTGCGGCCGCGCCTGTTCGGTCCTGCCCTTTGCGGGCGGACGGTTGTCGCGGCGTTTGTCGCGAAAGGACTTCAAGCAGGAGCGTCTCCGGAGGCGGCAGGCCGCTTTTGACATAGGGTCACCGGCTGCGCAAACAAAATGGTCCAGCGTGCGAATGTCTGAGGTGGTGGACCTCGCTGAGGAAACAGGCAAATCTGGAATCATGTCCCGTTCCGAACGCCTGCTCGACTTGATCCAGATCCTGCGCCGGCATCGCCGGCCGGTGAGCGGTCGCACGCTTGCCGGCGAGATGGACGTTTCGATCCGAACGCTCTACCGCGACATTGCCACGCTGCAGGGGCAAGGCGCGCCGATCGAGGGCGAGGCTGGGCTGGGGTATGTGCTGAAACCCGGCTTCATGCTGCCGCCGCTGATGTTCACCGACGAGGAGATCGAGGCCATCGTTCTGGGATCGCGTTGGGTTGCCAGACAACCGGACAAGCGGCTGTCGGCCGCCGCCACCGACGCGCTGGCCAAGATCGCCGCTGTGCTGCCGGATGATCTGCGCGAGGACCTCGATGCGACCGCGCTTTTGGTCGGGCCGCACGGCGATGCTGTCGAAAGCATCGACCTTGGCCTGGTGCGCCAGGCGATCCGCAACGAGAGAAAACTCGGCTTTCTTTACCGCGACGCCGGCGGCGCCGCCTCCGAGCGCTTGATCTGGCCATTCGCGCTCGGCTTTTTCGACAAGGTGCGGGTGGTGGTGGCCTGGTGCGAGACGCGGCAGGATTTCAGACATTTTCGCTCCGACCGGATGTCGGGGCTCAACACCACGGATATCCGCTATCCGCGTCGTCGGCAGGCGCTGCTGAAGGAATGGCGCGCGACGCTGGACGCACCGAAGCGCCAGCCTGGCGCTTAATGCTCCTTTCCACGCGCCCACAAGACGCTGCTGCCAGAATCTGACAGTGGGGTCACCTATGCTCCTCCAATCGAAACCCTGGAGAGCAGACATGAACACCCCCAATTTCGTCATCCTTTAAGTCGACAGCCCGGAGCGGAGCGGCGCCTTCTACGGTGCGCTGCTGGGACGCCAGCCGGTGGAGACGTCGCCGACCTTCGTGCTGTTCGTGCTCGACAATGGCTTCAAGCTCGGCCTGTGGTCGCGCCACACGGTGGAGCCGTCGGCCGCGGCCGCGGGCGGCGGTGCGGAGCTCGTCTTCGCGTTGGACCGGCCTGATGCGGTGGACGCCGCCTACACGGACTGGGCAGGACGCGGCTTGACCGTTCTGCAGACGCCGACCGACATGGACTTCGGCCGCACCTTCGTTGCGCTCGATCCCGACAAGCACCGGCTGCGCGTCTACTGGCTGAACGACGGAGAACAGGCCAATGGGGAACAGGCCAATGGAGAACAGAAATGAGTGCGCACTGGATCGCGGTCGCTTCCGCCGAACATGTCCGGCGCGGCCGCGAGGCCGGCTTCATGCAGGTCAACCACGGCAAGGCGGCACCTTTGCGCCGCATCAAGCCCGGCGACGGCATCATCTACTACTCGCCGACCACAATTCTGCGCGAGAAGGACGGCCTGCAGGCCTTCACGGCAATCGGCACCGTGCGAGAAGGCGAGCCCTATCAGGGCCACATGGGCGGTGGCTTCACGCCGTTCCGCAGGGATGTCGAATGGGCCAAGGCCGAGGAAGCGCCGATCAAGCCGCTGCTCGAGCAGCTCGACTTCACCGCGGGCAAATCGAACTGGGGTTACCAGCTGCGCTTTGGCCTGTTCGAAATTACCGCGCATGATTTCGCGCTGATCGCCGAGGCGATGGCGCGGCCATGAAGGCAGGCTGAAGCATCCAGCCGCCGGATGGGCAAGGCACACCGTGACAAGGCTGCTGACACCAAGTTGTCAGCAGCCTTGTGCGACAAGCGATTGTCTTCAGATAGCGTCGCGCTTGCCCCAGGAGAATAAGATGGACTTCGTCTCGATCCGCATCATTACCGACCAGATCAAGCCCTTGGTGGCATTCTACGAGACGATCACCGGGCTTACCGCAACCTGGTTCACAGACGATTTCGCCGAACTGGCAACGCCGTCCTGCACACTGGCGATCGGCAGCACCCGCACGCTGGCCCTGTTCGGAACTGATGTGGCGCAGCCGGCCGCCAATCGCTCAGCGATCATCGAGTTTCGCGTCGCCGATGTTGATGCTGAGCACAGCAGGCTGGCGAAAATCATCGGCGATTTCGTACAGACGCCGACGACGATGCCATGGGGTAACCGGTCGCTGCTGCTGCGCGATCCCGATGGCAATCTGGTGAACTTCTTCACCCCGGTCAGCGCGGAAGCGATCAGGAAGTTCGATCGCAGAACCGGCGCAGACGCTACTGCTTGAGCGCGTTGTAGACGGCAATGCCGGCGGCAAGGTCCTCAAGCGCGGCGCCGACCGACTTGAACAGCGTGACCTCAGTGGGGCTCTGCCGGCCCTGTTTTTCCCCGCGCGCCAGCTCATGCAGATCGGCGACGATCGCTTCCGGCTTCAGCACGCCGGAGGCGAGCGGCTGGACGATGTCGCCGGCTTCCTTGGTGGCGCCGGCGCGGGTGTCGACATAGACGCGGGCGCGCGCGATCGCGTCGTCGTCGCTCTCGCGCATGGTCGGCGTGAAGCCGCCGACCAGATCGACATGCGCGCCCGGCTTGAGCAGCGCACCCTTGACCAGCGGCGTCGTCGTGATCGTCGCCGATGAGACGATGTCGGCCTCGGCGAGTTCGGCGTCGAGATCGCTTGCGGCCTCGGCGTTGAAACCGTCCGCGCGCAAATCAGCCGCGACCTTTTCGGCATTGGCGGGCGTGCGGTTCCAGATGCGGATGGTCTTGATCGGCCGCACCGCGGAGTGCGCCTTGGCGAGGAACGGCGACAGCGCGCCGGCGCCGACCACCAGAAGCCGCGATGCGTCCTCGCGGGCGAGATAGGAGGCCGCCACCGCCGAGGCGCAAGCGGTGCGCCACTGTGTCAGCCGTTGGCCGTCGATCAGCGCTTCGGGCTCGCCGGTGGCGCCGTTGAGCAGGAGGTAGAGCCCCATTACCGCCGGTTTGCCGATGGCGTTGTTGTCGGGCGATACGGTGACGATCTTGACGCCGATATGACCCCCGACCGACGTGCCGGCCGCATGGAAGTCGGTCCACGCCGGCATCAAAAGCAGCGTGGATGTGGCACCGTCGGGCCGCTCGACCCCGTGATGATGGCGGACGGGTTGCACAGCACCCTCGCGGAAGGCCGCGCGCAATGTCTCGACCAGCCCGGGAAAGGTCAGCGCCTGGTCGACAGCGTCGGCCGAAATGGTCAGCATGCAAAACTCCGCGAAGATAAAAGCGCCGGCTTCAGGCCGTTGGCTTCGGCAGCGCCGGCCCCTGGCCCGAGCCTTGCGGTGCGGCGGGTACCCGGCTGACCGCCTGGCGCAAATTCTCGGCCTCGACGCCGCGCTGGCGCGCCAGCTTGCGGTAGCGGCCCTGCTTGACCCAGGTCGCCAGGCTGCCGACGACCATGCCGATGGCGAGCGCCACGAACAGGAAGATGAACAGCGGCAAGGTCAGCGTCAGTTTCGGATTGCCGGGGTTGAACGGGTCGAGCGTGAAGGCGACCAGCTCGCGGTTGGCGACGGCCAGCGCAATCAGGATGACGGCGAGCGGCACGAAGACCACGATAAGTATGAAGCGGTTCAACATAGAGATTCCCTGGAGAAGGCAGGCCTTGATAACGCCGGCGCGTTGGTCCGCGCCTACTTGCCGCCATTCAGCCTTTCACGCAATTCCTTGCCGGTCTTGAAGAACGGCACCCACTTCTCCTCGACGTCGACGGATTCGCCGGTGCGCGGGTTGCGGCCGGTGCGGGCAGGGCGATTTTTCACCGAAAAAGCGCCGAAGCCACGCAACTCGACCCGATTGCCTTCCGCCAGGGCATCGGTGATCTCGTCGAAGATCGCTCCCACGATGTTTTCGACGTCGCGCAGGAAAAGATGCGGGTTGCGCGTGGCAATGATCTGCACAAGCTCGGATTTGATCATCAGAAAGGTCCCCGTGAAAGCGCTGCGGTCAAATTATCAGGATGATTTTATTTGCTTTTTTACTCGCCCCAACCGGCAGATCAAGGGTGCCAGACGGAAACGAGACCGTCAAGAAACAAGCGATCCGCGCCAATTTCGTGAAGCACGTCGCTGCCGGCCTCCGACAGGCCGAGCGCGCTGCCGACGCTGCGCGCTATTGCTTTCGAGAACAGGAAGCCACCACGCCGCTCGGTGTCCTTCCATTCCACCACCTTGAGCTTGGCGTCGACACCCTTGGTCGCCAGCCAGTCGATCGCCACGCTCTCGCCGCCGACAGCGTCGATCAGCCC
Organism: Mesorhizobium sp. M0001; assembly: GCF_040324255.1. Taxonomy (NCBI): domain Bacteria; kingdom Pseudomonadati; phylum Pseudomonadota; class Alphaproteobacteria; order Hyphomicrobiales; family Phyllobacteriaceae; genus Mesorhizobium; species Mesorhizobium sp. M0001. Next base: position 351,688 of record NZ_JAMYVS010000002.1, read on the forward strand.
GTTGGCAAGGCCCTGGCGGCCGGTGAAGATCGAGCCGTCGGCAAGGGCCAGTGCCTGATCGCGGGTCATTTTGCGGCGCTCGGCGACGATGCCGACGAACCAGTCATAGCTGTCGAGGATGAGCTTGCGGACCATGGCTCGCTCGTCTTCATTGGTCGGTTTGAAGGGCGAGGGCGATGCCTTCAGCGGCGAGGATTTCACTTCCTCGAGCTTGATGCCGACCTTGTCCATCAGACCGCTGACATCGGGATACTGGATGAGCACACCGATCGAGCCGACGATCGACGTCTTGCGGGCAACGATATGGTCGCTGGCGCTGGCGATCATGTAGCCGGCCGATGCGGCCAGCGTGCCGACCTCGGCCACCACCGGCTTGTCGGCGGCAAGCTTGCGCACCTCCTCGTAGATCGATTCGCCGCCGACCGTGGTGCCGCCGGGCGAATCGATCGCCAGGATGACGCCCTTGACCTGCGGGGATGTGCGGATGGTTTCCAGCCGCTTGATCAGTTCCTCGTCCTCGGCGATGGTGCCTTCGATCCTGACCTTGGCGATGTGGTCGACGGAAGAACCGCCGAGGTCGCCCCCATAGAACCAGCTTGCAAGCGCAATCACCCCAAGGGCCACGATGGCAATGGCGGCGCCGCGCCAGAAGGTCAGCTTGCGCCGCAAGCGGCGGCGGTCGATCAGGTCGTCGGCTCTCAGTGCCATGGTCTGCCTCACAGTCGGTGGGAAGCGATGCTTTTAAAGCAAGCGTCCGCGCCCGGCTACCTCTTCCTCAAGAGCCTGCGACGAAGCGACCTTCGCGACGGAGGCATTTCACGAAAAAATGACGCGGCGCGTTCGTTTCTGCTATGAAGTGACGAAATTGTGTCGCCTGAGTTCCGTCTGTAAAACAGCGGCCGTCACATTTTTGCGGTTTTCCTCCGCTTGTGCTTGCTTGCGGGGGCCGGCAACCCACCTATAGCAGGTGTTTTGGCGGACAAGGGTTTATTAGAAGTCAGTCATGCTTGCGCGATCGAACGAACCGACCAACGCCGATGCGGCCTTGGCGCCCACGGCGCCAGCGGGCACGCGCGGCGACGCCTTCGACCGCGCCCAGCGCCACTCGCGCCGCGTGCGCGTGCTTAAGTTTGCCGTGCCGGTGCTTGCCGCCGGGATCGCGGTTGCGTTTCCGGTCTATTCCTATCTGGCGGCGCCGATCAACATTTCGATACAGGCAGACGGCACCGCTTTCGCGGATGGCAAGCTGGTGATGGCCAATCCGAAGCTCAACGGCTTCACCAAGGACAAGCTGCCCTATTCGCTGACGGCCTTGCGCGCCATCCAGGATGTCGGCAAGCAGGACATCATCGAACTCGAAGGCATCCATGCCAAATTGCCGCTGACGGCCGACAATGTGGCGACCGTCGACGCCAAGCGCGGGATCTACAACAGAAACGCCAACACGATGGACATGACCAGCGACGTTACCGTCACCACCACCGACGGCGTCGCTGCCATCTTCAAATCGGTCTTCCTCGATATGGGCAAAGGCTCTATGAAGACAGGTGATGCGGTCGATGTCAGCCGTAACGGCTCGCGGATCACCGCGGGTTCAATGTCGGTCGAAGACAATGGCAAGGTCATCGTTTTCGAGAACAAGGTAAGCGTTCACATCGATCCGGCCACTATGAAGGCGGCAGAGGCAAAGAGCGGAGAAACGAATGCGTCCCAGTAATTCGGCACGGCTTGTCGCCGCAGCTTCGGCCTTGCTGTTGCTGGGTATGGCGCCGTCCTGGGCTCAGTCCAGCGCCAGCAGCCAATCCGGGCTCAAACTGTCGGGCGACCAGCCGATCCAGATCGAGAGCGACAAACTTGAGGTCCGCCAGGCCGACAGCATGGCGCTGTTCAGCGGCAACGTCACCGTCACGCAAGGGCCGACGCTGCTCAAGGCCGGCAGCATGGAGGTCTACTACGTCAAGGACCCCAACGCCGCCAAAGGTGCTGCCGCCGGCGCTTCGGCGATGACCGGTTCGGCCAATATCGACCATCTGGTGGTCAAGAACAAAGTCTACATCAAGTCGAATGACCAGATCGCCACCGGCGACAACGCCACGTTCGACATGAAGACGCAGGTGCTTGTTCTGTCGGGCAAGGAGGTCGTCTTGTCCCAAGGACCCAACGTCCTCAAGGGCTGCAAGCTCACCGTGCAGATGAAAAGCGGCCTTGCTCAGGTCGATGGCTGCGGCGGGCGCGTCATCATGTCGATGACGCCGCCACCGAAATCCGAGGCCCCGAAGCCCGAATGACTGGCGTGTCTTCGCTGCTGACCCGCCTTCCGGGACGGGCGGCCAGTAAACTTGCAGCACCGGCCACAGTCACCGTTGATTCCTCGAAGTTCAAGGGCACCCTGATCGCCAAGGGTCTGACCAAGAGCTACAAGGGCCGCAAGGTGGTCAGCGGTGTCACCATCGGCGTGCGCGCCGGCGAGGCTGTCGGGCTGCTCGGGCCGAACGGCGCCGGCAAGACCACCTGTTTCTACATGGTCACCGGCTTGGTGCCGGTCGATGAGGGCACGATCGAGATCGACGGTTTCGACGTCACCTCGATGCCGATGTACCGCCGCGCCCGCCTCGGCATCGGCTATTTGCCGCAGGAAGCCTCGATCTTCCGCGGCCTGAATGTCGAGCAGAACATCCGCGCCGTGCTCGAAGTGGTTGAGAAGGACCGCAAGGTGCGCGAGCGCAATCTCGACGAACTGCTCGAGGAATTTCACATCAGCCATCTGCGGAAGTCGCCGTCCATGTCGCTGTCGGGTGGCGAGCGGCGGCGTCTTGAGATCGCCCGAGCTTTGGCGACGCGCCCGGCCTACATGCTGCTCGACGAGCCGTTCGCCGGCATCGACCCGATTGCCGTCGCCGACATCCAGCAGCTGGTTCGTCATCTAACGGCGCGCGGCATCGGCGTGCTGATTACCGACCACAATGTGCGCGAAACGCTCGGCCTCATCGACCGCGCCTACATCATCCATGCCGGCCAGGTGCTGACTCATGGCCGTGCCGACGAGGTGGTGGCGAACCCCGATGTGCGCCGGCTCTACCTCGGCGAAGGTTTCACGCTCTGAGCGTGAAATTTGTTTCCTGACGTGATTTTTGCCGCCCCGCCGGGCTTTTTCTCCGATTTTGCGTGAGATAATGCTTCGGTAGGGGCCTTTTGCCATCGTTCGCCTTGACAAGCAAAAGCCGGGCCAGTTTCTATGGAAGGTCGGAAAAATTCATTTTCCGGCAGCTTCTGATGTGTAGGCTTCCGGGTGCAGAAGGGCGTTTGAAACCGAACCATGGCGTTGGCGGCGAAACTACAGCTACGACAATCCCAGTCGCTGGTGATGACGCCGCAGCTGATGCAGTCGATCAGGCTGTTGCAGCTCACCCATGTCGAGCTCGACCACTTCATCGACGACGAGATCGAGCGCAATCCGCTGCTGGAGCGCGCCGAGCCCCAGGATGACGCCGCAAGCGACCAGGTGCAGAAGGGCGATGCCGCTCCTGAGCCTGCCGCCGATGGCGACTGGTTCGAAAACGAGACGGCGTGGAGCGCCGAAGCGATCTCCGACAAGCTCGACAGCTCGCTGGAAAATCTGTTCCCCGACGATCCCGGCACCAGCGAGCGGCTCGGTCCGGACCTGACGGCGCAGTGGAAGTCGGCCACCGGCAATAGTTCGTCCGGTTCTTCCGAAGGCTTCGACGTCGGCGACATGGCCGCCGCGGCGATCACGCTGCGCCAGCATGTCGGCGAGCAGATCGCGCTTGCCTTTGCCGATCCGGCCGCAAGGCTGATCGCAGCCGAACTGGCCGACGGCCTGGACGAGGCCGGCTATCTGCGCGCCGATCCCGCCGAGATCGCCAAACGGCTCGGCGCCGATCAGGCGGTGGTGGCCAAGGTGCTGGCAGCCTGCCACACATTCGAGCCGGTCGGCCTGTTTGCGCGCGACCTTGCCGAATGCCTGTCGCTGCAACTTGCCATGCGCGATCGTCTCGATCCGGCGATGAAAACGCTGATCGGCAACCTCGAACTCCTGGCGCGGCGCGATTTCCAGACGCTGAAGCGGCTTTGCGGGGTTGACGAGGAGGATCTTCTCGACATGCTGGCCGAAATCCGCGCGCTCGATCCGCGTCCGGGCACGGCATTTTCAGGCGGCGCCAGCGATGCCATCGTCGCCGATGTCGAAGTCCGTGCCGCCAATGACGGTAGCTGGACGGTCGAGCTCAATGCCGAGACGCTGCCGCGCGTGCTGGTCGATCACATCTATTTCGCCCAGGTCTCGCCGCATGCGAAGAATCAGGCGGAGAAGGATTTCCTGGCCGAATGCCTGCAGAATGCCAACTGGCTGACGCGGAGCCTCGACCAGCGGGCAAAGACGATCCTGAAAGTGGCGTCGGAAATCGTGCGCCAGCAGGACGCTTTTCTCGTCCATGGCGTGCGCCAGCTCAGGCCGCTCAACCTGCGCACGGTGGCCGATGCCATCGGCATGCATGAATCGACCGTCAGCCGGGTGACGGCCAACAAATACATGCTGACGCCGCGTGGCGTGTTTGAGCTGCGTTATTTCTTCACGGCTTCGATCGCGGCGTCGGGCGGCGGTGATGCGCATTCCTCGGAAGCGGTGCGCGACCGCATCAAGCAGCTGATCGACGAGGAAAAGCCCGCCGATGTGCTGTCCGATGACGCAATCGTCGATATGTTGAAGGAAAGCGGCGTCGATATTGCCCGGCGCACGGTGGCCAAGTACCGGGAGGGTATGAATATTCCCTCGTCGGTGCAGCGGCGGCGTGAAAAGCGCGCTCTGGCGAGCGCGGGGCGCTAGGTCTGCTTGCCCGGCAAGGCTTTTGCTATGGCTGGATTCCACAACTTTCCGACCTTAAAGCGCATCGCGCTGAAACGGATTCATACGACGCGCTTTAAGTCTTTGTTTTGATGCATGTCGTTGTCCCAGAACCGCAGCGCACTTCTGGGCGACATGCATTAATTGACAAGCTGCAATGAAGTGTCTAGAAGCCCGCCCGCATGAGACGGGCTCGCGGCCCGCATGCGGATGGTCCGTCACGATGAAGGCCACGGGACGGCCAAGAAGGCGGATTGTGATCAACCGGAAAGTTCGGATCTAAAATCGGCGCGAGTTGACGCCGCAAAGCTTGTGCGCACGGATCACGAGTATAAACTCTGGCCAGTTTGAAGCCTGAGCAAGGAAGGTCAGTTTTCAGATGAAATTGCGCATATCGGGTAAACACATGGATATCGGCGATGCGTTGCGTACGCGCATTACCGATCGTGTCGGCGAGGCGATTGGAAAATATTTCGATCGCGGTTTTTCAGGGCACGTCACGGTCATCAAATCGGGGTCGCGTTACTCGGCCGATTGCATGATCAGGCTGGATTCCGGCGCTTCGCTGCAGGCAACCGGCGATTCCCAGGATCCGACACTTGCCTTCGAGGCGGCCGCGGACCGCCTCGAAACCAGGCTGCGGCGCTACAAACGCCGTCTGAAATCGCACAATTCAGGCACTGGAAATGGTGAAATCACCGACATCGCCTATACGGTGATGGCGCCGCTGACCGATGACGATGAGGACATTCCGGAGGACTACGCCCCGGCCATCGTCGCCGAATCAACCATGACGCTGCAGACCATGTCGGTGGCGTCGGCGGTTATCGAACTCGACACCAAGGACAGCCCGGTTTTCGTCTTCCGCAACGCCGGAAACGACCACCTCAACATCGTCTATCGGCGGCCGGACGGAAATATCGGCTGGATCGACCCGTCGACGACCAAAGTCGCACAGGCGTGACGACAACGACAATGGTCGCACAGGTGACGACAATGGTCGCACAGGGATAATAGCCAGCCGCGCGAGGGGCGAGGACTGGCGACGGCAGGCGAATAAGGGATTTCAAATATGGATCTGAGCGATCTTCTCAACGTTCCGGCGATCTTGCCGGCGTTGAAGGCGAACTCCAAAAAGCAGCTTCTGCAGTTGCTGTCCGAGAGAGCGGCGGCGATTTCCGGCATTCCGGAGCGCGAAGTGTTCGACACCATCCTGCAGCGCGAACGGCTGGGCTCCACCGGCGTCGGCAACGGCATCGCCATTCCGCACGGCAAGCTCGCCGGGGTGAAGCGCATCGCCGGCGTCTTTGCCCGTCTGGAGACGCCGGTCGATTTCGAGGCCTTGGATGACCAGCCGGTCGATCTGGTGTTTTTGCTGCTGGCCCCGGAAGGCGCCGGCGCCGATCACCTCAAGGCACTGTCGCGCATCGCCAGGGTTTTGCGCGACGCCGACACGGTGGCCAAGATCAGAGGCACGCGCGACGCGGTCGCCATCCACGCACTGCTTTCGGACACGCAGGCCTCGCACGCCGCCTGAAGTTCTTCGGATTTAAGTCTTCCAGGGGCCGCCGAAGGCGGCCCTCTCCATTTCAACCGCCAGCAGTCGCCTTAGTGAATGGCGACAGTGGTCAGGTCGTTTTCCATGGCGCCGGCCAAAGCCCGGTCTTTCGCATCCGAAAGCAGGATCGGCTGGCCGTTGGCGGCAAACAGGGCCCACAGGACCATACCAGGCGCTATTTCGCCGAGGTTGGGGAAGCGCCCGAGCAGCTCGTCGCTCGAGACCTTGCGGAGATAAGCGACCGAGCCTTCGCCGAGATGGGCGAATTCGCCGCTGGTCATGGTGATGGTTTCGTCAGTTCTGGTCATTTCAAGCCTCCTTGGCGCGAGGACGCCGCTCAAGGCCATCCCGCATGAGAGCCATCGGTAAAGATCAGTCTTTCACCGATATATTTATTTTCCGTACCAGCCGTTCGGTATCCGGCCGATCGAGATCGATCGACAAAAGGCCGTTCTTCAGTTCCGCTGCGATCACCCGCATGCCGTCTGCCAGCACGAAACAGCGCTGGAACTGGCGCGCGGCGATGCCGCGGTGGAGGAATTCGCGCTCAGTGTCGTCGGTTTGACGGCCGCGCACGACCAACTGGTTTTCCTCCGTGGTGACATCGAGATCGCTTTCGGCGAAACCCGCGACAGCCAGCGTAATGCGCAGCCTTTCGGCCTTGCCGTCAGCACCGCTGAGGCGCTCGATGTTGTAGGGAGGATAACTGTCACCGGATTTCGCCAGTCGTTCCAGGGTCTTTTCCATGGCATCGAAACCAAGGAGAAGCGGGCTGGAGAAGGGCGTCATTCGGCTCATGTTACACTGTCCTCTTTGGAGCGACATAAACTGGAAAAACCCGGATGGCATTTTTCCCGATGGTCTTGATATGGTCCGCGCCGCGGCCAAGTTCAAGCCGCCGAACACCCCCGCCAAAAAGACTCCCCCGCATAAGGAAATGAAATGCCCCAGACCCGCAAGATCATCATCGACACGGATCCCGGCCAGGACGATGCCGTCGCCATATTGCTGGCGCTCGGCAGCGCCGAGCTGGAGATCGTCGGCATCTCTGCTGTTGCCGGCAACGTGCCGCTGAAATTGACCGAAAAGAACGCCAGGAAAATCTGCGAACTGGCCGGCCGGCCCGACATCAAGGTCTATGCAGGCGCCATCCGCCCGTTGGCGCGCGAGCTGGTCACCGCCGAGGAAGTGCATGGCAAGACCGGCCTCAACGGCCCGCAACTGCCCGATCCGAAGATGAAGCTGCAGGGCCAGTATGCGGTCGACTTCATCGTCGAGACGCTGATGAAGGAAGAGGCCGGCACGATCACGCTGTGCGCGCTCGGCCCGCTCACCAATGTCGCGCTGGCGCTGATCCGTGAGCCGAAGATCGCGCCGCGCATCAAGGAAATCGTACTGATGGGCGGCGGTTTCTTCGAAGGCGGCAATGTCACGCCGACCGCAGAATTCAACATCTATGTCGATCCGCAAGCCGCCGACCTGGTGTTCAAATCCGGCATTCCGATCGTCATGATGCCGCTCGACGTCACCCACAAGGCGCTGACCACGGCCAAGCGCACGCAGGCCATCCGCCAGCTCGGCACCCGGGTCGGCACCGCGACGGCCGAGATGCTGGAGTTCTTCGAGCGCTTCGACGAGGAGAAATACGGCACCGATGGCGGCCCGCTGCACGACCCCTGCGTCATCGCCTATCTGTTGAAGCCGGAGCTGTTCAAGGGCCGCAACTGCAACGTCACCGTCGAAACGACCTCCGAACTCACCATGGGCATGACCGTGATCGACTGGTGGGGCGTGACCAAGCGGCCGAAGAACGCCATGGTGATGCGCGACATCGACCATGACGCGTTTTTCGCGCTGCTGGTTGAGAGGTTGGCGCGGCTTTAGCTCTGTCTTTCCTTTCTCCCATTGTGGGTTCCGAAGGGACGGGGCGAGACAAGTGGCTCGCCCCCGGGCGGCGTCGCCGAAGGCGACGGATGTGGGGTGTTCCAGGGAACGCCCACGTCTCACTCCGCTGGAACACCCCTCATCCGTCTCGGCGCTATCGCGCCGATCCACCTTCTCCCACAGGGGGAGAAGGAAGGCGCCGCCGCCGTTCACTTTGCAAATCGATAGAAGACCATTCCATTCTCGCGCGTGACGCGCTCCATGTTTGCCGTCGCGCCGATCAGATGCGGCCGGTCGTCATCGACAAGAATGGACGAACCGCTTTCGAGCGAAACCAGATAAAGGGTGTGGTCGTGGTCCGATTGGGCGCTTTTGACCGTTGCGTGGATTGGCTCGACTGACCGGATAGGGCTCGCGTCATTCGTCCATTTGTAGAGCGCCGAAGGAACCATCATCGCGAACATGGCGACGATCAGGACCACGCCGGGCGCGTTCCTTTTCAAATCCCTATAAGTCCATGACATTTGAAAGAATCCCCAGCACAAAGTCATGTGGTGGCGTGGAGACTGACTTTCAATCAGCCTTCACGTACGGGCTCATTCTGCCGTTGGAAACGACCGTCCACGGTTGTTACTTCGCCTTCGAAAAAGCTAGCCACAGGCCGCCGCCGACCAGAAAGCTGCCGCTGATCCTGGACATCAGCTTAATGCGGCTTGCCGAGAGCAGGCGGCCGGCGCGGCTGGCGGCGAGAGCATAGGTGGAATCCGAGACGGCGGCGAAGATCATGGCGGTGAGGCCCATGACGACGATCTGCAGGGTGTAATTGCCCTGCGGGGCGATGAATTGCGGGAAGAAGGCGCCGAAGAACACCAGGGTCTTGGGGTTGCTCAGCGCCACCAGCAGGCCCTGCAGGAAGAAGCCGCCGCGCGGCTTTCTCGCGGTGCCGTCGGCATTCAGCGCGCCCTTGGAACGGAACATCTGCACCCCCATCCAGATCAGATAGGCGGCGCCGATCAGGCGTACCCATTCGAACCAGTGGCCCATGCCCGATATCAGCGTGTTGAGGCCGATGCCGACAATGGCGATCATCACGGCGAGCCCAGCCTGCGTGCCGGCGACATTGGCAAGGCCGGCGCGGTAGCCATGGCGGATGCTGTTGGCGATGATCAGCGTGACAGTCGGACCGGGCACCAGGATGATGACGATGCAGGCAAGGACATAGGCGGCGTAGAGTTCCAGCGACATGGGGGATTTCCTCGAGGATGCGCTTAGGCGGCTGGCTGCAATCAATGCATGGCGGCGGGGCTGGTGCAAGCCGGTCGCAGACCGTGCCGCCCCTCGCGTCAGGACGCCCCCACCTGCCAAGGCAAGGTCGCCTCATAGGCCGCTCCGGCCCTGAGCACGGCGAGGTCGCCGCGCGGCCGGCCGATCAGCTGCATGCCCAAGGGGCGGCCTTTGTCGTCGAAGCCGACGGGCACGTTGAGCGCCGGACAGCCGCCGAGCGTGGCGAAGGCCGAAACCTGCATCCAGCGATGGTAGCTGTCCATCGTCCGTCCGGCGACCTCACTTGGCCAATGCGTGCCGACTTCGAAAGGAAAGACCTGCGCCGTCGGCAGCGCGATGAGATCGAAGTGCTCGAACAGCGACAGCAGCGTCCGGTGCCAGGAGGTGCGGATGACCGAGGCCGCGCGGATCTGCGGCGCCGTCAGCCGCATGGCGTTCTCCACCTCCCAGACGGCTTCCGGCTTCAGCAGGGCGCGCTTGTGCGGGTCGTCATAATGGACTTTCAGCGCCGAGCCGCTGCTCGCCTGCCGCAGCGTCACGAAGGCTTGCCACAGTGCCTCGAAATCGAAATCCGGCAGCAAGGGCTCGGTCAGGAAGGATGCCTCCGCGAAGCGGCCGAGTGCGGCCTCGCACAGATCGAGGATGCCAGGCTCCACCGGCAGGTGACCGCCGAGATCACCGAGCCAGCCGACGCGGCCGCCGCTTGCCGGCGTTGCCAGCCCTTCGAGGAATGAACCAGGCTTTTCCCAGGACAAGGGCGCATGCGGATGGTAGCCCGCCTGCACGTCGAGCAGCAGCGCCATGTCGCTGATGCTGCGGCCCATCGGCCCGTCTATGCCCATCTGAGCATGAAAGACTTCCAGGTCCGGCCCTCCGGGGACAAGGCCCTGCGACGGGCGGAAGCCATAGACATTGTTCCACGCCGCCGGATTGCGCAGCGAGCCGCCGAAATCGCTGCCGTCGGCGACCGGGACCATGTCGAGCGCAAGGGCGACCGCTGCGCCGCCGCTCGAGCCGCCGGCGGTCAGCGCCGGATCGAACGCGTTCAGCGTCGGTCCGAAAACATTATTGTAGGTGTTGGATCCCAGCCCGAATTCGGGAACGTTGGTCTTGCCGATGATGATGGCGCCGGCCTTGCGGATGCGCTCGACGAAGAAATCATCCTCCTGCGGCACGAAATCGGCGAAGATCGGCGAGCCGAAACTGGTCCTCAAGCCGCGCGTCATGGCGAGGTCTTTTATCGCCATCGGCAGGCCGAACAGCGAGCCGGCCGGCCCGCCTTGCGCTAGATGCGCGTCCGCCGCGTCGGCCTCGCGCAGGATGTCGGAGCGCTCGCGCAACGAGACGATGGCGTTGACCAGCGGGTTTACCGCGTCGATGCGGTCGAGGAATGCGGCGACCAACTCGCGCACGGACAGGCGGCGCAGCCGGATCGCCTCGGCCAGGTCGACAGCGGACATCCGGCAGATGTCGCCGGCGGGGGGCACGGCGTGCTTCGTTGCGGGGCGCAGGGCTGTCATCCGGCGTTGTTGCGCAGGGCGGTGTCCACATCCGCGGCCAGCGGGATGGCCGGCTGGGCGCCGGGCTTCAGGCAGGCGAGCGAGCCGGCGGCTGCGGCGCGGGTGAGAGCCTGCTCCAGCGGCAGGTTGGACGCCAGCCCGGCGGCGAGATAACCGCAAAAAGTATCGCCGGCCCCGACGGTGTCGACCGGCGTGATCTTCAGCGCCGGCACGGTCAGGAAATCCTCCGGGGTCGCCGCCAGCACGCCGTCGCCGCCGAGCGTGACGACGATGGTGCGGCCGGTCTTGCGGGCGAAGTCGCGCATGCGCGCCGGGCGGTCGCGGCCTTTCAGCGACAGCGCCTCGCCGTAAAGGTCGAATTCGGTTTCGTTGGCGACGGCGTAGTCGGCCTTGCCGAGCAACGCTGCCGCCTCGCTACGGAACGGCGCGGTGTTGAGCACGGTGACCGCGGCGGCGGCGCGTGCGGCGTCGAGCGCTGCATCGACAGTCTGCAACGGGATCTCGTGCTGCAGCAGGACGACGTCGCCCTTCGCAAGGAAAGCCTTGGCGAGATCGCCGGGCAGCACCGAATCATTGGCGCCCGGCACCACGGCAATGACATTCTCGCCATCGGCGCCGACGAGGATCAGCGCCGTGCCGGTGGAGGCGAAGCTCTGGCCGACGCCGGAGAGATCGACCTTGCCGGCCACGAGCAAAGCCAGGGCTTCGGTTGCGAAATTGTCCTTGCCGACGGCGCCGACCATGCGCACCTTGGCGCCGGCGCGCGCCGCAGCCAACGCCTGGTTGGCGCCCTTGCCGCCGGGCGCCGTGGCGAAGCCGGAGCCGCGGACCGTCTCGCCCGGCGAAGGCAGGCGGTCGACATTGGCGATAAGGTCGAGGTTGATCGAGCCGACAACGATGATCAAGAAAGCCTCCTGCGGAATGCGCGGGAAGCTAACCTGTAAGCCGGCGGCTTGCCAGAGCGTGCGGATGTTTTGCGCCGGGAGCTCGCAAAAAGAACAACACCGGCGAAGGGATTTCGCCGGTGTTGTTTGATGCGGGCAGCTTCAGGACGCGGTCTGGCCCGCTTCCCAACCGAGGATGGCGCGTTTGCGGGTCAGGCCCCAGTGGTAGCCGGTGAGTGCGCCGGACTTGCCCAGCGCCCGATGGCAAGGGACGACGAATGACAATGGGTTGGCGCCGACCGCCGCCCCCACCGCCCGGCTGGCGTTTGGCGCGCCGATCCTGGAGGCGATCGAGGAATAAGTGCAGGCCTTGCCCATCGGGATCCTGAGCAGCGCGTCCCAGACGCGCAGCTGGAAGTCGGAGCCGATCATCACCACGCGCAGCGGCTGGTCGGCGCGCCACAATGTCGGATCGAAGATGCGCGCCGCATAGGGCTGGGTGGCGCTCATGTCCTCGACATAGGTGGCGTTCGGCCAGCGGCCCGACATGTCGGCGAACGCCGCCCGCTCGCCGCCCGGATCGTTGAAGGCGAGCCCCGCAAGGCCACGGTCGGTGACCATGATCAGGGCGATGCCGAAGGGCGAGATGTGGTAGCCGTAGCGGATGGTCAGGCCAGCGCCGCGCGTCTTGTAGTCGCCCGGCGACATCGCCTCGTGGGTGACGAACAAATCGTGCAGCCGGCCGGGGCCGGACATGCCGAGTTCGAACGATGTTTCGAGGAGCGGCATGCCGGAATCGAGCAGTTTGCGGGCATGGTCGAGGGTGACCGCCTGCAGGAAGGCTTTTGGCGACAGGCCGGCCCAGCGGGTGAACAGCTTTTGCAGGCCCGTGGGTGTCTCGCCGACATCGGCTGCCAGGGCTTCCAGCGAGGGCTGGTCGCGATAGTCGAGGCTGATCTTCTCGATGGCGCGGCGCACGACCTCGTAGTCGCTGCCCTCGGGGGTGATGTCGTGCTGCAGGATCGCTGTCGGTTTCATCTGCGAATTCATGGTCATCTGGGCGTTCATGGCAATATCTCCTTGACCGCGAATATCGGTCTTTCCGCCCCTTGCAACCACCCGAAACTTGCCTTGTTGCCGCCTGTTACCAGATAAATACTGGATTGCGCCCCGGGAGATGCCAATGGCCGGCGAAAGGGTGAATCTGAGCGGAGCAAGGGAGACCTTGCTGATGACGCTTTATGGCAAGGCACTGGAAAGCCGGCTGCCGCATTCGCTGCTCGGGGATCGCTTCGCCGACGAGGCCGTGCGCAAGATCGACTATGATTTCTCGCGCCTCAAGGTCGACACCAATCTCGGCATCGGCCTGGCGATCCGGGCCAAGACGTATGATGTCCGCGTTCAGGACTTCATCGCCAGAAATCCCGGCGCCATCGTGCTGCATCTCGGCTGCGGGCTCGATACGCGCATTTTCCGTGTCGATCCACCCGAAGGCGTGGAGTGGTTCGATGTCGATTTTCCGGATGTCATCGCGCTCCGGCGCAAGCTTTACCCGTCCCGGGACCACTACCACCTCGTCGGCTCTTCGGTAACCGACCCAGACTGGCTGGCAGAAGTGCCGCGCAATCGTCCGGCCGTCGTGGTGATGGAGGGGTTGACGCCTTATCTCCCGGTAGAGGAGGGGCCACGGCTGCTGTCACGCCTTGTCGCGCATCTTGCCGGCGGCGAGCTGATGTTCGACGCCTACAGCCACTTCGGCCTGAAGATGCTGCGCCTCAATCCGACCATCAGGGCGACGGGCGCCGAGGTTCACTGGGCGATCGACGACCCGCAGGTACTGGAGCGTGCCGTTCCGAAGCTGCGCTTTGTCGATGACATCTCGGCCTACAGCGCCGAACGCACCGCGCACATGGGCTGGTCCGCGAAACTGTTCATCGGACTGTGGAGACACATTCCCGCATTGCGCAAGGTCGGCAGGATTTTACGCTACCGGTTCTAATGCGGCGGCTCTAGCGCGTCCTGGCTTTTGTCAGTGCCCGCGAAAAGGCCACAGCAAAACTCTCGCGGGAGTCTGGGTCCAGGAATGATCCGATCGGCACATTCTGTCCTTGTGCTTCCACCGTCATCCTGGTGATGCCGATCTCGGCATGGCGAGCGACGGAAAAGCGCGCCCAGAACGGGTTGAAGCGATGCGCTTCCGACTTTCCCGAGGGCGCCGTCTTGCGGATGTCGAGGCTGGTGCGCGACACCGACACTTCCTCGCGGGCACGGGCGGCGCGATAGTTGGCGCGGAAGGCGACGTAGACGGCGATGACGTCGAGGCCGAAGAAGCCGAACACCGGCCAGGCGCCGCGCGACAGGAAAAACGCCCCGGTCACCACCCAGCCGAACAGCAGCGCGCCCATTAGCACGGCAAAGCCGGTGCGGCCTAGCGAGCGGTGCGGTGTCAGCAGCGCCTGGAAGAATGGCTCGTCGGCCTGAAACGAGGCGTTTGTGTCGCTCATCCCAGGATATTATAGGAAGGGAATGGCCAGCCCCAAGTCCAAAAATCTTTCCCTATCCAAAAGTGAACTGCCGCCCGGGCGGCGCGACGGCTCGAATGCCAAGCCGCGACCGGCGCCGGCGCGGGTCCGTTCGCTCTACAGCGCCGCCGAGGTGCATGAGATCTTCCGGCGGTTTTCGGTGCAGCGGCCCGAGCCGAAGGGCGAGCTCGAGCACGTCAACGCCTTCACGCTGCTGGTGGCCGTGGTGCTGTCGGCGCAGGCGACCGATGCCGGCGTCAACAAGGCGACGCGGGCGTTGTTCAAGGTCGCCGACACACCTGAAAAGATGCTGGCGCTGGGCGGAGCCAGGGTTGGCGAGTACATCCGCACCATCGGACTCTGGCGCAACAAGGCCAAGAATGTCGTGGCGCTCTCGGAGGCGCTGATACGCGATTACGGCGGCGAGGTGCCCAGCGAGCGCGATGAGTTGGTCAAGCTGCCGGGGGTCGGGCGCAAGACCGCCAATGTCGTGCTCAACATGGCGTTCGGCCAGCACACGATGGCGGTCGACACCCATATTTTCCGCATCGGCAACCGCCTCGGCCTGGCGCCAGGCAAGACGCCCGAACAGGTCGAGCAAGGGCTGCTGCGGATCATCCCGGACGAGTATATGCGCCATGCGCATCACTGGCTGATCCTGCATGGCCGCTATGTCTGCAAGGCGCGCAAGCCCGATTGCCCGGCCTGCGTCATCGCCGATCTCTGCAAGGCCGAGGTGAAGACGACAGACGTGCCGGCGCCGCTCGTGGAAATCGCGGCGCCCGGCGTCCCGACAACTAGCTTTCCTCCACGAACACCTCTTCGCGCTTCTTCTTGACCGACGGCAGGAAGACGACGACGAGCACGGCCAGTGCGACGAGCAGCAGGCCGGCGCTGATCGGCCGCGTCACGAAGGTCGAGGGGTCGCCGCGCGACAGGATCATGGCGCGGCGCAGGTTTTCCTCGAGCAGCGGGCCGAGCACGAAGCCGAGCAGCAGGGGTGCGGGTTCGCAACGCAGCTTGGTCAGGATGTAGCCGAGCAGGCCGAAGAATGCGACCGCGTAGAGATCGAAGGCGTTGGTGTTGACGCTGTAAACGCCGATCGAGCAGAACGCCATGATGATCGGGAAGAGCACATAATAGGGGATCGTCAGCAGCTTCACCCATAGCCCGATCAGCGGCAGGTTCAGCACGATCAGCATCAGATTGCCGATCCACATCGAGGCGATGATGCCCCAGAACAGCGCCGGCTGCTCGATCGCGACATTGGGGCCGGGCACGATGCCCTGGATTATCATGGCGCCGATCATCAGCGCCATGACCGGATTGGCCGGAATGCCCAGCGTCAGCATCGGAATGAAGGAGGTCTGGGCGCCGGCATTGTTGGCCGATTCCGGTCCGGCGACGCCGGCGATGGCGCCCTTGCCGAACTCCTCCGGGTGTTTCGACACGCGCTTTTCGACCGTGTAGGAGGCAAAGGCGGCAAGCACCGCGCCGCCGCCGGGCAGGATGCCGAGCGCCGAACCGATGATCGTGCCGCGCACGATGGGTGCTGCCATCGCCTTGAAGTCGTCGCGGGTCGGCATCAGGCCGGAGACTTTTTTGATCATCACCGAGCGCTCGTGCTCGTTTTCGAGATTGCGCAGGATCTCGGCGACGCCGAAGACGCCGACCGCCACCGCCACGAAGTTCAGCCCGTCGGCATATTCGCGGATGCCGAGCGTGAAGCGCGGCGTGCCGGTGTAGATGTCGGTGCCGACAATGCCGAGCAGCAGGCCGAGCACGACCATCGCCAGCGCCTTGACGATCGAGCCATGGGCGAGAGCGATGGACGAGACGAGGCCGACGATCATCAGCGAAAAATATTCGGCCGCGCCGAATTGCAGGGCTATTGCCGTCAGCGGCGGGGCAAAGACGGCGACCAGGAAGGTCGACACCGTGCCGGCGAAGAACGAGCCGATCGCGGCGATCGCCAGAGCCGCCCCGGCGCGACCGTTCCTGGCCATCTGGTAGCCGTCGATGGCGGTCACGGCCGAGGAGGATTCGCCGGGCATGTTGATGAGAATGGCGGTGGTCGAACCGCCATACTGGGCGCCGTAGTAGATGCCGGCCAGCATGATGAGGGACGAGACCGGGTCGCCGATCTGGAAGGTGATCGGCAGCAGCATGGCGATGGTTGCGGTGGCGCCGATGCCGGGCAGGACGCCGATCAGCGTGCCGAGCAGAACGCCGATGAGGCAAAAACCCAGATTGGCCGGCGTGGTGGCCGTCGAAAAGCCGAGTTCGAGGTTCCTGAGGAGGTCCATCTCAGCGCCTCACAATGCCAGCCATTGGGGCAACCAGGGGCCGAAGCGCTGGAATGGCAGCCCGAGCGCGTAGCTGAAGACCAGCACCGAAAACAGCGTCAGGCCGGCCGACAGCAGAAGTGCCGTCAGCGGCTTCATGCGGGCGCTGGCAAAAGAGGCGATCAGCGCCGTCAGGAAGATCGACGGGACGAAGCCGAGGCCGCGCACGGTCATGCCGAAAAAGATCGGCGCCGGCAGGATGAACAGCATGCCGCGCCACGCAATGGGGCCGATCGGCTCGCCCTCGACGCGCACCGCCTGGACGAGGATGATGGCGCCGAGCACGATCAGCACGATCGCCAGCACCAGCGGGAAATAGCCCGGTCCCATGCGGAAGGCGGTGCCGATTTCGAGGCCGAGCGATTGTATCGCGAAAAAGGCGCCGAAAAAGATGAACAGCGCGGCGCACAGGCCGTTTGCCCTGTCGATGGCGAAAGGTTTCATGGCGGTCCTCCCCTGACCCTTGCAACGGGCTTGCCGTTGCAAATGTGAAAACGGACGTCGAAGCGAAAACGGGGCGCCGGCAGCGCCCCGTTCAAGCCTCAGTCGGCGTATTGGCCGGCGGCTTCGATGATCGGCTTCCAGCGCATGATCTCGCCTTCCAGCTTGGCCTTCAGCGCTGCCGGCGTCGCGTCGGCCTCGGACGACGGCTTGGTGCCGAGTTCGGCGAAGCGGGCGATGACGTTGGGGTCCTTCAGCGCGACCTGGAGCGATTTCGACAGTCGGCCGGTGATCTCGGCCGGCGTGCCCTTCGGCGCATAGAGGCCGTGCCAGATGCCGACCTGCACCGCGGGCAGGCCGGCTTCGATGGTCGTCGGCACGTCCTTCAGCACGTCGAGGCGCTCCGGCGTGGTGACGGCATAGGCCTTGATCGTGCCGCCCTGGATCTGCTTGGTGGTGTTGGTGGTCTGGTCGCACATAATGTCGACCTGGCCGCCGAGAAGGTCGGTCATGGCCGGACCGGTGCCCTTGTAGGGCACGGTGACCAGCGGCGTGCCGATGGCGCTCATGAACAGCATGCCGCACAGATGCGAGGCAGCGCCGATGCCGGCATTGGCGACGGTGATGGTGTCCTTGTTGGTCTTGGCGTATTCGACCAGCCCTTTCAGGTCGGCCGGCTCCAGGTCCTTGCGGGCGACGATGGCCATCGGCACCTCGGTGACGAGGCCGACATACTCGAAGGCGTTCAGCGTGTCGTAGGCGAGTTTTCTGTAGAGGGTCGCGCTGGTCGCCATGCCGATGTGATGGAGGAGCAGCGTGTAGCCATCCGGGTCGGCGTTGGCGACGCGGCCGGCGCCCAGCGTGCCGCCGGCGCCGCCGACATTTTCGACGATGATCTGCTGGCCGAGATCCTTCGACATGGCTTCGGCGACGAGCCGCGTAACCGTGTCGGTCGGACCGCCGGCCGCAAACGGCACGACGACGGTGATGGTGCGCTCGGGATAGGTCTGTGCGCTGGCGGTGAACGAATAAAGCGTGACGGCCGCGGCGGCGGCCAGGGCGGCTACAATTTTCCTCATCGTAATTCTCCTCCCAGGATATCAATCTCCGATCGCTGTGCAGGTCAGGCAGCGAGGGTGCAACAAAGGCAAGCTAACAGATTGTCGCCTGACGCAAACTGCAAAATACAGTCGTGCGCAACCATGGCGATCAGTGGGGAGTATGCCCGGAGGAGATGGGTTTGGTGTTGGCGTTGCTTCAATAACCGTAGCCGCGCGCCATCGCCGCCGCGAAGATCGGGATCAGCAGGAAGATGAAGGCTTCGGCGCGCACATAGGTCTTCACCGAGGCGAGTTCCGCAACCGGCACCTGAAAGCCGGGATTTGCACTGGCTTGCCGGTTCCAGGAGATGAAGCGGATGGTCGGGATGATCGACAGCAGGCCAACGATGCCGAATGCCGCCATCTTGGCCCAGAACACCCAGTTGTAGACGTAGAATTCCCAGCCCTTCAGGCCGTAGATGACGCGGCAGATGCCGATGATGATGATCAGCATGGCGATGATGCCATAATGGCGGTCGATGCCGGCAAGCCGCTTGAGCGTGGCGGCGGAGAGGTCGCCGCGGATCAGGACAAATTCGGCGCCGATGATGCCGGCCAGCGACAACACCAGCAGATGATGGAAAATGGCAAGCACGAGATCGGTGGTGTCCATGGCGTTCTCCTCCCATTGGCGGTATCGAGACCGGCCCTTGCCGGACCGGTTGCGAAAGGTAGCATCGTTCGGCAGAATTCCCAGAGGCGGACCTGGGTTGGACCATCGGCGTCGCCATCCTGACAGCTGGGGTTTTCTGAAATGACCGGACTGAAGCGCGCCCTGAACCCGATGCCGGACGACATCCGCATCGCCCTGACCGAAAAAGGACTGACAGCGGCCTACGAGGCGCGGCCGGACTACCAGAAGAACGATTATCTCGGCTGGGTCGCCCGCGCCAAACGCAGCGACACCAGGCAGAAGCGGCTCGACCAGATGCTGGACGAATTGCGGCGCGGTGGGCTCTACATGAAGATGGTCTGGCACGGCTGAAAGTAAGCCGACGCTGTTCGCTTCGACCGCCTGGTCGCGCCAGGCCGTTCGGAAGCTTCCCTGGCTGAATGATGATCCGGCTTGGCCCTTGTCCGGGCGCGCTGGTTTGCTAAGCGCTGACCGTCAACGGAGGCAGAGTTTCATGGGCAGTCCAAAAACAGCCGGCGTCCCGGTTCTCGAAACGGAACGGACCATCATGCGGGCGCACCGGATCGAAGACTTCGACAACTATGCCGTCATGTGGGCCGACCCCGTCACCACCCGTTTCATCGGCGGCAAGCCGCGGACGCGGGAGGAAAGCTGGATGCGGTTCCTGCGGCATGCCGGCCTGTGGTCGCTGCTTGGCTACGGCTTCTGGGCGGTCGAGGACAAGGCCAGCGGTCGCTTCATCGGCGAGGCCGGATTCCACGACCTGAAGCGCGACATCGAGCCGTCGCTCGAGGGCATTCCGGAAGCCGGCTGGGCGCTGGCGCCGCAAGCGCATGGCAAGGGTCTTGCCAGCGAAGTCGTCAGAAGGGCCCTGGCCTGGGGCGACGAAACCTTTGCCGGCGCGAGAACCGTCTGCATCATCGATCCGGAAAACACCGGCTCGTTGAACGTCGCGGCAAAGTGCGGCTACACCAAGGTCCTGGAAACCACTTATCACGATGGGCCGACGATCCTGCTCGAACGGCGGGTGTGAAGCGCTTCATCGACGCAATTTCCACGTTCTGCCAGGGTTGGCTATTCTAATCTAGCTACGCAATTCCTGTGGGAAAACCGCTCACACTTTTCCTGGAATTGCTCTTTGGGGGAGCCGACCATGCGTGCAATCAATGCGATATTTCTGAAGCTTTTCTGGGCGGGGCTGCTGCTCCTGGCGGCCGTGCAACTGGCGGGCGCCGATGCGACGGTGCCGACCGCCGACATCGAGGGCGGTGCCGACAATCATCTGGCCAAGCGCTATGAGGGGTCGTTCATCGTCTCCTACGAAAAATTCGCCTATACCGATTTTACAGTGCCGCTGTCGCCGCTGAAGCCGAGCGCCGATCCGGATGCCCGTGACACGATGAACAACCGTGTGTTCGCGCCGGACAAGAAGGCCGAGGTCGAAGGCGCGCTGACCCGCATCGTCTATGTGCTGCCGGCCGAGCGCTCCCCGCTCGAAGTGCTGCGCAACTACCAGGATGTGATCGCGGCCGCCGGCGGCGAAGTCCTGTTCGAATGCAAGAAGGAAGAGTGCGGCGGCGCCGCCGACCGGTCGTCGAGCGGTGGCGGCGGCGACATGAGCCTGATGATGTATTTCTTCCATGAAAGCGACGTCAAGGACGCGGCCTTTTCCAATGGCGCCTGTGCGGTAACCACCGGTATCAACGACCAGCGCTTCTTCGCTGCCAAGCTGCCGCAGGATGGCGGCGACGCCTATGTCACGGTTCAGGCCTATTCGCTGATCGACGACCTCTACTGCAAGGAACTCAACGGCCGCACCATCGCCGTCGTTCAGGTGCTGGAGCCCAAGGCGCGCGACAAGAAGATGGTGGTGGTCGAAGCGGCCAAGATGGCGGAATCGCTGTCGGCCACCGGCTCCATCTCGCTCTACGGCATCTTCTTCGACACCGACAAGGCCGACATCAAGCCGGAATCGGAACCGACGCTGAAGGAGATCTCGACGCTTCTGACCAACGAGCCCGGCATGGCGGTGATCGTCGTCGGTCATACCGACAACCAGGGCGCCTTCGACTACAATATCGATCTGTCGTCGCGGCGGGCGCAGTCGGTAAAGGCGGCGCTGGTCTCGAAATACGGCATCGATGGCGGCCGGCTGACCGCCGCCGGCGCCGGCATGATGGCGCCTGTCGCCAGCAATGATGACGAAACCGGCCGCGCCAAGAACCGCCGCGTGGTGCTGGTCAAGGCGAACTGAGGCCGATCACGGTTTCAGCGCCGGCTAGGCGCGCTGCCTGCTCCAGCATCGAGGCATCCTCGCCGAAGGCGCGGGTGGCGCGAGCGGCGGCCTCCAGCAGGTCCGGTGTCATGCGGCGCAGGAACGCCGTATCGACGCGTGTCGACGGGCCGGCGAGCGTCAAGGCGCCGAGCAGAACGCGGCCCGGTCCGAACACCGGCACCGAGACGCCCGCCGTCTCAGGGTCGCGGTCGCCGATCGACAGATAGTGGCAGGCCTTGCGGATGGTCTCGTATGGTTCGCCCGGCTGGCCTGAAAACGCTGCCAGCACGCGGCCGCCCGAGCCGGTGAGCAACGGCAGCAGGTCGCCTTCCCGGATCGTGTAGCGGATAGGATGCTTGGATTCGACGCGGTAGAGACAGGTGCGGGCGTCGCCCGAGCGGACATAGAACGCCACGCTTTCCCAACTGCGTTCGGCAAGATCACGCATGATCGGCAGCAGGATGTCGACCGCCACGACCGAGCGCTGGTAAAGCGCGCCAAGCCGAAAGGTGGCGGGTCCGATGCGGTAGCGGCCATCGTCGAGCCGCTCCAGCAACTGCCCGCGCAGCAATGAGTTCGCCAGCCTCAAAATGGTGCTTTTGTAGAGCCCGGTGCGCGCCGCGATCTCGGCCAGGCTGAGCGAGCGGTCGGCGGTCGCGAACGCGTCGAGAATGGCGATCGCGCGGTCGAGCGCGGCAACACCATCGGCCGGCAACGGCTGGGATCGCGCTTCGGTCATCTCACGAACAGTTTCATTCCAGTTTACCTGCCCGGACAAAGGCCGGCCGAAGCGATTGTGCCGCACATCCATGGTTCTGTCTAGTAGAACAGCGTTCCTGTTGACAGAACGTACCGAAATCGGCATGAATTTTTGCCGAGCGGGTCTGTTTTCAGGCTACGTTTCTGGCAGGCACCGGAGGAGGTGTCGTGATTTGGAGGAATCCCATGCTGAACAGACGCAGATTTTTGATGAGCACCGCGGCCGCAGGCGCTGCCGGATTCGTTGCAACGCATTTGACGCCCGCCCTCGGTCAGGATGCACCGCAGATCCAGATCTTCGTGCCGGCCGCGCCCGGCGGCGGCTGGGACCAGACGGGGCGCACCATCGACCAGGTGCTGCGCAGTGAAAAACTGATCTCCGGCTCGCAGATCACCAATGTCGGCGGCGCCGGCGGTACTGTCGGCCTGCCGCAGTTCATCAGCCAGTGGAAGGGCAAGGGCAATTCGCTGATGGTGGCCGGCATGGTCATGGTCGGCGCCATCATCGCCAACAAATCGGCCAACAACCTCTCCGAAGTGACGCCCATCGCTCGCCTCACCGGCGAGTTCGAGGCGCTGGTAGTGCCGGCGGATTCGCCGTTCAAGACGGCCGGCGATTTCGTTGCGGCGCTCAAAGCGGATCCGACCAAGGTTCCGGTGGCCGGCGGCTCGGCCGGCGGCTCCGACCACATCCTGTTCGGGCTGATCGCCAAGACGGTCGGCGTTCCGGCAACCAACCTCTCCTATGTGCCTTTCGCCGGCGGCGGCGAGGCGCTGTCGGCGCTGCTCGGCAACCAGGTGGCGGCCGGCATTTCCGGCTTCGGCGAGTTCTCCGAGCAGGTCAAGGCGGGCGCGCTTCGGCTGTTGGCGATCTCCGCCGACAAGCGCCAGGACGGCATCGACGCACCGACGATGAAGGAAGCCGGCATTGACGTCGAACTGTTCAACTGGCGCGGCGTCTTCGCACCGCCAGGCGTCTCCGACGCCGACAAGGCGGCGATGGTCACGATGATCGAGACCATGGCCAAGAGCGATGCCTGGGCAGCCGAATGCAAGAACCGCAACTGGACGCCCATCCTGCTCACCGGCGACGACTATGCGAAATTCCTCGTCGACGACACCGCCCGCATCACCGCGATCCTCAAGGATCTCGGCCTCGCCTGATGTCTTCAGGGGCGGCCACGGCCGCCCCTTCCGACATTCGCCTGCGGCATGGACATATCATGCGCTGGGAGTGAAACTGCGGATGCGGCCGGCGGGAGGATGCCGGCCATCTCGGGAGGACATCGATGAGCACCAGCGACCAGCAGCCGGCGCCCCCGCGCCTTGCCATGCCCGAATTGTTGATCGGCGTCGGGCTTCTCGCCTGTGCCGCGGCCGTGGCTTGGCAGACCCTGGCGATCCCGGTTTCGCCGCTCTATTCCAAGGTCGGGCCGACCGTCTTTCCCTACATCACCATGACAGGCATGATCGTGCTTTCGCTGCTGCTCATCGTCGCCGCGCTGCGCGGCGGCTGGCAGCCGCAGGAAGAAAAGGAGACGCCGACCGACTGGAAGGCGATGGGCATCGTCGTTGCCGGCCTGGTCGCCAATCTGGTGCTGATCCAGCCGCTCGGCTTCACCGCCGCCTCGGTCATCATGTTCGTGCTCGTCTGTTATGGCTTCGGCAGCAAGCACACGCTGCGCGATGCGCTGACCGGCCTGATCCTGGCGCTTGCCGCCTATTTCGGCTTTGCCAGGGCGCTCGGCGTCAACATTGGCGCCGGCTTCATCGAAAACCAGCTGAACACGGTGATCGACGCGATCATCGCCACTGCGAGGGGCTGACGCCATGGAGACGCTCGGCCATCTCGCCCACGGATTTTCCGTCGCTTTCTCGCCGATGAACCTGCTGTGGTGCCTGGTCGGCACCACGCTCGGCACCGCCATCGGCGTGCTGCCCGGCCTCGGGCCGGCGCTGACCATCGCGCTTCTGTTGCCGATCACCTACCAGGTGGCGCCGGAGGCTTCCTTCATCCTGTTCGCCGGCATCTATTACGGCGCCATGTATGGCGGCTCGACGACCTCGATCCTGCTCAACACGCCGGGCGAAAGCGCCACCATCGTCACCGCGCTGGAAGGCAACAGGATGGCCCGCTCGGGTCGCGGCGGCGCGGCACTGGCGACCTCGGCGATCGGCTCCTTCGTCGCCGGCACCATCGGCACGATGGGCGTCGCCTTCCTGGCGCCGGTGGTGGTGAAGTTCGCGCTCGCCTTCGGGCCGGCCGAATATTTCTCGCTGATGGTGCTTGCCTTCATCACGGTGTCGGCGGTGCTCGGCTCGTCCTCCGTGCGCGGCCTCACCAGCCTGTTCATCGGCTTCGTCATCGGCATGATCGGCGTCGACCTGCAGACGGGACAGCCGCGCTTCACCTTCGGCATGAACGAACTGCTCGATGGCGTCGATGTCATCATTGCCGCGGTCGGCCTGTTTGCCGTCGGCGAGACGCTCTACATGGCCTCGCGCCGCTATGCCGGCAAGGACGAGATCGTGCCGCTCAAGGGCTCGCTCTACATGACCGCGGCCGAATGGGGGCGCTCGTGGAAGCCATGGCTGCGCGGCGCTTTCATCGGCTTCCCGATCGGCGCCATGCCTGCCGGCGGCGCCGAAATCCCGACCTTCCTGTCCTACGCCATCGAAAAGAAGCTGTCGAAGCACAAGGAGGAGTTCGGCACGGTCGGCGCGATCGAGGGCGTTGCCGGACCGGAAGCCGCCAACAATGCGTCTGCCGCCGGCGTGCTGGTGCCGATGCTCACCCTTGGCCTGCCGACCTCGGCGACCGCCGCAATCATGCTGTCGGCCTTCCAGAGCTACGGCATCAATCCGGGACCGCTGCTGTTGACGACGCAGGCCGATCTGGTCTGGGGCCTGATCGCCAGCCTGTTCATCGCCAACGTCATCCTGGTCGTTCTCAACCTGCCGCTGATCGGGCTGTGGGTACGGCTGTTGAAAATCCCGGCGCCGCAGCTCTATGCTGGCATCCTGGTGTTCGCCACCGTCGGCACCTACGGCATCTCGCAATCGCCGATCGACCTCGTCATCCTCTATCTCCTGGGGGCCGCCGGCTTCCTGATGCGGCGCTTCGATTTCCCGACCGCGCCGGTCATCATCGGCATGATCCTGGGGCCGCTTGCCGAAACGCAGTTCCGCCGGGCGATGACGATCTCGAACGGCGACTGGTCGGTGTTCTACACCCACAAGCTGTCGCTGGTGCTGCTGATCCTTGCCTTCATCGGGCTCGCCGGTCCGCATATCTGGGCCTTCATCGAGCATCGGCGCCGGCGCGGACCCGAGCATGTGCCGGGCGATGCCTGAGCGACCTGGAGCATCATGACCGATCTGCTTGCCGGCATCCGCATTCTCGACCTGACCAATGTGCTGGCGGGCCCTTATTGTGCCTACCAGCTGGCGCTGCTCGGCGCCGATGTCATCAAGGTCGAGACGCCGCAAGGCGGCGATCTGGCGCGCCAGCTCGGCGCCTCGCCGGCGCTCAACGAGGCGGGGATGGGCGCGTCGTTCCTGGCGCAGAATGCCGGCAAGCGATCGGTGGTGCTGGATCTCAAAAGCGAAGCCGACCGCGAACGCTTCCTCGATCTCGTCGCCTCCGCCGATGCGCTGGTCGAGAACTTTCGACCGGGCGTGATGGGGCGGCTGGGGCTTGGCTATGAGGCGCTGAAAGCGGTTCGTCCGGGTCTCGTCTATTGCGCCATATCGGGGTTCGGCCAGACCGGGCCGATGCGCGACAATCCGGCCTACGACCAGATCATCCAGGGGCTGTCCGGCATCATGAGCATCACCGGCACGCCGGAGACCGCACCCTTGCGGGTCGGCTATCCCGTCGCCGACACGCTGGGCGGGCTGGTCGGGGCCTTCGCCATCGCCGCGGCGCTGGTCAAGCAGAAGACCTCGGGCGAGGGCGCGTTTCTCGATGTCTCGATGCTCGAATGCACGCTGTCGGCGCTGGGCTGGCCGGTGTCCAACTATCTGACCGCCGGCGTCGAGCCGCAGCCGATGGGCAATGAGAACATGACGGCTGCGCCCTCCGGCGCGTTTCGCACCGGCGACGGCCTGCTCAACATCGCCGCCAACAAGCAGGAGCAGTTCGTCACGCTTTGCCGGCTGATCGGCCAGCCGGAACTGGCCGACGATCCGCGCTTTGCCGAGCGCGAGACGCGCAAGCAGAACCGCGCTGTGCTGAAGGTGCTGATCGAGACGGCCTTGGCGAGCGCCTCGGCCGCAGCCTGGGAGGAAAAATTCAACCGCGCCGGCGTGCCGGCGGGCCGGGTGCTGACGATCCCCCAAGTGCTTGGCGAGCGCCAGGTCGTCGAGCGCGACATGACCACGCGTTTCCAGGGTCTGCCCGGCATGGCGCAGCCGCTGACCGTGGTGCGCGGCGGCTTCATGGTCGATGGCGCGGCACCCTTGCCGGTCCTGCCGCCACCGGTGCTGGGTGAGCATATGGACGAGGTTTTTTCCACCCTGCCGCCGCGCGCCAGGAGAAGCGCGTGAGCGAGAGAAAAACCGGCCGCGAGCGCGGCGAGGAGTGGTGGCAGACCGGCATCATCGAGATGAGCCCCGGCATCATCCGGCTGCGCGGCTATGAAATCCAGGAGCTGATCGGCCGCGTCAGCTTTCCGGCAACGATCTGGCTGATGCTGCGCGGCGAATTGCCGAGCAAGGAGCAGGCGGCGCTGCTCGGCATTGCGCTGGGGGCGGCCGTCGACCACGGGCCGCAGGCGCCGTCGATCGCCATTGCCCGCATGGCCATCACCTGCGGCGTCGGCATCAACAGCGCCATGGCGTCCGCCGTCAACGTGCTGGGTGACGTGCATGGCGGCGCCGGCGAACAGGCGCTGTCCTTCTATGGCGACATTGCCGTGGCACTTGACCAGGGTGTTGCGCTGGACCAAGCCGTAGCCGCACGGCTCGACCGTTTCTTCGCCGAGGAGAAAGGCTATGTGCCGGGATTTGGCCATCGCTTCCACCCGGTCGATCCGCGCGCGCCGCGCCTGATCGCAGTGACGCGCGAGTTTGCCGCGCGCGGCGTCGTCAGCGGACGCTTTGCCGACATCGCCGAGGCCGTCGAATCAGAGGTGGCACGGCGCAAGGGGAAGAAAATACCGCTCAACATCGACGGCGCCACCGCCGTCATCTATGGCGAGCTCGGCTTTCCGCCGCCGTTGACGCGCGGCCTGTTCGTGCTCTCGCGCTCGGTCGGCATCCTGGCGCATGCATGGGAACAGTCGCAGCAAAGCGAGCGCAACAAAGGGCCGCTGCCGCGCGAATGGCTGTGGGCCTATACGGGCACGCCGCTGCGGCCATTTCCAGGGGACCAGGGTCCCGCTGAAGGGGACGAGGGCAAGTGAGGTTGGTCAGGCCGGGTCCGGCACTGCCGGCTGAGGCGGCGCCAGGTTGGCCATCAGCGTCGAGAGATCCGGCTCATCGATGAGCAACGCCGCGTCCTGCGGCTTGAGCCATGCCCGCTGGCGGCTCTTGGCCTCCTGCCAGTTGGCCAGTTCCTCGGACACCTCCAACAGATAGACGACGACGTCGACGCGCACGAAATTGTGCTCCAGCCGTTTCCAATAGGAATAGCTGCCGGCCGGCGCCTTGCGGGTCTTGCCGAGCACGCCGGCTTCTTCGCGCGCCTCGATGGTGGCGGCCTTGCGCCCGCTCTTGCCTTTCATGGGCCAGCCCTTGGGCACGATGAACCGCTTCGTCGCTCGCGACGTCACCAGCATCACTTCGAAATTGCCTGAAACGTCCAGGCGAAAGGGAATGGCGGCGACCTGGCGAATGCGTTCGCCTCGCCTTGCCTTGCGTACCGCCTTTTTCTTGGTCGTCGCCATGTGCTGAAAATCCGGTCGGCGGGCGCACCGCCGCACGCCGCCTGCAAACCCCTGATATGCCCGCGAGGCAATGAGGCATTTTTAGTAAATAAGTCGACTAAGTAAATCGCAAGCGACCGATATCAACGGCAAACACGCACAATCTGGTTGTTGACGATCTGAATCGGACAAGCTTGCCGGACGACGGGCACTTCGGGGCGCGGCTGCGGCACGATCCGACGGTCCTGCTCGCGATATTGCTGCTGCTGTTGCTGGAACTGCTGCCGCTGCAGGCTGTTGCGCAATTGCTGCAGCTGGTTCTGCTGGATCAGCCGGTTGGCGCTGGGATTGACGGACTGAGCCGCAGCAGATTGCATGATGCCGGCGAGCGTTGCCGCCGCCAGCATTGCCGACATGAGAACTGTCGATAGGCGAAGCGTCGACATCAGTTCATTCCCGTACAGATATAACCTCCTCTCTATATAGGGCGTTCGTCTCGATCTGCCATGGGCCGGTCTGCCATGGGCCGATCTGCCACGGGTTGGCGAAATCCCTGAGGAAGCGGCCCGGCCGCACTTGACAGAAAAGATCGATTGACCGCTCTATCGGGCGCGGATCTCGGGCTCAATCGCGGCTGACTCGAGGCACAATCGGGAGCATATTGATGAAAAGCAGGCAAGTATATTTCGCGGCGCTACTGGGCAGCATCTGTATTCTTGGCCCGGTGGCAGTCGCGGCGCAAACCAAGACCGACAAGGCGGCGCCTGCCGCCGCAGCGCCCGCCCCTGCTGCCGGCCCGACATTGCCTGGCGGCGCCTCGGCGCTGTCCGAGACACATGGCGACTGGACGGTCAATTGCCAGGTAACCGGCACGGCCAAGGTTTGCAGCCTGTCGCATCAGCAGTTCAACAAGCAGTCCAACCAGCGCCTGCTGGCGATCGAGCTGTCGAGCAAGAGCGGCGAGGATGCCGCCGGAACGCTGGCGCTGCCGTTCGGCCTGGCGCTCGCCAAAGGCGTCAGCCTGACCATCGACGACCAGAAGCTGGAAGGCAGCCTGCCGTTCAACACCTGCCAGGCCGTCGGCTGCCTGGTGCCGGTGGCGTTCGATGCCAGCGTCACGCCGCTGCTGAAGGCAGCCACCACGCTGAAGATCGACGCCTTCGCGGCCGACACCGGTCAAGCGGTGAGTTTCACCATCCCGCTCAACGGCTTCGGCGGCGCACTGGCACGGACCGCGGAACTCTCGGCGGACTGAGCGGAAAACGTCCGGTCACTCAACCTCGCGTAGCCGGTACCCCACCCCGGTTTCGGTGGTGATGTAGCGCGGCTGGTCGGGCGACTTTTCGATCTTCTGCCGGAGCTGGCGGACATAGACCCTCAGATACTGCACGTCGGTCGAATCGCCCCACACCTGCTTCAGAATGAAATGGTGGGTCAGCACCTTGCCGGCATGCTGCACCATAATGCGCAATATGTCGTACTCCTTGGGGGAGAGCTTTATCTCCTTGCCTTCGACCTTGACGATGCGCTTGACCAGGTCGACCGAGAGATCGCCGGTCTGAAACACCGGCTTCTCGCCCTGCTGCTGGAATTTGTGGCGCAGCGCGACGCGGATTCTGGCGACCAGTTCGTTCATGCCGAACGGCTTGGTGATGTAGTCGTCAGCGCCGAGTTCGAGCGCCGCGACGATGCCGGCTTCGTCGGTGCGGCTGGACAGGATGACCACGGGCACGTCGAGGCCTTCGTCGCGCCATTTGCGCAGGAGATCGAGGCCACCCATGCCGGGCAGGCCGAGGTCGAGCAGGATCAGATCCGGCTTTTGTGCATCGACGAGTTGGATCGCAGCCTTGGCGTTGGGCGCTTCGCTGACCGCATAGCCCTGGCTGCCGAGGCCGACGCGCAGCAGTTTGCGGATCGGCGGCTCGTCGTCGACGACCAGTATGCTGACGTTGGAATTTGTCATGCCGGATCACCAGAGTTTTGCCCGTCGGCGTTCCGTTCGTCCAGGCCGGGCGATCGTGCCGGCTTCGGCATGCGGATGGTGAAGACCGCGCCTTGGCGATCGCTGCGGTTCGCCGCCATGATCGTGCCGCCCATCGCCTCGATGAAGCCCCGGCAGATCGACAGGCCGAGCCCGGTGCCGGCCTGGACCTGATCGCGCTTGCGCACCCGGTAAAAGCTGTCGAAGACGCGCTCCAGGTCGGCGGGCGGAATGCCCGGTCCCTCATCCATGATCTGCAGCGCGACGGAGCCATTGTCGGCCCAGCCCTG
This sequence comes from Mesorhizobium sp. M0001, assembly GCF_040324255.1. NCBI lineage: Bacteria > Pseudomonadati > Pseudomonadota > Alphaproteobacteria > Hyphomicrobiales > Phyllobacteriaceae > Mesorhizobium > Mesorhizobium sp. M0001. The sequence continues at coordinate 381,893 of NZ_JAMYVS010000002.1, forward strand.
CAGCCGGATTGTCGATCCCTGTGGCGCGTATTTCGCGGCATTGTCGAGCAGATTGAACAGCATTTGTTCGAACAGCACGGGATCAAGCTTCAGCATCGGCAGGTCGGCCGGAATATCAACCTCGGTCTTGTGCCCGGCAGTGATCTTGCGTGCCCGCTGCAAGGCCGAGCCAACGACATCGCCGACATAGTGCAGGGCGAAATTCGGTTCCATGGCGCCGGATTCGATCTTGGTCATGTCGAGCAGATTGGCGATGAAGCGGTTCAGCCGTTCGGACTCGTCGAGCACGGTGGTCAGCAGCTCGGCCCGATCGTTCTCGGGCAGTGCCTGCGCAAATTCCCTGAGCGTGCCGGCCGCGCCCATGATGGCCGCCAGCGGCGTCTTCAGATCATGCGAGATCGACGTCAGCAGTGCCGAGCGCAAGCGGTCGGCCTCGGCCGCCAGCCTGGCGCGGTCGACATCGGCGACCAGCTGGATGCGCTCGATGGCAACCGCCGCCTGGTCGGCCAGCGCGTCGAGCAGGCGCTGTTGCTCGGGCGTCAGCAGCGGGCCTTGCTTGTCATTGTCGAGGCCGACGACGCCGACGGCCGCGCGTGCGGTGCGCAAGGGGAGGTAGAGGCGTTTTGCCCCGGGCAGGGTATCGGCGCCACGGCCGGCAGCCCGGTTGTGTTCCCAAGCCCAGCGTGCAGCCGCGATGTCGGCCTCGGCCAGCGTGTCATCGGGGGGATAACCGGCCTTGACGGTGATCGTGCCTTCTTCCGGCAAAAGCAGCACCACGCGCAGCTTCAGCATCGAGGCGATCTGGAAGGCTGTGGCCCACAAAACGTCGTCGAGCGTGCCGGCGCCGGCGAGCTTCTTTGAAAAGAGGTAGATGTCCTCGGTGGCCCGGGCGCGTGAACGGGCGGCGGCTGCCTGACGCTGCACACGCGCCGTCAGATTGCTGGCGATGACGGCAACGACGAGGAAGACGGCGAAGGCAACGATGCTCTCCGGATCGCGGATCGTCATCGTGTAGCGCGGCTCGAGAAAGAAGAAGTTGAAGGCAATGGCGCTGAGGAAACAGGCGTACAGCGCCGGCCACAGGCCAAAGGTCACTGCCGATGTCAGCACCGCCAGCAGCAGCACGCTGGCAAGGTTGCGAACGTCGAGGAACTGATCGAGGACGGCGCTGACGGCAAGCGCGCCGGCGACATAGACGGTCGAGAAAAGATAAGGCCAGATTTGAAATGGCGTCTGCTCGGCCGCCGCCTTGACCCTCGACGTGGCCTCGTTGTCGCGCTCCGTTCCTGAAATGACATGGACGCTGATATCGCCGGCATTGCGGATCAGATCGTAGGTGAGCGAACCCTCGATCAGTTCGCGCCAGCGCGAGCGGGTCGGCCTGCCGACGACGATATGGGTGAAGTTGTTGGCCGTGGCGTGGCGGACGATGTCCTGGGCGACGTTCTGGCCCGGAATGGTCGTCACCTCGGCGCCGAGCTGCTCGGCCAGGCGCAAGAGCGTGGCCAGCTGGTCCTTGTCTTCCTCCGACATGGCGGCCGAACGCGGCGTGTCGACATGCAGCGCCGTCCACGGTGCGCGCAGCCGGTCGGCCAGCCGGCGCGCATAGCGGACACGAGACGCTCCGCCCGGACGCGCATCGACGCAGACGAGCACCCTTTCGCCCGCCGCCCAGGGGCCGGGAATGGCGTGCGACTGCATGTGGTTGAGCAACTGCTCGTCGACGCGCTGGGCGGTGCGGCGCAGCGCCAATTCCCGAAGCGCGGTCAGATTGCCCGGCGAGAAATAGTTTTCGACTGCGCGCTGGGCAGTGTTGGGGAAATAGACCTTTCCCTCTTTCAGCCGCTTGATCAGGTCGTCGGGCGTGAGGTCGATGATCTCGATGTCGTCGGCCTGGTCGATGATGGAGTCCGGGACCGTTTCGCGCACCCTGACGCGGGTGATCTGCGCCACGACGTCATTCAGGCTCTCGACATGCTGGATATTGAGCGTGGTGTAGACGTCGATGCCGCGCGCAAGGATTTCCTGGACGTCGAGATAGCGCTTGGGGTGGCGGCTGCCGGGTGCGTTGGTGTGGGCGAGCTCATCGACGAGCACCAGCGCGGGGCGGCGGGCGAGAATGGCATCGATGTCCATCTCATTCAGCACGCGGTCCTTGTAGTCGACCTTCTGGCGCGGGATGACCTCGTAGCCTTCGACCAGCGCCAGGGTTTCCTTGCGGCCGTGGGTTTCGACGATGCCGATGACCACGTCGATGCCGTCGGCAAGCATGGCGCGGCCGGCCATCAGCATTTCGTAGGTCTTGCCGACACCGGGTGCAGCACCCAGAAATATCCGCAGGCGGCCGCGCTCTTCCCGTTCCGCATGCTCGAGCAGCGCGTCCGGAGAGGGTCTGGTATCGTTGCTTCTGGCGTCCGGCATCAGGCTCGATCATGAACGGCGCCGAGGATCGTGTCGATCCCCGGCCCTGGCTTCAGAGATTGTCTCTCACTGCTTGGTATCGTCCAGTGCCAGGTTGAGCGCCAGCACATTGACGACCGGCTCGCCGAGGAAGCCGAGTTCGCGGCCTTCGACATGGCTGTCGACAAGCGCCTTGACCTTGGCTTCGTCGAAGCCCCTGGCCTTGGCCACCCGAGCGACCTGGAAATAGGCGGCGTCCGGGCTGATAGCGGGGTCGAGGCCGCTGCCGGACGTCGTCACCAGATCCATCGGCACCGGCTGGTTCGGGTTCTCCGCCTTCAGCTTTGCAACATCGCCCTTGATGCGGTCGATCAGCTTGGGGTTGGTTGGACCGAGATTGGAGCCGCTGGACGCTGCGGCGTTGTATCCGTCGCCGGCAGCCGAGGGGCGGCCATGGAAATACTTGTCGTCGGCAAAGCCCTGGCCGATCAGTTCGGAGCCGATGACCGTGCCGTTTTTCTCGATCAAGCTGCCATTGGCCTGGTGCGGAAACAGCGCCTGGGCGATGCCGGTCATGCCCAGGGGATAGATCAGGCCGGTCAAAACGGTGAAAAAGACGATCATGATAACAGCGGGTCTTATCTGAGTGAGCATGGACGTATTTCCTTAAGCGAGGCCGAGGCCGGTGACGATCATGTCGATCGCCTTGATGCCGGCGAACGGAACGATGATGCCGCCGAGGCCGTAGACCAGGAGGTTGCGGCTGAGCAGCGCGCCGGCGCCGATGGCGCGGTATTTGACGCCTTTCAGCGACAGCGGGATCAGAGCGATGATGATCAGCGCGTTGAAGATGATGGCCGACAGGATGGCGCTCTGCGGCGTCGCCAGATGCATGATGTTGAGCGCTTGCAGGGGGCCGATTGTATGTCCCGGCGCAACGTAGAAGACGGCAAACATGGCCGGGATGATGGCGAAGTATTTGGCGACGTCGTTGGCGATCGAGAAGGTCGTTAGCGAGCCGCGCGTCATCAGCAGCGCCTTGCCGATCTCGACGATCTCGATCAGCTTGGTCGGGTCACTATCGAGGTCGATCATGTTGCCGGCCTCGCGGGCGGCAACCGTGCCGGTGTTCATGGCGACGCCGACATCGGCCTGCGCCAAGGCCGGCGCGTCGTTGGTGCCGTCACCGCACATGGCGACCAGCTTGCCCTTGGCCTGTTCGTCGCGGATCAGCTTCAGCTTATCCTCGGGCGTGGCCTGGGCGAGGAAATCGTCGACGCCGGCTTCGGCTGCGATCGCCGCCGCAGTCATCGGATTGTCGCCGGTGATCATCACGGTGCGGATGCCCATTTTGCGCAGTTCGGCAAAGCGCTCGCGGATACCACCCTTGACGATGTCCTTGAGGTGGACGACGCCGAGCAGGCGGCCGTCACGCTCGACGGCCAGCGGCGTGCCGCCCGACTTGGCGATCTCGTCGGCGATCGCCTGGAGATCCTTGACGGTGTCGCTGCCAGGGCGCGTGCCGTGAGTGGCCGATGTCGACTGGCTGACATAGGCGAGAACCGAATCGACGGCGCCCTTGCGCACCGACGAGCCATCGATGTCGACGCCGCTCATCCGGGTCTGCGCGGTGAAGGGCACGAAGCTGGCATGCAAGGTTGCCATGTCACGGGCGCGGATGGCGTATTTCTCCTTGGCCAGCACGACGATCGAGCGTCCCTCAGGCGTCTCGTCGGCGAGCGAGGCGAGCTGCGCGGCATCGGCCAGTTCCTGTTCGGTGACGCCCTTGACCGGGCGGAATTCGGTGGCCTGGCGGTTGCCGAGCGTGATGGTGCCGGTCTTGTCGAGCAAAAGCGTATCGACGTCGCCCGCCGCTTCGACGGCACGGCCGGACATGGCCAGCACGTTGAAGCGCACCAGGCGGTCCATGCCGGCAATGCCGATGGCCGACAGCAGGGCGCCGATGGTGGTCGGGATCAAGGTGACGAACAGCGCGACCAGCACCGTCACCGGGATATAGCCGCCGGAATAGGAGGCAAAGCTCGGGATCGTGGCGGTGGCCAGCACGAAGATCAGCGTCATGCCGACGAGCAGGATGTTGAGCGCGATCTCGTTGGGCGTCTTCTGGCGCGAGGCACCCTCGACCAGCGAGATCATGCGGTCGAGGAAGGTGTGGCCGGAGGCGGCTGATATGCGCACGCGAATCCAGTCGGACAGAACCTGCGTGCCGCCGGTGACCGCGGAACGGTCGCCGCCGGATTCGCGAATGACGGGTGCGGACTCGCCGGTGATTGCCGCCTCGTTGACCGAGGCCACGCCTTCGACCACTTCACCGTCGGACGGGATAATGTCGCCGGCTTCGACCAGCACGATGTCGCCAACCTTCAGGCTGGTGCCGGGCACCAGCTTGAACCTGGAGCGGTCTTCGCCGGCAAGCAGCTTGGCCTGGGTTTCGGTGCGCGCCTTGCGCAGCGAATCGGCCTGCGCCTTGCCGCGGCCTTCGGCGACGGCCTCGGCGAAGTTGGCGAACAGCACGGTGAACCACAGCCAGATGATGATCTGCAGCGTAAAGCCGAAATCGCCGCCGCCGGTGGCGAGATCCTTGACGAACAGGACCGTGGTAAGAAGCGAGACGATGGCGACGACGAACATCACCGGGTTCCTGACCAGCGTGCGGGGGTCGAGTTTCCTGAAGGCGCCGCCGATGGCCGGCCACAGGATGCGGGCATCCATGATGCTCGCGGATTTGGACTGGCTCATTTGGTGGCTCCAGTATCTGAACTGTTGGCCGGCACCGACCGATCGGATGCCGAAAAGAGGGGCGGCGGACCATAGGCCAGCAGCCAGATCACGATCATGACTGCCGCGAGGCCGAGGAAGGTAGATACGCTGGGGAAGGGAGGGGGCGTTTCCTCCCCCTCATTGCCGGCTCGTGGGCCGGCTCGCGGCCGGGCCTTCATGCGTTTTGGGTAGAACCAGGACATGACAAGCCTCAGAATGTCTGGCCGTTGATGGCAGCCAGGTGCTCGACGATCGGTCCGATCGCCAGTGCCGGGAAGAAGGTCAGGCCGACGACGATCAGGATGACGCCGACGAGCAGGCCGACGAACAGCGGGCCGTCGGTCGGGAAGGTGCCGGCGGAAGCCGGAACCGTCTTCTTCGTCGCTAGCGAGCCGGCAATGGCAAGCGCTGGAATGATGACGAAGAAGCGACCCACCCACATGGAGATGCCGAGCGTGATGTTGTACCAGGGCGTGTTGCCGGAAAGGCCGCCAAAGGCCGAGCCGTTGTTGGCCGCCGCCGAAGTGTAGGCATAAAGAACCTCGGAGAAGCCATGCGGACCGCCATTGGCCATCGAGGCGACGGCGCTTGGCAGCACGACCGCTATTGCCGTGAAGACCAGCATGACCAACGGCAGAGCGAGGATGGCGAGCATTGCCATCTTGACCTCCTTGGCCTCGATCTTCTTGCCGAGATATTCGGGCGTGCGGCCAACCATCAGGCCGGCGACGAACACGGTGATGACGATGAACATGACGATGCCGTAGAAGCCGGCGCCGACGCCGCCGACGATGACTTCGCCGAGCTGCATGTTGAGCATCGGGACCAGGCCGCCAAGTGCTGTGAACGAGTCATGCATGGCGTTCACCGCACCGCAGCTCGCAGCCGTGGTGATGACGGCGAATAGTGCCGAAGCGGCAATGCCGAAGCGGCTCTCCTTGCCTTCCATGTTGGCGCCGTCGACGCCCAACGCATGGACCAGCGGATTGCCCGCGGCTTCCGCCCAGTAGCAGATAACGACGCCAGCGATGAACAGCACACCCATCGTGGCCAGGATCGCCCAGCCCTGGCGCTGGTTGCCGACCATGCGGCCGAAGACGTTGGTGAGTGCAGCACCCAGCGCGAAGATCGTCACCATCTGGATCATGTTGGAGATGGCGTCGGGGTTTTCGAAAGGATGCGCGGCATTGGCGTTGAAGAAGCCGCCGCCATTGGTGCCGAGCATCTTGATGGCGACCTGCGAGGCGACCGGCCCAAGGGCGAGCGTCTGCTTGGCGCCCTCCAGCGTGGTGGCGTCGACATAAGGCCCGAGCGTCTGCGGCATGCCGAGCCAGACATAGACAAGGGTGAGCACGATGCTGAGCGGCAGCAGGATGTAGAGCGTGCAGCGGGTCATATCGACCCAGAAATTGCCGATCGATTTGGCCGAGGCGCGGGCGAAGCCGCGGATCAGCGCCACCGCAATGGCAATGCCGACGGCGGCGGACATGAAGTTCTGAACAGTCAGGCCGGCCATCTGCACGAGGTAGGACAACGTGCTTTCGCCGCCGTAATTCTGCCAGTTGGTGTTGGTGACGAAGCTGACGGCAGTGTTGAAGGCGAGATTGGGTTCGACCGATGCCATCCCGGCCGGATTGTAAGGCAGGACGCCCTGCAGGCGTTGCAGAAAGTACAGCACCAGGAAGCTGGCAAGGCTGAAGAAGATGATTCCTGCCGCGTAGGTCGTCCAGTGCTGCTCCTCGCGCTCGCTGGTTCCCGAAATGCGGTAGAGGCCGCGCTCAACGGGCCCGAGTATGGGCGAGAGAAAGGTGCGATCGCCATTGAAGACGCGGTACATGTAGCCGCCGAGCGGCTTCACCAGCAAAACGACGATCCCGCAATAAACCAGGATCTGTATCCATCCGTTGAGTGTCATGGGTTTCCGTGCCTTGCTTCAGAAGCGTTCTGGGCGAACGAGGGCGTATGTCAGGTAGACGAGCAGGAACAAGGTCACGCCGCCACCGAGGATGTAATCGACAAGCATGGTGCGATCCTTCCGCTTAAAGAGCGTCGCAAGCTTTGATGTAGGCGAGGGAAAGACCGAAGAACAAAACCTCGATCCCGATGACGACGATGTCCATTTGTGTTGGTCCTTGCTTCTGCTTGTATTTGGCGCCAGCGACTGGCGAGCCAGAAATTCCATGAGAACGGCCCGCCGTAACTCTGGGGTCACGGCGTCCGCAGCGTTTTGCTCGAGATGGAATATGGACCCGATCGCCATAAAGGTTCGAGACGGGGCCGGGAGGAAAGATATAAAATTCCTATAAAGATTTCCGGGAGATGGCTCCGTTCCGGGCCGCTAGAAACCGACGCCATGATATCGCGACCCCTCTTGCGGCGGCTCCGTCTTTCGAAACAATGGGAACGCAAAACGAGGGAAAAACAGATGCTCGACATGGCACCATCGAAACAGGCGGCGACATGGCTTTGCGCGCTTGCACGGGCGCTGGAAGCTGATGACGCCGAGGCGGCCGCCAACCTGTTCGTCGAGGATTGCTACTGGCGCGATCTGCTGGCTTTCACCTGGAACATCACCACGATGGAAGGCCGCGATGAGATCCGCGACATGCTGCAAGCGACGCTGGCGGAAACGAAGCCCTCACACTGGACGCTGTCCGGCGAGGCGACCTCGGATGAGGGCACCGTCGAGGCCTGGTTCACGTTCGAAACGGCGGTCGCGCGGGGCGAAGGGATTGTGCGCCTTACGGACGGCCGCTGCCGGACCTTGTTCACGGCGGTGCGTGAGCTCAAGGGGTTCGAGGAACAAAAGGGACCGGCGCGGCCGCTTGGTATCCGTCACAAGGCCGATCCGAAGCGCGAAACCTGGGCGGAGGCGCGGGCGCGCGAGACGCGCGACCTCGGCGCCACCGAGCAGCCCTATTGCCTGGTGATCGGCGGCGGGCAGGGCGGCATCATGCTCGGCGCGCGGCTGAGGCAGCTCGGTGTGCCCACCATCATCATCGAGAAAAATGCGCGCCCCGGCGATTCCTGGCGCAACCGTTATCGCTCGCTCGTGCTCCACGATCCGGTCTGGTACGACCATCTGCCCTACATTCCGTTCCCGGAGAACTGGCCGGTGTTCACGCCCAAGGACAAGATGGGCGACTGGCTGGAGATGTACACCAGGGTGATGGAGCTCAACTACTGGGTCGCCACCAAATGCCTCAGCGCCAGCTATGACGAGGCCGAGAAGGTGTGGACTGTGGTGGTCGACCGCGTCGGCCGGCAGATCACGCTGAAGCCGAAGCACATTGTCTTTGCCACCGGCGCCTATGGCCCGCCACGCCAGATCGCGCTGCCCGGCGCCGAGACCTTCAAGGGCGAACTCCTGCATTCCAGCCAGTATGCAAGCGGCGAGAAATTCCGCGGCAGACGTGTCGCTGTCATCGGCGCGGCAAGCTCGGGGCACGATGTCAGCGTCGACCTCTGGGAGAGCGGCGCAGACGTCACCATGATCCAGCGGTCGCCGACGACAGTGGTGAAATCCGACACTCTGATGGAAGTCGGCTTCGAGATCTTCTCGGAAAAGGCTTTGGCGCGCGGCATCAGCACCGACAAGGCCGACCTGATCGTCGCGTCCACGCCGTTCGCGCTTGTACCCAAGGGCCAGCGGGATCTTTACGAGGTGATCAAGGCACGCGACGCAGACTTCTACGACCAGCTACGCGCCGCCGGCTTCGCCATCGATTTCGGCGAGGACGAGACCGGGCTGTTGATGAAGGCCTACCGCACCGGCTCCGGCTACTACATCGATGTCGGCGCCTGCGAACTGATCATCAATGGCGAGATCAAAGTGAAGAGCGGCGTCGGCATCAGTTCATTGACGCCGACCGGCATCCTGTTCGACGACCGCAGCGAGCTGGCCGTCGATGCGATCGTCGCCTGTACCGGCTACCAGTCGATGAACGAGACCGTGGCGGCCATCGTCTCGCGCGAGGTCGCCGACAAGGTAGGGCCATGCTGGGGCCTCGGCTCCGGCGTCAAGGGCGATCCCGGTCCTTGGCAAGGCGAGCTGCGCAACATGTGGAAGCCGACGGCCCAGGACGCGCTGTGGTTCCACGGCGGCAATCTGGCGCTGTCGCGGTTTTACTCGAAATATGTGGCGCTGCAGATCAAGGCGCGGATGGAAGGGATTGCGACGCCGGTGTTTGGGGCGGTGAGTAATTCGGGGTAAGGTTCGACCCCCACTCCGTCGAGCTTCGCTCGACACCTCTCCCCCGATCGACGGGGGAGAGGAATGGCGCGAAGCGATTCCAGCTGGCGCCTTTCCTCTCCCTCCGGAGGGGGGAGAGGTGGCTCGGCGAAGCCGAGACGGAGTGGGGGAAGGCGGTCCTCAAACGCGCCGCCGAAAGACAGACCATCTCCCATGAAGGGGAGACCAGCTAATCGTGCCTACGCCCGAAATGCCGTGCCGCGACCTCGACATGCGTATGGTGCGTGTGGGCCTCGAAGCGCTCGGTCTCGTTGTGGTCGGCGGCTTCGTTCGGCCACCAGACACCACCCACGACGATGCCGTCCGATGTGAGCCGCTGATCCGCGATCAGCGCCGCACCGACCGCATCGACGAAGGTAAAGCGCCCGGGGCGCAGTCTCAGCACCGCGACATCGCCGACACCGCCAACTTTCAGCGTCCCAAGCTCCGGCCTGGCGATCGCCTCGGCTGGCCTTTGCGTGGCGGCGCGCAGCACCTCGACCAGCGGCATGCCCAGCGCCATTAGCTTCGACATGCAGACCAGTATGTCGAAGGCCGGACCGTCGACGCAATAGAGATGCACGTCGCTGGAGATGACGTCGGGCGCGAGGCCCTCGGCCAGCATCGCTTTCGCCACGGCGAAGTCGAACGATCCCATGCCGTGGCCGATGTCGAAGATGACGCCGCGTTCGCGGGCCAGCCGCATGTCCGGCCGCACCGCGCCGGAGGCGAAGACCGGCGCGTTGGGGAACGGGCGAAAACAGTGCGTGAGGATGTCACCCTTGCGCAGCCGCGGCAGCACTTCGGAGCGGCCGGGCGGCGGCTCGTCTATATGCGCCATCAGCGGCAGGCCGGCCTGGTCGGCGGCTTCCAGCGCGAGATCGACCGGCGCGATGCCGCTGGCGCCGCCGGCATGCTTACCGGAGCGCACTTTTACGCCGACGACGACATCGGCGTGCTCGCGCACCGCAGCCACCGTCTCGCGTGGCTCGCAGAGCCTGAGATCGCTGCATTCGCCGACAGAGACGCTTTGCGAGAAGCCGAATATGCCGGCAAAGGAGATGTTGACATAGGCCAGGATGCGCACCTTCGAGCGCTCGATGACATGGCGGCGAAAGCCCAGAATATTGCCGGCGCCGGCGCTGCCGGCGTCGATGAAGGTGGTGGTGCCGCTCTTGGCCGCCAGCCGGTCGGCATCGACGCCAAGCGAGGTGCCGCCCCAATAGACATGGCTATGCAAATCGATGAGGCCGGGCGTGACGATGCAATCACGAGCGTCGACTATCTTGGTGGCGTGCTCGGCATCGATCGCCGCCTCGATGGCCACGATGCGTCCGCCCGCAACGGCGACATCGCGCGGCGCGTCCAGGCCCGAGGCCGGATCGATCAGGCGGCCGCCCTTGATCAGGAGATCGAACTGCATCGGCGCCTGCCTCTCTTTGTTTCGGGGCATGATCTTTGGACAAAACGGTTTCCGTTTGTCCGAGAAAACCGGTTTCCACTTTTCGGGATCATGCCCCGACTGGTCAAACCGGCCGGTAAGCGACGGCTTCGACCTCGATCTTGATGTCGATCATCAGCCGCGATTCGACCGTGGTGCGGGCCGGCGGATTTTTCGGGAAGTGCTTGGCGTAGACGGCATTGAAGGCGCCGAAGTCGCGCGCGTCCTCGAGCCAGACCGTGGTCTTGACGACATCGTCCATGGTGCAGCCGGCCAGCGCGAGTGCTGCCTTCACATTCTGCAGCACCTGCTCGGTCTGCTCGGTAATGCCGCCCTTGACCACAATGCGGTCGCCGTCGACCGGCACCTGACCTGAGATGTAGACGAAATCCCCGGCGCGCACGGCCGGCGACAGCGGCACGTGGGATGTTCCAAAACACTCTTTGGGCAAAGGAAACTCCTGTTCAGAATGGCGGGCCGCGCCCCGTTTTCGACGACCGCTCTACGCCTGTCCCGGTGATCCTCATAGGGGGCTTTTTGGAAAGCAGCATTTTTCCAAACGCGTGTTGCTTTATCGCAGGCTCGCCAGCATCTTGCGCGTCGCATTTTCCCGACAGGAGATTTCAATGACCTTCGACAAGAACCCGTTTCCAGAGGGCGATGCCGATCGCCACGCGCTCTGGGAAATGTTGGTGCGGCGCGACATCGACGCCTTTATCGGTCAGGACTGGTCGATGGTCGAGGATGATTTCCTCGCCGACAGCTTCTTCGGCATGCATGCGCATTTCCTCAGCGATGCCGACGCTTGGCGTCTGCAATTCCCGAGCCTTGCCGTCTATCGCGACGAATGGCTGCGCCAGGCCAAGGAGACGGCGACGACCAGATTCGCCGAGCCGCTGCGCGAGGCGCTGTTTCGCGTCACCAACATGCGCGACATCGATGTCGATGGCGACCGCGCCGTGCTGCACAAGAAGTTCAACGGCTCGGTGGCCAAGGCCGATGGCAGCGTCGACAAGCTGAAATGGCAGACGCTGTATTTCTGCAGGAAGGTGGCGGGCCACTGGAAGATCGGCGGCTTCGTCGGCTACATGCCGCATCCCTTGGGGAACTGAGGTTTACCCGCTGATGCTATTGCCGGCCTTCGCGCACGAGACGTCCGCTTCCGGGCTGCAGCTGTAAAAGCTCGCCAACCGAACCCACTCGAGCTCAAGCGAGTTGAACGGGACAGGTTCGTCCAACAGGGCTAGCGGGAGCGGTGGTCGAACACAACCGCCATGGTCTTACCAATTGCCGCCATGACGACGAGTTCGACGAGATCGTCGTCGCTGTCGACACAGGTTGGATCCATGCGGCGGATGGCGTCGAGCGCCGCCCTGGTCGAGACGGTATCGCCGGCGCGGAATCTGGAAAGCGCAGAGGAAACAAGGTTCTGGGTTGTCACGTCGATGACAGGTACGCTCGGCACTACGTTCATGGCTTCCTCCTGCCAAGAACCCTCTCCCGAAGGAAATAATACGCCGAACGACGGCGTGTGCCAGCGGAATCGTGGTCCGACCAGATTGCCGAGAGGGCACGTTTGCGTGTTTGATAGGATCGAGCCCACAGCGTCCAGGACACGACATGAAACTGTACTTCAGCCGCAATCCCAATCCGCGCCTTGCGGTAGCAACGGCACGTCATCTGCAGGCCAAGGTCGAGTGTGAGTTCGCGGCACCCATGGCGCCCGGACAGGCTGAGCGGTTTCGTCAGCTCAATCCCAATCTTACCCTGCCGATATTGGCATGGACGGGCGGCAGCCTGTGGGAAGCCGACGCCATAGCCTGCCTTCTGTCGCGCGAAGCGGGTTCGGATTTCTGGCGCGGCGGCGGCGACCAACCCGACATGATCCGCTGGCTGAGCTGGGGCAAGGAAAATTTCGTGCGGGCCTGCGACACCGTGCATTTCGAGCGCGGAACCAAGCAGCGCTACGGGATTGGGCCTGTCGACCAGGGCAAGGTCGAGGAGGGGCTGGCGGAGTTCCGCATCGCGGCAGCGATTCTCGAGGCGGAGCTCGCCAAGCGGCCATGGCTTGTGGGCAAGTCGCTTTCCTATGCCGATTTCCGCATGGCGACTTTTTTGCCGTTCAACGATGCAGCCGGCCTGCCGCTGGCGGACTATCCCTATGTTCTGGGTTGGTATCGCCGGCTCGAAGCCATCGATGCCTGGCGCGATCCCTTCGACGGGCTGGACGCGCCGCTTCTGCCGCCGGTCAACTCCGCTTGACGTGCCTTCCCTTTGGGCAGATGGGCTGATGTGTGGCGCTTTGGCAGCATAGGTGTGGAACAGCGGGCGAGTTGCCATGGCGCGCTCGACGGCTCGCGGCCGGGTTGATAAGCCCTGTCCGCAAGGAGAGTCGTGACATGACCGTAGCCATCGAGATGGGACAGACGACGGCGGGTGCGTCGGCGGCGCTCGACCTTGAGGAGCTGCTGGCCACCCGGCTTCTGGTGCAGGGCAATTCCGGCTCCGGCAAATCGCACCTTTTGCGCCGGCTACTGGAGCAGAGCGCGCCCTGGGTGCAGCAGACCATCATCGACCCGGAAGGCGATTTCGTCTCGCTGGGCGACCATTACGGCCATCTGGTCATCGATGCCGAGGAGCATACGGAGCGTGGCCTGCAAGCAGCCGGCGAGCGGGCGCGCATCCATCGCGTCTCCACCGTGCTCAATCTCGAAGGGCTCGATGCCGAGAACCAGATGCGCCGCGCCGCTGCCTTTCTCGGCGGGTTGTTCGAGGTTGCCCGCGAGCATTGGTATCCGATGCTGGTGGTGGTCGACGAAGCGCAGCTGTTCGCGCCCGCCGTGGCAGGCGAAGTGTCCGACGAGGCGCGAAAGCTCTCGCTCGGCGCCATGACCAATCTGATGTGCCGCGGCCGCAAGCGCGGCCTTGCCGGCATCATCGCCACGCAGCGGCTGGCAAAGCTCGCCAAGAATGTCGCGGCGGAGGCGTCCAACTTCCTCATGGGCCGTACCTTCCTCGATATCGACATGGCGCGCGCCGCCGACCTTCTGGGCATGGAACGGCGCCAGGCAGAGGCGTTTCGCGATCTGGAGCGCGGGCACTTCATGGCGCTGGGACCGGCGCTGTCGCGCCGCCCGCTCGGCGTGCGCATCGGCCAGACCGAGACCAGCCCGCGCAACGGTACGCCGCGGCTGATGGCAATGCCGGAAACAGCGCTCGAGGACGCACGGGCCATCATCCTGGCAGCGCCGCCGCCCGAGACGATGCGCGCGCCGCGCCGGATGGCGTCGCCCGATTTGCTCGACCAGCTGATGGCGGCGAAGTCTGCGGCGATGGAGATCCGCCCGGAACCTGCGGAACCGGCGGTAAGCGCCGAGGATATCGCCGACCGGCGAGAGCGGGTGGACCGTGTCCTGCGCGCCATCCTGGCGCAGCCCGATGCGGGTTTCCGCGTCATCGGCGTGCTTTATCAGGAGTTCGTCGTCCGCTGCCGCATCGAAGGCCTCGCTTCGGTGGTGCCGGACCTCTCAGAATTCCGTCGCATGCTGACGCGTGCCCGCGCCGGGCTCGGCGCCGACATGGCAGGCGATGACGCCTGGCAGGACGTTTCCGTGCGCGCCTCGCTGCTGCCCGAGGACATGCAGGGCGTGTTCATGATGATCGCCCGCGCCGCCAAGGAGGGCTGGCCGTGCCCGAGCGACGCGGCGATCGCGCGCGCCTACGGCTCGCATTCGCTGCGGCGCGCCCGGCGGCTGCTCACCTATATCGAGGAGCAGGGCCTCATCGTCTGCCAGCTCGACGGCACCGGCCGCCGCACGGTGACGCTGGTCGAGCTCGCCTGGGCGACGGCGCCGGGCGACCCCAATGCCGCGGAGGCGGAACAGGGCAGCCTGGCGCTGTGAAAGGCGAACAGGCAGCTACCTGACTTGCTTGCGCGGTTCTGAACAAGATGTGTTTCGCCGATCGGCGCGCGACGATTTATGATGGGTTTCCGAGAATCGCAGAACGGTTCGGGCGGGAGGGTTGTCCGGTGCGGTTGAAATCTCTGGCTGTCTTTGTCTTTGGCCTCCTCGCCGTCGCCGGCATCGCCTTGACGATGTCTGCCCGGTCTTTTGCCGCGTCCTCCGATATACCGGCCTGGCTGCAGGCCCATGTCGGCAATGACGACGGCGAGATTTCGCAAGTGGTGCTGGAGCGGGCGCGCGCGCTTTACCTGAAGAAGGTCGCGCAAGGCGCGGTCCACAATGGCTGCTATTTCGCCATGGATGCGACTCGCCCCGGCGATCTCGGCAATGGCGTGCTAGGGCGGCGCTACTACGTCATTTGCGAGGCCAAGCAGTCGTTCAGGGCGATCTCGTCGGGCCATGGCGGCGGCCGCAATTTGAAAGGCGTGGTCGATTTCTCCAACGGCAAACGCTGCGCGAAAAACTTCGGCAATGCCCTGGACTCGTCCTTGACGACCGGTGGCGCCTATATGACCGGCGAGGCAAAGATCTCATTCAAGGGTTTTTACCGCATCGGCGCAAAAAAGGACCAGGCGCTGCTGCGCACCTTCATCCAGTTCGACGGTGAGGGGGAGACGGCGAATGCCAGGCAGCGGGTGATCGGTGGCCACGCGGCGCGGCTGTTGCGCGGCATGTGCCTGCGCAAGAACCCGAACAGCTCCTATGCCGACCATGACGGCTTCGTGCCATACGGCAAGCTGGTGGATTATGCCGGCGGCCGCAGCAATGGCTGCACCAGCTGGTCGCCGTCCGACGCCGACCAGATCATTTCGATGGTGAAGGGCAATCCGACGACGCTCTATATCTACCCGGAATCGCGCGACATCACCGCCGTTGGTAAATCGGGCGCCTATTGGAATGCGTCCTGCCTGAAGGAGATCGGCAAGCCGAAATTCTGGCCGCGAAAGAGCCTTGAGCCGATCATCGCGCAATACGCCAAGGACAACCCGCCACCGCCGCCACAACCGTTGCCGATCTGCACCGGGCCGTGAGGGATGAGTCCTCGGCTCGGCATTGTCGGCGGCGCGGACTGGCTGGGCGGCGCCGCCGATCCGATGGGCTCTACTGATTGATCTCGGGTTCGACGAGCTTTGCCAGATTGCGCAGCGACTCCTGCCAGCCGAGATAGCAGGCTTCGGCCGGAATAACGTCCGGAATGCCGGCCTGCGTGATGTCGAGTTCCGTGCCGACCGACACTTTCTTCATGAGCACGGTCACTTCGATCTGGCCGGGCAAATTGGGGTCGTCGAACCTGTCGGTGTAGCGCAGGCGCTCGCCGGGAACGAGTTCGAGATATTCGCCGCCGAAGGAATGGCTGCCGCCCGTCGTGAAGTTTCGGAACGACATCTTGAAGGCGCCACCGACTTTCGCGTCGAAGCTGTGTACCGTGCAAGTGAAGCCGTTCGGCG
The DNA here is from genome assembly GCF_040324255.1 of Mesorhizobium sp. M0001. Taxonomy (NCBI): domain Bacteria; kingdom Pseudomonadati; phylum Pseudomonadota; class Alphaproteobacteria; order Hyphomicrobiales; family Phyllobacteriaceae; genus Mesorhizobium; species Mesorhizobium sp. M0001. Next base: position 398,159 of record NZ_JAMYVS010000002.1, read on the forward strand.
GAAGCCATTTCGCCAGCGCGTCGGCTTCTGTGAATGCGCGGTAGACCTTCCCCGGGCTGGTCGTCAGAACGCGGTGCAAACGTACGGTGCTTGGCATCTCTTCGGTATCCTTTGTGGTTTCGTTGTCCGATGCCCCAAGGACGGGTGAACCTCACCCGGTCCGACATAGCCTGTCAAATTTTCTTGAGCCCTTTGCCCGCGGCCATCCGCCCGCGACTTCGAGTCGCCGCCTCAGGCAGGCGGTCGTGTCGCGTCAAATTGCATGAATCATTGACAGGTTGCCTAACCTTTCGGCGCGGATCTCACAATTTATTAAAATTGTAAGTCTCTCCTACAAAGTTGTATTAGGATCAGCTTAACGCCCTCGGCATTATCTATTAAATGATGGGCGACGATCTCCTTGGTGTACTATAGAATGATTCCCTGGAACGACGGATCAATTTAAGAGTTGATCCGAAATGGTCGCTCGAAGGTTGTCGAACGACCAAGGCAGCACGCGCAAGGAGTGTCGGAATGACCACAGTCCTCAACGCCAAAGGCATTCCACTTCCGTATACCGGCGCTTCCACCCATTGGTTCTCGGCGACTGGAGGCGCGCCTTACCGCTACGGCACCTCGGGCAACGATTCCTTCTGGGGCGACACCAACGTCAAGGTCACCATGTATGGCGGCGCGGGCGACGACTATTACCATCTCTATTCGACGATCAACAAAGCGGTCGAGAACTACGGCGCGGGCGTCGACACGATCGATACCTGGATGAGCTACAAGCTGCCCGCGAATTTCGAGAACCTCGTCGTCACCGGCGACGGCCACTATGCCTTCGGCAATGGTCAGGACAACATCATAACGGGCGGCGCTGGCAGCCAGACGCTGGACGGCGGCAAGGGCAATGACGTGCTGATCGGCGGCGCCGGCGCCGACACCTTCATCATCACCAAGGGCAATGGCAGCGACCTTATCTCCGATTTCGGCGCGACCGACACGGTGCGCCTCAACGGCTATGCCTTCACCTCGTTCGAGGCCGTCCACGCCAATATGGTCCAGGTGGGATCGAACGTGCAGCTGAACCTCGGCTCGAGCGAGGTGCTGGTGTTCCACAACACCACGATCGACAAGTTTCAGCCCGGCCAGTTCGAGCTGCCGATCGACAAGACCGGCATGACGCTGTCTTTCAACGACGATTTCAACACGCTGAGCCTGTGGAACGGCCAGAGCGGCATCTGGGATTCCAATTTCTGGTGGGGGGCGCAGAACGGCAGCTCGCAGCCCCAGAACGGCGAGCTGCAATGGTATATCGACGCCAATTATGCGCCGACCAGCTCGGTCCATCCGTTCAGCGTCGCAAGCGGCGTGCTCACCATAACCGCGGCGCATGCGCCCGACGACATCAAGCCGCTGATCAACAATTACGAATACACTTCCGGCATACTGACGACGCACGACACCTTCTCGCAGACCTATGGCTATTTCGAAATGCGGGCCGATCTCCCGGAAAACGCCGGCGCGTGGCCGGCCTTCTGGCTTCTGCCCGAAGACGGTTCATGGCCCCCGGAACTCGACGTGATCGAAATGTATGGGCAGAACCCGAATGCGCTTCTCATGACCGCGCACACAAATGAGACGGGAACCCACACCACGGTCGGGTCGACGGTGAATGTCTCGAACACCGACGGCTATCACACCTATGGCCTGTTGTGGACGCCGGACAAGCTGGTCTGGACCTATGATGGCGTCCAGGTCGCGGAAGCGGCGACGCCGTCCGATATGAACAAGCCCATGTATATGCTGGTCGACCTTGCGGTCGGCGGTCAAGCCGGCGCGCCGCCCGACCATCTGGCGACGCCCGCGCAAATGAAGATCGACTATATCCACGCCTATACGCTGAACGATTTGCAGCAGAGCCATCTGAGCACGACAGCCGAGCACGCGGTCTAGATGTCGCGAGACCGCGCGCCAATCAGCGATGCGGCCATCGGCCTGCGCCCGGTCTTCCTGCGTGGCATCGCCGACATCGGCATCTTTTCGTTGCTGATCAACATCCTGCTCCTGGTGATCCCGCTCTATCTGCTGCAGGTCTATGACCGGGTGTTGCCGTCCTCCAGCGTCGAGACGCTGCTTTATCTCTCGGCCATGGCGGTCCTCGCGCTCGCCTTCCTCGGCCTGCTGGACGCGGTCCGCGCCATCTACGCGCAACGTGTTGCGGCCACCGTCGACCAGAAACTGGGCGCGCGGACATTCGCCGCCTCGCTTGGCGCCAGACATGCCGGCAGCGGGCTGTCGCCGCTGAACGACCTTGCCACGACTTGCGCCTTCATCAGGTCGCGCGGCGTGGCGGTGTTGTTCGACCTGCCGTTTGCGCCCGTCTTCCTGGCCTTGCTCTATTTCATCCATCCCGTCCTGTTCTGGCTGACGCTCGCCGGCGCCGTGCTGCTGTTTCTCTTGGTCGTGGCCAACCAGCTTGCCATCGGCAGGAACGATGCCATGTCGGCGGAACGCTCGGCGGTGGCCAGCCAGGCGGAGCAGGCCTTCGCCCGCAACACCGACACGCTGCGCGCCATGGGCATGGTGCAAAATGCCGCCGCGGTCTGGGGACAGCACGTTGCTGAGGCGCTGACCCTGCATGACCGTTCCGGAAGCGCCAATGCGATCTTCAGCGCGACGTCGCGGGCGCTGCGCATGATGCTGCAACTGGCGATCCTCGGCGCCGGCGCGTGGCTGGTGCTACAAGGGCAGATGACCGCCGGCATGATCTTCGCTTCGTCGCTGGTGTCGTCGCGCGCGCTGCAGCCGCTCGACCAGCTGATCGGATCCTGGCGGCAGATCGTCGACGCCAAGCGATGCTGGAAGCGGCTGGACACCGCCCTTGCGGCGCAACCAGCGCAGGGGCGCAAGCTCGCACTGCCCGATCCATTGGGCGCGATTTCGGTGCAGGATCTGTTCTTCATCGCGCCGACTGCGGCTTTCGGCACGGAGCCCATCCTCAAGCGGTTGAATTTTGCCATCGGCGCCGGCGAAGCGGTGGCGATCGTCGGCCCGAGCGGGGCCGGCAAATCGACGCTGGCGAAATTGCTTGTGGGCGCGCTGCAGCCGACCGGCGGCGCGGTCAGGGTCGACGGCGCCGACCTGAGGAGCTGGGACGAAACCCAGCTTGGCAGGCATATCGGCTATCTCGCGCAGGAGGTGGAGCTTTTCCCGGGATCGATCGCGCAAAATGTCGCCCGCTTCGAACCCGACGCCGATGACGCCGCGATCGTCGAAGCGGCCAGGCGCGCCGAGGCGCATGAGGTGATTCTCACGCTGCGCGACGGCTATCAGACCATGATAGGCCCGTCGCATACCGTGCTGTCGGGCGGCGAGCGCCAGCGGATAGGGCTGGCGCGCGCCTTCTACGGCAAGCCACGCATGCTGGTGCTGGACGAGCCCAACGCCCATCTCGACGGCAGTGGGGAGGCGGCGCTCGAAGGGATGCTTTCGGCCGCGCGAAGTGTAAGCGTCACGACAGTCGTCATCACGCATCGCCCTTCGATCGCCGCGGCCTGCGACCGCGTCATGGTCCTGCGCAACGGCATGGTCGAAGCTTTCGGCCCTGCGAGCGAGGTGCTGAGGCAACCGGCGGCCGGCAAGGCCGGGAGCGCGGTGGTGACAGGCTCGTTCGTGCCGACCGTGCGCCCGCACAGCGTCCGCTTCGGGTCATAGACGATGATGCAGCAGAGCCTCGCCTTCGAAGGTCGACCGCGCACCGACTTCCGCCGCATGGCCGTCGTCGGCTACGTGGCCATAGCGCTCTTCGTCGGCTGCTTCGGCTATTGGGCGGCGAACGCGCCGCTCTCCGGCGCGGTGATCACCTCCGGCACGATCTCGGCGACGGGCGGCAACATCCTCATCCAGCACCCCGAGGGCGGCATCATCGAGCAGTTGCTGGTGCATGAAGGCGACCGCGTGCAACAAGGCGAACCGCTGGTCCTGCTCGACCGCAGGGCGGCCGAGACCGACCTCAACCGGCTGACCAGACAGACGATCGCGCTCAGGGCAAGTGCCGCGCGACTTGAGGCCGAGCGCGACGGATCGGACAGGCTGGCGCCGATCGCCGAAGCAGCACCCGCGCCGTTCCAGCGCGATTTCGACAATCTTGTGCACGAACAGCAGAAGGAGTTCGAGGCCAGGCTCGCCCGGTTCCGCTCCGAGCAGTCGATCCTGGCGCAGCGCGTCGCCATGCATCGTGAGTCGGCGCTGGGACTGGAGGCGCAGAAACTCGCCATCCAGCAACAGGCCGAGATCGTGAAGAAGGAACTCGGCATCAAGACCGGCCTGCTCGACAAGGGTCTCACCAACCGCAGCGAATATTCGCAGCTTCTGCGCAGCGAGGCCGATCTGGTCGGCCAGGCCGGCGCGCTGGAGGCGGATATCGCAGCGACCAAGACGCAGATCGTCGAAGCCCAGGCGCAGGTCGAGCGCGCGACCACGCAGCGCGTCGAGGACGCGCTGACCAAGCTCGACGAGGTTCGCACCAGCCTGGCCGACATCGGCGAACAGATCACCGCAGCCGAGGCGGTGCTGGGGCGCACGACGATCAAGGCGCCGGCAGCCGGCATCGTGGTATCCTCGATCTACAACTCCAAAGGCAGCGTGATTGCGCCGGGGCAGAAGATCATGGAGATCCTGCCCACCGCGTCGGGCCTCATCGTCGACGCGAAGCTGCGGCCGAAGGACGTGGATCTGGTTCGCGTCGGCCAGCCGGCGAAGCTCAGGCTGTCCGCCCTGAACGCGCGCCTCACCCCTGAGGTCCCGGCTACGGTGACGCAAATTTCCGCCGACAGGCTGATCGATGAAACCACGCATGAGGCGTATTTCCGCGCCAGGCTGAAGATCACCGACACGCTGCCGCAGGGCGTGAAAGCCGAGCAGCTTTACCCGGGAACGCCGGTCGAGGCGTTTATCAGCACCGGCGACCGAACCTTCCTCGAATATCTGGCGCGGCCGATGCTGGACTCGTTCGCGCGGGCGTTCACGGAGCGATAGGCGCCAACTCGTCCTCCCAGTTGACGCCGCCGTAGAACACCCTGAGAATCACCACCTGGTCGCCTTCTACGGTGAAGGCCACAGTCAGGCGGCGCTCGAAGCCAACGATGCGAAGCCCGGCCGCACATCATCCCTTAGGGTTCCGCGTTCCGAGGCATAGTCGAGACCCAGGCAAAATCGCTCGATCCGCTCGATGTAGCGAAGGGCGGTGAGGTTGCCGGATGCGTGAACGACCGTATCGTATATCCATACCAGGTCCGTCTGGGCTTCCGGCAAAAGGACAACATGCCGGCGCTTCACACGTTCCCCTTGAGGCGAGCTGCGTGATGTGCGCGGATGCTGTCAAAAGACTTGTCGGCCGGGATGGCCTGGGAGGGGTCTGCCTTCCACCTATCATAGGTCGGCGCGACCTCCTCACGCAGCCAGCGCTCCACGGCGGCGTCGCGTTCCTGCAATGCGCGAAGACCGGCGCGGATCACTTCACTGCTGGTCGCGTATGTGCCGGACCGAACGAGCTGGTCGATGAAAGCAGCCTGCTCGGCCGGCAGGCTGAAGGTGCGTTTTTCGGTGGCGGAAATGGATCCCTCCTATCAGGTTGGTATGATATTATCATACCAACGGCGAGATCGCACGCCCCAATATAGGCTTAGGGACCGCTCCCCTTGCCGTCGGCAAAGACACCCGACATTCGGTTCGGATGCCTGAGATGGGTCGGCGTGATGCCGGTCTGCTGGCGGAAGACACGGCTGAAATGGCCGGCATTGGGAAAACCGCAGCGGTAGGCGATGTCGCCGATTGCCAAGTCGCTCCCCTCCAGCAGCGACTTGGCCTGATGCACGCGCAGCGCAAGATAGGCGGCCATCGGGCCGATGCCGAGCTCGGCGCCGAACAGCCGCTCAAGCTGGCGCCGGGATAAATGCAACCGGCCCGCGATCTCGGCGACCGACAGCGTCTCCTGGAGATTGCTTTCCATCAGAAGCAGCGCCCGTTTCACCGCTCGGCTCGACGCGGCCGGAAAGAGATCGCCGACGGGCTGCACATCCAGGCTCGAGCGGATGCGGTCGAGCACGAGGATCTTGGCGGCTTTTTCCGCCGCCTTGCGGCCGATGAACTGCGACACGAAATGGCCGGCAAGGTCGGCCGCACCCGTGCCTCCGGCGCAGGTCGAGCGGCCCCTATCGACGGAAAACAGGCTGTCGGCATGGGCGTTCACATCAGGGAATTGGCTGCGGAAAGCCTTGATGTGAAACCAGCTGACGGCAGCACTGTAGCCATCGAGCAGACCGTAGCGCGCGAGCACGAAGCTGCCGGTGCAGAGTGCCGTCAGCGGCACGCCCTTTTCGGCCGCCCGCAACAGGAAGGCCTCCTTTTCGGAGCTGAGGCTGCGGTTGGTGTCGAGCAGGCCACCGACCACGACGACATTGTCGAACTCCTGCGGATTGCCGATCGCCTTGGTCGGCAGCAACTCGACACCGCAACTCGCCCGGATCGGCAGGCCACGCTCGCCGACGATCTCCCAGTCGAACTCGATCCGGCGGCTGCGGTCGCCTTCATCGCCGGCCAGCCGCAGCGTGTCGATGAACAGCGACAGCGGCGACAGCGTGAAGTCGCGAACCAAGAGAAACGCAAACCGCCTGGCCATTGTTGCTCCGAAACGTTCCTTCGGGTGGATGGAAGCAAAGATGTCGCACAGGCGAGCACGCGGCGCTTTTCAGGAGAAGCCACCGGATGTCGGAGATGAGATCGACGGCCTCAGTGCGGAGCTGGAAATTCTCTGGGTTGTGTGGTGGTCATGGGATGTCGTCATCTACGCTCACACAAGACAGGCAGATGGACCAGTGGAATTGATCAGCATGGCACGGCGTGAGAAAAACCCTATCGTGTTTGTGTAACCTGCAGCACCAAAGCGGAGCCCAAGCCATGACCCTCACCAATCGCGATATCATCGAGCTGACGGCATGGCGCCGCAAGCTGCACCAAAACCCGGAAATCTCCAACGAGGAAGAACAGACCGCCAAGGAAGTCGTCAGCTTCCTCGCCGATACAGCGCCGGACAAGGTGCTGACCGGCCTCGGCGGTCATGGCGTGGCGGCGGTCTATGACAGCGGCAAGGCGGGACCGACGGTGCTGTTCCGCTCGGAGATCGATGCGCTGCCTATCGAGGAGCTTTCGGGCGTCGAGCATGCCTCGCAGGTGCCGAGAAAATCGCATATGTGCGGCCATGACGGCCACACCGCGATCCTCGCCGCACTTGGCCGCCAGCTCGGGCGTGAGCGGCCGGCCCGCGGCCGCGTCGTCTTGATGTTCCAGCCGGCGGAGGAGACCGGCAATGGTGCGGCCGGCGTCGTCGCCGATCCACGCTTTGGCGAGATCGCGCCGGACTTCGCCTTCTCGCTGCACAATCTGCCGGGCGTGCCGTTCGGCGAGGTGCGTCTCAAGCCCGGCGTCGTCAACTGCGCCTCGCGCGGCATCCGCATCGTGCTGGACGGCAAGACCGCGCATTCCTCCATGCCCGAAACCGGCGTGTCGCCGATGCCGGCGATCAGCCAGCTGATGCCGGCGCTTCCGGCACTGGGGCGCGGCACTTTCGCCGATGACGATTTCAGCATGGTCACCGTCACCCACGCGACGATGGGCGAGGCCGTGTTCGGCATCGCGCCCGGCTACGCCGAGGTTTGGGCGACGCTGCGCACAAGGCGTGACGAGCGCATGGCGGAGCTGGTCGCAGCTGCGGAGGCGCTGGCCGCCAGGATAGCGGCCGAGCACCGCCTGTCCGTGCGCTGCGACTATCACGAAATCTTCGTCGCCAGCGTCAATGCGCCGGACGCGGTGGAACATCTCAACCGCGCGCTGGACGAAGAGGGCGTCGCGCGCAGCGAGGAAGCCCTGCCGATGCGCGCTTCGGAAGATTTTGGCATCTTCGGCCACAAGGCGAAGTCGGCGATGTTCTTCCTCGGCGCGGGCGAGCGCACCCCGTCATTGCACAATCCCGATTATGATTTTCCCGACGATCTGATCCCGATCGGTTCGAAAATCTTCATGCGCACGGCGCGCAACCTGCTGGGGTGAGCGGCCCTGCAAAATCCGCATCCTGAAGCTGCCTTTTTCCCGCTGGAATCGTCTTGTAGTCGCGTCCTACATTAGGAGGGGCTTGCGGATGAGAATTGCAATGGTCGTCGCGTTGACCGCGACGGTGGCAGGGTGCGTATCGTCTCCAGTCCAGTATGGAGCCTCGCTCTCGACCCAAGACCCGAAATGGGCGACGCCGGAATGCCAGCAGGCCCGCACGGATGCCTTGAACTACGACCGGCGCGAGAAGGAGCATCCGGGATGGGCCGCCGGCGTCGTGCTGGGGCCCTACAGCATGGGTCTCGTGGCGGCGATCAAGGAGCATGAGCAGCAGCAGCGAAGGCTGTTGGCGCGCCAGATGCATCTGCAGTGCTCGAGCCTGCCGCTGCCGAAGGATTTGGACTTCGATCCGCAAATCTACGCACCAAAGCCGGGGAAATATCCGTAGGGCTGGGATTGGTTTGCACAGGGACCATAGCGGAGGCTTGCGCCCTACGAATACCCCACCCTCAATCCCTCCCAACAAGGGGGAGGGAGACTAGGTTGGCGCTGATTTCCGCAAAACCGTCTAAGTCGACTTAAAAAAGGGCTGGGCGTGCGGCAGCGTTCCCTCCGCCTTGTGAGGGTCCGAAGGACGGGCGAAACCCTGGCTCGCCCCGGCAAGTTAGAGTGGGGGTCCTCTTCGTAAAAGCTCATATGCGATAGCCCTTGCCCCGAGGCATTGGCATTGCCAGCTCTGTATGAAGCGCTCCTCCGCTCTCCCCACCAGCTTTGCGCCTTGACCCACCGAGGGCTCTCCCTGGAACCAAATCCAAGCCTAAACTGTTCAAGTTGGCTACGACGCCGACGAGCCCTGCCGGTTGGGTGAGCGGCGCACTTGAGGAGCTCCCATCATGACCATCTCGTCCAGCTTTCGTTCGCTCGCGGTTGCGGCCATCGCCACTGTTGCCGTTAGCAGCGCCGCGCATGCCGATAGCGGCACGATCCGCTTTGCCGTTTACAAGGCGGCCTTCTTCGTCGGCGGTTCCGGTGGCGAGGGCACGCTGACCTTCCATGGCCGCAGTTACCCCATCACGATCGGCGGCGTCTCGGGCGGCTTCGCTTTCGGCGTTTCCAAGACCTACTTCAAGGGCACCGTGCGCCATATCCGCAGGGTGCGGGATGCGACCGGGGTTTATGGCGCGGCGGGTGGTGGCGGGGCGCTCGGCAAGGGGGCGCAGGTGATCGTCATGACCAATGACAAGGGCGCCACGCTCGAGCTTACGGGCCGGCAGGTGGGGCTGCAGGTGAATGCGGATTTGAGCGGGTTGGCGATTTCGTTGAAGTAAGGGGCGCTCCCTCGCGTTCTCGGTGGGGTAAGCTCGTCTGGGGCGATGATAATCGCCTATGGCTGCGCCAGCCCCCTCATCCGGCCGCTTCGCGGCCACCTTCTCCCCGCTGGGGAGAAGAGGCTGGCGTTGACGCTGGCGCCCTCCTCTCCCCTCGGGGAGAGGTCGGATTGCCCCGAATTGCCCTTCGCAATTCGGTTGGCAATCCGGGTGAGGGGGAACTTGCTCCCGTGCGCTTGGCCTGAACCTTGGATGGGGAAGCTTCGCCCAATGCAGCGTCGGGCGCCAGCCCCTACCGCTCCTCCACAATCCGCAAATACGCCGCCGTCACGAAAAGCACGATCAGCCCGAACAATATCCGCCTCGCCCCCTCCGGCATCTGCAGGATTGTCAGCAGTGTCGTCAGCACGGTCAGGATCAGGGCGCCGATGATGGTGCCGGTGTAGCCGCCGCGGCCGCCGAAGATGGAGGTGCCGCCGATGACGGCGGCGGCGACCGAGGGCAGCACCAGCGGTTCGGCGAGCGACAGCGAAGGCGCCTTGATCAGGCCGATATAGAGCAGGCCGGTGATGCCGGCGAGCACGCTGGAGGTGACGTAAAGCGCGGTGATGACCTGCCAGTATTGCACGCCCGACAGGCGGGTCGCGCGCTCATTGTCGCCGACGGCGTAGAGCAGGCGGCCGAAGCCGGTGCGGGCGAGCGTGAAGACGATGAGGGCGGCGAGCGGCACGAACAAAAGCAGCGCGTTGGGGAAGCCCCATGTCACGCCGGTGCCGAGCCAAGCCAGGAAGTCGGGGATTTTTGCGCCCGACGCGATCACCGTGCGCTGGTAGACCTGCAGGCAGCCGGTGCCGATCAGGCTGGTGCCCAGCGTCATGATCAGCGGGTGGACGCGGAAGACGCCGACGCCGATGCCGTTAACGAGGCCGATCAGCACCGCCGGCATCATCGCCAGGAGGAACGCCACCGCCGGGTCCTGGTTGACCACTTGCGTCGCCATGATGAAGGCGCTCATCGTTGCCACCGTGCCGACCGACAGGTCGATGCCGCCGGTCAGCATGGTCATGGTCTGGCATCCCGCCAGGATCGCCAGCGGTATGGCGAATTTGACGGTGTTGGCGATCCAGCGCTCGTTGACGATGCCGGGGCGCAGGATCTGCAGGATTATAACCAGGATGGCGAGCAGGACGATCAGCGGGATGAGCGGGCGATCGGCCATGAAGCGCTTTATGCGGCGGCCGAAGGGGACCGGGGTGATGGCGGTGGTGCTCATGGGGCGGCTCTTGCTCGCGATGAGGTTTGCAAGGTGCGGCAAGTTGGCGAGGACAGTGCTCTACGGCGCCCCCCTCTGGCCTGCCGGCCATCTCCCCCACTTGTGGGGAGATTGGCAGCTTTAGCGCCTCGCTCATTCTTGCAAGGTTGGAGATTGGCGAAGGTCGTCGCGACATCCGATCTCCCCCCTCGTGGGGGAGATGTCCGGCAGGACAGAGGGGGGCGCGAAGGAACGCCGACGTCTCTCTGCGACAGCACACCCATCATTGCCGCCCCCGCATCGTGATAAACGCCCCGAACATCACCACCGCCACCATGATCAGCCCCTCGATAATAGCCGTGACATTCGGGTCGATAGCGAGCAGCGTCAAATCCGTGCGCACCAGGCGCAACACGAAGACGGCGACGATCGGGCCGAGCAGGCCGCCCTTGCCGCCGCCGAGCGCGACGCCGCCCAGCACCACGGCGGCGACGCTGGCGAGCAGATAGGGGCCGGGGATGGGGGCGCCGATGCCGGTGCTCATGGTCAGCGCCAGGCCGCCAAAGGCGGCGAACAGGCCGGACAGCGCATAGGCGATGATGCGAGTGCGCTTGACCGGCACGCCGGAGCGGAACGCCGCCAGTTCGCTGGAGCCGATGGCGTAGATGGAGAGGCCGAGGCGCGAGCGCCGCAGCGGTATCCAGATGATGCAGAGGCACACGATCAGCACCAGCAGCGCCTTGGGCAGCCAGGCGTCTATGGTGTCGGGCAGGCCGGGGATCGGCACGGTGCCGGAGATCAGCGCCTTCAGCCATTCGGCGATGCCGCCGCCCGGCGCATCGAGCACCAATAGCGCTGCCCCCTGCAGCACGAACAGCATGGCCAGTGTGACGACAATGTCGGGCACGCGGGTGACGACGATGAGCAGGCCGTTGAGCGCGCCGAGCACGAAACCCATGGCGAGCACGAAGGGCACCACGAACAGCGCGTATTCCTCGCTCGCGCCATTCATCATCGACGCCGCGGTGACGCTGGTCAGCGCCATCATGGCGGCGACCGACAGATCGATGCCGCCGGCGATGACGACCACCGTCTGCGCGGCGACTGCGAAGGCATAGGGCAGAACGGCGCGGGCGAGCGAGCCGAAATCATTGCTGCCATAGGCCGGCTGGATGATCCTGGTGGCGATGAACAGGACGATGAGCAGGGCGAACAGGCCGACGACCCAGCCTTGGCGGCGCAGGAAATGGCTCATGGCGCGGCCTCCGGCGAAGCCGAAGTGTTCGCGGTCGGATCAGCCAATATGCCGATATCGGCCTTGGCGCCGCGCGGCAGGCCGTAGGCGGCGCGCATCAGCGCAGGCTCGTCGGCCTCCTCGACCGGAAAAATGTCGACGAGGCGGCCGCCGAAGATGACGATGACGCGGTCGCAGACGCGCTGCACCTCTTCGAGTTCCGAGGTGTAGAACAGCACCGACTTGCCGTTGCCGGCGAGTTCGCGCAGCAGCTTGTAGATCTCCTGCTTGGTGCCGACATCGATGCCGCGCGTCGGGTCGAAGCACAGGATGGTGCGGGCATCCGCCGCGATCCAGCGGGCGATGGTCACCTTCTGCTGGTTGCCGCCGGACAGGCGCTGCACCTCGCCTTGCGCGCGGGTGTCGATCTGCAGCCGCTCGATGGCGCTGAGCACCGTGGCGCGCTCACGTCGCATGTTGATCGGGCCCCAGTTGCGCAAGGCAGCGCTGAAGGGCAGGGCGATGTTTTCACGCACCGAGCGCTGCATGGCGAGCGCTTCCGAGCGGTCGCCCGGCACATAGGCAATGCCGGCGCGGATGGCGCCGATCGGATGCGAGAATTTCACCGGCTGGCCATCGACTTCGATCGCGCCGCCGGAGGGCCGGATCGAGCCGGCAAGGGCGGCGAACAACTCGTCCTGGCCCTGGCCTTCGAGCGCGACGACGCCGGCGACTTCGCCGTCGGCGAGATCGAAGGAGACATCGCTGAGCTTGGCTCCGACGCGGAGATTGCGCACCGAAATGCGCGGCCGGGCAGCTGCGGGCGCGGCCTTCTCGGCGGCACTGCGGGCGGCGACATGGGTTTTGACGATGCGGGTGCCGAGCATCAGCTCGACGATCTTTTCTTCCACGCCCGGCACGATGTCGACGACGCCGACGGTCTCGCCGTCCCGCAGCACGGTGGCGCGGTCGCACAGCGCCGAGATTTCGACGAAGCGGTGCGAGATGAAGATCACGGCGCGGCCGGCATCGCCCTGGCGGCGCACCACTTCCAGCACCCTTTCGGCAAGGTTGGCGGGCAGGGCCGCCGTCATCTCGTCAAGCAGCAGCACGTCGGGCTCGACGGCGAGCGCCCGCGCAAGGTCGAGCACGCGCAGCACGGCGAGCGGGATGTCGCGCGCGGTGTCGCGCAGATCGAGGTCGGTGATGCCGAGCTCGCGCACCCAGGCGCGGAACGGCTCGACCGGCGTGCCGGTGAGCCTGAGGTTGGAGAGAACGTCGAGATCGGGGATCAGCGACGGCTCCTGGTAGACAGGCAGCAGCCCGGCGCGGCGCGCGGCGGCCGGCGAGCGAATGTCGCGCGCTTCGCCGCGGATCAGGATGTGGCCGGCGTTCGCCGGAATGGCGCCGGTCAGGATCTTCACCAGCGTCGACTTGCCGGCGCCGTTGGCGCCCATCAGCGCGTGGACCTCGCCCGGCAGCACGGAGAGCGACGCGTTGCGAAGCGCTGCAACCGCGCCGTAGTTCTTGGCGACGCCGGTGGCGTCGAGGAGGGGGCTGGTGGTCAAATGGTTTGTTGTCAAAATTGACGGTTCCAGAAACTAATGTCGGCGCTCTACGGCGCCCCCCTCTGTCCTGCCGGACATCTCCCCCACTTGGGGGGAGATTGGCAGTTCCGGCGCCGCCCCTCGTCTTGCGACGTAGAAAATTAGCGAAAGCCGAGATGACAGCCAATCTCCCCACCTGTGGGGGAGATGTCCGGCAGGACAGAGGGGGCGCCGTAGAGCGCTAGTCTGTGTGACGAGGACGGCCGTTCGCCGTCCTCGCCAGTTCATTCAAACCAGGCTTACTCCCCCGGCCCCTTGCAGGCCACGATCTGGTCCTTCGTGTAGGTCGTCCACTCCGGGATCGAGATCGAGACCGGCCATTCCGGGCTCAGCGACGGGTCGGCGGCTGCCTTCAGCTTGGCCTTGCCTTCGTCGGTGGCGTTGTCCCACAGCTGCGGGTCGACCAGCACTGTCTGCTGCGCCGGCTTCTTGCCATCGAGGATCTGCAGCGCCAGCGTCACGCCCGCGCCGCCGATCGAGCCGGGGTTGGTGACGGCTGCACCGACGAGACCTTTCACCGAGCTCAGCTGGCCGACGAAGCCGGCATTGTCGGCGCCGACCACCGGCACCAGCGGCGCCTGCGATTCGACCAGCGCGTCGACGATGACGTTGTCGATGCCCGACGTCCACACGCCGTTGAACGGCGTGCCGGTGGCCAGGAACGACAGCATCTGCTGCTTGGCCTGATCCTGCTGCCAGCCGGTGAAGACTTCCTGCGCCACCTTCACGCCGGGGTTTTCGGCCAGCGCCTTCTTGAAGCCTTTGTCGCGATCGCTATCGGCCGAGGCGCCGGCGGCGCCGCGCATGTAGAACACTTCGCCCTTGCCGCCCATCTGCTGGAACAGCCATTTGGCGCCGAGATAGGCATACTGTTCCTGGTTGTTGGAGATGATGTAGGCCGACGGTTCGGTCACCGCCTGGTCGACGGCAACGACGACGATGCCGGCCTTGGTGGCTTCTTCCAGGCCCGCCTTGATGCCGGCGGGATCAGCGGGGTTGACGACGATGGCGTCGACCTTGGCGCTGATCAGATTGCGGATGTCTTCGAGCTGGCCGGCGGCATCGGTGTTGCGGTGGGCGATGTTGAGCTTCGTCACTTCGCCCGAAGCCAGCGCCTGCGCCTTCATGGCGCAGACCATTTCCTCGCGCCAGCCATTGCCCTGCACGGTGTTGGAAATGCCGATCGTATATTTGGCTTCGGCCGACGACACGCCCATCGATGCCAGCAAGGCAGCGCCCGCAAGCAACGGGACCATGGTCAGTATTTTCTTCATCTCAGTACTCCTCCACATTGTTGTTTTTCGTCTCAGGGCCAGACCCTTCGGCAGGATCAGACCAAGTCATTCACCTCGTCATTTGACGAAGGGGCGCAGCACGTCGCGGGCGAGCAGAAAGCCCCGCTTCACCGCATCGTCGCTGCCTTCGAACCGCCTGTCCTCATGTTCGATGATGACCGAGCCGTCATAGCCGGCGCGGTAAAGGCCGGAGAAGAAGCCGCTCCAGTCGACATCGCCCAATCCCGGCATGCGCGGCACCTGCCAGCCTATCCCGGCGGAAAGGATTCCGCGCTCATACAAACCATCATGATCGATCATCAAATCCTTGGCGTGGACATGCAGCATGTAGGGGCCGAACTCCCGGATGAAACGGCCCTGGTCGATCATTTGCCAGACCAGGTGCGAGGGGTCGAAATTCATGCCGACCTCGCCGCCCCAGGCCTCGAGGATGCGCCGCCAGATGCAGGGCGAATAGGCGATGTTGTGCCCGCCCGGCCACTCGTCATAACTGAAGATCATCGGGCAGTTCTCGAAGGCGAGTTTTACCCCGTGATCGCGCGCATAGGCGACGGTCTCGGGCCAGACTTTCAGCGCGTCCTGCCAGTTGACGTCGACGGTCTTCGAGGCATCGCCACCGCAGAAGGTGTTGACCACCGGCACGCCCATATTGGCGGCCAGCACGATGACCTTCTTCAGATGGCCGATGACGGCCTCGCGATGGGCGGGGTCCGGATGCAACGGGTTGGGATAGTAGCCGAGGCCGGAGACCGTCAGCTTCTTCTCCGTCAGCGAAGCGACGATCTCCTTGGCCTGCGCCGCCGAGGTGGAAGCGGCATCGATATGGCTGGTGCCGGCATAGCGCCGCGTCGCGCCGGAGGTCTTCGGCCAGCAGGCGATTTCCAGCGCCTCGAAGCCGGCCGAGTGCGCCCAGCCGGCGACCTCGCCAAGCGGCGTCTCCGCAAACGGTGCTGTAAGCACTCCAAGTTTCATTCTGCCTCCCTAGACCCGACGACTATAATGCCGATTGTTTGGATCGCTTCAACCTCGCGACCTCATCTTGTTCAAGACTGTGCCGGACAGCCGCCATCGGATCGTCCGACAGCAGGTCGCCCAGCGCCGATGTGACGGCCGCGCGGAACGTATCGTCGGCGGCAAGGCCGGGGTCGAATATCCCGTCGATGGCAAGGATGGCGGACACCAGCGCGCTGGCATCGTGACCGGTCGCATCGGCGATCGCGGCGACCTTGCCGGCATAGGGGTCCGACACCGGCCAGCGTCTTTCAAAGCGATCCGAGGCCCGGATCAGATAGGCCATCCAGCCGGCGACCGGCACCGATAGCAGGCCTATGCTCTGGCCCATTGCGAGCCGGTCGCGGATCGGGTTGAGCAGGCGCTGGACGATCTTCTGCGAACCGTCGGTTGCGACCTGGTGGTTGCGGTGGCGGATCGCGGTGTTCTTCAGCCGGGCAAGACTCTGCTCGACATAGGCAAGCGGCAGGATGCCCGGCACCGGCATCAGCGTCGGCACAGTCTCTTCGACCAGCATGCGCCGGATGAAGTCCGACAGCAGCGGGTCGGCCATGGCATCCGATGTGTGCTCGAGACCAGCCAGAACGCCGAGCGTGGCGAGTGCCGTCTGGGCGCCATTCAGCACCCGCATCTTGAGATGCTCAAACGGCGTGACGTCGTCGACGAAGGTGGCGCCGACCAGATCCCAGCGCGGCATGCGGCCGGCGAATTTTTCCTCGATCACCCACTGCCGGAACGGCTCACCGACAGCGACGGCGGCATCGTGGTAGCCGAACCATTGCTCGACACTGTCGAGGTCATCTTGCGTTACCGCCGGCGCGATGCGGTCGACCATTGACGAAGGGAAGGCGGAATTGGCTGCGATCCATGCGGCCAAGCCATTGCCGCGCTGCCTGGCGAAGGTCTGCACGACATTGGCTAGGATAACGCCATTGGCCGGAATGTTGTCGCAGGACAGCAGTGTCAGCGGCCGCCCATTTGTGGCCCTGCGCTGCTCCAGCGCCCGCACCAGCAGGCCGGGGACGCTGCGAGGCGTCTCGGGGTTGGCGAGGTCGTGGACGATATCGGGATGGCCAAGGTCGAGTTCGCCGCTGGACGGGACGTGGCAATAGCCTTTTTCGGTCACCGTCATCGTCACCAGCTCGATATCGGGTGAGATCAGCACACCCAGCGCCGGTGCGGCACTCTCCTGGCTGTCGACCACCCGGACGATGCTGCCGATCACACGTGCCTCGATATGGCTGTTCTCGCGGATCAGCCTTGTGTACAGCCCGCCCTGCCGTCCCAGCGTGTCGGCAAGGCTGGGCGGACGGATGTTGATGCCGACGATGCCCCAGCGGTCGAAGCGCAGCGAGATGAGATCGTCGGTGTATTCGGCCTGGTGGCAGCGGTGGAAGGCGCCGACGCCGAGATGCGCCATCCCTGCGGCAAGCACGGTGCGATCGTAGGACGGTGTCTGCACCGATGCCGGCAAGCGATCGAGCAGCGCCGGCCCAAGCGTTTCGGTGGAAGCGCTCACCGGTTCGCCCCGATCACCGCCTGCTCCTGGTCGATGACCGCGCCGGTCATCGGGCCGGCCGCGTCGGACAGCAGGAAGACGGCGAGGCTGGCGATGTCGTCCGGCGTCAGCAGCCGGCCGAAAGGCTGCGCGGCATTGGCCTTGTCGAGCCAGCCGGGGCCGTTGCCCAATGTCTCCGCCTGCATGATGCGTTCGGCCGGCGTGTCGGTCCAGCCGACATTGATGCCGTTGACGCGGATGCGATCGAAACGGTGGGCGTTGGCGGCGTTCCTGGTCAGCGTCGCCAGCGCGCCCTTGGTGGCGGAATAGACGGCGAGTTCCGGCGAACCGCAATGGGCGTTGATCGACAGGATGTTGAGAATGGCGCCGCCCTGTCCGCGCTGCTTCATGTCGGCAATCGCCGCCTGCATCAGGAAGAACGGCGCGCGCGTGTTGACGGCAAACAGCGCCGCCCAATCGTCGAGGCTGGCGTCGAGGAAAGAGGCGCGATCGGTCAGGCCGGCGGCGTTGACCAGCGCATCGATGCGGCCGAAGCGCTCGATGCAGGCCTGCGCCAGAAGGGTGGGGGCGTCAGCATCGGCAAGGTCGGCGGTGACGAAGATGGTCGGCGTGCCCAATTGCGAAAGCTCGGCCGCCACGGCCTCGCCACGCGCCCTCTCGCGCCCGGTGACCAACAGCCCGGCGGCACCGGAACGCGCCAGCGTCTCGGCAATGGCGCGGCCAATGCCTTGCGTCGACCCGGTGACCAGAGCCACCTTGCCGTCAAGCCGGATCTCCATTCCTCCTCCCGGGAATAAAGTTTCTATTTTGAGAAATATGGAACGACAATTCCCGATAGTCAATTGGACCAGTGATGCCTCATTCGCCGCGCCGCGCCGCCACGCCATGGACCAGCGCCATCCCAACGGCGAGCGAGGCCGCCAGTGAGCGGAAGCCGGCAAAGTCGGATTCCACCACTTCCAGCCAGCTGTCCGAGAGCGGGATCAGCGGGCTGAAGGTGCTGTCGGTGACGGTGACGATACGCGCCTTGCGCTCATGCGCCACCGCGACGAGATCGGGCGTGATCGAATTGTAGGGGCTAAACGAGACAGCGAGCACGGCATCCCGGCCGCTGATGCAGCCGATCTGGTCGAGTGCGGAGGAGCCGACATTGTCGACCAGCACATTGCGCACGCCCTGCTGCGACAGTGTCAGGGAGAGATAGGCGGTGACCGGAAAGGCGCGCTTGGAGCCGATGACATAGATCAGCTCGGCGGCCGCCAGCAGCGTTACCATCTTGTCGAAACTCGCGACGTCGAAGCCGGCTTCGATGCGGCCAAGCGAGGCCTGCGATGCCCCGACCATGCCGTGCAGGAAATGCAGATTGGGCTCCGTCTCGGTGCGCGGCTCGCCGCGCCCTTCCGGCCACGATCCCTTGATGTGCTCCTTGAACAGGCCCTGGAAATCGGAAAAGCCGGAATAGCCGAAGATCTGCGCAAAGCGTACCAGCGTCGAGGGCTGCACGCCGGCCTGTGCCGCCACCTGCGCGATGGTGCCGAGCGCGACATCGCTCGGATGCTGCCACAGGAAGATCGCCACCTGGCGCAGCCGCTTGGGGAAATGCACCGTGCCCGACGACAGCACGGCGCGCAGCTCCTCGTAGGTCTGCGGCTGGATGTAGCCGAGCGCCGCCAGAGAGCGCCCGCGCTTGCGCGTCGCCGCCTCGTCGGTGCTCGATCGCCCGGATGCCTTGCTTGCCCCACCCATGATTTCAGGCTAGCGCGGTACGATCGTTTTACAATATGAAAATTGGAAATCGCGTTCGAAAGGGGTGCGGTTTCCCAACGTCGTCATCCTAGGGCGAAGCAGGAGCGAAGCTCCGTCGCGGAGACCCTAGGATCCATGCCGTGACGATGGTCGAGGAATGCAGCGGACGAGAAGGTTCTGCACCGTAGCATCGCTCTGATGTCACGGCATGGATCCTGGGGTCTGCGCTGCGTCGCTGCGCTCCTTGCTACGCCCCAGGATGACGAAGCCACAGGTGGAGGAGTTTGAAATGGTCTACGCAACATCGGACGGATCGGCGGGCAAGCGGCTCAGGGTCGGCATGGTCGGCGGCGGGCGCAATGCCTTTATCGGCGCCGTGCATCGGCTCGCCATGCGCCTGGACGACCAGATCGTACTGGTCGCCGGCGCGCTGTCGTCGGACCCGGAGAACGCCGCCGCCTCGGCCGCCGAGATCGGCATCGCGCCCGAGCGCAGCTACGCCGACTATCGCGAGATGGCGCAGGCCGAAGCCGCGCGGCCGGATGGTATCGAGGCGGTTGTCATCGTCACGCCCAACCATCTGCACGCGCCGATTGCCACGGCCTTTCTCGAGGCCGGCATCGACGTGATCTGCGACAAGCCGCTGTCGACGACGCTGGCCGACGCTGAGGCGCTGGTGGCGCTGGCGAAGGCGAAGAAGCGCCGCTTTGTCGTCACCCTCAACAACACCGGCTACGCCATGGTCCGCCAGGCGCGCGAGATGGTGGCGGCGGGTGCGCTTGGGCGGATCGTTTCCGTGCACGGCGCCTACATCCAGGACTGGCTGACCAAACCGATCGACGCCGACGGCCAGAAGCAGGCGGAGTGGCGCACCGATCCGGCGCGCGCCGGGCAGTCGGCGGTGCTGGCCGATATCGGCGTGCACGCCTTCAACCTGGCGAGCTATATCTCCGGCTGCGAGGCCGAGGCGGTGTCGGCGGATCTGTTCACCGCCGTGCCGGGACGTCGGCTCGACGACAATGCACATGTGCTGCTGCGCTGGACCGGCGGCGCGCGCGGCACGATCCTGGCCAGCCAGACCTCGCCCGGCCACTACAATGATCTCTCCGTGCGCATCTATGGCGACAAAGCCGGGCTCGAATGGTCGGGCGGGCGGCCGGAGGAACTGCGCTTCTCCATCCATGGCGAGGAAACCCGCACTTTGGTGCGCGGCGGCCATGGCTCGACGGCGGAAAGCCAACGCGTGTCGCGCATGCCGGCGGCGCATCCGGAAGGCTATATCGAGGCCTTCGCCAATTTCTACCGCGACGCCGCCGATATCATTCGCGCGCACCGTTCGGGCGGGACGGTTGATCCGGCGCGCGCGGCACAGGTGCCCGATGTCGTCGATGGCGCGCGCGGGGTGAAGTTTGTGGCGGCGGCGGTGGAGTCGAATGCTGCGGGTGGGGCTTGGACGGCGGCAAGGTTCGGGTGAGGCGAGCTATCCCTTGATCGCCGAGCCGACGATGGAATCGACGAAGAAGCGCTGCAGGAAGACGAACAGGATGAGCGGCGGCAGCACGGCCAGCGTCGCGCCGGCCATCACCAGGCCGGTGTTGACCGCACCTCTGTTGTAGCTGAGCAGGCGGCTCAGGCTGATGACGATCGGATAGGCGTCGGCATTGCCCTGCAGCACGGTCAGCGGCCACAGATAGCTGTTCCAGTGGTAGACGAAGGCGAAGAGGGCCAGAGCCGCGATTGCGGGGGCGATGCTGGGCGCGACGATCTTGTAGAGGATCAAGAACTCCGAGGCGCCGTCCATGCGCGCGGCGTCGATGAGCTCGTCGGGAACGCCGGAGATGAACTGGCGCATCAGGAAGATGCCGAAAGCATTGGCGAGATTGGGCACGATGATGCCGGCGAGGCTGGCGTTGAGGCCGATCGAGCCGACCAGGCGATAGAGCGGGATCAGCGTCACGATCGGCGGCAGGAACATGGTGGCGATCAGCACAGAGAACAGCAGCGACTTGGCGGGGAAGTGGTATTTGGCGAAGGCGTAGCCGGCCATCATGCTGGTCAGCAGGATGCCGGCGGTGGTGATCGAGGCGATGACCAGGGAATTCCACATCGAGCGGCCGACATTGACCACGCCCGACACCTTCTCATAGGCGTCGAAGCTCGGCGTAAGGGGGATCCACACCGGCGGCACCTGCATGCTCTCGGCCGGCGTCTTGAGGCTCGACAGCACCATCCATACCAGCGGGAAGGCCGAGGCGACGGCGACCAGCAGCATCAGCGTCGCCAGCAGCGCCTTGCGGCCCGACGGGCGCCGGCGCGACAGCCGGCTCGACGATCCCGCGCTCATTCGTCGTTCTTCCGGTTGGCGAAGGCAAACAGCGCGCAGACGACGACAATCAGCGAAAGCATCAGCATCACCGCCATGGCCGAACCCAGTCCACCCTGCGCACGCTCGATGCCGACGCGGCGGATGTGGTAGGTCAGCACATTGGTCGAGCCGACCGGCCCGCCCTGCGTGATCAGGGCAACCGGCTCGAACACCTGCACGGCGTTAATGATGGCGATGACGGCGCTGAACAGAAGCGTGC
Source organism: Mesorhizobium sp. M0001 (assembly GCF_040324255.1). Taxonomy (NCBI): domain Bacteria; kingdom Pseudomonadati; phylum Pseudomonadota; class Alphaproteobacteria; order Hyphomicrobiales; family Phyllobacteriaceae; genus Mesorhizobium; species Mesorhizobium sp. M0001. The sequence goes on from NZ_JAMYVS010000002.1 coordinate 419,827, forward strand.
GCCGTATCAGCGGCAGGGTGATGAAGCGGAACTGCTCGAAACGGTTGGCGCCGTCGAGCTTTGCTGCTTCATACAGGCTGCCGGGGATTTGCGTCAGTCCGGCGATCGCCAGCACGGTGAAATAGCCGACCTGCTGCCAGACATTGAGGAAGACGATCGAGATCAGCGCCGAGCGCGGCGACGACAGGAAAGGCTGCGGGCCGATGCCGATAAGGCCGAGCATCTGGTTGAGAGGGCCTTCGCTCGGCGAATAGAGTTTCGACCACACCAGCGCGACAGCGATCATCGGCACCATGTAGGTGGCAAACAGCACCGTGCGCAGCGCCGTGCCGCCGGCGACGTCGCGCTGGTAAACCATCAGGCCGAAGGCCACCGACAGAGGCAGGATGAGGACGACGGAGAGCGCGGTGTAGACGGCTGTGTTGGCGAGCGCGGCCTTGAAATCGCGGCCGACCGAGGAGACCCCAAAAATCTCGCGGAAATTGTCGACGCCGACGAAGCCGGCGCTGGAAAACGGTGTCTGCGTCGACCAGTCCTGGAACGACAGCCAGACGGTGAGCAGCATTGGCAACAGGACGAAGATGCCGATCAGCGTCACGGCGGGCGCCAGCATGATGCCCGCCGAGGCACGGTACCTCTGAATCATTATTTGGCGGCGCGCTCCAGGATCGAAATGGCGTCGGCCTGCGCCGTCGCCTGCGCATCCTTGGCCGAGACCTGGCCATACTGCAACGCCTCGAGCGTCTGCTGCAGCGATTCCGAGAATTCCTGGCCGCCCGGCACCACCGGGAACGGCTTGGCGTCGGTGAGCACGCTGACATAGCCGGAGAGGAATTCCGAGCCGAGCTTGTCCTTGTGCGCCTCGATGTCGGAGAGGCGTGAGGGCAGGATGCCCATCGACATGAGGATATCCGACATCGCGGAAGCGCCGTTCTTGCCGGACTTTGGATTGTTCAGCCAGGCGAGGAAGTCCCACGCCGCCTTCTGCTCGGCGGCACCTGCATTGGCGTTGACCACGGTCATCCAGGAGTAGGAGATCGAATGCGGCTTGTCGCCGCTCGGGCCGACGGGAATCGGCGCCGTTGCAATGTCGGCGAATCTGTCGCCCATGCCGGCCTTCAGCGCGCTCTCCCACCAATTGGCCATGATGATCATGCCGGTCTTGCCGGAGACGAAATTGTCGAGGAAGGGGCCGGTGGTGTTGGCGTCGGCTGTCGCCATCGACGGCACGCTGGCGCCCGACTTGATCAGGTCTTCATAGAGCTGGAAAGTCTCCGCGGCCTGCGGGCTGTCGAGCACCGGCTTGCCGTCCTTGACCAGGTCGCCGCCATTGGAGACCAGCAGCGAGGCGAAGGGGTGGACGACGCCGGCCGCCCAGGAGTTGATCATGCCGAAGCCTTGCTGTCCCGCATCCTGGTTGGTCAGCTTCTTGGCCGCATCCTTGAACTCGTCCCAGGTCTTGGGTGGCGCCGCGATGCCGGCCTGCTTGAACAGCGCCTTGTTGTAGTTCAGCGCATAGACGTCGATTTCGTTGGGGATGCCGTAGAGCGTGCCGCCGACCGAGGCGGCGCTGGTGATGCCCGCCGGCCATGCGGCCTTGACCTCGCTGGCCACCGCATCGGGGGCGGGCGCGACCAGCTTGTCGCGCGCCAGTTCCGGCAACCAGAGATCGTAGATGCCGCCGATCGTCGGGCCGTCCGCGCCGCCGCCTTGCGAGCGCAGCGTGGTCAGGAGGTCGCCGAAGGGGACGGCGCGCACGGTGACGCTGACATCCGGATTGGTCTTGGCATAATCCTTGGCCGCCGCTTCCAGCAGCGCGACCGTCTCCGGCGACCAGTGGGTGAGATAGGAGATGTTGACCGACTGCGCCCAGGCCGTGGCGGGCAGGATGGCGAGGCCTGCGGCCAGTGCCAGTTTCGACGTCCAGGCAAACGACATTCCTCATCCTCCCTATTGGTTCGCATGAGGTTATGACAAGTCAGCGCGGCGACGCAAGGGCTTGCTGGCGAAAAAGTCTCACATGGTACGGTCACAGATTTCTTTGCGGCGCTGGAATGTGGGTATTTGTCGTTATGTAACAAACAGTTGCGGGTACTGCAATGTCGCGAGGGGGCCAAACGCCGCCATTCCTGAGGCGCAGCAGACCTCTTGCGAATACCGCTATGTCATTATAATGACTTTTGCCGAACCAATGGCTTCTCACGGCACGGGAACGCCGCGGGACGCCAAGCACAGAGAACAATGGGAGACTGGCAATGAGCATGCTTTCACTTCACCGGCGCGCAGCGCTTAGGCTGATCGGCGGCCTTGCCGCCGCCTGCGCCGGCGTCTTTGCCTCATTGCCGGCGCGAGCCGCCGACAGCACGGTGACGCTGTGGAGCTGGCGCACCGAGGACGAGGCGGCGATGCGCCGCATCTTCGATGCCTTCGAGGCGAAGAATCCCGGCATCAAGGTCGCCATTCAGTTCACGCCGGATGCCGACTACCAGAACCGGCTGAGCACGGCGCTGCGCGGCGGGCGCGGGCCCGACATCGCGCAGCTCAAGGCCTATGGCGAATTGCAGCCCTTCGTCGAGGCCGGCTATCTCGACGCGCTGGACGACAGCGTGCCGGAGCTGAAGAACATGGAGGACGCGGCGCTTGGCGGCGCGCGCGGCCGCAGCGACGGCAAGCTCTATGGCGTGCCCTACTCGGTGCCGATGATGGGCGTCTTCTACAACCAGGATATTTTCACCGCCCAGGGCATCGAGATCCCCAAGACCTACAAGGATTTCACCGCTGTCTGCGAGAAGCTGAAGGCGGCCGGCATCACGCCGATCGCCACCGGTGGCGCCAACGGCTCGGCCTGGGAGCTGGAGATCGCCGTCGGCGCGGTCGGCCCGACCATCTATGGTCCTGATTTCTACGACGAGATGATGAGCGGCAAGGCGACCTTCCAGGATCCGCGCTATGTGGCGGCGCTGAAGCGCTTCGCCGAGCTGAAGCCGTATTTCCCCGACGGCTTCGCCGGCATCGACTACACCACCGCCACGCAGCAGTTCATCGGCGGCAAGGCGGCGATGTTCCTCGGCGGTTCGTTCGAGAACGGCAGCTTCAAGGCGCAGAACCCGAAGCTGAAATTCTCGATCTTCCCGTTCCCCGCCGACGATGCCGGGGCAAAACTCTACACCTCGGCCTTTTCCGACGGCTCCTATGGCCTGGTCTCCGAGAGCCAGAACAAGGAAGCCGCGACCAAGGTGCTGGGCTTCATGGCTTCGGCAGAGTTCGCGCAGATGTTCGCCGACGAGCTCGGCTGGCCGCCGGCCCGCACGGATGTGACGGTGAAGGATCCAGTGCTGGCCTCGATGATGGAGATGGCGAAGAATTCGACGCCCTATCTGACGCTGGTCGGCTTCCGCTGGCAGTCGCCGACGGCGTCTTCGGTGCTGCAGTCGGAGATCATCGACATGGTCGAAGGCAACATCGCGCCGGAGAAGCTGGCGGCCGACATGCAGGCCGCAGTCGCCACCTGGTTCAAGCCGAAGCAGTAGGCGCGGCCGGTCGCAAAGCGGCCGCGCCTCTCACGGACCAGAAAAGCGCATGAGCACCCTTCGCCGCACCAGCAGCCTTCGCCGCACGCAGCAGCGCATGGCCGTGCTGTTCACCCTGCCGGCGCTGGCGGTCTATGCGCTGTTCGTCCTCTATCCCCTGGGGATGTCGCTCTGGGGCAGCTTCTTCGTCTGGAAGGGGCTGCGCATGGTCGAGTTCGCCGGCCTGTCGAATTTCTCAAGGCTGTTCGTTTTCCCCAGCGGCGCGCGGCTCTACGGCGCGCTGTGGCACAACACCGCCTGGTTCTTCGGCATCATGCTGTTCCAGAACGGAATCGGGCTTTTGTTCGCCTGGCTGCTGTTCCTGCGCGACAGGGGTGCTGCGTTCTTCCAGTCGGTGTTCTTCTTTCCGGCGGTGCTGAGCCCGGTCATCGTCGGCGCGCTGTGGCGGTTGCTTTTGGCACCGGGCGGCGTCGTCGAATGGGCGCTGAACGGGCTTGGCCTGCACCAGGGCAGCCTGACCGTGCTCGGCAACAGCCACACCGCGCTCGCCATGCTGATCGCCGTCGATGCCTGGAACTGGATGGGCCTGCCGGTGCTGATCTACACGGCAGGTCTGCGGCAGATTTCCGGCCAGATTTTCGAGGCGGCAAAACTTGACGGCGCCGGCAATGCGCGCATGCTGTTCTCGATCGCGCTGCCGCTGCTGATGCCGGCGCTGGGCACGCTGACGACGCTGTCGTTCATCAACACCTTCAACCAGTTCGACATCGTCTATGTCATGCAGGGCGTGCAGGGCAATCCGGCCTATTCGACCGACACGCTGGTGACCTACTTCTACCGGCTGGCCTTCGGCGCGGAAGGCGCTGTCGGCATCACTGATATCGGTCTGGCGCTGGCGCTCGGCACCATGCTGTTCTTGATCCTCAGCATCGGCACGCTCATGATGCTGCGCTTCTTCGACCGCCGCACGGTGCAGCTATGAGCGCGCTGGCGATTTCGCAAAGGCCGGCCATCTCTCGGCAACTGGCGCGGCTGCCCGGCTGGACGGTGCTGATCGTATGGACGGCGGCTGTGCTGTTGCCGCTCTACATCCTCATCGTCTCCTGTTTCAAGACCACGGCCGAGATCTACGACAACAGGCTCGGCCTGCCGCAAAGCTTTGCCTTCGATAATTTCGTCAACGCCTGGACGCGCGCCGATCTCGGCCAGAATTTCATCAACAGCCTGATCGTCACCGGCGGCGCTGTCATCCTCACCATCGTCGTCTCGGCCATGGCCGCCTATCCGCTCAGCCGATACAGACTCGGCTGGAATGCCATCATGCTCGGCCTGTTCCTGTCAGGCATCATGCTGCCGATCCGGCTCGCCTCGGTCGAACTGTTCACGCTGATGCGCAATCTTGGCCTGCTGGATTCGCTGACCGGGCTGATCCTGGTCTATTCGGCGATCCGCATTCCCTTCGCCGTGTTCATCTTCGCCAATTTCATGCGCGTCTTGCCCTCCGAGTTGGACGAGGCGGCGCGCATGGACGGCGCCGGCGAGGTGCGCATCCTGTTCCAGATCATCCTGCCGATGGTCAAGCCGGCGGTGTCGATCGTGGCCATCTTCACCGCGATCGCGGTGTGGAACGATTTCTTCTTCCCGCTGATCTTCATCTTCGACGACCGCTACAAGACGGTGCCGCTGGCGATCAGCGTCTTCGTCGGCCAGTTCCGCACCGACTGGGTCCTGGTGTTCGCCTCGCTGGCGATCTCCATGGCGCCCATCCTGATCATGTATTGTTTGCTGGCCCGCCAGATTCGCGAAGGGGTCGGCACCGGAGGAAGCATGAAATGATCGAAGACAGGATCTACGCCGCGAAATCCATCCTGGTGGTCGGCGCGCACGCCTTCGATGCCGAGGTGATGGCCGGACCGCTGGCCGCCGCCGCCGTCAAGCGCGGTGCCGCCGTGACCTTCCTGCATCTGACCATGGGTGAGCAGGGCCATCCGTACCTGGTTCCCGCGCATTATTGCTTGCAGAAGGAAGAGGAAGCGGGCAGCGCGGCGGCGCGGCTCGGCGTCACCATGCGTGGCTTTGGCCTGCGCGACGGCTTCCTACCTACAGACGATCAGACGGCGCTCGAAGTGAGCGACATCATTCGCGAGCTGAAACCCGAGATCGTCATCACCCATTGGCACGGCAGCTGGCACAAGGACCATCGCGCCGCCGCGCATTTGACGAAGACCGGCATCTTCTTCGCCGGACTGCCGACCGTTGCCAGCGACCATCCGGCGCACACGCCGCAACTGCTTCTGTTCGGCGAGAACTGGGAGGACGATGACGGATTCCGGCCCGAGCATCTCGTCGATGTCAGCGACGGGTTCGAGGCCTGGCGCGACGCGGTCATGGAGTATGAACTGGCGCGCGGGCTGAGCAGCTTCCCCTATGTCGACTATTACAGTTCGCTCTACCGGCTGCGCGGCTGCCTGCGCGGCACGCGCCATGCGCAAGCCTTCACGGCGGCGTCGCATTCGTGGAATGCCGGCAGCGGCCTGTTCTCGCTCCCCTTCGGCAAAGGGTCCGGTCGATGACGCGGGTACTCGCCATCGATCTCGGCGGTACCAATCTGCGCGCCGCCATCTCCACCGGCGACGTCAACGCGCTGGAGATGCTTGGCAGCGAGCCGGCGCCGGCAACCCTTGATGCCTTCACCGCCCGCATCAACGCGCTGTGCGCGGAGGCCGGGTCGGTCGAAGCGCTTGGCATCGCGGTGCCGGGACTGGTCGAGGGCCCGGTCTGCCGCTGGATTCCGAACCTGCCGTTCGTCGACGGCGTCGACATCCAGACGCTGTTTCCCAAACTGCGCGTAGCGCTCGGCAATGACGCGCAGATCGCGCTGCTGGCCGAGGCCGTCGAAGGCAGCGCGAAGAACATGTCGGATGCGATACTGCTTGCCATCGGCACCGGCATCGGTTCGGCGGTGCTGGCCAATGGCCGTATCGTTGCCGGCGCGCATGGCGGCGCCTGCTCGTTCGGCTGGGCCTGCGCCGACGTGAGGGATCATGGTGAAGAGCGCAGCGGCTGGCTGGAGCGTGTCGCTTCCGGTCGCGCGCTCGATGGCCTTGCCGGCCAGATCGGGCTGGCCGACGGCCGCCAACTGATCGCCGCTGCCCAGGCCGGCGAACTCGCCGCACTCACCTTGCTTGAACTGCCGGCACGCCAGCTCGGCACCGCGCTTGCCGGCGCCGTCGCGCTGCTCGATCCACAGGCGGTGCTGATCTCAGGTGGGCTGGCCGATGCGATGGACGTGATCCGGCCGCCGCTGCTTGCGGCGCTGCGGCGCCAGCTGCCGCCGCATCTGCGCGGCATCGAAATCAAGTCCGGTCAATTCGGCTCCCGCGCCGGTCTTGTCGGCGCGGCGCTGGCCGGCGGTGTGGGGCAAGGGTGGAGGCAGGTGCGATGAGCGAAGCAAGCTTTCAGCAGCCGGACCGCAGACGGCCGGAGCCGCTCTGGTATCAGGTCGAAGAGGCGATCCGCGCCATCGTCAAGAGCGGCGAATGGGCAACGGGCGACCAGATCCCGGCGGAGGACAGGCTGTGCGCCCTGTTCGGCGTCAGCCGTATCACGCTGCGCCACGCGCTGCGCAATCTCGAGGAGGCCGGGCTGCTCAGGCGCGAACATGGCCGCGGCACGTTCGTGCGCTCGACCACGCTGGTCGCCGGCACGCGTGAGCTGACCAGCTTTACCCAGGAGATGGGCAATATGGGCGTGGTCGCGGGCTCGCGTCTGCTCGACTGCAGCCTGACCACCGCCAACGCGGCGGCTGCCGGCGCGCTGGAGATCGAAGAGGGCGATCCGGTGGTGCGCATTCGCAGGCTGCGGCTCGGCAACAACGAGCCGATCGGCATCCAGACGGCGCAGCTGTCGGCGGTGCGCGTGCCGGGCTTCCTCGATGCCGGCCTGCTGCAGGGCTCGCTCTACGAGGCGCTGGAGCGCCATTACGGGATCGTGCCGGTGGCCGCGCGGGAGAACTACCGGGTCGGCGCGGTCGGCGCGGCGGACGCCGAACTGCTCGACCTCGCCGTCGGCAGCCCGGCCTTCGTCGTCGAACGCATCACCACCGACGAGCGCGGCCCGTTCGAATTCACCGTCTCGATCATGCGCGGCGACCGCTACGAAATCCGCTCGACGCTGCGCGCCGGACGCGTGCCGCTGAACCCGAGAAGCTGATCCATTCCAGACCGACACAGCAAACAGGAGTACCCACGTGTCCGATCTCTACATCCACCGTCTCGCCGCCCTCATCGACCAGGCTGCGAAAGCCAATGAAGAGGCCTTTGCACAGGCCGCCAGCCGCTTTGCCGACTCCCTCGAGGGCGGCGGGCTGGTGCATCTCTATGGCTCCGGCCATTCGGTGCTGCCGGTGCAGGAAGTGTTTCCGCGCTATGGCAGCTATGTCGGCTTCAACCCGCTGACCGACCCGCGCGTGATGTGGCACAATGTGCTCGGCGCCGGCGGCGTGCGCGAGCTTTTGTGGCTGGAGCGTACGGAAAGATACGCCGAAAAATTCCTCGACCACCAGCCGCTCAACAAGGGCGATTCCATCATCATCTTCGGCCATAGCGGCCGCAACTCGTCGGGCATCGACACCGCGCTCTACGCCAGGAAGCGCGGCATCTTCGTCGTCGCGGTCACCAGCAAGAACAATCTGGACAAGCCGGCGACGCACTCCTCCGGCAAGCGGCTGGCGGATGCCGCCGACCTCGTCATCGACACCTGTTCGCCGATCGAGGACGCCATCGTGCCGGTCGAGGGCTGGAGCCGGCCGGTGTCGGGCTCATCGACGGTGCTTGCCATGATCCTGGCGCATGAGCTGATCGCGCGCACGGCCGAGCAGCTCGCCAAGCGCGGCATCGAACTGCCGGTCTTCGCCTCGCCGACCATTGCCGGCGTGACGCTGCACGACACCGACGTCATCTACGGCGTCTACCGCGAGCGCATGCTGGAGGCGCAGCAGAAGCACCTGCCGACCTTCCAGGCAACGATGCGCGGAGAGTGAAAGCACGGAGGCCCGGCACATGGCCAGGCCTCCAATTTCTCTCGCTGGAATTTTCCGGATGTTCAACGCCGCTTCGGGCGCGCGACAGGAGATTTGTTGCCGCGCGGGCCGCTCTGAACCGGCGTGTTGCCCTGGTTTTCCTCCGACAGCTTGCGCCAGCGGGCAAGGCGCTCAGGGTCGAGCGTACCCGCCTTCAACGCAGCCTGCACCGCGCAGCCCGGTTCGTGGACATGGGTGCAGTCGCGGAACTTGCACAGCGGTGCGAGCTCGGTGATTTCGGCAAACAGCGTGTCGATGCCGGATGCGACGTCGCTGACATGCAGCGTGCGCATGCCCGGCGTGTCGATCACCCAGCCGCCGCCGGCAATGGCGTGCAGCGATCTGGCTGTGGTAGTGTGGCGACCCTTGGCATCGTGCTCGCGAATGCCCGCCGTCTGTTGCGGCGATTGCTGCGCCGATCCGGCCAGCGTGTTGACCAGCGTCGATTTGCCGACCCCGGAGGAGCCGACCAGCGCCACCGTCTGCCCTGCGCCACACCAGGGAGCAAGCGCCGCTGCGGCATCGGCGACGCGCGGGTTCAGCATCACCACGGCCAGTCCACGCTGCAGGGCGGCGGCCTGGCTTTGGTAAGCCTCGGCATCATCAGCCGTGTCGGCCTTGGTCAGCAGGATCACCGGCGTCGTTCCGGCCTCGTTGGCCAGCGCGAGATAGCGCTCGAGCCGGGCGATGTTGAAATCGGCATTGCAGGACGTCACGATGAACAGCGTGTCGACATTGGCCGCGGCCAGCTGCGGGATCCTGCCGCCCTGCGTGCGGCGCTCCAGCACCGTCTTGCGGGTCAGGCGGCGGCACAGCAGATGCGTATGCGGTTCGACCAGCACCCAGTCGCCGACGGCGTATTCGCCGGTGTTGGCATTGGCCGGCAGCGTCAGATCCACTGGCCCTGCCCGGGACAGGCCGGCCAAGCGGTCGCGGTGCACCGAGGCGATCCGCGTCGGGACGAGGTCTGCCTCATCGGCTTCAAGCTGGTCGCCGAAGAAATCCGTCCAGCCCAGGCTTGCGAGGGAGGCCGTCACGGCTTTGACCAGGGGGACGGCGTCACAGACATCGGAGAGTATCCTTTGGCAAAATGGGCGCGGACCCTCGGGGCGGTTGTTCAAGCCGTGTATGGGCGGCATGGCGGAATTTGGCAAGCCGAACCGCGCCGATGGCCGAGCCGTTTCGCGCACCACGTTGGAACGCATCGCGGCGGTGGTTCGTTGATGCGCTTACGCGTCGTTACTCTCAATGTCTGCAACACGGAAGGCGAACCGGAGCGCCTGGCGGCCATCAACCGGGAGCTGAGGCGGCTCGACCCCGATCTGTCGCTCTCCAGGACGTCGTCCAGACAGCCGATGTGAAATCCCTCGATACGCTGCCGATGGTCTTGATTTGCATGCCACGCATCAGGCCTCGTCGTCGACCTCGAAGTTGGCAGGGACGGCTGAGGATGGCAGGTCGAGAAGCCTGCCAAAAGGGGGAGGGGGATGGCCGGTACCGCAGGGGGCGGGGGGTTGGGATGGGGTTGCCTGAAGCACCGGCCAAAGCGGGACAAGTCCCACGCCCACAAGCTAGCAGAGCTTGGATCGGTTCATATGGTGTGATCGCGGAACTGGCGCAAAAGCGCTTTCACATCCCCGCGCAGGCGTCGGCAACGAGCCCGCAACCGGGGGTTTCCGGTCGGTTGGTGGGTTGCGCAAGCGTCGGTTGAAGGCGCTGCGGGAGGCTGTCGTTTTTAGTGCGGTTCGAGTGCTATGCGCTCAGCGACAGGTGCTCAAGGCAGGGCAATCGCGTGGCGCCACCACATGCGATTGTCCTGCTTACGCCACCGGCAGCGTTCGCCCCGTAATCAGATCCGCAGCCTTCTCCGCAATCATGACCACGGCCGCGTTGGTGTTGGAGGACACGATGCTTGGCATGACCGAGCTGTCGCAGACACGCAGGCCTTGCAGACCGCGCACGCGCAACTCGGGATCGACGACGCTGTCGGCATCGCCGCCCATCCGGCAGGTGCCGACTGGGTGATAGGCGCTGCGGCCATGTTCTCGGGCGAAGGCTTCGAGTGCTGAGCGCCCCTGCATCGCCTTGCCGGGCAGATGCTCGCGGCTGATGTATCTGGCGAAGGCTGGCTGCGACAGGATTTCGCGGCTGATCTCGATGCCGTCGATGGCGCGTTCGAGATCATAGCGCTCGGCGAACGGGTTGGGGTCGATGATGGGCGCATCGCGCAGGTCCGCGGACTTGAGCGTGACGCTGCCGCGCGAACGCGGGCGCACATGGTAGGAGTTCAGCGTGCAGCCATTGCCGCCGGGAACCGAGCCGATGCCTTCCTCAACGCCGGCGCCGGGCAGGAAATGGAACTGGATGTCCGGCGTCTTCTCCGCGCGGTCGCCCCACCAGAAGCCGCCGGACTCTACAATGTTGGAGGCCACCGGCCCCTTGCCGAACAGCGCATATTCAAGACCGGCGACCGCTTGCCAGCGCTTCTTCTTGTAACGGTCGATGCCGTGCGGTCCGTTGAGCTCGGCGACGACATCGACGTCCATGTGATCGTGCAGATTCTGGCCGACGTTTTTGGAATCGTGGACCACCTCGATGCCGTGCTGGCCGAGATGCACGGCCGGGCCGATGCCGGACAGCATCAGCAATTTCGGCGAGCCGATGGCGCCGGCGGCGACGATGACTTCGCGCTCGGCGCGGAGCAGTTCGGTGCGGCCATTGACGATGATCTCTACACCGATGGCGCGGCCGTTCTCGACCACGATGCGGCTGACCGAGGCGTCGGTGCGTAGCGTCAGATTCTTGCGGCCGAGCGCCGGCTTCAGATAGGCGACCGCCGTGCTCGAGCGTTTCCCCCGACGCGTCGTCGTCTGGTAGAAGCCGGCGCCCGCCTGCTTACCGGCGTTGAAGTCGGCGCGGAAAGGAAGGCCCGCCTGCTGCGCCGCCTTGACGAAGATGCGGGTCAGCGGATGCGGCGCGCCGCTGGAGACGCCGAGCGGGCCGTCAGTGCCGTGCTGCGCATCGGCAAAAGTGTCGTTGCCCTCGGAGCGGACGAAGTAGGGCAGCACGTCGGCATAGCTCCAGCCGGCACAGCCATTCTCAGTCGCCCAGCCGTCATAATCCTCAGGGCAACCGCGGGTGAACACCTGGGCGTTGATCGAGGAGCCGCCGCCCAGCACGCGGGCCTGCGGATAGACCATGGTGCGGCCGTCGATCTCCTTGCCGGGCGCGGTGTCATAACCCCAGATCAGCGGCCCCGACGTCATCTTGAAGAAGCCGACCGGCAAATGGATGTAGCGGTCGGTGTCGGGCGGACCGGCCTCGAGCAGCACGACGGACACGTCCGGGTCCTCGCTCAGCCGGGCGGCCAGAATGCAGCCAGCCGAACCGCCGCCGACAATGATGTAATCCGTCATTTCCACTCCCGGGTTCTCTTTGTTGGAGCATGATCTCCGGACAAAACGGTTTCCCGATTTGTCCGAGAAAACCGGTTCCCACTTCTAGGGATCATGCTCCGGCGGGCGATGAAAATCACCGCCCCTTCCTCTTGCGCGCGACGATCTCAAGTCGCTTGTGCCACGTCAAGAGAAAGGGTATGGTTATCGTGTTGAAGGGTTGTCGTACAAGTGGAGGAGCTTGACGATCCTCACCAGGAGGTCCCGGCCGCGCTCCCTGCGCAAGATGCCGGGCGGAACAGAATTCAATCGGGAGGTTTCGAGGTATGAACGACACGAAGAATTTTGCGGTCAACCGGCGCACGCTGATGATGGGCGCCACCGCCGGCGTGGCGGCACTCGCGATGCCGAGCGTGCTGCGCGCGCAGGAAAAGCCGACGCTGGTGACGTCGATCCGCTCGCTGTCCAACCCCTATCACGCGGTGTGGAAGACCGGCGCGGAAGCGTATGCCAAATGGGCCGGGCTGGAACACGTCACGCTGGTTTCGGAAGGCAACAGCGAGAAGGGCATTGCCGACATCAAGGCGATGCTGGCCAAGACCGGCGGCAACATGGTGCTGAATTCCGATCCCAACGACACGCCCGATGCGCGCCCGATCGTCGAGGCCTGCGCCAAGGCCGGCGCCTATGTGGTGACGCAGTGGAACAAGCCTGGGGATCTGCACCCGAAGGATTTCAACCCGAACTATGTCTCGCATATCGAGTTCGACGGCATCGACAGCGGCAAGACCATCGCCGAGATCCTGTTCAAGACCATTGGCGGCAAGGGCGGCATCGTAGCGCTCGGCGGCCTGATCTCGACCACGGCGGCGATCGAGCGCAAGAAGGGCCTCGACGCAGCCCTTGCTGCCAACCCAGACATCAAGCTGCTCGACTTCCAGGTCGCCAACTGGAAGTCGACCGAAGCCTTCGACCTGATGGGCAATCTGCTCACCCGCTTCGGCGACGACATCAAGGGCATCTGGGCGGCCAATGACGATATGGGCTCGGGCGCTCTGGAAGCGTTGCGTGCCGAAAATCTCGCCGGCAAGGTGCCGATCGTCGGCGTCGACGGCATCAAGACGGCGGTCGATGCGGTGCGCACCGGCGAATTCGCCTGCACGGTCACTTCGGATCCGTTCTGGCAGGGCGGCATGGGTCTAGCCATCGGCTACAACGCCAAGATCGGCAAGTTCGACCCGACCAAGGAGCCCCCGGAGCACCGCGAGTTCTACGGCAAGGCGGTGCTGATCTCGCACGACAATGTCGAGGAATATTACAAGACCAATGTCGATGCGAAGCCCGAGATCGACTGGAACGATCTGTGGGGCCGGGTCACCGGAGCAATCCGCACCTGATCCATCGGAGTGGGCTGCAACTCCCTGGCGGCCCGCTTCCTCCCGCAGCCGTCGCGATCCCCTTGTCGCGACGGCTGTCACCAGCAGACGGGAAGCGGTTTCTTGACAATCCATACAGAACCCCTGAAGTCCGTTTCGGACATCGAGCGGACGACGCCCATGACACCGTTCCCCGGCCGCATCGCGACATTCCTGGGCGGCAGGCGCTGGCGCAGCCTGGCGCCGCTGGCGGTGCTGATTGTACTCTGCGTACTCATCGCCATTGCCAACCCCAATTTCATCGAGCTGCGCAATCTGGTGCGGCTTGCGAATTCCGCCGCCGTGCCGCTGACGCTGGCGATGGGGCTGACCTTCATCATCCTGATGGGCAGCATCGACCTCGCAGTCGAAGGCACGCTTTCGGTGGCGGCGATGGTGCTTGTGCTGCTCGCCGCCAATGACGGCAACGGCAACGACTATGGCTGGTGGGCGGTGCTCGCTGCCATCGCCGCCGGCACCGCCATGGGCTTCGTCAGCGGTCTCGTCCAGGCCATGCTGCGCATCCCGTCCTTCATGGGCACGCTCGGCATGTGGTTCATCGGCCTCGGCCTGTCGGTCTATATGCTGGGCGGCACGGCGATCAAGCTGAACGACGCCTCGATCCGCGACCTGGCCTTGCACCGTTTCCTCGGCCTGCCGGTGGCGGTCTGGGTTGCGTTCGGCGCGTTCCTGCTCGCCACCGTCATCCAGTATCACACCAAGCTCGGCCGCCACATATTGGCGATCGGCGGCGACGAGGATGTCGCCAAGCTCTCGGGCGTCAATGTCGTGCGCGTGCGCATCACCGCTTTTGCGCTGGCCGGTTTCTTCTTCGGCATTGCCGGTGTGCTTGCCGCCGCACAGCTCGGCCAGTCGCACGCCGTCATCGGCGACGGCAGGCTGTTTGCAGCGGTCACCGCAGTGGTCGTCGGCGGCACCGCTTTGACCGGCGGCGAGGGCGGCGTCGTCAACACGCTGATCGGTGTGCTGATCGTCACCGTGCTTGCCAATGGCATGATCCTGCTCGGCATCTCGCCCTACATCCAGCAGACGGTGCAGGGTCTGATGATCATCGCCGCGGTGGCGCTGTCGCTCGACCGTGTCCGCCTGAAAATCGTCAAGTGAACGCCATGCTGCAGGCGTCCAACATCATCAAGAATTTCCCCGGCGTCCAGGCGCTGCGCGACGTCTCCATCGAGGTGCGGCCCAATGAAGTTGTCGGGCTGATCGGCGAGAACGGCGCCGGCAAGTCGACGCTGATGCGGGTGCTGGCCGGCGGCTACCGGCCGGATGGCGGCTCGCTCACGCTGGATGGCGAACAGCTGCGCATGCGCAACGCCCGTGATGCGGCCAGGCATGGCATCGGCATGGTGTTCCAGGAGCAGTCGCTGGTGCTGAACCTGACGGTTGCCGAAAACATCTATCTCGGCGGAGAGGACCGCTTCACCCGCTTCGGCCTCGTCAATTGGCGCGCCATGAACGCGGCGGCGCGGCGGCAACTGGCCAAGATCGGCATCGACATCGACGTCACCGCGCGCACCTCCGAACTCACCTTCGCGGCGCGCCAGATGGTCGAGCTCGCCAAGGCGCTGACCCTGGAGGAAGTGGTCGAGCGGCAGTTGCTGATCCTGCTCGACGAGCCGACCTCGGTGCTCAACGCCGCCGACATCGAGGTGCTGTTCGCGCGGGTGCGCTCGCTCAAATCCCGCGCCAGCTTCGTCTTCGTCTCGCACCGCCTCGACGAGGTGCTCAATATCTCCGACCGCGTCTACACGATGAAGGATGGCGCCGTCGTTGCCGAACATCGTGCAGCCGAAGTCACCGCGCCGGAGCTGCACGAGATCATGGTCGGGCGCGGCCTGCAGGCCGAATATTTCCGCGAGGCCCGCCAGCTGGCGCCGCGCGATATCGTGATGGTCGAGGCCAAGGGGCTTGGCGCCAACGGTTTCTATCACGGCGTCGATCTCTCGATCCGGGCCGGCGAGATCGTCGGCATTGCCGGCGTTGTCGGCTCCGGCCGCGAGGAGGTGACGCGCACCGTTGGCGGCTTCGTCCAGCATGATGCCGGCGAGATGAAAATCGCCGGCGATGCCGTGCGCTTCTCCTCGCCGGAGCCGGCGGTGCGCAAGGGCGTCGGCTATGTCCCGCGCGAGCGCCGGCTCGAAGGGCTGGTGATGTTCCTGTCGATCGCGGAGAACATTTCGCTGGCCGATCTCTCCAGCGTCATGCGCCATGGCGCCATCGATTATGGCAAGGAGCGCCGGCTTGCCGCCGACTGGATCAAGCGGCTGCGCATCAAGGCGCCCGGCCCCGATGCCGCCTGCCGCAAGCTCAGCGGCGGCAACCAGCAGAAGGTGGTGCTGGCGCGCTGGATGACGGCGGGCTCGCGCATCCTGGTGCTCGACCATCCCACACGCGGGCTCGATGTCGGCGCCAAGGAAGAGGTCTACGAATTGGTGCGCGACCTCTCCGCGCAAGGCGTGGCGATCCTTTTGATTTCCGACACGCTGGAGGAAACGATCGGCCTGTCGCACCAGGTGCTGGTAATGCGCGATGGTGCAATCACCGCGCGCTTCGATGCCAGCCCGGGCAACAAGCCGAACCAGGTCGATCTTCTCAGGGCAATGGTGTGAGCCGATGAATGAAGCGTTCTCCATCAGGCGGGTTTTCGAGGGCAAGTGGACGCAAGGCGCCATTCCGCTGGTGCTGCTGGTCGGCCTGCTTTTGATCATCGAGATCGCCGCGCCCGGCTTCCTGACCGGCGAGACCGTGGCGCTTTTGTTTGCCAACACTGCCGTGCTGTTCATCCTGGCGACCGGCGTCACCTTCGCCATCCTGCTTGGCGGCATCGATTTGTCGATCCAGGCGGTGGCATCGCTGGCCAGCGTCATCCTGGCGCAATTGCTGCCTTCGCTCGGCCTTGCCGCCTTTCCGGTGGCGATCCTGTCGGGGCTTGCCTTCGGCATCCTGAGCGGCGTCGTCCACGTCAAGCTGCGCGTGCCGTCCTTCGTCGCGACGCTCGCCACCGGCGGCGTCGTCACCGGCTTGGCGCTCTGGGTCTCCAATGGCCGCGCCATCACGATCGAGGAGGATGGTCGCGAAAACACCGCCTGGATCAACGCCACTGTCGCTGGCATTCCCGTGGTGGTGCTGATTTCGGCGGTGATCGGCATCGCCGCCTTTCTGGCGCTGCGCTACACGCGCTTCGGCCGCCAGGCGATCGCGGTCGGCGCCGGCGAGCCGGCGGCGTGGGCCGCGGGCATCAATGTCGACCGCACCAAGATCATCGCCTTTGCCGCGTCGGGTATGCTCGCGGCCATCGCCGGCATCGTGCTGGCAGCCAGGCTGTCGAGCGGTTCGCCGGTGCTGGCCAACCAGCTGCTGCTGCCGGCCATCGCCGCCGTCATAGTCGGCGGCACGGCGATCACCGGCGGGCTCGGCGGCGTTGCCCGCACGGCGGTCGGCGCGCTGATCATCTCGATCGTTCGCATCGGCATGACCTTTGTCGGCGTCAACATTTTCCTGGAAAACATGGTGTTCGGCGCCGTGCTCATTGCCGCCGTCGCCATCACCATCGACCGCAGCAAGATCGCGGTCATCAAGTGATCCCGCCTCCCAGGCAAGCGCGGACAGGACGGGACCGCATCGGCGCGAGGCCGATGCGGTCCGGCCCGATCGGATCACATCGTGTCGAGGCCGATCAGCTCGATCTTGTAGCCGTCGGGGTCTTCGACGAAAGCGATGTGGGTGGTGCCGTGCTGCATCGGGCCGGGCTTGCGCTGGATCTTGGCGCCGCGCTTTTCCAGTTCGGCGCAGACGGCGTAGATGTCGTTGACGCCGAGCGCCAGATGGCCGAAGCCGGTGCCGATCTCGTAGGGCTCCTCGCGGCCCCAGTTCAGCGTCAGCTCGACGACGGCTTCCTTTTCCTCGGGGCCGTAGCCGACAAAGGCGTTGGTGAACTTGCCGCCGGGGTAGTCGTCGCGGCGCAGCAGGGTCATGCCAAGCACCTCGGTGTAGAAGGCGATCGACTTGTCGAGGTCGAGCACCCTGATCATGGTGTGCATATAGCGAAAGCCCGGGGCGTCGCTCATTGGGGGAGTCCTCCGAATTCTGTGATTTGCGGGTCTGATCATCCACATCGAACGCTTGACGGCAAATGGCCTCGCTTGATGTTCTAAATCAGGGTTGTATGATAACACGACAACGCAGGTATTTGTCCAGTCGTTTTGCCAAGGGGCCCAGAGCCAATCCATGAATGCCGCGCCCTCCGCATCGCAGATCGCAGCCCTCGCCGGCCTGCTGCCGAACGGTGGGCAGCTGACCGATGAAGCGGATCTGGCGCGCTTCAGCCGCGATTGGTCGGGCGATCATTTCGGCCGGCCGCTGGCCGTGGCGCGGCCCTCTTCGGTGGAGGAGATGTCGGCGCTGATGCGGTTCTGCCATGCCGAGCGCATTCCGGTGGTGCCGCAAGGCGGCCTGACCGGGCTCGTGGGCGCCGCAGTGGCGGCGGATGGCGGCGAGATCGTCATCTCGCTGGAGCGCATGAACCGTATCCGTTCGATCAGCCCGATCGACTTTGCCATGGTGGTCGAGGCCGGCTGCATCCTCGAGGACGCCAAGCGCGCGGCCGAAGCGAGCGACTGCCTGCTGCCGATCACCTTCGGCGCGCAGGGCAGCTGCCGCATCGGCGGCAATGTCGCCACCAATGCCGGCGGCTTCAACGTGCTGCGCTACGGCATGACGCGCGACCTGGTGCTTGGCCTGGAAGTGGTGCTGGCCGACGGCCGCATCTGGAACGGGCTGAAAGTGCTGCGCAAGGACAATCGCGGCTATGATCTGAAGCAGATCTTCATCGGCTCGGAGGGCACGCTCGGCATCGTCACCGCGGCGGCGCTGAAGCTGTTCCCCAAGCCGACGCAGATCGAAACCGCGCTGGTCGGCTTGCGCTCCGTCGAGGACGCGATGGCACTCTATGCAAGGGCGCGGCGCGATTGCAGCGATTTGCTCACCGCCTTCGAGCTGATCCTGCGCGGCGGCATCGAGATCACCATGCGCGAGGGCAAGGATTTTCTCGATCCGCTCAGCCAGCCCTATCCCGTCTACGTGCTGATCGAGGTGTCGTCGGGCGGGCTGATCGACCTCTCCAATATGCTTCTGGATTTTCTCGGCAGCGTCGAGGACATCGTCGAGGACGGCGTCATCGCTTCGACCAGGGCGCAGGGCGAGCGGCTGTGGCTTTATCGCGAGATCATGGTCGAGCGGCAGGGCAGGGGAGGCCGCTACCTGCGCACCGATGTGTCGGTGCCGATCTCCAGGCTTGCCGATTTCGTCACCGATGCGCTGGCCGCCTTGGAGAAAGCCCGGCCCGACGCCCTGGCTGTCACCTACGGCCATGTCGGCGACGGCAACATCCACCTCAACGTCGTGCCGCCGGAAGGCATGGGCACCGAGGCGATGGAACATCTGTTCGAGCAGGCGGAAGCCGAGATCTTCACTGTCGTCGACCGCTATGGCGGCTCGATCAGCGCCGAGCACGGCATTGGCCGGGTCAAGCAGAAGGCATTCCTCGACCGCATCGATCCGGTGACGCTCGACCTCGCCGCCGGCATCAAGGACGCATTCGACCCGCGCCACATTCTCAGCAACGGCCGCATTCTGGCGCCGGCACCCGCCGTCGACTATAGGTGAGCGATGACGCTGAAACTCGACAAGGTCAATCGCGGCCCACACCTCTCCACTCTGGTGGCCAGTTCCATCTCGCGCGAGATCGCGCAAGGGCGGCTGAAGCCGGGTGACCAGCTGCCGACCGAGGCGGCGCTGGCAACCACTTTCGGGGTCAGCCGCAACGTGGTGCGCGAGGCGATCGCGCGGCTGCGCTCGGAAGGCCGAATCTGGTCGCAGCAGGGGCGCGGCGCCTTCGTGGTCGAGAGCAACAACCCGACGGTGCTGACCATCGACCATGAGACGCTGCAGCGCGCCGACTCGTTTCGCAATCTGTTCGAACTGCGTGGCATCCTCGAAGTGCAGGCGGCGGCCCTTGCCGCAAAACGGCGCAGCGACGCCGATCTCAAAGCCATGGGCGATGCGCTGTCCGGCATGCGCGCCGCCCCCTATGGCAGCGTCGCCTGGCTGCGCAGCGACCTCGAATTCCACCGCACCGTCGCCGAGGCGACGCGCAATTCCTACATGGGCCAATTCCTGGTCTTCGTGTCCGAGCGGGTGCGCGAAAGCATTCTCGCCGCCGGCAACCAGCAAAAGTCGGACGACATGGCCCGCATCACGCTCGGCGAACATGAGCGCATCCTGAGAGCGATCCGTGCCGGCGACGCCGAAGGGGCGCAAGCCGCGATGCGCGACCATCTGGCGGGCGCGGCGCTGCGGGTGGGGTTGCATGAGGGGGAAGCTGCGGAGATAGCGCCGGGGCCTGAGGCAGCGTCTCCGGTACGGCATTCGCGGTTGCGGAAGGCTGTGCGCGGGCAGGCTTAGGGATAGCCTTGCCTTGTCCGCGCGCTGGGCCAATCGCCTATGGCGGCGCTGACCCCCACTCCGTCTCGGCTTCGCCGAGCCACCTTGCCGGGGCGAGCCACGGGTCTCGCCCGTCCTTCGGACCCCCCATTTCATGGGGGATGAGGAAATGCCAATCTCCGAGATCGCAGCCCTTCAAAAGCTTTGGTTTCCTCTCCCCCACGAATGTGGGGGTAGAGGTGGCTCGGCGAAGCCGAGACGGAGTGGGGGAGCGCCATATCAGATTTCACACGGTCGTCGGCTCAACCAGCTCAGGGCCGGAGATAGGCCGCCACCCCACCGCGCTATTTCAGCGGCAGAAACAGCTCAAGCACCACTTCGCGCACCGGTCCGTTCGACGAAAAGTGCCGCTGGCAATAGATCGGAAAGTCGCGCGCCTCCTCGCCGCTGGCCGGAAGCCATTCGCGGTAGAGGTAGAGCGCTGCGGGCTCGAGATTGTTGGTGTTGCCGGGATAGCGCAGCACCGCGCAGCGTCCGCCGGGGATCACGCCGGCCTTCATCTGCGCGGCCTCGATCGGCCCGCCTTCTACCGGCAGGTCGGTTCCGGCACAAATATCCATGCTGTAATCGGCCGGGTTCGCCGGCTCCCTTTCGGAACGGAAGATGTTGAAGGTCGGGCTTGTCTCGGGCGAGAGCCCGGCCGCCTTGCGCCAGGCGATGAAGCGCTGGATGGTGTCCTGGAGCGTCGCCCGGTCGCCGCGATGCTCCATGATCGCCACCGGCGTCGGCGGCACATCGCGGATCATCACGTCGGCGGGTTCGAAGATTATCTGCATGAGCGTGGTCCTTGCTTTGTCGAGCGGCCCGAAGGCCATGAGCCACGCCCCCCAGTCGGGAGACTTCCGGAACGACGAAGGCGATTGTCCGAACCGTTGCCGAAAGGCGCGGGCGAAGGCATCCGGTGCGTCGTAACCGGCATCCATCGCTATGTCGGTGACGCTTTGGGCGTCGCTCTCGGCAAGCCGGTACGAAGCGCGCTTCAGGCGGGCGAGCTGGACATAGCGATGCACGGACAAGCCGAAGGTTGACGTGAACTGCCGGTGGAAATGGTATTTCGAGAACGCCGCGACGCCGCTCAACGCTTCCAGGCCCAGATCGCCGTCCAGATGCTGGTCGATGTGGTCCAGCACCCGCTGCATCCGGGCATGGTAGTTTTCAAGTGGCGTCTTCATTCCGTGTCTTCCGTGGCGGCACCAGATAGGCGCTCCGGGGCATGTCGCGCTCGACCGATCTTGCGGTTTGACATGGATGGGCTGGTGGGCGCCAGCGGGTGCTAGAGGCGCACCTGATCTGCCTGAGATTGAAGCGGCCGCGGAGTCAGTGTCACGGGCGCAGGAGGTTGCGTCCGGTGCGGCATTCACGGCTGCAGAAGGCCGTGCGCAATCGGGCTAGGGTGTAAAGGTACGCCGAAGACACCCAAAGCGATGCCCGCTAAGGCAAAAGACGCCCGCGTTCTCCGCTACGACTGACGTGGAGTGCGCCAAGCATGAGGCCGAAGAATTTCATAACACTTTGCGATGTCGCTCATAGCTCAACGCTCTCTGTGTACCCTGCGCGAAAGACGCCAAGGGTACGAGATCAGCAACTTGTTCCATCAGCGCTGCATCATCGTGCTCAAGGGCACGGTCAAACACCGCGAAGCGTTCATTTGGCTCGTTGAGCGCAGCCTTCACGTCGGAAAACGCGACGTACTTTGCAGCAATCGAGTTATGATGCGGCGCGACAGCATCAATAAGCAAGATCGGCGCGGCGTCACGCCTTACAACCGCAAAATCAAAAACATGCTGCTTGCCGCTCTTGCCGCGCAAACTGAATCTCTCCTCCGTAGGCATATCCTTCGGGACTGTCTTCTCAAGAATACGGCCTATCCGCTCCTTGAGAGATGTTTCTGCGGCAGCCACAAACTTTGCTACAGCGGCATTCGCGGTCGCAGCGGAAGCGTTTGCTACAGCTAGGATAGCCGCCGTAAGCCATTCTTTGTCTGAAACACGAGCCACAAGGACATTGCCTCGCTCAGTCAGATTGAAGCGCGCCGCCTGCTCTTCCATGACGTTGGCAATCAGTCGAGGATCACGCCCGTGTGCCCACGCTGAGCGATATGCGTTGCCGGAATCGTGGACTTCGAAACCATCACGCTTCTTGCTGACAAAAACATCCACCGGCTCGAAAGAAGGATATAGGCAATGAGTGGGCACACGAATACCCTCCTCGGTCGCCTTGAGGATCTCGTAATCAGCTAGCAGACCGGCGATTTCGTCGCTCAGAGTCATGGCTTTTGTTCCAGGCGCATTGTCCGTTGTGCAGGCACATCGAATGATCTCTGATCATGGGACAATGTGAGGTTAACGCGGCCGCAAAAATCGGCAAGTACCTGCGGCAGCTTTCGTACTTGCACATTTATGGGGCGCCTATATGGCAAACCACCCCAGCCACTGTTCCTGACAGCGTCGACATTGTCGTACCACGCATGCTCATGAACACCGCACACCCTTGGTGGCAAGTTGAACTTCCCGGCGTCATGGGGATTTGGCTTACACTCATCTGGCTGCGCGACATCGACACGCCAGATGGGCTGCCCCCTAAAGATTAAACTCATCGACGGATATTCGGGAAAGCGAAAGCGGAAACGAAGATGCGCCCTGACGATCCCGATATCGTCCTCAATAGGCCATTTCGCTTCTTTGTCCCCTATCCTTGTGGAGTCGGTCCACTCCGGCGGGCCGCCCTGAAGCGATTTCGCACCAGCGAGAAAGTCATTGACCTGGTTCAGCTCGGTAGCTGACGGTTTGATGAACATGACGCACCGTAACGGTGGAATCTCTTTTGGAAACAGTCTCTTTCCAACTGTTCACAGAATTTTGGCGCGTCGAGTAATACTGCGAAGGATGCAGATGGGCAGTTGGCTTGCGCGTTCGAATACTAAATCGCCGCGCCGTATCGCTCCAGCGCTGTCACGTCTCCGCCGCCCCCACCAGCGAAACCCCGTTCAACCCCGCAACAATATCCGATAGCGCCGGCACGAACTTCTCGCCATGACCCGTCGTGACGGCCATCGCAAACCCATTGCGCACCGCGGCGCCGATCGGGTTGGCGATGCCGGCGGCTTGGGCGAAGGAGGCGAGGTAGGTCATGTCTTTCAGCGCGTTGGCGATGGCGAAGCGCTGGGCGTTTTCGTTGCGGTTGAGGACGAAATCGAAGAACGCCTGGTAGAAGCCGCAATCCATGCGGCTGCCTGATATAACGCTGTTGAAGACCTGCGGCGTCAGGCCGGCCTTGGCGCCGAGGCTCAGCGCTTCCGAATAGATCGCGGAATAGCCCATCGAGATGAAATTGTTGAGCAGCTTCATGGTGTGCCCGCTGCCGGTCGGGCCGGTGTGGACGACACGCGCGGCGAAGGCCTCGAGCACCGGCCGGGCGCGGGCGACGATTTCGGCCGCACCGCCGACCATGACGTCGAGCTTGCCCTCGGTGGCTTCCTTGGGCGTGCGCGCCAGCGGCGCGTCGATCAGCGTCATGCCCTGCTCCGCGAGGTCGGCGGCAAGCGCTGTCGTCGATGACGGGTTGGAGGTCGAGCAGTCGATGATCAGCAACGGCTTAGCTGCCGCAGCAAGGCCATCCTGGCCTTTGACCAGCGCTTCGACCTCGTCCGAGCCGGTGACGCACAGGATGACGATGTCGCTCGCGGTGGCGAGCGCGCGCGGGCTTGGCGCTTCGGTGGCGCCGGCGGCGATCAGCCGGTCGGCGGCCGTGCGGCTGCGGTGGACATGCACCGTCAGCGGCCAGCCCTTGCGCAGCAGATTGTCGGCCATGCCGGCGCCCATGCTGCCCAGGCCGATGAAGCCGATGCGTTCTTTCATGCAATCCTCCCATGGCTCGTGCCGGCGGGCCGAACTTTCGTCACCTTGCGGCGGGCACCCGTCGATGCAATTCTTTGAATAAGATTCGGCCTTCGAACAAGAATCGAACCGGAGTGCCACCGATGGCGGAGCCCATGACTTTCGACGCCATACCGCAGGCGCCCAACCTGCGGACGGGTCTGGTCAACACGCTGATTGCGCAGATCGAATCCGGCGACCTTGCGCCGGGGCAGCGGCTGCCGACCGAGCAGGAGATTGTTGCTGCCACAGGCGTCAGCCGCACCGTGGTGCGCGAGGCGCTGGCGGCGCTGCGTGCGCGCGGGCTGATCACCACGCGCCAGGGGCTCGGCGCCTTCGTCGCCAAGGATCCGCCGCCGAAGACGTTTTCCGTGCTGCCCGACGATCTCGAATCGATCGACGAGGTGCTGCGCGTGCTCGAACTGCGCATGGGCATCGAGGTCGAAGCGACCGGCCTTGCCGCCGAGCGGCGCAGCGAGGCGGCGCTCCAGCAGATGAGCGCGCGGCTCGATGCGCTGGAAGCGGCGGTGCGTGCGGGCGGCTCCGGCTCGGAAGAGGATTTCGGCTTCCACCGCGCCATTCTCGCTGCGACGCAGAACCCGAATTTCACCCGGTTGTTCGACACGTTCGGCAGCGCCATGGTCCCGCGCCATTGGACGCGGCTCGACCGGATGACGGAGGCTGAGCGGGAAAAATATCTCGACCGCATGCAGCGCGAGCATCGCGCCATTCTCGGGGCAATCGAAGCCAGGGACGTCAATGCCGCGCGGCGCGCCATGCGCAGCCATCTGACCAAAAGCTATGCCCGCTTCGAGGATCTGCGCAACAAGGCTGTTCACGATTAGGGGGCCAACCACGGTTGACGGACTGCTCATCCGGCGACCCCGCCGAGATAGAGTTCGTGCATCAGCGAAATGTTCCTCCCGGCTCCCACTGTTGCAGTCTTACCCCGTTGTCATACAACCCTGTAATCTGGTAAATCCAGGGAAGAGGGATGTCAATCGCGTTGCCATGCGATATGAGGCTCCCGGAAAAATCGCAATCATGGAGCCGGCATTGCCGGCGAAGCCGCAAGTCAGGAACAGCGAGATGCATTCACGGAAATTTGGCCGTACCGGCAGATCAGTCAGCGAGATCGGCTTCGGCGCGTGGGCGATCGGCGCCGCCTGGGGCGAGGTCAATGATGACGATGCGGTCGCAGCCCTGCATGCCGCGCTTGATGCCGGCGTCAGCTTCCTCGACACCGCCGACGTCTATGGCGACGGCCGTTCGGAAAAGCTGATCGCACGGGTGATGAAGGAACGCGGTGGCGCGCGCCCGTTCATCGCCACAAAGGCCGGACGGCGGCTGCCGAAGCAGACCGTCGAAGGCTACAGCGTCGAGAACCTCAACGGCTGGATCGACCGCAGCCTGAAATACCTCGAGACCGACACGCTCGACCTGGTGCAGCTGCATTGCCCGCCGACCGATCTTTACTACCACCCGGAGGTGTTCGAGCGTCTCGACCGTTTGGTGGAGCAGGGCAAGATCCGCAATTACGGCGTCAGCGTCGAGCGTGTCGAAGAGGCGCTGAAGGCGATGCAATATCCCGGCGTCGTCAGCGTGCAGATCATCTTCAACGCCTTCCGCCAGCGCCCGGCCGAGCTGTTCTTCGACCAGGCGAAAAAGAACGATGTCGCCGTCATCGCCCGCGTGCCGCTGGCCAGCGGCCTGTTGTCCGGCAAGTTCAGGGCGGACACCAAGTTCGAGACCACCGACCATCGCCTGTTCAACCGCAATGGCGAAGCCTTCGATGTCGGCGAGACGTTTTCGGGCGTGCCCTTTGACGTCGGGCTGGCGGCGGTCGAGAAGGTGCGGCCGCTGGTGTCAGGCGACACCACCATGGCGAAATTCGCGCTGCGCTGGATCCTGATGTTCAACGCGGTGACGGTTGTCATCCCCGGCGCCCGCAATCCGGCGCAGGCGGTTTCCAATGCGGAAGCGGCTGAGCTTGCGCCGTTATCCTCCGAGTTGATGGCCAAGGTGAAGGCGGTCTACGATGAGAACATCAAGCCCTACGTGCATCAGCGCTGGTGAGCCAGCGCCTGCCGCCCTCGACCGGCTGACTGACCAGAGGTCAGCCGGGGCAAAATTGCGCTCGTCGTTACAAGCTGTGCAGCGGATCCTTTGATCCACCGGTCATTTAATCGGCCGTGCCGCTTGTTATTGTGCAGTGCAGCAACGATATTGCTGCGTGTGCGTTGTGTGCACGAGTCTGCCCATTCCGGCGCGCAAGGATACCAATTTGCGAGACATATCCGATACGATCGCCCGGCTGAGCGCGATGCGCCGCCGGCCAGCCGTTGCAGGGCTGAGCAAGGACGACCACCTGTCCGAGATGACAGGGTTCGGGTCCAATCCCGGCGCCTTCCGCGCGCGGTTTTATCTCCCTGAAAACCTGCCGAAGGAGGCAGCGCTGGTCGTGGTGCTGCATGGCTGTACCCAGACTGCCGCCGGCTACGATCATGGCTCCGGCTGGACCGAACTTGCCGACGAGCAGGGTTTTGCCGTGCTTTTCCCCGAGCAGCAGCGCGCCAACAACGCCAATCTTTGCTTCAACTGGTTCGTGCCAGGCGATATAAGCCGCGACAGCGGCGAGGCGCTGTCCATCCGCCAGATGATCGAGGCGGCGGTGGTCACCCACGGTCTCGACCGCAAGCGGATATTCGTCACCGGTCTTTCCGCCGGCGGCGCCATGGCGGCGGTGATGCTGGCGACCTACCCGGACGTGTTTGCCGGTGGCGCGATCATTGCCGGGCTTGCCTATGGCAGCGCCTCGACCATCCCCGAAGCCTTCGACCGCATGCGTGGCCATGGCGGACCGTCCAGAACCGACCTGCAGCGTCTGTTGCGGGAAGCTTCGCCGCACAAGGGGCCGTGGCCGAGGATTTCGGTCTGGCAGGGCTCGGCCGATACGACAGTGGTGCCTTCCAATGCCGACGCGGTGCTGGCGCAATGGCAGGGCGTGCACGGCCTCGCTCAAGCGCCGACACGCACGGAAAAGGTCGACGGTCAGAGCCGAAAAGTCTGGTCCGACGGCAAAGGCCGCGACGTGGTCGAGGCATACAGCATTGCCGGCATGGGCCATGGCACGCCATTGCAGGCGGGCGGCGACAATGCTCTCGGCAAAGCAGGGCCGTTCATGTTGGATGCCGGGATTTCCTCGACGCGCCACATCGCCCGTTTCTGGGGGCTGACGAAGCCAGAGGTACGACGCACGGCGAAAGCCGAGGCCGGTTCAGGCACTGCATTGCAGCCTTTCTCGCCGAAGGAAAAACCGCGAGCCGTCCGTGTCGATCCGGCCCCGGAGCCTGTCAATCCGCCAGGCGGTCCGGCGGGCGGGATTACCAAGGTCATCGAGGACGCGCTGCGGGCAGCGGGATTGATGCGCTGAGGCTGAGGCTCGCCCCGCACACGCCCAAAATACAAGGGCAAGCGCCAGCATCATTATCGCAGCAGGCCTTCGTCCTCGAACGCATCCCAGCCCTTCAATCCGGGCGCCGGGCCGTCCGTGTCCCGGGCCTTCCTCGCAGTGCGAGCCTGGTCGGTGCCCTTTCCCGCGCGCGTCAACGCGGCCTTGCCCGCGCCGCGCCGCCTGTTCTCGGCGACTTCCTGGACATCCTGCTCTCTCCACACGGTTGCCAGATCGCGGTCCAGGACGTCCTCGATGTGGCGTGGGTCGAAAACGTGGAAGGTCACAGACTTTGATCGCCCACGCATCTTGACCGTGCGTGTGCCGGCGCTTTGCAGCCGACCGTCCTTGAGCCATTTGTGGCGCTCGCGCGAAGAGATCGTAAGGATATCCTCGACCTCGCGTGGAAGCACAGGCAGCGCCTCCACTCCCTCCAGTGTTTTGGAGATACTGGCAGAGGCGGCCTTGAACGCTTCCGCTTCGGATCTCGACATTCGCAATGCGATGCGCCCCGTCTCGGCCTTGACGTGCTTCCTGACTGCCCATGGCAGGCGGGCTCTGACTTCACGTTCGATCCCCTTGGAGCGCACGGCGGACCCGAGTGTCGCTGACGGCGACAACGGCCATTCGGCAATCAGTTGCGGGGACGGGCTCATGCCTTCCTGGGGCTGGTTTCGTTGGTTCGATGCTAACACGGCAAGAGCCGGTAAAGCCAAGGCAACAGCGAAAAGGGGCAGGTCCGATGAGAACCCGCCCCCTTACGGCCGAATCTGAACGTCGCTTGCAGCGCGCCGACAGCACCCTCGGCCCCGCCGCCGTACGGCGGCGGGGCTCGATGATCAGAGTGGGCTGGCCTTGCGCGTTTTGTCGCGCTCGGCCTCGATGTCGGTGTAGGGGTCGGCATCGGCATCGAAGCCGGTCCAGCCACCGGCTTCATAGGCGCGTCGGCGGTCTTGCAGATCGACCGAGTTGGACTCGCCAAGAATACGCTCGGCCTCGTCGGCGAGTTCGTCACTGACCCTGGCGGTCACCATCGTGCCACCGCGGCGAACGCCCTCCGCATAGACATGCGCATCCCTTTCGGGGACGCCGGACTCGGTCAGCGCCCCGACGATGCCGCCGGCAGCGCCACCGACGACCGCGCCGCCAACGGCGCCGACCGCGGTGGCGGCCAGCCATCCTGCGGCCACGACCGGACCGACGCCCGGAATGGCCATGATGCCAAGCCCTGTCAGAAGCCCGCCGGCGCCGCCAATGACGGCTCCGAGACCGGCGCCGCCGGCTGCATCCTCGGCGGCGTTGGAGGTGTCGCCATCGTCGTACCAGTCGTCCGAATTGTTGGCGACGATGCTGATGTCGGCCTGCGGCACGCCGATTGCCTCCAGTTCGCCGACGGCATCGGAGGCATCATCGTAGTTGTCGAAAAGTCCGGTTACGGTTTTCATGGTCTTGATCTCCTCGATCTGGTTCAGAGGTTCAGTTGGCGCCGGCAACGACGTTGCCCTGATAATCGAGCGCCACGGTCGTGGTCTTGCCATCCTTGGTGGCCTGACCGCGCCAGATGCCCTGGTCGTCTTTGGTCAGCTTGGACACGCCGGAGAAGCCGGCATCCTGAATGCGGCTCTTCGCCTGATCCTCGGTGAAGCTGTTGGCACCCGGGACCGGGGCGGCCGGATTGGTGGTGTCGGTCGTGCTCACGGCCGGGGTGGTGGAGCTGGTGGTCGACGATGCATTGTCGGCGGAAGCGATCTTCTCGACCATTTCCTGATGCATTTTGAGCGTCGGCAAGGTCTCGGAGGCGAAGGTCTTCAGCTGCGCGTTGTCGCCGTCCTTGGCGTAGCTCTCGAACAGCGTGACCGCCTCCGAATGCGCATCGCGCTGCATCTGGACATAGGGCTTGTCGACGGCATCGTTGGCATTCTGCAGAGCCTCCAGATCGGCCTTGTGCTTGGCGTCCAGCTCCGTCGGCACTTTCAGCTTCTGTTCGCCGGCGATGGTCGCAAGCTTGGCGTTGGCGGCGCCGTGATCGTCGATCATCTTCTTGGCGAAATCCTTAACGCCTTGATCCTGGGCCTTGCCTTCTGCGATCTTGCTGGAATCCACTTCGAACAGGCCGCCGATGGCGGCCTTGTCGACAAAGTCCTGAGCACTGTCGGCGGCGAAGGCGGGCAGGGCGAAGACCATGGCTGTGGCGGTGGCCAGCGAAGCTAGAAGAACACGTGTTTTCATGGACAGAAATCCTCGTTGGGGCACACATCGTGCTGTGAGCCTAACCAGTGCGGCCAAGCTTTGTTCCGCCGCCAAAGCGTTATAGCCGGGAGGGTCGATGCCGCGATGATGGCCCCTCGTCAGCGGCTTTTTGCGCCTTTGCCATGCCGACGCTGAGGACGGCGACCCGCTCGATGGGCGCCTTGCAAGTCGATCAAAAAGGGAAACGAGGCCCTTCGCCGCCGGCAAGTGAACACCGCCCGCGGTGACCTATCGAGGTTCAGCGATCGTTGCGTTCGAGGCGGCGCGCAACCTCTGTTTGTGCGACCTGCAGCAGCGTGTCTATTTCGAACATCGCCGCCGCATGGCCGCCGTCGCGAATGACACGGCGGGCGCGGTGGAGCAGGTCGGAGACCGTCCGCAGCGTTTCAGCATGGCTCGATCGATTCGACAAATGCGTGCCCTCCATCAGCCACAACCGTTGGATCGGGAGAGTGTTCCCAAAGTTAGCGGCCGGCCGGGCGAATGACTGTGACGCAGGCAGCGGAACCATCCTTGTCCGTTGGCCGTTCCCCCTGCCTCAACGAAAGGAACAGCCATGGCCGACAACGACACCCCGAAGGACACCGCGAAGGACACCCCCAAGGACACCCCGAAGATTTCCGCCCGAGAGGCCCAGGAGGCCCTGGAGAAGCAGGTCGCATCGCTGAGGCGCGAGATCAGCAAGATCAACCGGACGCTTGCCGACCGCGCAGAAGATGCCGTCGGCGAAGCCGGCGGCTGGTACGGCAGTGCGACCGAGCGCGCGGCACGGGCAACGCAGCAGCTGAGATCGCAGGCGCAGACGGTGTCCGAAGCCGTCCAGCAAAATCCCGGCACCATCAGCAGCGCTTTCGTGCTTGGTGGCATTGCCGGGTTGTTGATCGGCATGCTGCTCGGGCAAAGCCAGGAACGCGACCGAAGCTGGTTCTAGCGGCGTATCTTATGAATATTGCGCCCGCCGGCTTTGCTGGCGGGCTTTGTATGGACGCCAGATCACTGTGGCTTTGAGTGAAAAACTCCCCGCTCGGGTAAACGGGATTTGTGGTCGGCGCCGCCTGGACGGCGCCCTGACAGTTGAGTTTCCCTGCCGCGGTCGTATGTTGTTGACCGCAGTGGAGGATCACAAATGCCCATTCGACGCAAAGCCACCGAGGCCGGCGTTTTGCAGCCATCCGAACTCGAGCTGTTGGGCCGTGTATTCGAGCAGCTTAAGCGCGACGGTCAGTCGCCCGAAGCACGCGACGCCATCGCATCCCGGATTATCGCGAACTATATGGCCGGCGTGGTCGACGAAGCCGAGCTCGTCAGTCTTTCGAGGCAACCGCTGGGCCGGTAGTGCGCTTTCCATTCCGGGTTCAGAAGAGTTTCAGGTCGTCAAATCAGAGGGATAAGGCAATGCCGGCTGACCCACCGATAGAGCGACGGTCGCATATCCGTGATCTTGTTCTGAAGGAAGCGACAATCCGCGTTGGCGACGCCAGTATCAATTGTCTGGTTTGCAACCAGCACGCTCACGGTGCGGAGCTGCGGGTGAAGGCCGATACCGCAATCCCCGACCGTTTCGTGCTTCACGTGCCGGTCGATCATACCAGCTATCGCGCCGTGGTGCGGTGGAGACGGAACGAGCGACTTGGGGTGCAACTCGATTCGGGACGGCAGGCGTAGATGGCGGTAGCCGGGACGGATCACCCAGCTGTTCAAGTGCAGGGTTGATGGGACAAGGCAGGGCTCGTTTGCGGCACGAACGCTTCTTTCTATGCTGCTTGCGATTTGCAATCAGTTGCTATAGCGTCTCACTGCTTGCAAATTACAAGCGGTTAATCCGTGAACCGACTATGTGAAGGCGCTGCTTATGGCCAAACTTATCTTGGGAATGAACGTTTCCATCGATGGCTATGTCGATGACCTTGCCGGAAATCTGGTCATGGGCGCACCAAGCCAGAAGCACTTCGAGTACTGGATCGAGACGATTCGCAACCATGCCGGCGCTGTGTATGGCCGCCGGATGTACGAGGTCATGCGCTATTGGGACGATGATCGCGCGGAATGGGATGCTTCGCTTCGCCAGTTCGCGACACTCTGGCGCAAGCTGCCCAAATGGGTCGTTTCGCGCACACTTTCACGGGTCGGCCCCAACGCCACCCTCATCTCCGGCGATATTGAAACGCAGATTCGCGAGATCGCGGCCCGCACCGAGGGTATCCTGAGCGTTTCCGGTCCGGAACTGGCCGGTCTTATGACCGGGCTGGGCCTGATTGAGGAATATCACCTGCACGTGAGGCCGTTCGTGCTCGGCAAGGGCAAGCCTTTCTTCCACGAGGCAAGGCCTCCGCTGCAACTGGTGTCGAGCACATTGATCGATGACGATACGGTTCATATGATCTATGTGCCGCGAGGCTGAACGACGAGGCGCTTCAGCGCCAACATGCGAACCAACACGTACGTTCGCAGTGGGCCTGGTCCCGGCCTTCGCACCGAGGTCTCACATGTCAGCTTGCGTGCTGGGTACCCAAGCAGCAGAGGGTCTGCTGTCGGCCGAAAATCTGCCGGTCAGCAATGCGCCCCATGCCGGTCAAAGAGGCCCTGCCGCCGTTCCTCCATAAGCAGACATTGCAGACCTACAAGGACATCGCTTTTACGCCCGAAGCGCCGCTTCGGTTGGTCCTTCAGTGACCTGGCGGCCCAAGGGCGTCGTCCTCCACCGCCCGCCCTCGTCCGCAACTCACCGTTGCCAGCGGCTCTGCTCCTGGCCTTCCCCCGATGACCGAGCGGGTAGTGAAACATCATGGTCAAGCCTGAAAAGCAAGGTCCAACCTACCGCCTTTCCAGGCCTGCGTCATCATCGTCCAGCAGTTCAGGATCCTGCGTGCGCCAGCCGGGTCCGCCGGGTCGGCCGGCGGCACAGTTTTTTTCATCCCGCTGGAACATTGGCGAAGGAATGCAGTTGGGGTCGCTGCAGATGCCGCCGCGTGGTGCCTGTGGGCGATTGGTGGCAACACCTGATCGGCCGCCGCTCCTTTACGAGGCGGCTTAGCGTGTGAGCCAATCCTGCAGCAAAGGCCTTGGGATTGGAACGACCAACAGGAGGCAGTCATGAAGCACCAGACACTCGATCAACTCCAGTCAGTCGCGGACATCAGTCCACTATCGCCGGCTCTGCTGGCTACAAGGACGCAACGGATAGAGCGGTGGGCGGAACTGCTCTATCGAAATCCGACGCGCTCCCTTGTGGCTCTCACCGGGACTGAGCATCTGCATCCCTCTGTCCGCGGAGAAGCGCGCGCGGTCGGATCGGCGATCAGTGTCGCCTTTGACGATCCACTGCTGCGTGCATCGGGCATGCAATCGGATACCTACGGGGAAGCCAGACGCTTCTTCGAACTCTCCGATTGGCAGTTGCATGAGATCGTCTGCAGTTGCCACACCGGCGCCACCATGCAGGCTGGCTGGGCCGCCGGGCGTGTCCGCAGGGTCCTCAATGGGAGCAAGATATTGGCTTGGCTGAGAAAAGGATTCATGCCGCACTGAGACACAGCGCTTGCGCCTGAAGAAGCATGCAGGCTCCAGCAGAGATTGCGTCGGCTCCGCGAAGGCATGGCTGACCTCAATGGAGTAGGGCGGCCGAGTTGCTTGCGACTTCAGAAATGACGTTCACCATTGCTTAGTGGACCTCGTCAGGGTGATCGGCAAGTTCGTGAATAGCGAGTACCAGCGCCAGTTTCGACCAACCGGTCGGCAGCGCCCTCGTGACCAAGCGGGGTTACTTATCCTCGGTGCGTCACATGTGCGCTTCGTCAGCGGTATAGCCTGCCAATCCCTCCACAGCCGTTTTGACGCTGCGAAAAGCTCGAGGCGTGAGGGGGCAATTTAACCGAGGAATCCCGAAAACGGACCTTCCGCTTTCGGCCCCGAAATTGAAATCCGAGGCACCCCGCCATCACCCCGGAAAGATCGTAAACCCGCCATCGACGCGGAGCACCTGCCCATTGATAAATCGTGCGCGGGGGCCGGCTAGAAAGGCCACCGCCTCGGCGATCTCCTCCGGCTCGGCATAGCGGTTCAGCGACTTCTTGCTCGAATCCATGCGCTCCGGATCGACCGTGCGGGTCGCCTGGAAGCGTGCCGTCTTCGTGGCGCCTGGGCTGACCGCGTTGATGCGCACGCCGTCGTCGATCAGTTCCTTGGCGAGACAGCGCGTGTAATGCACGACCGCGGCCTTCAAGGTGGAGTAAACGACCTCGGGCGAGCAGCCGAGATGTGCCGCCGCGGAGGCGATGTTGATGACGGAGCCGCCGCCGCGCTGCTTCATCGGCGGCAAGAAGGCCTGGCAGACCAGCATCGTGCCGATCAGATTGTTCTCGGTGAGCACGCGGATGTCGTCCAGTTCGATGTCGAGGGCGTTGTTCGGGTTCGGCTTGCCGCCCTTGGCGCCGATGTCGCCGCCGGCGCAATTGACCAGCACATGGACGTCGCCGAGATCGGCCTCGATCCTGCGCTTCATCTCGGCCACCGCCTTCTGGTCGCCAATGTTGCCGGTCACCGACGTGACCTTCGTGCCGTGCCGCTTCAGGCGCTCGACCACTTCGCCGAGATTGGCGAACTCGCCGTATTTGGCCGGCGCCGTTTCGTCCATGTCGTGGATCGCGACATTGGCGCCGAGTTCCGCCAGGCGCTCGGCCATCACGCGGCCGAGGCCACGGCCGGAGCCGGTTACGAAGGCGGTCAGTCCATCGAGTTCACGTGCCGTCATCAGATCTTCTCCATCAAACCAAATTTGCGCATGTTGGCCGCGCTGCGCCGGATCATGTCGAGCTCATAGGAAATCAGTGAGACGTCGTCTTCGCGCTCCCAGGGCGTGCGGGTGTCGGCATCGTCGGGCAGCCGGTTGCGCTGGGCTGCCGCCAGGCAGGCGGCAAACTCGCGCGCCGTCTTCGGGGGATAGCCTCGCCACCAGTCGTCGCTGAGATAGCGGACATGCCGGGCCTCCAAGGCGCCCGGTTCGAGAACGGCGGTCATGCGATCGTGGTGCTGGCCAAGAATGGCGAACAGCTCGGCAAACGGCACCGCACCGTCGCCGATGGCACAACGGATCAGCCGATAGCCTTCGGTCGTGAACTGCACGCGGTAGTCCTTGAGGTGGACATGGCGGACATAGGGGGCGATCACCTTCGTAAAATCGAGCGGCGCTTCGCCGACCGGGAACGTGTTGCCGGTGTCGAAGGTGACGCCCACACTGTCACCACCTAGCGCGCAGAATTCGACGAGTTCCCGGCTGGTGAAGTCCTGGTGGTTTTCGATCGCAAGGACATACCCTTCGGCATTCGCGCGGGGACCCCATTCCACCAATCGCTCTCGAATGATGCCGACGTACTCGCTCCATTTTTCGCCGGCGGCGTTGCGGTCTCCGCAGAGAATGGGCGTCAGCGCCGTCCGGATGATTTTGGCCTTGAGCAGGCGCGCGGCCCGAAACGCATCGTCGAGCGGTTCGCCCACCAGCAGGCCGCCGCTGACGACCGGCGTGATGCCAAGGCCGGCGAGCCGTTCGCGCAGCGCGATCACCGCGTCGTCGGAAAGCTCGCTCAGCCATGGCACCCAGATCTCCAGCACGCGCGCGCCGAGTTCGGTCGCGAGCGCGATGAAACCTTCGAGCCCCGCTGGCTGCGGATTGGCGCGTGGCGTGCCGCGGCCCTGGAGGCCGAGATGATAGGTCAGGCCGTAGGGGTTCAGGCCGACCTCGAGCATGAAGCGATCCTTTGAGTCAGGTGTCGTCATCTCAGGCCGGCATCCACGGTGATCGACTGCTTGGTGATCATGCGGCTGTCGTCGGCGGCGAGGAACAGCACCGTGCGCGCGATCTCCTCGCCGAGCAGAACCTTGCGGATCACCTGGCGCTGCACGACCTGATCGACCGAACCTTGGGTCTTGTACCAAAGCTCCCGCTGCCGGTCGGTGATGACGGCGCCCGGCTCGATGGCGTTGACGCGGATGTTGTCGGGGCCAAACGCCCGCGCCAGCGCGAAGGTCAGCCCGACCACCGCAGCCTTGGCCGCCGCATAGGGCGCCATCTCTGATGCGCCGAAACGCCAGGCGATCGAGGAAAAATTGACGATCGAACCAAAGCCCAATTCCTGCATGTGCGGATGCACGGCCTGGGCGGCAAAGAAGTGGTGCCTGAGGTTCACATCCTGGGCGTGGTCCCAGTATTCCTGCGTCACGTCGGCGACCGAGAGGCGATTGTCGTCGGCGGCGTTGTTGACCAGCACCGCGACAGGCCCGACACGGTCGCGCACCGTGCCGATCGCGGCCTGGAGGGCGGGGATATCGGTCACGTCGCAGCGCAGGAACAGGGGCGCGTGCGCTGCCGCGGCGGCGAGGTCGCGGGCAAGCTGCTCGCCGGCCTCCTGCTGCAGATCGAGAAACGCGACGCGCGCGCCATTGGCGCAGAAGGCGCGGACCGTGTCGGCGCCGATGCCCGACGCACCGCCGGTGATCAGCACGACACGCTCGGACAGGCTCGGATAGGTGGCGAAGGACAAGGCGGAACTCTTTTCAGATCAAGCTTCGGTCAGATCAGGCGTTGGGTCGTCGGGTCGAACAGGCACGCACGCGACATGTCGATGCCGAGCGTCACCGTCTCGCCCATAAGCGGCGTGCCGTCGGGGTCGAAACGGCCGGTGATTTCCTTGCCGCCCAGGCGCAGGACGGCCATGGTCTCCGCGCCTGTCGGCTCGACCAGTTCGACCACGGCATCGATCTGCGCGATGCCCGGCTTGCGGCGCGCAAGGTCGGGATCGAAGCGGTAGATATGCTCGGGACGGATGCCGAGCACAAGCTGTCGCGGCGTGTCGGATGGGAGCGCCTGGACGATCGGCAGGCTGGCCGTCTTGCCGTCGGCGGTCTGCAGGACGACAGTCGGGCGGCCGCCTTCCTGGCTCAGTTCCGCGGCCAAAAAATTC
Organism: Mesorhizobium sp. M0001; assembly: GCF_040324255.1. Taxonomy (NCBI): domain Bacteria; kingdom Pseudomonadati; phylum Pseudomonadota; class Alphaproteobacteria; order Hyphomicrobiales; family Phyllobacteriaceae; genus Mesorhizobium; species Mesorhizobium sp. M0001. The sequence continues at coordinate 456,304 of NZ_JAMYVS010000002.1, forward strand.
ATCGCCGGCGACCCCATGAAGCCGGCGACGAACATGTTGGCCGGACGGTTGTAGATCGTGGCGGGATCGTCGAATTGCTGGACCTCGCCCTGGTGCATCACGGCGATGCGCGACGCCAGCGTCATCGCCTCGACCTGGTCGTGGGTGACGTAAACCGTGGTCTTGCCGACGCGGTGATGCAGCTTCTTGATTTCGGTGCGCATGTCGACCCGCAGCTTGGCATCGAGATTGGAAAGCGGCTCGTCGAACAGGAACAGTTTGGGATCGCGAACCAGCGCCCGGCCCATGGCGACGCGCTGGCGCTGGCCGCCCGAGAGCTGTCCGGGCTTGCGCCCAAGCAGCGGTTCGATCTGCAGGAAGGCAGCAACTCGACTGACGGCCTCGTCCTGCTGCGGCTTCGGGACGCGGCGGCTTTCCATGCCGAAGGTGATGTTCTCGCGCACCGTCATCGTCGGGTAGAGCGCGTAGGACTGGAACACCATGGCGATGTCGCGGTCCTTCGGCGGCACCGAATTGACCAGCCTTCCGTCGATGCGGATCTCGCCGGAGGTAACAGATTCGAGCCCGGCGATCATCGCCAGCAGAGTGGACTTGCCGCAGCCGGACGGTCCGACCAGCGCGATGAACTCGCCGTCCTGCGCCTCGAGATCGACGCCCTTCAGCACCTCGACCGCACCGTAGTTCTTGCGCAGCGATCGGATGGTCAATGTCGACATGCAATGCCCTTCACTTGACCGCGCCTCACTTGATCGCACCCTGGGTCAGGCCGCGGACGAAATACTTGCCGCCGAAGAGATAGATCAGCAGCGGCGGCAGCGCGCCGATCAGCACGGCGGCGCTCATGACATCGTAGGCGCGCACATTGGTGCCGCTTGCCGTCAGCGCGACGAGCGCTGCCGTGATCGGCTGTTGCTGCCCGGAGGTGAAGACGACGCCGAACAGATATTCGTTCCAGATGCCGGTGAACTGCCAGATCACCGTGACGATCAGGATCGGCGAGGAGAGCGGCAGAATGATCTTGCGGAAGATGCGCCAGAAGCCGGCGCCGTCGATGCGCGCCGCCTTGATCAGGTCGTCGGGGATGCTGACGTAGTAGTTGCGGCAAAACAAAGTGGTGAACGAAATGCCCTGGATAACGTGGATGAGGACGAGCCCGTAGACCGAATTGCTGAGGCCGAGATTGCCGAGGATGAACGCCCACGGCATCAACGAAATCTGGCCCGGAATGAAGACGCCGAGCAGCATGCAGGTGAACAAAGCTTCCGAACCTCTGAAGCGCCATTTCGACAGGATGTAACCGTTCATCGCGCCGACCGCCGTCGAGATGATCGTGGCCGGGATCGTCATCTTCAGGGAGTTGTAGAAGTTGCGCTGCATGCCCTCGCAGGTGCCGCCGATGCAATAGGTGCTCCAGGCCTGGCCCCAGGCATCGAGGCGGAAGCTGCGCGGCAGCGAGATCAACCCGTTGCGCGCGATCTCCTGCTGGTCGCGGAATGAATTCAGCACCACCACCAGCAACGGGACCAGGTAGATCGCCGCGAAGACGACCAGCAGCCCATAGATGGCGAAGCGGGTGAGAAAATGCCGGCGCGACGCGACTGCGGCAGCGCGACGGTCGAGCGACTGGTCCAGGGAGACGTCAGCCATGGCCGGCTTCCTTGCGCCGGCGCCAGACCACCCAGAATGAATAGGGCACCAGCACCACGGCAACAGCGGCAAGCATCATGATGGCGGCGGCCGCACCTTCGCCGATCTGGCCGCGTTGAAACATCAGGTCATAGACGTAGATGGCGGGGAAGGTGGTCGAGATCCCCGGGCCGCCTTTGGTCAGGGCCGCCACGAGGTCGAAGGTCTTGATGGCGAACTGGATCTGGATGACGGCGACCGCCAGGAAGATCGGCGCAATGGTTGGCAGAAGCACCTTGCGATAGATGCGGAACGTCGATGCGCCGTCGATCTGCGCGGCCTTGACGAGGTCCTGATCCACCGAGCGCAGGCCGGCCAGGAACAGCGCCATGGCAAAGCCCGAGGCCTGCCAGACACCGGTGATGATCACCGCGTAGATCGCATAGTGCCGGTCGCTGGCGAGTGCGAAACTGAAGCTCGCCCAGCCGAAACCGCGCACCATGGCCTGGATGCCGTCGGTCGGATTGTAGAGCCAGCTCCAGACCGTGCCGGTGACGATGAAGGAGACGGCCAGCGGATAGAGGAAGATCGTGCGCCAGGCCGCTTCGCCGCGCACGCGCTGGTCGATCAGGATCGCCAGCAGCAGTCCCACCGCCATCGAGCCGACGATGTAGAAAGCGCTGAAGAAAAACAGGTTGTTGTAGGCGATGTTCCAGCGCCGGTTCGCCCACAGCGACGCGTAGTTGTCCAGGCCGACGAAGCCGTAGGTCGGCAGCAGCGAGGAGTTGGACAGCGAGATATAGAGCGTCCAGCCGGTGAACACGAAGACGTAGACGAAGCTCGCCACGAGAGAGGGGCCGAGCACCAGCAAGGGCATCGCGGAGCCCAGCCGCTCGCGCCAGGGGCGGGCGGGCGCCGGTACCGACAGGATCAGGTCGTGATTTGACATTCAGAGCACGGAGATTGGCAGAGCACAGGACTGGCGGAGCGCGGGACCGGGATGGCGGATGGCCGGGTGCGGATGGCGCCCGGCCATTGCCATCTATTTCTGTGCTTCCGCCGCGTCGGCCATCGCGTTGGCGCCATCCTCCGGCGACATGTCCGGCGTCGCCACGAACTCGGTAATGGAGTCCATGATCGCGCCGCGCATCTTCTGCGGGATGGTCATGTTGTGGGCCATCGAGCGGACCAGTGTGCCGTCCTTGATCGAAGCCTGCAGATCCTTCTGCGAGACCTGCTGGCACGGATTGAAGCCCTTCGACAGATCGATATCCAGGCGTGCAGGGATCGAGCCCTTGGCCTGGTTGAAGACCGTCTGGAAGTCGGGCGACAGGATCAGGCTGGCCAGCAGCTTCTGGCCGTCGATGTAATCCTGGTCCTTCTGCTTGAAGAACACGACCGAGTCCGAGTTGAGGATGAATCCGGGTTTGCCCCAATCGGTCGGCGCCTGGGCGCAGACATAGTCGGTGCCTTCCTTGAAGCCGGCGGCGGTCAAAAGGCCGATCGTCCAGTCGCCCATGATGTGGAACGCCGCGTCGCCCTTGCCGACCAGCGCCGACATCGAATCCCAGTCGCGGCCGACCATGCCCGGATCCATATATTTGCTCGTCATCAGGCGCATCTGCGTGAAGGCCTTGACCATTCCCGGGCTGCGCATGGACTCGACATCGCCTTCCACAAAGGCCTTACGGTAGAGATCGATGTCCTGGCCGTAGAGCACGACCTCGAACACCGTCGAATCCGTCCAGTCGGCGGTCGAATGCGAGATGCAGATCTTGCCTGTGGCGACGATCTTGTCGCAGGCCGCATTGAACTCGGCCCAGGTCTTGGGCATTTCCGCCACGCCGGCCGCCTGCATGACCTTGGGCGAGGCCCAGAGCCAGTTGATGCGGTGGATGTTCATGGGCGCGGCGACCCATTTGCCGGTCGGCTTCATCACCGGAAGCAATTCCGGCGCCACCACTTTCTCCCACCCTTCCGAGGCCGCCAACTCGTCGAGATCGGCGGTCATGCCGGTCTCGTTCCATTCGGCGATCTCAGGGCCCTTGAGCTGCACGGCAGGCGGGGCATTGCCGGCGATCACGTCGGCGCGCAGCTTGGCCAGCGTATTGGCGGTGTGGCCGGCGATCGAGGTCTGTTCCCATTTGCCGCCCTTGGCGGTGAACATCTCGCCGAGCTTGGCGATCGCCTGGGCGTCCGATCCGGTCGCCCATTGGTGCAAAAGGTTGGTCTTGGGCTCGGCGAAGGCTGTTCCGGCGAAAAATGTGCACGCAGCAGCGGCCGCAAGCGCGGTCATGACGGACTTCATCGTTTCACTCCCATATCGTGTTGCACGGTTCGTCTCGACCGCTTATGGCCGCGGTTTGAAGCCGCCGCCAGCGAGATGCGTCAATCTCGAGTTCTTTCCAAGATGACATATTGGAGCTATCAGTCAACGATGTTTATGTTGAGCCATGACAAAACCTTCGCTTAGAACCTGGCTGATCGACAGACCCTCCGCGTCGCCGGAGAGCATGATCGTGCGCTGCCTGAGCGAGCGCGGCGCACTCTCCGCGTTGCAGATCGCACGCGCCACCGGTCTGGCGCGCTCGACGGTGTCAACCGCGCTTAACGGCTTGAAAAAGTCTGGAATGGTGATCGAAGCCCCGACCAGCCGCGACGGCATCAGAGGCATCGGCAGGCCAGCCGCGGCGGTGACGCTCAATCCGACAGCGGGCACCTGCGTCGGCATTCACCTGGCTCTTCAGCAGATACGGCTCATCGTCGCCGATGTCTCGCATTCCGTCATTGCCGAACAAAATATTCCAATGGCGCTGGACTACCAGCCGCAACAGGCGGCCCAGGCGGTCAAATCGGCAATTGCCCAATCTTACAGGGAAAACGGTCTGCCGGTGGCGGGGCTCCTGGGGGTTGGTGTCTCCGTCTCCGGTCCTGTCAGCCGCGATGGAGTGGTGCTGCGCGCCAGCATGGTTCCAACATGGGCCGGCGTCAACATACGAGATGTGTTCGGCCCCGTTCTGGAACAGCCGATCTTCGCCGACAACGAGAGCAACTGCGCGGCCATTGCCGAGCTGATGTGGGGTGCGGCCGTCGGCCAGGACGATTTCGTGCTGTTCAAGATCGATCTGGGTGTCGGCGGGGCCATTGTCCAGCATGGCCGGCTGGTGACGGGCGTCGCCGGCGGCGCCGGCGAATTCGGGCACATCAGCATCGATCCCGGCGGCGACCTTTGCCGCTGCGGCAATCGCGGCTGCCTGGAGCTCTACGCGAGTTTTACCCGGCCGCTGGAACAGATTTCGCGTGTCGTTGGGCGGCAAGTCACCATGGACGATGTCATCGCCATGGCCGAGCAGGGCGACGTCAGGGCGTTGCGGATGATCGAGGATACCGCCGAGATCGCCGGCCGGGGTCTCGGCCTGATCGGCTCGGTGCTCAATCCGCCGCTTATCATCATCGGCGGCCACATGGCTTTGGCAGGGGACATTCTGTTGACGCCGCTGATCGCGTCCTATGAACGCCATACGCTGATCAAGTCCCGCGATATCGCTCCCGCCCTGCGCACGCGCATCATCGTTGGCAAGCACACCGAGAACGATGCCTTGCTGGGCGCGGTCGGCCTCGTTTTGAGACACCAGACGAAGGAACTGTCGCTGGGGTGATCGTCAGGACCTGCCTGTGCTTGTTCAAGTCAATTGCACGTGTCGGCAGCCTTGAGCGCTTCGGCGCGGGACGATTTGGGCAAATCCGCGATCCGCCGGACAGAAGCGTAAAACCTTGGATAGTTGCCCGAACACAGGTCGAACAAGCGAAGAAAGGCCGGAACCTGTTCACCGTAGACAGAAGTTGCCGCGAGCTTGGCGTTGTTTATCGGGGCAGCGAACCAGGCGTCGTATCCCCGGTATCCCGCCCAGTGCCTGTCGCGCATCTGCCGGTAGCGCGCCCGCATCCTCTCGATCGCGGCTTTCTTTGCAGTCGCCATCTTTTCCGGGGTGCGGGGACTACCATAGACCTGCCTTAGCTCGTCGCGCGTCTTCGCCACCAGTCCAAGAAAATCGGCGCTGCGCTTGCGATCGGCTTCGTAGCGGCGCAATCCGGCCCGGTCGCCGGCGGCGCGGAGCCATTTCCTGACGCCGCTGGTTTCGACGGCAACGGCGAACGCCTCGTTGAATGCGGAATCGCCATCCACATAGAGGCGCTGATGCGCCAGCTCATGAAAAACAAGGCTGGCGAGATAGGTGTCGTCCTGACGCAGCATGGTGCTCAGTAGCGGGTCACTCGACCAGCCAAGCGTGGAATAGGCGGTGACGCCCGAGACATAGACGTCCAGCCCCTGTCTTTGAAGTTCGACTGCGTTCTCAGTCGCGGATTTCCGGGAGAAATAACCCCGGTATGGAACGCAGCCGAAGACCGGAAAGCACCATGTTCGTGGCGCAAGCGAGAATTGCGGCGCGGCAAAAACGGCCCAGGTCACGGCATCGCGATGGATGTCGACATAGCTGCGGTAGCTGTTGTTTTCGGGCAGTGCCAGCTCATCTGTCCCAAACCGTCTTATGGCGCTGGCCGACGTCAATTTGGCGCGCAATGCTTCAGGCGTCGAAGGATCACGGATGAGTTTTGCAATATTTTTGCGGGCGGCCATGATCTGCGCGTGACCCTGCAACGACTGCGCGTAGTAGGAAATGCTCGTGCAGCCGGTCGCCCCGGACGCGATGATCGCCGCGGCAAGCATCCGAAGAACGCGCTTCACTGTTTGCCCACCCTTGCCCATCTCCCCATGCAGCAAACGTCCTGGTCACCCTCAAACAGGAGGCACCGGTTTCCGTCAAGAGCTGCAGGGGTAGGGGGCGACACCGACCTGGGCAGGGCGATGCGGCCATTCGCCTACGATTGACGAAAGTCCGCCGCAGGGCGGAGCGAGCGAGATACGGACCGTCCGTCGAGGCGCGGTTCCCCCAAGCTGCCGCGCGCTACTGGTCCGAAAACCTCACGCTCACGCCGCGCTGGCGAAAATAAGCCTGCATCAACTTACGGCCCGAGCGGTTGTTCTGCGCCAATTTTGCCGGATCGAACACCGCCTGTTTTGCGCCCTCTCGTGTCAGCGCTGCCTTGAGCGTCGCGATATGGGCGTCGATGTCGGCATTGTCCGCCCGCAGCGAGGCATAGATACTTTCGGTCGCTTCGGCCACAGTCGGTTCGCTCACAGATGTCGTCCTTTGGTTAGTTGGGCGGCGGCTTTACCACAGATTTGCGGCTCCGACGATATCGACTGAACCGTCAGAGCACAGCGCCCAGGGCGCAAAACCGCAAAACGTATGTATTCGGCCCTGCTAAACATTGCCCGGCAGGCGAATGGGTCTAACTATCGTTACGAAACGGGGGGAATCAGGTGGCTGCCAATCGTCGAAACGAGATCTCATCGTCCGAGCGAGGGCTAGGACGGATTCTTGCGGCAGGCAATGCCCATCCGCGCACAGCTCTGCCTACCGTGGCAACCATCGTCACGACAGTAGCTGCGCTGTATTTCGGTCGTGAGGTGTTCCTTCCCATTGCCATCGCGCTGCTTTTGACCTTTGCGCTGGTGCCGATGGTCTCCGCACTGAAGCGTGTCGGCTTGCCTCGGCTGCCCGCAGTGCTTCTGAGCGTGATTGGCGCATTCGCGGCCCTGGGCCTGTTCAGCTTCATTGTTGCGACCCAGGTAAGCGAGCTTGCTCAGAACATTTCCGTCTACCAGACAAACATTCTGACCAAGGTGCGTTCCCTCAAGGAGACGGGCGTTGGTGGCGGCATAATTGCCAGGCTGAGTGGGGTGATCGAGCGCGTCGGTCAGGAGATCGACAAGCAGGATGTGGCGCCGCCTGCGGCCGACAAGCCCCGGCGCGAGCCTGTTCCCGTCGAGATCGTCGCCCGCGAGAGACCTCTGGAGGTATTGCAGAACATCATCGGACCGTTGATCAGCCCGCTGGCATCAGCTGGCCTGATCATCATCGTCGTCATCTTCATGTTGCTTGAGCGCGAGGATCTGCGCGACCGGTTTATCCGCCTCGTCGGCTATGGCGACCTCCATCGCACAACGCAGGCATTGCAGGATGCCGGCAAACGGGTTGGCCGCTATCTGATCATGCAATTGGTGGTGAACATCGTCTACGCCATACCAATCGCAATTGGCCTTTGGGTGCTCGGCATTCCCAACGCGCTGCTGTGGGGGTTGCTGGCACTGGCGCTGCGCTTCGTTCCCTATATCGGCCCTGTTATCGGCATGCTGCTGCCCTTGTTTCTGGCCTTGGCGGTTGCGCCCGGCTGGTCGCTGGTGCTGTGGACCGCCGCACTGTTTGTCGTCATGGAATTGGTAACCGGCAACGTCATCGAACCGTGGCTCTATGGCTCGCGCACGGGACTTTCTCCTTTGGCAATCATCGTTGCGGCAATTTTCTGGACATGGTTGTGGGGGCCGCTCGGCCTGGTCCTTTCGACGCCGCTGACAGTTTGCCTCGTCGTCCTCGGGCGACATGTTCCGCAGTTCGAATTTCTCGACGTCCTGTTTGGCAACGAGCCCGTCCTTGAAGCTCATGCCCGGCTCTATCAACGGCTCCTGGCCGGCGATCCCGACGAGGCAACTGACCATGCCGAGGAGATCCTCGAGGAGAAGTACCTGATCGATTTCTACGACACGGTCGCCATTCCTGCTCTCCTGTTGGGCGAGCAGGACCGCATGCGAGGCGTGATGGGCGATCAACAGCGAAGGCAGGTGGCGGCGAGCGCCCAAATTCTTGTGGCAAATCTTGCCGACGATGCACAGGAAGAGGCAAGCGAGGAAGATGCGCCGACAACCACCGCCGAAGGGACCGCGAGCAAGGAAACAGATGGCATCGAAGAGGAAGAGATCGAACTGCCCGACGGCAAGGACATGTCGGTGCTTTGTGCCGGCGGTCGCGGTGAACTCGACGATGCCGCTGCCGCCATGCTCGCTCAGGTGCTGGAGGTGCAAGGTGCTACGGTGGCGAAGGCCAGTTTTGCCGATATGGAGCCGGCAGGTATTCGTCGTCTCGAACTAGAGGCGATCGACACCGTCGTGGTCGGTTTCCTGAACCGGGATTCGCTCAAGCATGCCCGCTTTCTGGTCCGCAGACTGAAGCGCGCCAAGGCAGGTTTGAGAATTGGGATTGTGTTCTGGTCAGACGCGGAGCAGGGCGATGTCGGGCAAGAAAGGCAAGCTTTGGCCGCCGACATCAGCGCCGATTTCGTAGCCCACGGCATGGTCAACGCTGTGCTTGGCGCACTTTCTCCAGCGCCGGCCGTTCCCCTCAAAGTCGTTTCGAAACGCCGCGATCGACGGCGTCCGGCCCCTCGAAAACGGATCCCGGCCCAGGCAACGGCCGCAACAGCCTAGCAGCACCGCCATGTCTCAGATTGCCGCGCCGGCGCTGGAATCTCTGGTGCGACGGCAAGATCGTCCCCACTCGCAAGCCATGGAACAATCTCGCGGCCTTGCGGTTCCTAACATCGAAGGAGAACCCCCATGCTTAGATTCCTTATCCGCCTCGGCGCGATCTACGCGGCGTTCCAGATCGGCCGAGAGTTCGGCCGCAAGGAGACCGAAATCATGCTCCTGCCGCCGCCCGTTGACTACGAGCGGCACCCCACGTCAAGAAACGAAACCGATTTCGGAGAGGCATAGGACCGCTCAATCTGTCTGGTCGATTTGGCCCATGCTGGCGCCGTCCCTGCGCGGGGCGCATTATCCTGCGAACGAACCGGCCTCTTGGCTGTGCCAGGATGGATCCGGGTAATGCAAATTGAGCCGCTATCTCCGCCGCTCAAACGCGGCATAACGAGGTTGACCGTGCGTCGAGGAATGAGTCTCTCGCAGATCTTGGCGTTGAGCCGATGGAGAAGGCATGACCAGCACGGGCAAGGCACGACCCTAAGAAAGTGGAAGGGAAGAAGCACTGGTGCTGTCAATTGCCAGGGGGACCGGCATCACCGAGGATCAAGCGCGCGATCTTGTTCGCCTGATCGGCACCGGCCGCAATTCGCTGTTTCCGTGAGGCGCGGCAGCTGCTCCGGCAGCGCCTGAGCTACTTTAGACCGAAGGTGCTCAGAGCACGGCTATCCCGTCGCCTTATGTTGCCCGGCGGTCATCGCTTTGAGAGCCCGGACCACCTCTGCAGGTCCGGCGGGTTTCATCACTCTTACGCCAGACGAGAACGCTTCGGGGGTTTCCTCGAGCCCCAAGCCGGAATAGACGATGAAAGGAACCGCCCGCCCTGCCAAGGTTTTTGCCGCGTCAACAGCCTCGCCGTCCGACAGCCTGACGTCCAGGATCGCTGCGGCGGGGGTATGGTCCGCAAGAAAACGTTTCGCCTGGGAACATGTCGCCGCCAATGCCACGGCAAAGCCCGCCTCCGAAAGAGTGGACTCCATATCCAGTGCTATCAAGGCTTCGTCGTCGACGACAAGGACCAAGGGTTTGCCCATGCGCGGATGATCGCACGTTTGTAGATGGAAGACGAGTCGAGGCTACGACCCTTTTAGGGTCCGGTTCCCGTACGCAGCGGGTCGAGACCGCGAGCAATGGGAACCAACTGATCCAAGCCGCATTATATTTGGTTGGACTGGACAAGGTGTTTGGGATGCATGAAGCAACACAGGCGAATGTTGTCGCCTTCGAAAACCGGGGGGTGTCCAGCAATGACGGTCTGGATTTCGATTACAAGGATTTCTTCGAAAACGGCGCCGTTGCCCTCCATCTGGTGAACGCAGACGGCGTAATCGTGCATGCCAACCAGGCTGAGCTCGACCTTCTCGGCTATCCCGCAGAGGACTACCTCGGTTGCCACATCGCCGAGTTCTATCCCGACCGGGACGTCATAGAGGACATTTTGGGTCGCCTTGCCAATGGCGAGAAGATCGTAAGATATCCGGCGCGATTGAGGGCCAGCGATGGATCGATCAAGCACGTCGAAGTCACCTCAAGCGGACATTTCCGGGACGGCAAGCTGATCAACACCCGGTGCTTCACGGTCGATGTAACCGACTTGGTGCACACCCGCTCGGAGCTCAGGCAGCATGACAGTACCTATCACCAGATACTCGACGGCCTACCCGTCGCCATCTACACGACCGATCAGGATGGGACGATCACCTACTACAACCGCGCCGCGGCCGATCTGGCAGGCAGGGAGCCTGAAATCGGCAAGGATAAATGGTGCGTGACGTTCAAGCTGTTCACTGCCGACGGCAAGGAATTGCCGCACGATGAATGCCCGATGGCCATTGCGCTCAAGGAGAACAGGCCGGTCCGCAATCAGCAAGCTGTTGCGCAACGTCCCGACGGATCGTTTTTTCCGTTCCTGCCCTACCCGACACCGCTGCGGGACGAGCACGGCGCTCTGATCGGCGCCGTAAACATGCTGCTGGACCTGACGGACCGCCAACGTGCCGAAGAAACCAGGCAGCACCTCTCAGCGATCGTGGAATCCTCATTTGACGCGATCGTCAGCAAGGATCTCAACACCATCATAAAAAGCTGGAACCAGGGCGCCGAACGGCTTTTCGGCTATACCGCCGACGAAGCGATTGGCCGGTCGGTGACCATGCTGATCCCCGAAGACCATCAGGACGAGGAACCCCGCATTCTCCAACGCATTCGCCGCGGCGAGCGCGTCGAACCATTCGAAACGACCCGCCAGCGCAAGGATGGCAGCCTGGTTCCGGTTTCACTGACGATATCGCCCGTGCGTAACGCAACCGGGCAGATCACCGGCGCATCGAAGATAGCGCGAGACATCACGTCGACGAAGGAGAATGAATATCGCATCCGCATGCTGATGCGCGAGGTCAACCACCGGGTGAAAAACCAGTATTCGGTCATCCTGTCGATGATCCGGGAGACCAACAAGCGATCGGAGACGCCAAAACAATTTGAAACCCAGGTGCGCGAGCGCATCATGGCGTTGTCACGATCTCACGACCTGCTTGTATCGGCGGATTGGAAGGGTGCCACGATCAGCGACCTCTTGGCGGCCCAGGTCGAGCCTTTCCCGCGGGGGGATTTGATCGAAATGTCGGGCCCATCATTGGTGCTCAGTCCCAACGCAGTTCAGTATCTCGGGATTGCCTTCCACGAACTGGCGACCAACTCGGCCAAATACGGGGTTCTCTCAGGGGACAAGGGCCGGATCTCGGTCACATGGGGCATCACCGGTTCCGGTGCTTCGAGGCTCTTTCACCTCACCTGGGTCGAAACCGATGGGCCGCAGGTTCAGACTGTCGGACAAGGTGGCTTTGGAACCGTGGTGCTGAAGCGGGTCGCGCCCGCAGCGGTTAGTGGGCAGGGAATTCTCGAACACGGTCCGCATGGCATAACATGGAGCTTGGAAGCGCCTTTGGCTTCCGTAGCAGCTTCTGCCGTCCATGAAGCTTAGAAGCAGGAAGCAGCCCTGCAACGAGCATTCGTCAATTGGAAGCCCTTGATGCGGCCTTTGCCGAGCGAAAACCCCGTTTCCGCTAAAGATCGCCAGAGCCATTGCTAAAGTCGACAGAGCAAATCACCGGCAGAGGGCGCATTTCGTTGCACGGAACGGGACAGGACCGGCGTAGCCAGAGGCGAGGTAACTATGGACATCGACGAGTTCCGTGCGACCCTTCAGGGTGTAGAGCCCCCGGCGAATCTTGGGATGGCGCTCCACGCTCTATGGTGGGATAGACAGGGCGATTGGGAGCGGGCGCATGAGTGTGTGCAGGCCAACGAATCTGATCCGGCCTCTGTATGGGTTCATGCCTATCTGCACCGCAAAGAAGGCGACCTTTCTAATGCAGCCTACTGGTACCGCCGCGCCGGGCAGCCTGTGGCAACTGGCAAGCTAGACGCAGAGTGGGAGTCGATTACAGAATCACTTCTTGCAGGATAGTGAGGGTCGCCCAAGGGGCAGCCTAGCGCCTCATCGCCCCCGTAGAGGCGAAACTCACCTCCGCCCGATGGGATCGGCTGGGCCCAGGAGGTCCGAACGTTTCCGCATAAATTCATGCAGCGAGATTGTTCTCGCGATTCCGTAAGGTCTCTGTTTAATAAGCTATATCTAATATTGACTATTTTCTGTCGCTCAAAAGTCGCAGACTTCATTTTACTGATCACCGTTAGCTTCTTGGTAGCTCTCACGACTATAAACTTCTTGCGGGCGAATAGCTTTCATGCTGCCTTCGCGCACTCAGGAATCAGGGAGCTTAGGCATGGCGGAGCGGATTGCGCGTGATGGGTTTTGGGTTTTGCATCTCGCGCGCTTGCCGCAAGTCGTGTCGCTTCGCTCCGGCACTTCCGCCTTGACGATCCTAACTGTTGCCCTTGCGCTGAGCGCCGCGCCAGCTCGGGCCGATGGCGGCAATGGCAGCAGCGCAGGCGCTGGACAAGGTGGCGTTGACGGCGCGCTCGCGAGTGCCACGGGTCAGAATGCCGCCAATGGCGCGACCGCTGGTGGCGGTGGTGGCGGCATTGACCTCACGACGGGTGACGGGGCGCCAGGAGGATCGGGAGCGGTAAGTGGGACAGCCAACAACCCAAATGGCGTTGCCGGTGCCACTGGTGCTACGGGTCTGGTCATCTCGACAGACGGGACCATTGCAACCAGCATCAGCGGCGGGGCCGGCGCTTTGGGCTCCCCTGGCACGAATGGCGTCGTCAGGAGCGGCGGCGGTGGCGGTGGCGGTGTGGGCGTCAGTGCCACGGCCGACGTTACAGTCACTGGCACAGGATCGGTGAGTGGTGGCACTGGCGGCCGAGGTGGGACCAATGGCAACAGCGGCAGCGGTGGCGGCGGCGTCGGCATATTCTCGTCCGCAAACGTGTTTGTAGAGGCGGGCGGCAGCGTTACCGGCGGCACGAGTCTTTCCACAATTGGGGTCCAAGCAGGTGCTGGCGGCGGCGCAGCTGCCATCGTCCTGATGGGCGGCGGGACAATCCAGAACAGCGGGAATCTGCTCGGGGGTGCCGGTGGAAGAACAGTTCTCGGCGGCGGTGGGGACGGTGGCGCCGCTGTTCTGCTGCTTTCAGGTGGAACCGTCATCAACAAGCTAGGTGCGACGATCGTTGGCGGCAGTGGCGGTCAGGGCTCCTTGGCAGGCGGCGATGGCGCCGCAGGGATCAAGGGCGCCAACATCGCGGTCATCAATGCGGGTACGATCAGCGGCGGTGCCGTCGGCACCGGTGGCGGAACGCCGGCAGCCGGCAAAGCCATCCAGTTCACCGGCGGTGTCAATTCGCTGGAGATTCAGGCCGGCTCCACCATCACAGGCAATGTGGTCGCTTTCAGCGCCGCGGATACATTCAAGCTGGGTGGCGATATCAGCGCCAGTTTCGGTGTGTCGCAGATCGGCGCTGGCGCCAAATATGACGGGTTTGGGTTCTACGAGAAAACCGGAAACAGCACCTGGACCCTAACGGGGACGACAACTGCCGTCACGCCTTGGACCTTGTCCGGCGGGACCCTGCAAATTTCGAGTGACAACAATCTGGGCGCCCTCTCGGGCGGCTTGACCTTCGACGGCGGCACGTTGCGCACGACCACCAGCTTCGCCACCAATCGCAATGTCCTGATCAATTCGACCGGCGGGTTTGACACGGTGGCAGGCACGCAGTTGGACGTGTCAGGCCAGGTGACCGGCACCGGCACACTGGTCAAGAGCGGCGCCGGCACGCTCAACGTCAGCAATTTGTCCAACAACTATACGGGTGGCAACATCGTCAATGCAGGAACGCTTGCCGGCAACACCGTGGCGATCCGTGGCGACATCCTGGACAACGGCGCTGTCTCGTTTCTCGACCTCGGCCCCCACACCTTCGGCGGAAATATCTCCGGCTCGGGCAGCGTCGACATCGAAGGCTTCGGCACGCTGACGCTGACCGGTGCCAACACCCACAGCGGCGGCACCAAGGTCGGGACCGGCAAAAGCATCTCGGTCGCGTCGGACCAGAATCTGGGTGCCGCGACGGGCCTGCTGACACTCGACGGCGGCGAACTCGGCACGACAGCAAGCTTCGCCATGAGCCGCGATGTCAACCTCACTTCCGCCTATGGCTACTTCCGCGCGGCGGCGGGTACGACGCTGACCGCCAATGGCGAGCTGAGCGGCGTGGGCGGCGTCTACAAGGAGGGCGCCGGCACCCTGGTGCTCAAGGGCGACAGTACCTATTCCGGCCGCACCACCGTCGACAGCGGCAAGCTTATCGTCGAGGGCTCGCTCGGCAGCACCGAAACGACGGTAAACAGCGGCGGCACGCTGGGCGGCTCCGGCTCGATCGGCGGCGCGGTGATCGTCGCCGATGGCGGTGTGCTGGCGCCGGGGTCCAGCCCTGGCACGCTTACGGTCGGATCGCTCAGCCTGAGCTCCGGTTCTATGCTCGACTACGAGCTCGGCCAGGCGGGCATTGTCGGCGGCGGTGTCAACGACCTGATCGAGGTGACCGGCGCGCTGACGCTGGACGGCAGCCTCAACATCACCGATGTCGGCGGCTTCGGGCCTGGCGTCTACCGGCTCATCAATTATGGCGGCGCCCTCACCGACAATGGTCTCGAGCTCGGCAATCTGCCGGCCGGTGTCACGGCCGCCGACCTGACGGTGCAGACCTCCGTCGCCAACCAGGTCAATCTCGTCAGCAGCGTCGGCACCGACTTGCTCTTCTGGGATGGTGACGCGGCCGGCAACGCCAACAATGATCTGGTCGACGGCGGCAACGGCACGTGGACGGCGACAAGCCTGAACTGGACGATGAGCACCGGCCTGGTAACTGGCGCGATGAAGCCGCAGCCCGGCTTCGCCATCTTCCAGACGCTCGGCGGCACCGTCATCGCCGACGGCAGCGCCGGCGCGCTTGCGATTACGGGAATGCAATTCGCCGCCGATGGCTACCGCATCGAAGGCGACGCCATCACGCTTGATGGCGCTGGCGGCGAGAGCATCATTCGGGTCGGCGACGGCACGGTGGCCGGAGCAGGTTACACCGCCACCATCGCCTCCGTGCTAACCGGGACCAGCAGCCTGACCAAGACCGATGCGGGCACGCTGGTGCTGTCCGGCGCCAACACCTACACGGGCGGCACCTCCGTCCTGGGCGGCGTGCTATCTGTTTCAGCCGACAACAATCTTGGCGTTGCCGCTGGCGGCCTGACGCTCTCCGGCGGGACGCTGCGCAACACAGCGGCGTTCAGCTCGGCGCGCGACGTCACGCTTTCGTCGGCCGGCGGCACCTTCGACACTGTGGCCGACCTGACCTTGTCCGGTGCGATCTCTGGCGCTGGCAGCCTTGCCAAGACCGGCGCCGGCACGCTGACGCTTACGGGAACGAACAGCTATGGCGGCAACACGTTGGTCAGCGCTGGCACGCTGGTCGGCGATGCAACCTCGATTCGTGGCGACATCGGCAATTCCGGCACTGTCGTGTTCGACCAGGCGGCGGACGCCAGCTTCGCCGGCGATATCTCCGGCACCGGCGCAATGATGAAGGATGGCGCCGGCGTGCTGACGCTGTCAGGCACGTCGCTGCTGGACTGGACCGTCAATCAAGGCGGCCTCGTCTCGGCAGCCGAGCGCTTCGGTGGCGATGTCGCGATCGGCGCCGGCGCCTCCTTCACATTCGACCAAGTCGCCTCCGCCAGCTATGCCGGCGTGCTCTCGGGCGCCGGTACGTTCATCAAGGACGGCCAAGGCACGCTGCTGCTCGCGTTGGACAACTCAGGCTTTACCGGCGCCACTACGGTCAGCGGCGGCACCCTTGCCGCGGGCGCTGCGAACGCGTTCAGTTCCTCCTCGCAGTTTTCCGTCGCCTCGGGCGCCACGCTCGATCTTGCCGGCACGTCCCAGACGATTGCGGGGCTGAGCAACGCCGGAACGGTGCGCATCGCGGGTGGCGACCCAGGCGACACACTTACCGTCAGCGGCGACTATATCGGCAATGGCGGCGCCGTCATCCTCAACACGGCGCTCGGTGGTGACGGTTCGCCGACCAATATGCTGGTGATCGCCGGCAACACGTCAGGGACTGGTACCCTTCAGGTCGTCAATTTCGGCGGGTCGGGCGCCCAAACGGTCGGAGGCATCAAGATCGTCGACGTCGGCGGCGCCTCGAACGGCAGCTTCTCGCTCGACGGCAATTATACCTTCGAAGGCGATGCAGCGGTCGTCGCGGGCGCCTACGCATACAGGCTCTACAAGAACGGCGTCAGCACACCGGCCGATGGCGATTGGTATCTGCGCTCGGCCCTGGTCAACGGCGATCCCGATCCGCAGCCGCTCTATTCGCCCGGCGTGCCGCTGTACGAGGCCTATGAAGGGGTGCTGCAGGCGTTCAATGAACTGGGCACCATGCAGCAACGCATTGGCAATCGGTCGTGGGGCGAGGGTGCTACGCCGCAAGGTGCGGACCTGCCAGGCCAGGGCTCGGTCGACGGCAAGGCGATATGGGCGCGCATCGAAGCTGCCCATGCCGAGATCAAGCCGGAGACGTCGACCTCCGGCACGAACTATGACGTGACCACCTGGAAGCTGCAGGCCGGCGTCGATGGCCTGCTGCACGAAAGCGACGCCGGTACCCTGATCGGAGGGATTACGGCCCACTACGGAACCGCGTCGTCGGACGTGTCCTCGATCTTCGGGGCAGGGTCGATCGCTGCCACCGGCTACGGCGTCGGCAGCACGCTCACCTGGTTCGGCAGCGGTGGCTTCTACGTCGACGCGCAGGCCGAGGCGACATGGTATGACAGTGACATCCGGTCGGCCACGCTGGGCACCACGCTTGCGGACGGCAACAACGGTTTCGGCTACGGGCTGAGCGTGGAGACCGGACAGACGATCGCCCTCAACGGCAACTGGTCGCTGACGCCGCAGGCCCAGCTTGCCTATTCCTCGGTCGACTTCGACGCGTTCACCGACCCGTTTGGCGCCGTCGTGTCGCCCGGCAGCAGCAACAGTCTCGTCGGCCGCCTCGGCCTCTCCGCGGACTATGAAGACCAGTGGGTGGACGATGCGGGGCAAGTCAGCCGCACGCACATTTACGGGCTCGGCAACCTTTACTACGACTTCCTCGACGGAAATGATGTCGATGTGTCTGGCACGAAACTGGTCAGCGAAAATCAGGCGCTGTGGGGCGGTGTCGGCCTTGGTGGCTCGCTGAGCTGGGCGGACGGTCGCTACGCCGTCTTCGGAGAAGGGACAGCGCGGACAAGCCTCAAGGATTTTGGCGATAGCCACGCCCTGGGCGCCAAGCTCGGGTTCGCTGTGAAATGGTAGCGGCGATCAAGCTGGACATGTCGACCTTGGCTTGAGGGTCGTGTCCGGCACGGCTATGGAATCCGGACTTGCGGGCCACCCGGCTCGTCGGCCCTCGGACGTTTCCTTACCGGCTGCCGGCATCAAGTACCAGGCTCGAATCCGAAGCACCCTGGCGCTCGATCACAGGGATGCCAGCGCGCTGGACATGCGCTCCAGCCCTTGGCGCAACAGGGGACGCGGGCAGCCGACATTCAGGCGAATGAAGCCTTCGCCGCCAGGCCCATAGACGCGGCCGTCATAGAGATTAACCCCGGCCCGATCGACAAAGAATTTCTGAATTCCACCCACTCGGCCATCGAGCGCGCACGCGTCCAACCACACCAGAAACGATGCGTCGGGCCGCATGGGCGTGATGCCTGGAAGGTGTTCACCGGCGAACTCGCAAACCAGATCGATGTTGCCGGCGATGTAGCGCGTGAGTTGGTCGAGCCACGGCGCGCCGCTGCTGTAAGCAACCTCCAGGGCCAGGCGGCCGAAAAAGTTCGCATTCACCATGAATGACGCCTGCATTGCGGCAAGAAGCGCCTCGCGGCGCTTTTTGCTGGCTACCGAAATCGTTGCCGAAGGAACCCCGGCAAGATTGAAAGTCTTCGTTGGAGCGGTGCAGATGAACGATTTCTCCGCAGCATCTTCCGAGATGGAGGAGAAGACGATGTGGGGGCGATCCGACAACCTTATGTCGCAGTGAATGTCGTCCGATATGACCAGGATGCCATGGCGCTCGCAGACGTCGTTGAGCGCCGCCAATTCTTCGCGTGTCCAGGCCATTCCGGCAGGGTTGTGAGGATTGCACAGCAGGAATGCCTTGGCACCGCCGGCCGCCAGTTTCTCGAAATCCTCCAGATCGAGTTCATATCTGTTGTTCCGCAGCCTCAGCCGGTTCGTAAGCAGAACCCGCCCGTTTCCCTGAACAACTTCGAAATAGGGCGAGTACACGGGCGACTGCACAATGACGCCGTCACCGGGCTTGGTGAAGGTTCGCAGTATCGCAGCCACCGACGGCATAATCGCCGGCGCGGGAAGCAAGGTCTCCAGTTTCGGCGACCAGTTGTGCCGGTGCGCGAACCACGATTGCACGATCTCATAGTGGCGCGGATCGCGGCGTGTGTAGCCGTAAATGCCATGCTCCGCGGCCTCGCGCAGTCGCGCGATGACGGTTTCTGGAGCGCGGAAGTCCATATCCGCCGTCCACAGCGACAGCAGGTCCTGGCCCTCGACCTGGGGAGAGAACTCGTCCCACTGGTTGGCCCATTTGACGGATCCGAACTGCTGACGGTCGTGGATCTGGTCGAAATCTATTCCCGCGATATGTCGTTGCCCAAGCGCCGATGCGGGCGTGTCTGCACAAGCCATTTGATAGTCACCTTGCCGCGGGCATTGCTTGCGGCATCATCAGCGCCTCCTAGGATTTGTGGCCACGCGCCAATTGGCGCTCCACAGATTGCGAGTAACGCGACATGCCGAAGCAAAAGCTCCAGTAGACCAGCCCCGCAAAGAGGTAGCCGGTTGATGAGATCGTCGGGCCTGCCCAGTTCGGATCGACGCGCGCCGTTTCGACGGCCTTCAGAAAATCCGCGATGCCGACGACGGCGACCAGAGTCGTGTCTTTGAACAGACCGATGAAGGTCGAGACGATACTCGGTATGACGATCGTCAACGCCTGAGGGAGGACGATCAGGCGCATCATGTCGAAGTAGCCGATCCCGAGCGCCTTGGCCGCTTCGTGTTGGCCCTTCGGGATCGCCTGAAGGCCGGCTCTCACGACCTCGGCCATATAGGCGGACGAGAACAACGCTATCGCGATGAGCGGGCGCAACAGACGATCAGGTGTCAGATAATCCGGGACGAAGAGCGGCATCATGAAGTTCGCCATGAACAACACTGTGATAAACGGCACGCCGCGGACGACTTCGATGAACGTGACGCAAACCGTCTTGACGAAAGGGAGTTCCGATCTGCGTCCAAGCGCCAGGATAAGCCCGATCGGTAGCGAGAAGACGATACCCACGATCGACATCAGCAACGTGATCAAGAGACCGCCCCAGAGCGTCGTATCGATGACAGGCAAATGAAGCCAGGCAACGCCGCGCACGAGAACGAACGCGGCCACGGGGTAGACGAGGAAGAACAGCAACGCCGCCATTTTGCGCCGCGGAGCCTTCGTCCACAGGAGCCAAACGATGAGGATGGCGCCGATCGCCTGCGCAAGGTCCACCCGCCACCGCTCGGAAACCGGATACGCGCCGTATCGCAGGTAGTCGAACTTCTCGGCGATGAAAGGCCAGCAAGCCCCCTGGCTGTTCGCACGGCAAGCTTCATGGCCGCCGCTCCAGACCGCGTTGAAGATCGCAAAGCTCAGGAAGTGATGCATCAGCCACGTGGCGAGGAGGACAAAGCATATTGTCAGCGCGCCTGAAGACGGCGTCGAAAACAGGTTCTTTTTCATCCAGCTCACTGGACCCGGTCGAACGTCCGCGGGAGGCGCCATGGCTGGTATGAGCGCGCTGATCACAATTGGCGAACGCATGGACTGATCGCTCATCCGTCACCTTTCAACAATTGCAAAATGTTGGTTGCACGCGTTCATGACCAACGACGTGGCAAGGGAGGTGACGAGATAGACCGACAGAGTAATCGCCATGACCTGGACGGCGGCTCCGGTCTGATTGAGCACCGTGCCGGCAAAGATCTGAACGAGGTCGGGATAGCCGATGAACACGGCAAGCGACGAGTTCTTGATGAGGTTGAGATACTGGCTTGTCAAAGGGGGAATGATGATACGCAGCGCCTGGGGAACGACGACCAGACGAAGCGTCTTGCCCGGCGCCAGCCCCAACGCATGCGCAGCCTCGGTCTGGCCCTTTGGCACTGCCTGAATTCCACCTCGCACGATCTCGGCGATGTATGAACCGGTGTAGACCGACAGACCGATCAGGAGAGCGGCAAACTCCGGATAGAGCTGATGCCCGCCTTGAAAATTGAAACCCCGTAGCTGCGGGGCGACGAACGAGACCGGCTCGCCAGCCGCCAGGAACACGACCAGCGGAAATCCTATCAAGGTCGCCAGACTGACCAGAAGCACCGGCAGCTGCCTGCCCGTCCGTCTCTGGATGCTCCTGGCGCGAAACCAGAACGCAACGCAGCAGGAAATGGCCGCAACGAATGCCAGGCCCACCAGACCCGCTCCCGGATGCAAATGAATCTCCGGAACGATGAGGCCGCGATTGTTGAGGTAGATGCCGCCGGGAATGGCGATGGACGCCTTCGGCGAGGGCAACGGCTTGAGGACGGCGTTGTACCAGAACAGCAGCTGCAGCAATAACGGAACATTGCGCACAAGCTCGACATAGGCGGTCGCCACCTTCGAAACGATCCAGTTCGGCGACAGGCGGGCAACGCCGATGACGAAGCCAAGCAACGTCGCAAACAGGATTGCGAGGAGACTGACGTAGAGGGTGTTGACCACTCCCACCCAGAACGCCTGACCGTAGCTGGACAATGCATCGTACGGTATCAGGGTTTGATTGATGTCGAAGCCGGCAGACTCATTCCAAAAGTCGAATGAGAGCGGAATCCCCCGGACCCGCATATTCGATGCAGTCTGCATGCCGATGCCCAGCGCCAAGGCCAGCAGGCAGCCGGCGAGCAAGAGCTGGTAGAGGATGCCCCGCACCTTCGTATCGTGCAGCGACAACCTCCTGCGCGACGGCGCGGGAAGCGACAAATGGGACATGGGCTGTTCCTATCGGGTCCGTGCAAGGCGCTGACGGTAACACGCCAGCGCCTTGCAACCATGCCTTTGCCTAAAGCGCGTCGGGTTTGAACGGACTCAGGCGACGCGCTTTAGGGTCTTCGTTATGCATGTCGTTGTCTCAAAACCGGGGCCATTTTTGAGCGACATGCATTAGCGGATCGGCGGAGCGTACTGAACGCCGCCTTGGTTCCAGAGCGCGTTCATGCCACGCTCCATTTTCAGCGGCGAATCCTTGCCGACATTGCGTTCGAACACTTCGCCGTAATTGCCGACCTGCTTGATCACCTCGACCGGCCAGTTATCGCCGAGCCCGATGTCCTTGCCTATGCTGCCTTCCACGCCAAGCAGGCGGCGGATGCTGGGATTGTCAGACGATTTCATGGCATCGACGTTCTTGGAGGTGACCCCGTATTCCTCCGCGGCCACCATGACGTAGAGCGTCCACTTCGCCACATTGAACCACTGGTCGTCACCCTGCCGCACCGCCGGGCCAAGCGGCTCCTTGGAGATCAGCTCGGGAAGAACAATGCTGTCGTCCGGCTTGGCCATGCGAAGCCGCGACGCGTTCAAGGTGGAGGTGTCTGCGGACAAGACGTCGCAACGTCCCTCCTCATAAGCCTTCACGACAGCTTCCTCGTCTGCGAAACCAACCGTCGTGTACTTGATCGACTGCGAGCGAAAATAGTCGGCAAGGTTCAACTCGGTCGTGGTGCCCTGGGTGACGCATATCGATGCGCCGTCAAGTCCCTTGGCTGACGTGATATTGTCCGCCTTGCGCACCATGAACCCCTGGCCGTCATAGAAATACGTGCCGGCAAACAGTATGCCTAGCGACGTATCGCGGGACGATGTCCAGGTTGCGTTGTGGGCGAGAATGTCGATCTCTCCCGACTGCAAGGCGGTGAAGCGATCCTTTGGCGTCAATGGGATGAACTTGACCTTTTGCGCGTCCCCGAGCACGGCAGCGGCCACGGCGCGACAATAATCGACGACAAATCCGGTCCATTTGCCTTCATTGTCGGGAAGGCTGAAGCCAGCCGTGGCCGAATTCGTGCCACAGGTCAGCACGCCATTTTTCTTGACATTGTCGAGGGTTGCGGACCACGCCGAGGAGGCGGTGCACGCGATGGCGAGGGCAAGTAGGCCCTTGAACGTTGATCTCATTTCGGCATTCCCCTGTTATTGTTGAAGGGAATGTGCTCTCCAGCCCAAGTATTCGTCAAATCGATTGTTCTCATTGTGAAAATGAGCGCTGCTCATAGTTGCGAAGCACTCCCAGCTGAAAAGTGGTTGAGTGGTGAAGCAGCGCCCGCGACCTATTTTACGGCCGACCCCGGTGCTCCGAGGGTGCCTTGGTGTCTCTTGCTCCGCGATTCGTTGTAGATTCCCACGATGATTTCCCGGAGCCACCTGGTTCCCGGGTCATTCGCCATCTGGCGGTGAACAATAAGCCAGGCATTCACATTCGCTATCGGAAGGGGTGGCGGGACCAACGTCACCTCACTCCTCTCATCCAGCATTTGCAGGATGGCATCACCGCAATGGGTAATCAGTTCAGTGCCGCGAAGCGCCCAGGGCAGCACCGGATAGTTCGAGATGGTCGCAACGACATTGCGGCGAAGACCCATCTGTTTGAGGGCGGCATCCGCGAGGCCTTCCGCCAGGCCATCTGCGGAAATCTGGAGGTGGGAACTGGCCAGATAGGTTTCCAGCGTCATTGCGCTTCTGGCGATCTTGCTTCCGCTCCACACTGCGCAAAACAATCGGTCCTGGCCAAGCTCCACCTTCAAGAGACCTGGGTCGTCGCGTATCGCTGCTCCCGTCAGCGCGCAGTCAACTTGTCTCAGATAGACCGATGAACCGATTTCGGGTCCGTTTGCGGGAATGACGTTCAGCGTCGCGCCAGGAGCTTGCCTGGAAAATTCTCGAATGAGGCCCGGGATGAAAACCATGGCATGATAATCTGTAAGTCCAACGCGAAAGTTGCGCCGCGTCGTTGCTGGATTGAAGATCTGATGCCGGTCGATCGATGCGCGGATCGTTGCGAGTGCGGCGGAAATATTCGACAGCAGCTCAACTGCCCGGGGAGTCGGCCGCATCTCGCCGCCATCTCTGGTGAACAATTCATCCCGCAATAGATACCGAAGCTTCGACAGGGAGTGGCTTACAGCTGATTGTGTTCTGCCCAATTCGGTAGCCGCCCGCGTCACGCTCCTTTCCCGCATCATCACGTCAAAGACCCGCAATAGATTGAGGTCGATATCGTTATAATTCATGGAATTACCTCATCTGCGACCTGAGACCGCACCAGGCGGCACTAACGCGTTGGTTGCGACGGTGACAGATGGGGCACGAAGAGTGAAGACAGAGGTCCGGCTACGCCTTTGAAACTCTGGCGGTTGAACAGGTGACGGCGACCGCCGGATCGCTCCGCGGCATTTCTGCGCCTGGCTTGGCGAGCAAGCCGGCAATCCGCCATGAACCCAGGGCGAGCATGTGAAGTAAAGTCAGCCGCACCCGCTGGGATGGAAAATCGCAGCGGTTTCAATGGCTTGATAATGGCGGAGAGAGCGGGATTCGAACCCGCGTTACGGTCTCCCGTAAACACACTTTCCAGGCGTGCGCCTTCAACCACTCGGCCACCTCTCCGTCCTTGCATTCGCGCCCGGCCGGTTTTGCCACGCGGGTTGGGGAGATGCATCCCTTTGGGATTTGCGGGAAGACCCGCTTGATGGACACCGCCAACCAGCGGATGCCCTTCCCGGCGCCCGTCAATCAAACAGGCGCGGGGCTCATCTAGTCGATCCGGCGCCGAATGCCAAGCCATAACGGCAGTCTATTCGCTTTGCCGGCCATGCATCGTTTCGCGGGGCCGCCAACGCCTCCGCTTCAAAGGTGCTTTCGGCTCTGAATGGTGTGCACGGGCGAGGCGGCAGAGCCGGGCGCGCTTGACTTCGGCCCGGGCCCCCTGTCGAGTGAGGCGGAGGCTTTGCGGGGGCAACGTCCAGGCATGACATCGAGCAATGAACAGCCGGCCAGCGGAACGCCGGCCGCAGGCGTGCCAGGCAGCGGGCTGCCGCTGCCTGGGCGTTCGGACCTGTCCTTCATCCCGGTGGGCTGGCTTGTCGTCGTCATGGCATGGTCGGCCTACGGGCTGGTCTCGGCCCGGTGGCTGGTCGGCAGCTCCGGCCTGCCGGATACAGTCTTCTACCTGCTGCTGGGCGGGCTCGCCGCCAACATCATCACCATCCTGTGGGGGCTTTACCTGCTCGGCCTCGCCTTCGGCCGCTCGGAGCACTTTCCGCGCCAATTCATCATCTGGCAGATCGCCATCATCGTCTTTCTGTTGGCGCGGCAAGCCTATACCCTGGCCGTGCCCGATTTCGTCTTCTCCGCCAGGGGCCTGACCATCACCGGCGCCGAAATCGGTATCGGCCTGTTCTGCATTTACCTGCTGCGCCGCCATGCCGGACCCGCAGCCGTCTATACCGAGCGGCAAGCGCAAACACCGCAGGTCTTCGCCTCGGTTGTCGCCGCGCTGGTCGGCATCCTCCTCGGCGCCGTCGTCGGCGCCGTGGCCGGCTTCGCGCTCGGGGCAGGGATCGCCGAAGTCACCGACATCAGCTGTTTCGAAGGCGGCTGCGGTTATTTCGCGGTGTTCATCGGCCTTGTCGGGCTGGTGGTCGGCGCCATCGTCGGCGGTATCCTCGGCGTCTGGCTCGTTCATCGGCGCAAGCGATAGACTTCAAATTCGCGTAAGCCGATTGCGCGCCGGGCGTACGCATTCTATTCCTCGCCTGTGACCGGAAGGTCCTCGGGAGGAGCTTGAGGACCAGGCCGGGGGAAAGATCTGATGTTGCGTTTTTTGTTTCGCCTCGCGGCCATGGTCGCACTCTCGGTCGCCGTCATCATGGCGGTACTCGACGCGACGCGCTCGGTGGCGGCTTCCGCATTGGTCATGACGCCGCTGAATTCGAGCTGGCTGGCGGTTTCGCCCGACACCCGCGCGGCCTTCGAGACCTTCGTGCGCGCCAAGGTCAATCCGATGATATGGGATGGCGGCATCGCCTGGGTGCTTGCCCAGCCGGGGTTTGCCGTGTTCGCGGTGCTTGCCTTCATCCTCTATGCGATCGGCTACCGGCGCCGGCGGCGCGGCGGAGAATTCGCGCCGGGCTGATGGGTTGTCCCGGCGGACTTGCGACGACAATGCGGCAATCGTCCGCGGCAGTCATTGCCCAAGCCTGCTTTTCCAAGGGGAGGCATGCTTTTCCAAAAGGTCAAAATTCCGCGTGAATTTTGTTTCGGGCCGTGCCAGATTGCCCTGAGCGGGAGGGGAGTACACTCCTGGCTGATGCCGCATGTCTGCCGGAGAACCGGGCAGGCGGGCGGCGCGTAACGGAAAAAAATAACCGACAGGGTGTGGATCACATGAAACGTATCGTTCTCGGCCTCCTGGCCGCAACCGCAATGGTTCTTCCGGCTTTCGCCGCGGATGTCCAGCCGGCCATCCTCTACGATCTCGGCGGCAAGTTCGACAAATCCTTCAACGAGGCTGCCTATCACGGCGCCGAAAAGTTCAAGACCGAGACCGGCACCGCCTATGTCGAGTTCGAAGTGTCCAATGCCTCGCAGCGCGAGCAGGCGCTGCGCCGCTTCGCCGAAGACGGCCGCAACCCGATCGTCATGGCCGGCTTTGCCTGGGAGGATGCGCTGAAGGTGGTCGCGAAGGAATATCCCGATCTCAACTTCGCCATCATCGACGATGCCGTCGATATGCCCAATGTCCGCTCGCTTGTCTTCAAGGAAAATGAAGGCTCCTATCTCGTCGGCATCATGGCGGCGATGGCCTCGAAGTCCAAGAAGGTCTCCTTCATCGGCGGCATGGACATTCCGCTGATCCGCAAGTTCGAATGCGGCTATGTCGGCGGCGCCAAGGCGGCCGGCGCGACCGATGTCATCCAGAACATGACCGGTGACACGCCCGCGGCGTGGAACGATCCGGCCAAGGGCGGCGAAATTGCCAAGACGCAAATCGACCAGGGCTCCGACGTCGTCTATGCCGCGGCCGGCGGCACCGGCGTCGGCGTGCTGCAGGCGGCGGCGGATGCCGGCAAGCTCGGCATCGGCGTCGATTCCAACCAGAACGGCCTGCAGCCCGGCAAGGTGCTGACCTCGATGCTGAAGCGCGTCGACGTGGCCGTCTACACCGCCTTCATGGACGGCAAGAACGGCACCTTCAAAGGCGGCCTGCAAAATCTCGGCCTCAAGGAGGGCGGCGTCGACTACGCCATGGACGACAACAACAAGGCGCTGGTCACCGACGAAATGAAGGCTGCCGTCGAAAAGGCCAAGGCCGACATCATCGCCGGCACGATCCAGGTGCACGACTACACCGCCGACAACGCCTGCCCGTATTGATCTGTATCCATTAGAGTTGAAACCGCCGGGCGAGAGTCCGGCGGTTTTGTTTTTGGGTTTGACGGGGGCCGCAACTTGAGAGGCGAGAGTGAAGCCGACCATCGGACCGATGACCGAACGCGATGTTGATGCAGTGGCGCGACTGCGCATCGCCGCCTTTTTCGAGGGCAGCGCAAGAACGCTGAATGAGGACGTCGCCGGGCTTCGCGAGTTGCTCAACGGAGATGGCTTCGAGGCGGCGCTTGTGGCGCGGATAAGGGACGTCCCGGTCGGGACCTGCCTGCTGGTTCGCCACGAACTTGAACCCGCGCATGAACTGACGCCTTGGCTGGCGGGATTGGTCGTCGATAGCGACCACCGCGGCAAAGGGATCGGCCGCGCGCTGGTTGCAGCCATCGAAGCGCATGCAACCGCGATCGGTGTGGAGAGGACCTACCTCTATACCTGGGTGGCGCGAGACTTCTATGCCGGGCTCGGTTGGGCAGTGGTCGAGTCGTTTGAGCAGGACGGCTACCCGATGCTGCTGATGTCGCGCGAACTCGGCCTATAGCTGTCCGACGAGATAACCCAGCGCGAATACCATGATCAGCGCGATGGCGATGACGGCGCCGCGTCGGCCACCGAGCGAATGCACGCCGACGCCATAGGGCTTCCGCTCCAGCCTGCTGATCACCGGCTTCGCTTCGCCCTGGCCGACCACACGCATCTGCGGCAGTTCGGCGATGCGTTGCGAGATCAGCCGCCAGCGATCGCCGTCGCCCGAGGGCCGCCCCGTGCGGTCGAAGACATGCATGCGCTCGGCCAGCCGTATCACCGTGTCGCGGAAGGCGGGATCGATCTCCAGGTCGCGCTCGGCACGCTCGCGGTCGCGATCGTTCATCAGGCCAAGCACATAATCGCCCGCCCGCGCAACGCGATCGCTTTCACTGGCCATCGGCTTCTCCTTGCTACCAGTGCGGCGGTTTGGTTATCGGCACGTCGGGTGCCGATTGTTCCTCCAGCGCCATGAAGCGCCCGGTCAGCGCATCGAGCTTGCGCTGCATGCGTTCGATCGCCGTCCACTGTTCGGCGATCTGGCCCGACAGTTCCTCGATGGTCTTTTCCTGTTCAGCGGCGCGGATTTCCAGCGTCGTCAGCCGGTCGACAGGCATGATCATTCGAAACTCCCTAGGTCTTGGTGCACGCAGTTGCAGCATGATGATGCGACTGTTGACCCTTGCATATTAGTGAATGTGAAGGTCTGCGGCCACGTTCGAAATTGACAAGCGCACCGGGATTTGTCGAGAGTGGCCACTGCGCCGCCAATTGGCACGGGTGGGGCATCATGCTAGGCGTTTTGACCAAGCGATAAAAAAATAAGAGTGGGACAGGCTGCATGGCGCAAGCCGCAATCGAACTGATCGGCATCAACAAGAGTTTTGGCGCCGTTCACGCCAATCGCGACATCAATCTGGAGATCGCACGCGGCACCATCCACGGCATCGTCGGCGAGAACGGCGCCGGCAAGTCGACGCTGATGTCGATCCTCTACGGCTTCTATCAGGCCGACAGCGGCGAGATCCGTGTCGGCGGCAAGCCGGCGTCGATCAAGACCTCCAACGACGCCATCGCGCTCGGCATCGGCATGGTGCACCAGCACTTCATGCTGGTCGACAATTTCACCGTGCTGGAAAACATCATCCTCGGCGCCGAAAGCGATGCGCTGTTGAAAAAGAGCATCGCCAAGGCGCGCTCCGAACTGGAGCGGCTCGAGCGCGAATACGGGCTGGAAGTCGATCCCGACGCCATCATCGAGGAATTGCCGGTCGGCCTGCAGCAGCGTGTCGAAATCCTGAAGGCGCTTTATCGCGGCGCCGAGATCCTGATTCTCGACGAGCCGACGGGCGTGTTGACGCCGGCCGAGGCCGACCATCTGTTTCGCATCCTCAGGCAATTGAAGGACCAGGGCAAAACGGTGGTGCTGATCACCCACAAGCTGCGCGAGATCATGGCCATCACCGACAATGTCTCGGTCATGCGCCAGGGCACGATGGTGGCGACGCGCGAGACCAGCAAGACGACAGTCGGCGAACTGGCCGAACTGATGGTCGGGCGGCGCGTGCTGCTGCGGGTCGAAAAGGGCGAGACGGAGGCCGGCGCGGTCAAGCTCGCAGTCAAGAACCTGACGGTGAAAGACCAGCGCGGCGTCACCATGGTCGACGACATCTCCTTCGATATCCGCGCCGGCGAGATCGTCGGCATTGCCGGTGTCGCCGGCAACGGCCAGTCCGAACTGCTCGAGGCGATTTCCGGCATCAGGCGCGCGGTTTCCGGCTCGGTGATGCTCGATGGCAAGCCGATCGACCTGACCGGGGCCGCCGATCCCGGCGAGTTGCGCGACCGTGGGCTCGCCCATGTGCCGGAGGACCGCCATCATGTCGGCCTGGTGCTGGCCTTCGAGGAGAACGAGAATTCGATCCTCGGCTACCACGACGACCCGCGCTACCTGAAAGGGCCGTTCCTCAACATCGACGCCATCATGGCTGATGCCAAGGACAACATCGAGAAATATGACATCCGGCCCGGCAATCCGCGTCTGAAGACGGCGAATTTCTCCGGCGGCAACCAGCAGAAGATCGTGCTGGCGCGGGAAATGGAGCAGGACCCCGGTGTTCTGATCGTCGGCCAGCCGACGCGCGGCGTCGATGTCGGCGCCATAGAATTCATCCACAAGCGGCTGATTGCCATGCGCGACCAGGGCAAGGCGGTGCTGGTGGTGTCGGTCGAGCTCGACGAGATCCGTTCGCTGTCCGACCGCATCCTGGTGATGTTTGCCGGGCGCATCGTCGGCGAACGTGGCCCTGAGGCGACCGAGGGCGAGCTTGGCCTGCTGATGGCAGGCATCGATCGCCAGGAGGCGGCAGAGTGAGCACGCCTTACGCCAAACTGCCGGCCTGGGCCGATTATGGGCTGATCCCGCTGATCAATCTGTCCGTGGCCTTCATCGTTGCCGGTTTCGTCGTCATGCTGGTCGGCGAAAACCCGCTTCGTGCCGCCGTCATCCTGGTCGAGGGCGCTTTCGGCAAGGGAACCGGCATTGCCTTCACGCTGTTCTATGCCACCACCTTCATCTTCACCGGCCTGTCTGTGGCGGTGGCCGCGCATTGCGGCCTGTTCAACATCGGGACCGAGGGCCAGGCCTATATTGCCGGCCTTGGCGTGGGCGTGGTCTGCCTCGCCTTCGACACTGTGCTGCCGTGGTGGCTGACCTTTCCGCTGGCGATCGTCGCCGGAGCCGCCGTCGGTGCGCTGTGGGCGCTGATCCCGGCCTATCTGCAGGCCAAGCGCGGGTCGCACATCGTCATCACCACCATCATGTTCAACTTCATCGCGGCCTCGATCATGGTCTACCTCCTGGTCGGGCCGTTGAAGCCGGCAGCGTCGCAGGCGCCGCAGACGCGCAACTTCCTCGCCGGCGCCGAACTGCCCAAACTCAACTGGATCATCGAACTGTTCGGCGCCAAGATCCGCTCGGCGCCGTTCAACATCTGCTTCCTGCTGGCGCTGCTCATGGCATTCCTGGTCTGGCTGCTGATCTGGCGCACCAAGCTCGGCTACGAGATGCGCACCTATGGCCACAGCCCGAAAGCGGCGCGCTATGCCGGCATTTCGGAGACCCGCATCATCATCATCGCGATGATGATTTCGGGCGCGCTGGCCGGCATGATGACACTCAACCCGGTGATGGGCGACCAGCACAATGTGGCGATCGATTTCGTCTCCGGCGCCGGCTTCGTCGGCATTGCCGTGGCGCTGATGGGCCGTCTGCATCCGGTCGGCATCGTGCTGGCGGCGATCCTGTTCGGCATGCTCTACCAGGGTGGCGCCGAACTCGCCTTCGAAATGCCGGCGATTTCCCGCGACATGATCGTCATCATCCAAGGCCTGGTCATCCTGTTTGCCGGTGCGCTGGAGCACATGTTCCGGCCCTACGTCCAGGCGCTGTTCGCCTCGTTCAGTCCAAGGTCGGTCGGCATCGAAGCGGTCAAAGGGAAGGGCGCCTGAGATGGACGTCTTCATCGCCATCGTGCAGATCCTGGACTCGACCATACGCCTGTCGGTGCCGTTGCTGCTCGCTTGCCTTGCCGGCCTCTATTCGGAACGCGCAGGCGTTTTCGACATCGGGCTGGAAGGCAAGATGCTGGTCGGCGCCTTTGCAGGTGCGGCCGCCGCTTCGGTCTTCCATTCGGCCTTCCTCGGTCTCGGCATGGCGATCGTGATGTCGGTCGCCTTTGCCTTGGTGCACGGCTTCGCCTCGATCACCCATCGCGGCAACCAGATCGTCTCCGGTGTGGCCATCAACTTCGTCGCCGCCGGCTCGACCATCATTCTGGGCCAGGCCTGGTTCCAGCAGGGCGGGCGCACGCCGGCGCTACAGCCGGGCGAGCGTTTCGAGGCCATCACTCTGCCAGGTGCTGCCGCGATCCATGATGTGCCGATCATCGGGCCGATCTATTCCGAGCTGCTCTCTGGCC
The DNA here is from genome assembly GCF_040324255.1 of Mesorhizobium sp. M0001. Lineage (NCBI taxonomy): Bacteria > Pseudomonadati > Pseudomonadota > Alphaproteobacteria > Hyphomicrobiales > Phyllobacteriaceae > Mesorhizobium > Mesorhizobium sp. M0001. The sequence goes on from NZ_JAMYVS010000002.1 coordinate 487,936, forward strand.
ATTCGATCCTGGTCTATCTCGCTTTCGCCATGGTGCCGTTCACCTGGTGGGTGTTGTTTCGCACCCGCTTCGGCCTGCGCCTACGCGCCGTCGGCGAGAACCCGGCCGCCGTCGACACCGCCGGCATCTCGGTCGCCTGGCTGCGCTACCGGGCGCTGATCTGCACCGGTGTGCTGACCGGCATTGCCGGCGCCTACCTCTCGATGGTGCAGAATGGCGGCTTCGTGAAGGACATGACCGCGGGCAAGGGCTACATCGCACTGGCGGCGCTGATCTTTGCCAAATGGCGACCGGTCAACGCTATGTTCGCCTGCCTTCTGTTCGGCTTCCTCGACGCGGCGGCGATCCGCCTGCAGGGTTCGCCGCTGCCGTTGATCGGCAAGGTGCCGGTGCAGTTCATGCAGGCGCTGCCCTATGTGCTGACCGTGATCCTGCTTGCCGGCTTCATCGGCAAGGCGATCCCGCCGCGCGCCGGCGGCGTGCCTTATGTCAAGGAACGTTGATCCGGGCGCCCAGGAGCACTGAGCCGAACATGCGGCTGGTGCTCGAAAGGCGCCAGCAAAACGCAAATGGCCGGGTTTTGACCACGATCGTCGGAGAGAACACCTGAATGTCGCATGATCTGTTCGAAGCCGCGCAGGAGGCCATGGCCAAGGCCTACGCGCCCTATTCGAAGTTTCCGGTGGGTGCGGCGTTGCGCACCGAGGACGGCCGTGTCTTCACCGGCGCCAACATCGAGGTCGCGTCCTATCCGGAAGGCTGGTGCGCCGAGACCACGGCGCTCGGCCATTACATCATGGGCGGCGGCGGCAAGATCGTCGAGATCGCCGTCATTGCCTCGCGCATGGCCAAATGCTCGCCCTGTGGCGGCTGCCGGCAAAGGCTGGCGGAGTTCTGCCGGCCGGACACGAAGCTCTATCTTTGCGACAACACCGGCGTGGTCGAGACCGTGACGATGGGCGACATGCTGCCCTACGGGTTTCGTGGCGACATTTTGAAGTGAGAGTTGGCTGATATGAAGGAAGCTCTGGACCACCTCGTCGAAAGGCTGGACGGGTTGGCGCCGACCACCGCCATGGTGCTGGGGTCGGGCCTTGGCGGGCTTGTCGACCAGGTCGAGAATGCCGTGCGCATCTCTTATGCCGACCTGCCGGGTTTCCCCCGCAGCGGGGTGACTGGCCATGCCGGCGAGGTGGTCGCGGGGCTTTTCGCCGGCACGCCGGTGCTGATGCTGTCCGGCCGCGCCCATTACTACGAGCACGGCGTTGCTGCTGCAATGCGGCCGGCGCTGGAGGTGCTTGCCGGCATCGGCATCACCAAGCTGATCCTTACCAATGCCGCCGGCTCGGTCGATCCCGACATGCTGCCAGGATCGGTGATGCTGATCACCGATCACATCAATTTCTCCGGCTCCAACCCGCTGATCGGCGAGCCGAGCGACCGCCGCTTCGTCGGCCTGACCGAAGCCTATGATGCCGGCTTGCGCGCGGCGATCGAACGGGCGGCGAAGGCGACAGGGACGGCGCTGCACAAGGGCGTCTATATGTGGTTTTCCGGTCCGTGTTTCGAAACCCCTGCTGAAATCCGCATGGCGCGCATCATGGGCGCCAATGCGGTAGGGATGTCGACCGTGCCGGAGGTCATTCTCGCCCGCTTCCTTGGGCTTCGCGTAGCCGCCTGTTCGGTGATCACCAATCTCGCCGCCGGGATGACCGGGGCGGAACTGTCGCACCAGGAGACCAAGGACATGGCGCCGATCGGCGGCGCACGGCTGGCGACGATCCTTGCGCATGTGTTCCAGGATGGGTTGCCGGAGCCAAAGGGCACCTGATGCTTCCCCAGGAAATCATCCGCCGCAAGCGCGACGGCCAGAAACTGTCCGCACAGGAGATTTCGGCTTTTGTCGCGGGCGTGACTTCGGGCAGCGTCTCGGACGGCCAGGTCGGCGCCTTTGCCATGGCAGTGTTCTTCAACGGCATGAACCGCGACGAGGCGGTGGCGCTGACGCTCGCCATGCGCGATTCCGGCGATGTGCTCGACTGGTCCGACCTGCCGGGTCCGGTCACCGACAAACATTCGACCGGCGGCGTCGGCGACAATGTCTCGCTGATGCTGGCGCCGATCGTCGCCGCTTGCGGCGCCTATGTACCGATGATCTCCGGCAGGGGCCTTGGCCATACCGGCGGCACGCTGGACAAGATGGATGCCATCCCGGGCTATATCAGCCAGCCGGATATCGCGCGCTTCCGCAAGACGGTGCTCGAGACCGGCTGTGCCATCATCGGCCAGACCGCCGATCTCGCGCCCGCCGACCGTCGGCTCTATGCGATCCGCGATGTGACCGGAACGGTGGAATCGGTGCCGCTGATCACTGCTTCTATCCTGTCGAAGAAACTCGCGGCTGGCCTGCAGTCGCTGGTGCTCGACGTCAAGGTCGGCAATGGCGCCTTCATGGAGAAGTCGCGCGACGCGACAGCACTGGCCAACAGCCTGGTCGAGATCGCCAACGGCGCCGGCCTGAAGGCCTCGGCGCTGGTCACCGGTATGAACGAGCCGCTGGCGTCGGCGGCCGGCAACGCGGTCGAGGTGCGCAACGCCGTCGATTTCCTCACCGGAAGGTTCCGCGACAAGCGACTGGAGGATGTGACGCTGGCGCTGGCCGCCGAGATGCTGCAATCGGCAGGGCTGGCGTCGTCCAATCAGGACGGTCTCAGGCGCGCGGCCGAGACGCTGGCCGGCGGCCGCGCGGCGGCCGCCTTCGCGCGTATGGTCGCAGCCCTTGGCGGTCCCGCCGATTTCGTCGACAAGCCGGAAAAATACCTGCCGAAAGCGGCGGTGGAGTTTGCGGTCAAGGCGACAGGCAACGGTTTTGCCACCGCTATTGCCACCCGCGATATCGGCCTTGCTGTGGTCGGGCTCGGTGGCGGGCGCACGCGGCCGGACGACAGGATCGACCATGCGGTCGGCATCACCAGGCTGCTGCCGCTCGGCGCCGAGGTGCGGGCCGGCGAGCCGCTGGCGCTGGTCCACGCCCGCACGCAAGTGGAGGCCGAAGCGGCCGCAGCCGCCGTGCTTTCGGCCTATACGATCGGGGCGTCGAAACCAGCCGCCGACAAGACTGTCATCCGGCGCGTGCTGCCGCGCGGGTAGCGGAACGCGCTACTGCACCAGTAACAGTGTGCCGTTTTCGACCTGGTATTTTGCCAGCCGCTGCAAAAAGCTCATGCCAATGAGGTTGGTGCGCAGAGCCTTGTCGTCGAGCACTACCGCCTGGACGTTGTCGACGCTGATCTTGCCGATCTGCAGGCGATCGATGTTGACCACGGCGGCCCTGATCGCGCCATTGGCGGTGTTGACCTGCTGGTTGAAGTCCGACGGGTTGAGCGAGATGCCGATGCGGCGCGCCGTCGAGGTGTTAATGGCGACCAAAGTGGCGCCGGTGTCGATCATGCCGTCGACCTGGCGGCCGTTGAGCTTGAAGGCGGAGGTGAAATGGCCGCGCTCGTCAGCCGCCACCAATACTTTGCGCCCAGTGGGCAGCGGTGCGGCCGGCTTGCCGGGAACCGAGGCCATGTTCAGTTCGGGCTGAGGCTGCGCGGACGGCTTGCCGGCGACGGTCGACTTCAACAGGTTGTCGAGAATCTGCGGATTCGACTGATAGACGATCGGGATCGATGCCGACGTTCCGGCGAACACGCCCAGAATGACAAGCTTGCGCAGCATGAATGGACCTTCGTGAAGGCCCATTCTTGCCCACGTATGGTGTGTGCCGCTTTAACGCCAACCCGAAACCGCGGCTTTGCGTAAACGGGCGGTAAACGACTGGATGTCAGCTGGCCTTGCCAGCCGCCGTCATTTGGTTCCGTACATGCGGTCGCCGGCATCGCCGAGGCCGGGCATGATGTAGCCCTTCTCGTTGAGCTGGCGGTCGATGGAAGCGGTGAACACGGGAACATCCGGATGCGCCTTGGTGAAGCGCTCGATGCCTTCTGGCGCCGCCAGCAGGCAAAGGAAACGGATGTTGGTGGCGCCGCGCTCCTTCAGCTTGTCGATGGCCGCGATGGCCGAGTTCGCGGTCGCCAGCATCGGATCGACGACGATCACCAGCCGGTCGGCGAGATCGCTCGGCGCCTTGAAGAAATATTCCACCGCCTCCAGCGTTTCGTGATCGCGGTAGAGGCCGACATGCGCGACGCGGGCCGCCGGGACCAGGTCGAGCAGGCCTTCGAGCAGGCCATTGCCGGCGCGCAGCACCGAGGCGAAGACCAGCTTCTTGCCCTCCAGCGTCGGCGCTTCCATGGTTTCCATCGGCGTTTCGATGGTCGTCGTCGTCAGTTCGAGGTTGCGGGTGACCTCGTAGCCGAGCAGGAGCGAGATCTCGCGCAGCAGCCGCCGGAAACCAGCGGTCGACGTCTCCTTCTTGCGCATGATGGTGAGCTTGTGCTGGACAAGCGGGTGGTCGACGACGGTGACGCCCTGCATGGGTTGCTCCAGTGAATGGTGAATAGTGAATAGTGAATAGTGAGCAGGTTTGCGAGTCCCGATGGATCGATCATTGCCGTTGACAGGCCGAAGCGCCGGCAAACCAATCACCAGTCACCAGTCACCTCTTCGCATCGAGCCGGGCAAGCAGCGCGCTTTTCGTCTTCCTGTCGACGAAAGCCGCCTCGATCGCGGTTCGGGTGATGGCGGCCAGCGCCTTTTCGTTCATGGCGAAATGCTCGGCGGCGATGTCGTATTCGCGCTTCAGCGAAGTCCAGAAATAGGGCGGGTCGTCAGAATTCAGCGTCACCTTGCAGCCGGCTGCCTGCAGCGCAGGGAAAGGGTGATCGGCGAAACTGTCGTAGACCTTGAGCGCGATGTTGGAGCCGGGGCAGCATTCCAGCACGATGCCCTCATCGGCGATGCGCCGCACCAGATCGGGGTTTTCGATGGCGCGCACGCCATGGCCGATGCGCGACGGGCGGATATGGTCGAGTGCGGCCTGCACCGTCTCCCATCCGGTCAGCTCGCCGGCATGGATGGTGATGCCGAGGCCGGCTTCGCGGGCGATCTCGAAGGCCCTGACATAATCCTCCATCTCGCCCATGCGCTCGTCGCCGGCGACGCCGAAGCCGGTGACCAGCGGATTTCCGCAGCGCGCCGCAAAGCGCGCCGCCTGCTCGATCGACTCGACGCCGACATGGCGTACGCCGGTGACGATCATGCGGCCCTCGATGCCGGTCTTGGCTTTGGCGCGCAGCATGCCTTCGCCGAGCGCATCGGTATAGGCCTTGGGCGACAGGCCGGCCCTGACGGCATGGTCGGGCGAGGTGAAGACCTCGGAATAGATGGCGCCGTCGCGGGCAAGGCTGGTCAGATAATGGTCGGCGAGGCGGGCATAATCCTCCTCGGTGCGGAACAGGTCGGCGGAAAAATCATAAGCCGCCAGGAACGAGGTGAAATCATGCCAGACGAAGGAGCCGTTCTGGATATAAAGCGAGGTGTCCTTGCCGTATTTCTGCGCCTGACGGATGACGAGTTCGGGCGCCGCTGCCCCCTCGATGTGGCAGTGCAGTTCTGCTTTCAAAGGCATGCAGTTATCCCGTCTCATCAGTCCAGGCCGTAAAGCCCACCACCTGGAAGCGCGGCCGAACACCGCGCCTTAAACAATAGCGCCCGCACCATCGATCGGCTATGGTCCCGCCGGTTTTATGACGGATCAAAATAATGTCAGTTGAGAGAACCACGGCCGCGGGCGGCATGGAAACCTCCTATGGTTTCAAGAAGGTAGGGCCAGGCGACAAGCAGCCTCTGGTCAATGAGGTTTTCCACAAGGTGGCGAACCGCTACGACCTGATGAACGACCTGATGTCGGCCGGGCTGCACCGGCTGTGGAAGGATGCCATGGTGACATGGCTCAATCCGCCGAAACGTCCGGGCTGGAAAGTGCTTGACGTGGCGGGCGGCACCGGCGACATCGCCTTCCGCATTGTAGACGCCAGCCATGGCAACACGCATGCCACGGTGCTCGACATCAACGGCTCGATGCTCAGCGTCGGCCGTGACCGCGCGGAGAAAAAGGGCCTGTCCGGCAACACCGATTTCGTCGAGGCCAATGCCGAGGAACTGCCTTTCACCGATAGCACCTTTGACGCCTACACCATCGCATTCGGCATCCGCAACGTGCCGCGCATCGATGTCGCGCTGACGGAAGCCTTTCGCGTGCTGAAGCCCGGCGGACGGTTCCTGTGCCTGGAGTTTTCCGAGGTCGAGATGCCGCTGCTGGACAAGGTCTACGAAGCCTGGTCGTTCAACGCCATTCCGCAGATCGGCAAGATGGTGACGGGCGAGGGCGAACCCTATTCCTACCTGGTCGAATCGATCCGCAAATTTCCCAATCAGCAGAACTTTGCTGCCATGATCACCCGCGCGGGCTTCGAGCGCGTGTCGTTCCGCAACTATTCCGGCGGCATTGCCGCCCTGCATTCGGGCTGGAAGCTTTGAGGCACCACAGTTTGCAGCAGCAGGGTAGGCGATGAGCAGCGTCGGCGCCGCCTTTCGGCTCGCGCGGGCCGGCTGGGTGCTGGTCCGCGAGGGCGTGATCGCAGCACTGCCGGGCGACGAACTCGGCGGCCTGCCGAAATTCGGCTGGCGCATGGCCCGGCTCTTCACCCGCCGCCGCGCACTCGCTTATGAGCGCAGCGACCGGCTGGCCAAGGCGGTGGTCCGGCTCGGACCCTCCTACGTCAAGCTCGGCCAGTTCCTGGCGACGCGGCCTGATGTCGTCGGCAACGACATGGCGCTCGACCTCGCCATGCTGCAGGACAAGATGCACACTTTTTCGCAGGCGGAAGCGGTGGCGGCGATCGAGGGCTCGCTCGGGCGCAAGATCGGCGAACTCTATACGCAGTTCGGCGGGCCGGTCGCGGCGGCCTCCATCGCCCAGGTCCATCCCGCGCAGGCCATGCATGACGGTGTCGATACCAAGGTGGCGGTGAAGGTGATCCGGCCTGGCGTGCGCCGCCGCTTCTTCCAGGATCTCGAAAGCTATTTCCTCGCCGCCCGGCTGCAGGAGAAATACATCCCGTCGTCGCGCCGGCTGCGGCCGGTCGAGGTGACCGAGACGCTGGCGCAGACCACCAAGATCGAGATGGATCTTCGCCTCGAGGCGGCCGCACTTTCGGAACTGGGCGAAAACACCAAGGACGATCCGGGCTTCCGCGTGCCGTCGGTCGACTGGGAGCGCACCGGGCGCGATGTGCTGACCATGGAATGGGTCGACGGCGTCAAGATGAACGACATCGCCGGGCTCGCTGCGGCGGGGCACGATCTGAAGGCGATCGCCACCAACCTGATCCAGTCGTTCCTGCGTCACACGCTGCGGGACGGCTTCTTCCATGCCGACATGCATCCAGGCAATCTGTTCGTCGAGGCCAATGGCAATATCGTCGCCGTCGATCTCGGCATTGCCGGACGGCTCGGCAAGAAGGAGCGCCGGTTCCTCGCCGAAATCCTCTACGGCTTCATCACGCGCGACTATCTGCGCGTCGCCGAGGTGCATTTCGAGGCCGGCTACGTGCCGCGCCAGCACAATGTCGCGGCTTTCGCGCAGGCCATTCGCGCCATCGGCGAGCCGATCCATGGCCAGCCGGCTGAAACCATCTCGATGGCGAAGCTTCTCACGCTGCTGTTCGAGGTCACCGAACTGTTCGATATGGCCACGCGGTCGGAACTGATCCTGTTGCAGAAGACCATGGTGGTGGTCGAAGGCGTCGCACGCACGCTCGACCCGGCCTTCAACATGTGGAAGACGGCCGAGCCGGTGGTCGGCCAGTGGATCGCCGGCAATCTCGGGCCGAGCGGCCTGCTGATGGACGCGCGCGACGGCGCCAAGGCGCTGCTGGCGCTGGCCCGCCAGGCGCCCGATCTTGCCGCCCGCACCGAGCGGCTGTCACGCGAGATCGATTTTATGGCGGAGCACGGCCTCCGCTTCGACGAAGCGACATCGCGCGCCATCGGTAAGGCCGAAGCGCGCTACACCCGCTCGGGCCGGCTGGCGCTATGGGTGATCGCGCTGACGCTGGTGTATATCGCGTGGAAGCTGCTCTGATCGCTTGCATCGCTAGCAACTGTGGTGCTAGCGTTGCAGTCGCGCTATTGATGTCGCGGAGCAAGTCATGGGCACCATTACTGTCCGCAATCTAGCTGACGACGTGAAGCAGAAATTGCGTGAGCGCGCTGCGGCGCGCGGGGTGTCGATGGAGGAAGAGGCGCGTGATGCGCTTGCCAAAAGCGTGCTGTCGGCGGAAGCCGGCATGCCCGAGAGCGAAACCCTCTATGCAACAATCCGCCGCCTGGTTGAGCCTCATGGAGGTTTTGACAACGATCTGTCCCAGCGAGGTCAATCCACAAAAACGCACAACACCCTCGACGGCAAGCGCATCCTGCTGATCATCGGCGGCGGCATCGCCGCCTACAAGGCGCTGGACCTGATCCGCCGGCTGCGCGAGCGCGGTGCGGCGGTGCGCGTCGTGATGACATCGGCGGCGCAGGAGTTCGTCACCACGCTTTCGGTCGGCGCGCTTTCGGCCGACCATGTCTTCACCGAACTCTTCGACCGCAGTGACGAGCACGATGTTGGCCATATCCGCCTGTCGCGCGAGGCCGACCTCTTGGTGGTGGCGCCGGCCACCGCCGACCTGATGGCCAAGCTCGCCAACGGCCATGCCAACGATCTGGCCTCGACGGTGCTGCTCGCCACCGACAAGAAGGTGCTGATGGCGCCGGCGATGAACCCGAAAATGTGGTCGCATGCCGCGACGCGCCGCAACCGGGCGACGCTCGCCAAGGACGGCATCGCCTTTGTCGGCCCGGCCAGGGGCGAGATGGCCGAGAGCAATGAGGTGGGCGAAGGCCGCATGGCCGAGCCGCTGGACATCGTGGCAGTGATCGAGGCACTGCTCGACAGCAGGCCGAAGCCGCTGGCCGGCCGCAGGATCATCGTCACCTCGGGGCCGACGCATGAGCCGATCGACCCGGTGCGCTACATCGCCAACCGCTCTTCGGGCAAGCAGGGCCATGCGATTGCGGCAGCGCTGGCAAGACTGGGCGCGGATGTACGCCTGATCTCCGGTCCGGTCAGCATTGCCGATCCGGCCGGCGTTGTGACGACACATGTCGAGACCGCGGCCGAGATGAAGGCGGCCGTCGAACAGTTGTTGCCGGCGGACGCCGCGGTCTTCGTAGCTGCCGTCGCCGACTGGCGCACCGCTGGCACGGCCGGCGAGAAGATCAAGAAGGTGGCGGGCCAGGGCCCACCGGCGCTGCAAATGGTCGAAAACCCCGACATTCTCGCCAGTGTTGGTCATCACGGGCAACGGCCGGGGCTGGTTGTCGGCTTCGCCGCCGAGACGCAGGACCTGATTGCGAATGCCGAGGCCAAGCTGAAGAAGAAGGGCGCCGATTTCATTGTCGCCAACGATGTCTCGCATGAAAGCGGCGTCGGCCCCACCGGCGTCATGGGCGGCGACCGCAACAAGGTGCGCATCGTCTCGAAGGACGGCGTCGAGGAATGGCCTGAGATGGGCAAGGACGAGGTGGCGGCGCGGCTCGCCGCGCTCATCGCCGAGCGTTTGCAAGCCTGAGCGGCCGCCGGTTCCGCAATCGGGCAGGCCATGGTCTTGCAGGCAGCCTTGTGGCCGAGGGCATTTGACGCCGACAGCGCCGGCGGAATGCTGTCGCCAAATTCTCGATCCGCCGTGCCCTCAGCCTGTCGCCAATTGCGGCCGGCGTGCCGCCAAAGCCATCTTCAACGCCGCCAGGCAACCGACAATGCCAAGTGGCACGAAGGCCAGGTACAGCCAGCCGGCGACGTGCGCTGCTGCCTCGCGGTTCAGCCCGTCCGAAAAGCCGCTGGCATTGGCGATGATGCCGGCCATGGCGGCGCCCACGGCGTAGCCGATGCGCTGCATGGTCGGCACGGCGGCCGAGGCGATCGTCTGCTCGCCGTCGCGGGCCGAGGCAACGATGATGCGGGTCAGGAAGGGCCATGACACGCCGAAGCCACCGCCTTGCAACAAAGCGCAGAGCAGGATCACCGGGATCGAGCCGGCGGGGATGGCATAGGCGAAACCGGCGAGGCCGGCTGCAATCATCAGCGCGCCGATGACGAGGATCTGCCGTTCGCGCTGCAGCGGCGCATTGGCGACGGCGATCGACAGGATTGACCAGGCGATCGATTCGGCGGCGATGATGTAGCCTGTGGTCAGGATCGGGATGCCGTGCAGCGTGGTAAGCAGAAGCGGCCCGTAGATGGAAAAAGAGACTGTCGCCACCGAGAAGGCGGCAACCATGCTCATGCCGCTGCCGACCGGCGAGCGCCATGAGAACAGGCCCGACGGGAACAGTCGCGATTGCGGCTTCATGGCGTCGACGAAAACGAACAGCGCCAGGCCGGCGAGGCCGAGGACCAGCAGCAGCGACGATCGAAGCAAGGCGACGTCGACGCCTGCGGTGGCGATCAGCACGACGGCGATGGCGAGGCAGCCAAGTGCTGCAAAGGGGAAGGGCGGCGAGGTGCCGGCGGCGGCTTGCGGCTTCGTCGCTTCCGGCGTGTTCAGGACGATGAAGCTTGCCGATGCCATGGCGATGCCACCCAGCACGAAGACGCCGAAGGCCCAGCGCCAGGACAGGAGTTCGACCATGATCGCGCCGAGCATCGGGCCGCTGAAGGCAGCGACGCCCCAGATCGCCGACATGATGCCGAACAGCTGTGGCCAGATGCTGCGGTTAAACAGCCGCTCGACCGAGACGAAGGCCAGCGACACCAGCGCACCGCCGCCGAGACCCTCGACCAGACGGCCGCCAAGAAACACCGGCATGGACGGCGCGGTGGCGCAGATCAGTGCGCCCACGGCATAGAGCAGGGCGGCGACCGTGACGTTGGAGCGTAGAGCGACATAGCTGACCAGCCGCCCGGCCGCTGCGCCGGCGACAATGGCGCCGAGCTCGTAGACGGCCAGCGACCAGCCGACGAACTGCACACCGGCGAGGTCCCCGACCATGGCCGGCATGACCGTCGCCACCATCGTCTCGTTGGTGGCGTGCAGCAGGATGCCGAGGCTGATGAAGCAGAAGCGCGCGAGGTCGCCGCTTGCCCACAATGCCCGCCAGTCGACCTTGTTGCTGGTGATTCCAGTCATTCTTTTACCCTGCCTTTGCATATCTCGATGCCGGCGCATGGCGCCAGAAGCCAGTCGGGCTTTCCGGCGGGGCCATGCGCGCTGTTTCAGTCAGGCGAGTTGTAAAACCTCAAGCGCAGTTGAGCTCAAGTGGCTTTTTATCGAAGTGCAAACGGTCGAGATTGGCCGGAAGCCTCTCCGCTTGATGCGCCGGTCAGTTCTCAATGCTGCGCAGCTGAAACTGGCTGACGCCGATCGCAATGTTGATACCGGTCTGCGTCTGCAGGCTGAGCGGCTGCAGGGTGAAGGCCTGCGAGGAGCCGCCGACCAGGAGATTGGCGCCGGCGCCGACCGCCGCGGTCACTTCGGCGCTGGCGCCGATATAGTCGCCGGCCAACGCGCCGGGCGCATAGATGTTCCTCAGCGGCGTCAGCACCAGCCATTGCATGACGGTCTGCTTGGTGGTGCCGATGTCGAGCCCGTATTTGTTGACGGCGCCGAAATAGGCTTCCGGCGAAAAGCTCTTGTCGGCCGGCGTGAAGGTGCAGCTCAGATCCTTGCTGGAGCCGAAGATGAAGCCGGTGCCGCCGCCGATGGCGCAATCGAGCACACCGAGTTCGATACCCTGGCCTTGCGCTTGGGCCTGGGCGGTACAGATGATGGTGATAGCGGCGGCGATGGCTGGTTTCAGCACGGCGGATCCCCCAAAAAGCATGCGGCGCGAAACAGTAACCTGTTCCGCGCCGCGCGTAGAGGGATCAGTCGATCCTTATTTGCCGATGCTTATTTGAACGAGTGGATCAGCTCCAGGGAGGTCACGGCGACCGCTACATTGACGCCGGTCTGCGCCTGGACGCTGAGCGGCTCCAGCACAAAGGCGCCGTCCAGCCCGCCGACCAGCAGATTGGCGCCGCCGCCGGTCACCACGCTCGCCTCGGCGTTGACGCCGTAATAATGGCCGGCAAGGTCGCCCTCGTCATGGCCGCGGGTGGCGGCCAGAACCGCCCACACCAGCTGGCCCTGATGCGTCTGGCCGAGATCGACGCCGAGCTTGGAGATCATCCCCGTGTATTTCTCGGACGGCCCATGGTGATAAGGGCGGAACGTGCAGTCGACGCCCTTGTTCGACGTGATGACGTAACCGACGCCGCCGTCGATGGTGCAATCGAGCGTGCCGAGCTGAAGCTTGCCGGCGCTGGCGGGAACGGCAAGCAGCGTCGTGGCAAGTGCCGCGGCACAGATGATTTTCTTGATCATGGGTCAGTCCTTTCGAAAATGCCTTCAACAACGGTTGAATGGCCCGGAGCGTTCCGCTGAAAACTTGGCGCGATCAAGGCAGGGGTTAACGCTTTGCCCCCGGTGGTTAAGATTGGGTGATAGTGGGGTTTTCTGGATACGCAATCTCAAGGGGAAGCGCTCTGCGCTTTCCCTTGGGAGAAACCGCTCACGCGGCGCACTGCATCAGGAATAGAACGTTGTTATAAAAGGCCGCCGATGGCGGCGCGCCGGCTGCATCTCAGCCGGCGGTGGCGCCCGATGTGCGCGACAGGCCGTCCTTGGCCGGCTGGTAGGTCGGGTCGAGATGGACGGCTTCGCGGTAGGCCTTCGAGGCCTTGACCTTGTCGCCGCGGCGCTCGTAGATCAGCGCCTGGTTGGACCAGGCTTCGGCGTTCTTGCCGTCGAGCTTGATGGCCATGTTGAAGTCGGAGAAGGCGTTGTCCTCGTCATTCATGGCGAGATAGGAGAGGCCGCGGCCGTTATAGGGTTCGGCCGCGTCCGGCGCCAGGGAGATGGCGGTCGAGAAATCCTCGATGGCAAACTTGTGCTGGCCCTGGCTTTGATAGATCAGGCCGCGATTGTGATAGGCGCGGGCATCCGTGGTGTCGAGCTGGATCGCCTTCTGGAAATCGTTGAAGGCCTGCTGGGTCTGGCCGGCCTTGCGATAGAGGTTGCCGCGGCCGATATAGGCGGCGTCATAATTTGCATTGATCTGGATCGAGCGGTTGTAGTCGGCAAGGGCGGCCGCCTGGTTGCCGAGGAAGCGCTGGATCAGTGCCCGGTTCGAATAGGCCTGGTAGAAATTCGGGTTGAGCTGGATGGCGGTGTCGAAATCCTTCAGCGCCGCCTGGTACTGGCCGCCACGGCCATAGGCCGAGCCGCGCACATTGTAGCCTTCCGGATCCTGCGGATTGCGCTGGATCACCGCCGACAGCGAGGAGATGTTCTCGCTTGAGCCTTGCGCCTTGTCGATGTTGTTGAATTCGCCGGTCGGAACGCTCTGGCAACTGGCAAGCACCAGGCCGGACATCAGGGCTGCCGCCAGGGCCAAACCGCGCATTGTGGTTTTGCGCTCTACGCCGATTGCGTTCATGTCTGCCCTGTCCTCACTTCAGCCGCGCCGTCCAGGTCCCCCTCCGGGCCGGGTCACAGATTGTCGTAACAAAATCTAGAACGCCGTTTGCGCGTTCAAGGGAACGGCCTCCAACAGAATGGCGGCGCTCCAAACAAAAAGGTGGCGGCGATTCCGCATCGCGCCACCTCAGAGTATCCTTCGAAAAGGACGAAAAATTGGCGTCAGAACCGCGGCGGACGCGGAGCACCACCAGGACCACCGGCGGCGCCGGCAGCAACCGGGCGCGGCGTCATCGGCAGCAGGCCTTCGCGCTGGGCGCGCTTGCGGGCCAGCTTGCGGGCGCGGCGAACGGCTTCGGCCTTTTCACGGGCGCGCTTCTCGGAAGGCTTCTCGTAATGGCCGCGCATCTTCATTTCGCGGAAAATGCCTTCGCGCTGCATCTTCTTTTTGAGAGCGCGAAGCGCCTGATCAACGTTATTGTCGCGGACGAGTACCTGCACGGGCAATCCTGTCTTTCGGGTTTGATATCAACAGGCAAGTGACCATAGCCACATGCCTCCGCGGCGCTTTACACCACGAATTGTGGCGGCTGATAGCAGAATCAGGCCGCGCTGTCCACACTGGAAATGAAGGACAACCGCCAATTTGCCACGGCAGCCCCGAGATAGGGCGCCAACTAGGCGCTGGCCAGATGGAGCCGTGCGAAATCCTCGAAGAATTCGCCGTAATCGCAGGTAATTTCCTCGCCGGCTGATATATCTCGAGTGGCGGTGGCGCCGCCATATTGCGAAAAATCCGTGTTCGGCCGCTCGGCGTGGTTCATGAAGCGGCCATTATCGACTTCATAGACCATGAAGCCGGGACGGTCGGGGCTCGGATAGGCATAGCGGTCGAGCAATTCCTTGAGGTGCGGCGGCGCCGCCTCGTATTTGTCCATCGGGATCAGCCGGTCGAAATCCGGATCGAGCCGCCAGATCGAGGCGCCCTTCCTGATCGGCTCGGCGGCGAACACGCCGACGCCTTCGATTGCGCTCTGGGCGACATAGGTCCTGATCAGCAGCATGTCCGTCCTCCTCACCCGAAACCGAATCGCCAAATCGCGTGGAAAAAGCAAGTCCGGTTTCGGGTTCTATGGCTGATCGGCGCGGGCGATGACCCGCGAAATGCTTCACGTCCGGGTGATCGAGACGCCGCCATCGGCAAACAGCGCCGATCCTGTGGTGAAGCTCGACGCATCCGATGCCAGGAAGAGCGCAGCGCGGGCGATCTCTTCAGGCACAGCGACACGTTTCAAGGCATGCAGGTTTTCCACGAAAGCGCGTGATTCCGGCGTCTTGAATGTTGCCGACGGGGTGTCGGTGCCACCCGGCATCAGCGCGTTGACCCGCACGCCCCTGGGGCCGTATTCGGCGGCCAGTACCTGCGTCAGGCCGATCAGTCCGGCCTTGCTCGCGGCATAGCTGGTCATGCCCGGCATGCCGACTGTGTGACCGACGAAGGTCGAGGTGAAGATCAGCGATCCGCCGCCGCGTTCGACCATCGCCGGCACCTGGTATTTCGCGCCGAGAAAGGCGCTGGTCAGATTGGCGTCGAGCGTCTCGCGCCATCCGTCCAGCGACAGTTCCGAAATCGGACCCATCGTTCCGACGGAGCCGACATTGTTGAAGGCGATATCGAGCCCGCCGAATTTTTCGACGGCGAGATCGACGAGGGCTTTTGCATAGGCTTCGTCGCGGACATCGCCGGCAAGCGCGACTGCCGTGCCGCCGGCGTCCTCGATTTCGACGACCAGCGCATCGAGTTCGGCCTGGCGGCGGGCGGCGATGACGACCCTGGCGCCTTCTTCGGCGAAGAGTTTTGCGGTGGCGCGGCCGATGCCGGAACTGGCGCCGGTGACGATTGCTATTTTACTGGTGAGTACGAACATTTTCTTACATCCTTTCATCGCGCCGGCTGTGCCGGCAACCGGGATGTTGATCGCAGTTCGGGACGGTGCTAGCCACCCGATACGTGCTCGACTTGCTGAATGGCTTCGCCGCGGCACAAGCGCCGCGCGCCGGACTATTGCTTCAGCAGCCAGCCGAGGCGGTCGAGCGAAAATGCGTAGCTGATGGCGATGAGCAGCGTGATGACAACGCCCGTGGTTGTGTGACCGGCGGCATAGAATCCGGCTGCACCGCCAAACAGGATGGCCAGTTCAAGCACCAGCCTGACTGCGCCTGGTACAGGAACCGGCGCGCGTCCGGACCGGCTTGGGTCGCCGCGCACCGCGAAGGTTCCCCACAGCGCAGCTGCAATGATCGGCAAGGCCAAGGCGAGGAGCCAGCGCCACCATCCGCCGGAGAGGCTCCAGCCGGCAAAGCCGAGGCCAAGCAAGGCGGCAAGTTCCAGCAGGAAACGCAACGTCAGATTCCACCAGGCGTTGCCCATATCCGTCCTCCAGAGTCTCGCGATCGCCAGTGTGTCCGAACGCAGCCATGCCTGCCAGCTCGGGCAGGTCTTTTCCACCGCGGCGCAAAACGGCAAGCGCCGTCGCAAACAGCGCAAGGATGGAAGCGCCCTTTCGCTAGTGATACACCTCGCGCGCCGGGGCTGCGTAAAATACCCCACCGCCATTTGCGAGGCTGGAACGTTGAAAAAATATTCGGTATTCGCCATCGCCCGCGAGGCCATGCGCGGCCACAAGGGCTGGGAGGAACAATGGTCCTCGCCGGAACCGAAGAAGGAATATGACGTCATCATCGTCGGCGCCGGCGGTCATGGCCTGGCCACCGCCTACTATCTCGCCACCGTGCACGGCATCACCAATGTCGCGGTGCTGGAAAAGGGCTGGCTAGGCGGCGGCAACACCGGGCGCAACACCACCATCATCCGCTCCAACTATCTCTATGACGAGAGCGCCGGCATTTACGACCATGCGCTGAAGCTGTGGGATGGGCTCTCCCAGGAACTCAACTACAACGTCATGTATTCGGCGCGCGGCGTCATGATGCTGGCGCACAATGTGCACGACATCCAGGTGCTGAAGCGCCATGTCCATGCCAACCGTCTCAACGGCATCGACAATGAATGGCTGACGCCTGAGCAGGCGAAGGAATTCTGCCCGCCGCTCAACATTTCCAGGCAGGCGCGCTATCCCGTCGTCGGCGCCGCCTTGCAGCGGCGAGGCGGCACGGCGCGTCATGATGCGGTGGCCTGGGGCTATGCGCGCGGCGCTTCGGCGCGCGGCGTGCACATCATCCAGAATTGCGAGGTCACCGGCGTCAAGCGGGCGGCCAATGGCGCGGTCATGGGCGTCGACACGACGCGCGGCTTCATCAGCGCCAAGAAGGTCGGCGTGGTGGCTGCAGGCCACTCCTCGGTGATCATGAACATGGCCGGCGTGCGCATGCCGCTGGAAAGCTATCCGCTGCAGGCGCTGGTGTCGGAGCCGGTCAAGCCAGTGGTGCCGTGCGTGGTTATGTCGAACACGGTGCACGCTTATATCTCGCAGTCCGACAAGGGCGAGCTGGTGATCGGCGCCGGCACCGACCAGTATGTCTCCTATTCGCAGACCGGCGGCCTGCATATCCTGCAGCACACGCTCGACGCCATCTGCGAGATGTTCCCGATCTTCACCCGCATGAAGATGCTGCGCTCGTGGGGCGGCATCGTCGACGTGACGCCCGACCGTTCGCCGATCCTGGCCAAGACGCCGGTGCCCGGCCTCTACGTCAATTGCGGCTGGGGCACGGGCGGCTTCAAGGCAACGCCCGGCTCAGGCCATGTCTTTGCCCACACGATTGCCAAGGACGATCCGCATCCGATCAACGCGCCCTTCACCATCGAGCGCTTCCGCACCGGGCGCCTCATCGACGAGGCAGCAGCGGCGGCGGTGGCGCACTGATGATGGTGGAACTGGCTGTAGCGGTGCCGCTGGTGCTGGCGGGGGAGCAGGACCTGTTCCATTTTCCGTCACCGGACGAGGTGCGGACGCAGCCGATCAGCCGCGCCGGCAACGAAGCCAATTGGCCGTTTTCGATCGACGCCGGCATTCTGGCATGCGTGTGGAGCGGTGGCCAGAAGGTGGTCATCTTCATGGAGAACAGGCCCTCCGATCTCGGCGAGGACGACACATTCGAGCCGCGCAGCGTCATCGTGACGACCGATCCGTTTCAGCTCACGATCGGCAACATGGCGTATCGCGAGCTGTTTCGCCCCGCCGCAAGCGTGGAGGAGCGCATTCGGCTCGTCGCGCCTTTTGCGGCGATGGGCCAGAGGCTTTGCAACCAACCGGCCGGCGCGCATGTCGGCCACGGCGAATTGTAGGAACGAACGATAATGCTTCTCATCCGCTGCCCCTATTGCGAGGAAGAGCGCCCGGAGCTCGAGTTCCGTAACGCCGGCGAGGCGCATATTGCGCGTTCGGCCAACATGGCGGGCGAGAGCGACGACGATTTTGAAAAGTTCTTCTTCATCCGCTCGAACCCCAAGGGCATCATCTATGAGCGCTGGCGCCACATCCATGGCTGCGCACGCTTCTTCAATGCGGTGCGCGACACCGTCACCGACAAGTTCGTCATGACTTACAAAGCCGGCGAGCCGAAACCGTCCAAGCTGCCCAAAAACTCCAACGAAATGGCTTCCAAATGAGCGGCGCGTTCCGCATTCCGAGCGCCGGCCGTCTCAGCCAGGCCAAGACCGCGCGGTTCTCTTTCGACGGCCAGTCTTACACCGGCATCGAAGGCGACACGCTGGCCTCGGCGCTGCTTGCCAATGGCGTGCATCTGGTGGGACGTTCGTTCAAGTATCACCGTCCGCGCGGCTTCCTGTCGGCCGGAGCGGAAGAGCCAAACGCGCTGGTCGAGGTCAAGCGCGACGCCGCGCGCAAGGCGCCGAACATCCGCGCCACCGTGCAGGAACTTTATGACGGGCTTGTCGCCCAATCTCAGAACCGCTGGCCCTCGCTCGCCTTCGATGTCGGCGCGGTCAGCGATCTGGCATCGCCGCTGTTTTCGGCCGGCTTCTACTACAAGACCTTCATGTGGCCGAAGGCAGCCTGGAAGAGCCTCTACGAGCCGAAGATCCGCGCCGCGGCCGGCCTCGGCGTTTCGCCTGACAAGCCAGATCCCGACCATTATTCGTCGCGCTATGCGCATTGCGACGTACTGGTGCTAGGCGGCGGTGCGGCCGGCATTGCGGCAGCGCTCGCCGCTGCCGAAACCGGCGCGCGTGTCATCCTCGCCGATGAACAGGCCAGCTTCGGCGGCAGCCTGCGCTTCGAGAGCGGGGCGAAGATCGACGGCCAGGACGGTTATGCCTGGGCGCAAGGCGCGGTGGCCAAGCTCACCGCCCTGGACAATGTCCGCGTTTTGTCGCGCACGACGGCGTTCGGCTACTACGCGCAGAACTTCGTCGGCCTGGTCGAGCGGGTCAGCGACCATCTGCAAAACCCCGGCCGCGATTTGCCGCGCGAGCGCCTATGGCAGGTACGCGCCAAGCGCGTGGTGCTGGCGACCGGCGCCATCGAACGCCATATCGTGTTTGCCGACAATGACCGGCCCGGCATCATGCTGGCCTCGGCGGCGCGGACTTATCTCAACCAGTACGGTGTCGCGGTCGGCAAAAATGTCGGCGTCTACACCACCAATGACTCGGCCTACTCCGCCGCGATCGACCTGAAGAAGGCCGGCGTCAACGTGGCGGCGATCGTCGACCTGCGCGACCATCCGACCGGACCTGTGATCGACGAGGCGAGGGCGCTCGGCATTGAGGTCAATTTCGGCCGCGCGGTGATCCGCGCCGGCGGCAAGTTGCGCGTGACCTCGATGACGGTTCAGCCGAAGAATGGGGGCGGCGAGCGCACCATTCCGGTCGATGCCATCCTGATGTCGGCCGGCTGGACGCCATCGGTGCATCTGTTCTCGCAGTCGCGCGGCAAGGTCGCCTTCAATGACGAGACCAAGCGCTTCGTGCCGGGCATCTATGCGCAGGACTGCGTTTCGGTCGGCGCCTGCAACGGTACGGATGGGCTCTCGGCGTCGATCGACGAAGCCTATGCGGCCGGCGCCAAGGCGGCGAAGGATGCGGGCGGCAAAGTGGCCAAGGGCGTTAAGCCGAAGGTCGACGCGTCGGAAAGCTGGTCGCGCGGCATGCTGGGCGCGGCGCCCGGCGCCGGGCCGGACAAGACGGTCAAGGCCTTCGTCGATTTCCAGAACGACGTCACCGCCAAGGACATCCGCCAGGCGGTGCATGAAGGCATGCGCTCGATCGAGCACGTCAAGCGCTTCACCACCAACGGCATGGCGACCGACCAGGGCAAGACCTCCAACATGCACGGCCTGGCGATTGCCGCCGAGACGCTGGGCAAGCCGATCCCCGAGGTCGGGCTGACCACGTTCCGCGCACCCTATACGCCTGTCACTTTCGGCGCGATCGTCAGCCATTCGCGCGGTCCGCTGTTCGACCCGACACGCAAGACCGCGATCCATCCCTGGGCGGAAGCTCAAGGCGCGGTGTTCGAGGATGTCGGCCAGTGGAAGCGCGCCTGGTATTTCCCCAAACCCGGCGAGGACATGCACAAGGCGGTCGACCGCGAATGCGTCGCTGTGCGCAGCAATGCCGGCCTGTTCGATGCCTCGACGCTGGGCAAGATCGAAGTGGTCGGACCGGATGCGGCCAGGTTCATGGAACTGCTCTACACCAATCCATGGGAGAAGCTGGAACGCGGCCGCTGCCGCTATGGCATCATGCTGCGCGAGGACGGCTTCATCTATGATGACGGCGTCGTCGGCCGACTGGCGCCGGATCGTTTCCATGTGACGACGACAACCGGCGGCGCGCCGCGCGTCATGAACCACATGGAGGACTATCTCCAGACCGAGTTCCCGCATCTCAATGTCTGGCTGACGTCGATCACCGAACAATGGGCGGTCATCGCCGTGCAGGGGCCGAAGTCGCGCGACATCATTGCACCGCTGGTCGAAGGCGTCGACATGTCGGACGAGGCGCTGCCGCATATGTCGGTGCGCGAAGGCAAGATCTGCGGCGTGCCGACCAGGCTGTTTCGCATGTCGTTCACCGGCGAGCGCGGTTTTGAAGTCAACGTGCCGGCCGATCACGGCCAGGCCGTCTGGGAAGCGCTGTGGGCCGAGGGCCAAAAGCATGGCGCGACTGCCTACGGCACCGAGGCGATGCACGTGCTGCGCGCCGAAAAGGGCTACATCATCGTCGGGCAGGACACGGACGGTACGGTGACGCCGAACGATGCCGGGCTCGACTGGGCGGTCGGCAAGAAGAAGACCGATTTCGTCGGCATTCGCGGCCTGACGCGGCCCGATCTGGTCGCCAAGGGCCGCAAGCAGCTGGTCGGCTTGAAGACCAAGGACCCGAAAGTGGTGCTTGAGGAAGGCGCGCAGATCGTCGCCGACCCGAAGCAGGCGATCCCGATGAAGATGATCGGTCACGTCACATCCAGCTACTGGTCGGAAAATTGCGGTCGCTCGATCGCGCTGGCGCTGGTTGCCGGCGGGCGCGACCGGATGGGCGACACGCTCTATGTGCCGATGCCGAACGGGATGATCGAAGTGGAGGTTACCGGCATGGTGTTCTTCGACGAGACGGGAGGGCGCCTCAATGGCTAAGGCTGCTGCAAAGAAGACGGCCCCAGCTGCAGCGCCGTCGGTCGAGCGCCGCCCGGCCCTGGCTGAACGCGTCGTTTCCGCAACGGATGTCAAGGTCGAGGTGCTGCCGCCGGCGGAGCGCATGTCGCTGCGCGCGCCGGAGGCTTCCGTCGCGGCGCTGTCGAAGGCGCTCGGCCTGACCTTGCCGAAGCAGCCGAAAACTTCGGCGTCGAAGACAGGGCGCACGGCGCTGTGGCTTGGCCCTGACGAGTGGCTGGTTATCGATGAGGCTGGCAAGGATCCGCTGGCCGATCGTGCTGGGGTTGCCGCATTGCATTCGGCGGTCGGCATCTCGCACCGCAACGTCGCCTTCGCCGTCACCGGCCCGGCGGCTGCCGCCGCGATCAATGCAGGCTGCCCGCAGGATTTGTCGCTCGAGGCTTTTCCGGTGGGCGCGGCGTCGCGCACCATTCTCGGCAAGTGCGAAATCCTGCTGTTGCGCACGGCAGCCGACGCTTTCCGGGTCGAGTGCTGGCGTTCCTTCTCGGACTATGTCTTTACTTTCCTGTCGGAAGCAGCCAGCGACGCGGCGGCGTAGGAACGTTTGACGGGTCAAGCCGTTCTGCTTCCCCCATCAGGGAGAACATACGATGCCGTCGAAAGCGCCGCCGAAGTCAGCTGGCAAGACGTCCGCCGTGCGCTCACTCGAACATGAGCAGCATCACGAGGTGACTGCCGAAGAAGAGGAACTCGAGGAAGGCCTCGAGGACACGTTTCCGGCCAGCGATCCGGTGTCGATCACCTCGACCGCCATCCCAGGCGCGCCGGCAAGACCCGGCAAGGCCAAGACGGTGCCGGGTCGCAAACCGCGCAAGAAATAACCCGTTCGGCTACGCCAGGTTTGAACTCAGGAAAAGCCGGCTTGCGCTGAGGAAATGGGCGCTGAGGAAAAAACGGGCGGCCGGGATTATCCTGCCGCCCTTAAATTAATCGTTGTGCTGTGGTCGAGCCCGATCAACTTAGAACGTGCTCGGCACGATCCATGGGTTGATCTCGATGCCGAGACGCGGGCTCTTGGCCTTGACGTCGGACTTTTCGACCGAGCCGGTCACGGCGCAATCGAGCTTGGCATTGGTCGTGGTGTCGACGCAGGTGGCGGCGGGGGCCTGCTTGGTCGAGTGTGTGTTGTTGGCGGCGAAAGCCGAGCCGGAGAGAGCCAGCACGGTGGCGAGAGCGAGAAGGGTCTTGTTCATGTCTGTCTCCATCGGTTAAATTCTTTTCGTACATGTACGATACAACGTACACATACGCCCACCGAGATGGGTTTTCAAGTCGAAAAGCGTACGCGTACGACAAATTTTTTTGAATGCCGAAAATTGCGGCGCACTGACACAGCCGAAGCTGTCAGGCCGGACGTTGAATTGGAGGGGCGGGGATGCTCAGCAGTCGACCGGGGTCTCGGTCAGCGGCGGCACATTCTGAGTGCTGAGCGTGGCGAGTGTGAAATCGCACATCCGCGTCACGAAAGCCTGCGGATCCCCGAAGGGGTAGAACGGGAACGTGATCAAAAGCGAGATGGTGCCGTGGCCGACTGCCCAAAGCATGGTGGCGATGGCGCGCGGATCGCCCTGCAGCTTGCCTGCAGCAACGCAGGCCTCGACCCTGGATATCAGCGCTTTCATCGCCGGGTTGGCCTCTTCCATGTCCTCATAGCTTCTGCCTTCCGGCAGCTTGGTCTTTTCGGTCATGAACACGGTGCGGTATTCGTTGGGGTTGCCGAGCCCGAAGGCGGCATATTCGGTCATCACCGCACGCAAGGCCTCGATCGGATCGTCGGAAGGATGCTCCTCGATGCGGCGGGCAAGTGTTTCGAAGGCATCCTCGGCCAGCGCAAACAGGATGTCTTGCTTGTCGGCGAAGTAGGAATAGACCGACATCGGAGCATAGCCGACCCGCTTGGCCAACTTGCGGATGGTCAGGCCTTCATAGCCCTCTTCCTTGACGAGCTTGTGGGCTGCGTCGAGCAGTTCGGAACGCAGTTCGGCCTTTTGTTTCTCGCGGCGTTTCTGAACGCTCAGTGGCAAGATCCGGTGCCTTTGGTTGGTTGTGCATGACTGAATATATACGCTGTACGGAAACGGGCAAGGGCGCTGTCAGGGACATCAAAAAGCGACCTCAAGCTTTCTCTCGAATAGTCGTGCCCGTCTGGTCCATTTCGCCGGCATCTATGTCACAGCATGTGTAACCTGGGCGCACGCAGGCAACATCGACTGTTACAAACAAAGCCTATTTGGCGGCTCTGCAAGAAATTTCGGTTTTCGGGGGCCTCTATGGCTGCGATAGAGCTTTCGTCCGGGCTGCCGGGCGCACATCCACTTTCTCATGGCGCAAGGCTGGCGCTCAGGCGAGTCGTGATAGTCGCATGGCTGGCGATCGCAATCGGCTTCGCCATGGAAGCGCTTATTCTGACTGCCGGATTTGCGGCAGGTTCGCACCCGGCCCCGACCCAGGTTCTGATAGACTTGGCGCAAGGCGTGACCTGGTCATTCTTCGTCTGCGCCGGCGTCAGCCTCGGCACGGCGATCACCAAGGTGCGAGCCTCGCTTGGCGGCCTTATCGCCATGATCTCGGGGCCGCTGGCCATGGGCATCGCCAAAGGTACGCAAAAGGTGATGGTGAGCGCGCTTGATGTATCGGCAAAGCCCGTGATCCTGTCGCTCACCACGCTCGGTATGTTGCGGGCGATCGAGTATGGCTTGCTGGGCTGGATGCTGGCTTCGCTGGCATCCAAGGAAAAACCTCGCTCGCTGCATTTCATGCTGGCGGGTGCCTTGGCCGGCGCGGTGTTCGGCGGCGGGATCACGGCGCTGACGATCGAGACCGCCGCAGCCAAGGACATTGCGCTGGCATTGCCGCAGGCTGTCGCCACCGGCCTCATTGAGATCGTGTTTCCGATCGGATGCTCGCTGGTCGTCTACATCGCCCTGCAAGTCAGCCGGCACATGAAGTTCATTTCCAGCGATGCGCGCTAGAGCCGGATGATTTCAGGTCGAATTGACCTGAATCTGAATCCGGCTCTAAATCAAATAGATAGAGCATGATGTCGTCCGAAAACCGCTTCACACTTTTCGGCATCATGCTCTGTCTACAGACGGTGATCGGTTTGCGTCCTGTTTCCAGGCCGGTTGCCACCGCCTCCGTGTGGGCTTGCTCCCCGGTCGGGGAACGGAACTGATCCGATCTGTCATCAAATCGCGCCGACCACACTATCTCATTGTCTACTCAGGTTCGGTCGATCAGCTTGGCGGCAAGGTGCGACAGCAGCTTCACCGCTTCGCCATAGGTCCTGGCCTTTTCGGGATTGGAGGCGTTGCCGTCGAGCGCCCGTTTGTAGACGCCCTGACAGATGGCCGCCAAGCGGAAGAAGGAGAAGGCGAGGAAGAAGCTCCAATTGTCGATGCCGCCCAGCCCGCGCCGCCGGCAATAGGCGGCGACGTACGCGTCCTCGGAAGGAAGGCCGAGGGCGGCGCGGTCGACGCCGCCAAGACCGCGAAAGCCCGAGGCGTGCGGCAGGCGCCATTGCATGCATTGATAGGCGATGTCGGCGAAGGGATCGCCGAGTGTCGACAGTTCCCAGTCGAGCACGGCCAGCACTTTCGGCTCATTGTGCGCGAAGATCATGTTGTCCAGCCGGTAGTCGCCATGCACGAGAGATTTTCGGCCGTCATCGGCCGGAATATGCGTCTCCAGCCACGCGATCAGCAGGTCCATGTCGGCGACCGTGCCGGTCTCCGAGGCGCGGTACTGGCTGGTCCAGCGTGCCAGCTGGCGTTCGAAGTAATTGCCGGGTTTGCCGAAATCGCCGAGCCCGACCGCCTCGACATCGACGTCGTGCAGGGCGGCCAGGGTGGCGTTCATGGCATCGTAGAGGGCGGCGCGCTCATCGTTGCCAGCGGCCTCCGGCACTGCCGGATCCCAGAAGATGCGGCCGTCGAGAAAATCCATGACGTAGAACATGCGGCCGATCGGCGTCGCCTCCGCCGACAGATGCAGCATCGCCGGCACCGGCACGGCGGTGCCGGCCAGCGCCTTCATGACCGTGAATTCGCGGTCGACCTGATGCGCCGATTTCAGCAACTGGCCCGGCGGCTTGGCGCGCAGGACATAGCGGCCGCTGGCCGCGGTCAGCAGATAGGTCGGGTTCGACTGGCCGGATTTGAATTTTTCGATTGCGGAAAGCCGTGCAAAACCAGGGATGTGCGCCTCGAGGTAAGGGGCTAGCGCTGTCTGGTCGAGCGTATTGGCGTCGCTCATGCGGTCTCCGGCTCACGCTCGATCAGCGTCAGCGTCAGCCAGCGCGCGGTCAGCGCCGGCTTCTTCGAGCCTTCGATCTCGATGGTCACGTCATGCGCCGTCTGCACCCAGCCCGACGGCCTGACCTTGACGTCGGCCAGCACGAAGCGGGTGCGGATGCGCGCGCCGGTCTTCACCGGCGCCAGGAAGCGCAGCGAATCGAAACCGTGGTTGACGCCCATCTTGCCCTTTTCCAGCGGCG
Source organism: Mesorhizobium sp. M0001 (assembly GCF_040324255.1). Classification (NCBI taxonomy): domain Bacteria; kingdom Pseudomonadati; phylum Pseudomonadota; class Alphaproteobacteria; order Hyphomicrobiales; family Phyllobacteriaceae; genus Mesorhizobium; species Mesorhizobium sp. M0001. Next base: position 513,607 of record NZ_JAMYVS010000002.1, read on the forward strand.
GCATGGTCTCGAAGGTCATCGCCGAGAGCAGCGACAACGACAGGAAGCCATGCGCGATGGTGCCGCCGAACGGCGTCTCGTTTTTGGCCCGCTCGGGGTCGCAATGGATGAACTGGTGGTCGTCGGTGGCGTCGGCGAACTGGTCGATCATGGTCTGTGTGACCTCGCGCCATGGCGAGACGCCGACTTCCTTGCCGACGCTGGCCAGAAGCACATCGAGACTGATCGGTTCCACTGCGGTGTCCTCCCCTTGCCGCCGACCGCGGCTCATTCCTTGAACAGTGTCAGCCCATGCTGCACCGACTGCCCGCCGTCGATCGGCAGGATGGCGCCGGTGACATAGGAGCCGGCGCGGCTGCACAAATAGAGCGTTGCGCCGCCGATGTCATCCGCCACGCCGATACGTCCGATCGGCACATGGCTGCCGACATGTCTGGCCTTTTCTTCGGTGCCGGTGGCAAAGGCGGTCATCCGGCTCTGGAAGGGGCCGGGCGCGAAGGCGTTGACGGTGATGCGCCGCGCCGCGAGCTCGATCGCCAGCGTGCGCGTCAGGTGGTGAACGGCGCCTTTGGACGCGGTATAGGAATAGGCGTCGTCGGCCAGCGGCTGCGTGCCCATCACCGAGCCCAGATTGATGACGCGGGCCGGATCGGCATCGCTCGCGGCGGCTTCCAGCAGCGGCAGCAATTCGCGCGTCAGATGGAAGACGGCGGTGACGTTGACGGCGAACACCTTGGCCCAGCCGCTATAGGGAAAATCCTCCAGGGAGGCACCCCAGGATATGCCGGCATTGTTGACCAGAATGTGCAGCTTCTCGGTGCGCGCCTTGACCTCGCTGACCAGCGCGGCAATGCCGGCTTCGCTCGAGACGTCACCGGCGAAACCTTCGGCACTGCCGGAGCCGCCGAGCCCGTTCAACTCAGCGGCGACCTTGATGCAATCCTTGCCCTTGCGCGAGGCGATCATCACGGTAGCGCCGGCCTGGACCAAAGCGGTCGCAACCATGCGGCCGATGCCGGTCGCGGCTCCCGTTACCAGCGCGGTCTTACCCGCGACTGAGAACAGTTCTTCCAGATAGCTCATCGCAATTCCTCCGCGCCTTTCTGCTCACGGTCCGGGGCGAAAGGGCTCGCGTTGACAAGGCTAACCGAAGTACGGTCATCCTTGCCACGGGTAAAGTGCCTGGATGCGTGAAAGGGTTGGAGACCGATGGCGGACATCAATCTCGGCATGACCGAGCGGCTGAAGCCGATCCACGCCCGCGTCGCCGCTATGGTGCGCGACGAGATCATGCCGCTCGATCATGAGTTTTTGAGCGAGGTCGGCAAGGGCGGCGACCGCTGGGTCTATACCGCGCGGCAGACCGAAATCCTCGAAGGGTTGAAGAAAACGGCCAAGGATCGCGGCCTGTGGAATTTCTGGCTGACCGGCTCCGAGCGCGGCTATGGGCTGTCAACCGTCGAATATGCCTATCTGGCCGAGGAGATGGGCAAGGCGCATCTCGGCGCGGAGACCTTCAATTGCTCAGCGCCCGACACCGGCAATATGGAGGTGCTGGAGCGCTATGGCTCGGAGGACCACAAGCAGGCATGGCTGGCGCCGCTGCTCGAGGGGAAAATCCGCTCGGCCTATCTGATGACGGAGCCGGATGTCGCCTCCTCCGACGCCACCAACATCGCCATGCGCTGCGAAAAGCAAGGCGGCGACTATGTACTCAACGGCGAGAAATGGTGGGCGTCGGGGGCCGGGGACCCGCGCTGCGCCATCTACATTGTCATGGTTCGCACCGGCGAAGCCGAGACGCAGCACCGCCGCCATTCGATGATCCTGGTGCCGTCCGGCACCAAGGGCGTGACCAAGCTGCGGCCGATGCAGGTCTATGGCGACGACGACGCGCCGCATGGCCACATGCATCTTCGCTTCGACAATGTCAGGGTGCCGGCCGGAAACCTGATCCTCGGCGAGGGCAGGGGGTTCGAGATCGCCCAGGGGCGGCTTGGCCCCGGCCGCATCCACCATTGCATGCGCGCCATCGGCCAGGCCGAAATGGCGCTGGAGCTGCTGTGCCAGCGCTCGGTGCGCCGCGAGGCCTTCGGCCAGCCCTTGGCCAAGCTCGGCGCCAATTTCGACATCATCGCCGAATGCCGCATGGAGATCGAGATGGCGCGGCTGCTCTGCCTCAAGGCGGCGTGGATGATCGACCAAGGCGATGCGCGCGCAGCCGCGCCCTGGATCAGCCAGATCAAGGTCATCGCACCGCGCGTCGCGCTCAAGGTCACCGACGAGGCCGTGCAGATGTTCGGGGCGCAAGGCATCAGCCAGGACACGCCGCTGGCACGCTCATGGACGCATCTGCGAACCCTGCGCCTCGCCGACGGGCCGGACGCCGTGCACCGCCGGCAGGTGGCGCGTACGGAGCTCAGGAAATACACGCAGGAAAAGGTCTGAGCGGATGAAGGCCATTATCGCCCGCGATTTCGCGCCGCTCGGCCAGCTCGTCCATGCCGACAATCTGAAGGAACTGGTCGGCTGGCATCTCGCCGGCAAGGTTTGGCCGGTCATCGAAGGCACTTATCCGCTGGCCGATGCCGCCGCCGTGCTGACGCGCGTGCTTGGCCGTGGCGCATCCGGCAAGCTCATCCTCAAACGTTAAGGAGCCCCGCCATGGCGATACCTTCAGACATGAGAGCACTGCTGCTGATCGGCGACGGCTACACCAGGACGCCCTCCGGCAGCGTGCTGGAGGCGATGGAGCCGTATCTCACGCTGGGCAGCATCGGCGTGCCGACGCCCGGACCGAGCCAGGTGCTGATCAAGGTCAGCCTCGCCTCGATCAACCCGTCCGACGTCATGTTCATCAAGGGCCAGTACGGTCAGCCGCGCGCCAAGGGCCAGCCGGCCGGCTTCGAGGGTGTCGGCACGGTCGTTGCCAGCGGCGACGAGCCCTATGCGAAAAGCCTGATCGGCAAGCGCATCGCCTTCACCACCGGCGTCACCAATTGGGGCGCGTGGGCGGACTATGCAGTTGCCGAAGCTGCCGGCTGCATTCCGCTGCTCGACACGGTCCGCGACGAGGATGGCGCGGCGATGATCGTCAACCCGCTCACGGCGCTCGCCATGTTCGACATCGTCAAGCAGACGGGCGAAAAAGCCTTCATCATGACCGCCGGCGCCAGCCAGCTTTGCAAGCTGATCGCGGGTCTCGCCAAGGAGGCTGGGTTCCGGCCGATCGTCACCGTGCGCCGCGACGAGCAGATTCCGCTGTTGAAGGAGATCGGGGCTGCCCATGTGCTCAACGAGAAGGCGCCGGATTTCAAGGCAGCACTACGCGATGTGGTCAAGGCCGAGCAGCCGCGCATCTTCCTCGATGCCGTGACCGGGCCGCTGGCCTCGGCGATCTTCGACGCCATGCCGAAGCGCTCGCGCTGGATCATCTATGGACGGCTCGATCCGGACACCACTGTCATCCGTGAGCCCGGCCAGATGATCTTCCAACACAAGCACATTGAAGGCTTCTGGCTGGTCGAATGGATGCGCCAGTTCCGCGACAAGCGCGGCCCGGCGATCATGGAAGCACAGAAGCGCTTTTCGGATGGGCGCTGGTCAACCGACGTGACGGCGGTGCTACCGCTGGATGAGGCGATGGCGAAGGCCCCGGCGGAGCTGGCCAAGCCGAACGGGAAGGTGTTTATCAGGCCGTGACTTTCTACCCTCCCCCTTGTGGGGAGGGTCGACGAAGAGCAATTTTGCTCTTTCGTCGGGGTGGGGGTCTTGGCTCCTACCTCTGTTATTCGCGGGAGCGCTGGACCGACGTTAGTTGGCGCTGCACCCCCACCCCGGACCTGCGGTCCGACCCTCCCCACAAGGGGGAGGGTAAGCGGAGCTACTCCGCCGGCTCGACATTGGCGTACGCCGCTTCCTCAAGCTCCCGCTTCAGCCTCGCTTCCTCATGCGCCTTCGGCGTGACGAAGCGGCCGAGCAGGAGGTAGGCGACCGGGGTCAGGAACAGCGTCGAGACGGTGGCGAGACCCAGCCCGCCGACGATGACCCAGCCGAGCGCGATGCGCGCTTCGGCACCGGCGCCGGCGGCCAGCACCAGCGGGACCCCGCCGAGGATGGTGCAGATCATCGTCATCATCACCGGCCGCAGGCGGATGATCGAGGCCTGCTCGATCGCCTCGCGCACGCCGAGGCCGCGGTCGCGCAGCTGGTTGGCGAATTCGACGATGAGGATGCCGTTCTTGGCCATGACGCCGACCAGAAGCACGAGGCCGATCTGGCTGTAGGCATTGAGGCTGGTGCCTGACAAAAGCAGCGCAAAGATTGCGCAGGCAAGGCCAAGGGGGACCGTCGCCATGATGATGACGGCGCTGACGAAGCTTTCGAACTGGGCGGCGAGCACCAGGAGGATGATGACCAGCGCGAAGCCGAAAATGGTGATCATGGCGCTGTTGGTCTCGCCGAGCGTCGCGGCTTCGGCCAGCGGCAGGACGCGGCTGCCCGGCGGCAGCAGCGGGGCGGCGATCTGCTCGGCAACGCCGAGCGCGTCACCCAGTGCGAAATTGCCGTTCAGGTTCGAGGTGATCGCCACCGAAGGCTGCTGCTGTTCGCGGGTCAGCGACGGCGGCACGGCGCGCTCGGTCAGCGTGGCGATGGTCGACATTGGCACGAAGCGGCCGTCGGCGGTCTTCAGGAAGATGTTTTCCAGATCGGTCGGATCATTGATCGGGTTGGTGGTCGAGACCAGCTTCACGCCATAGCTGCGGTCGGCGATGTAGACATCGACGACATCGTTGCCGTCGAGCATGGCCTGCAAGGTGTTGGCGAGACCCGATATGTCGATGCCGAGATCGGAGGCGCGCTCGCGGTCGATCGCCACCGCCAGCTGCGGCTGCGTCGGGTCGATGGAAAGCCGCGGCGTCTGGAAGCGCGGATCGGCCTGCATCCGGGCGATGATCTTCACCGCCGCGTCGCCGAGCGCCTTGCGGTCGTTGCCGACCAGCGCGAATTGCAGGCCGTTGCCGGCGCCGCGAATGCCGAGGCTATTGGCCTGCACCGGGAAGATGCGCACGGATGGCACCTGCCGGGTCAGCTGGCTTATCTGCGCCATGATCTCCTGCTGGCTGCGCGTGCGCTCGTCCCACGGCGCCAGCGTCATCACCATGAAGCCGGAATTGTAGGCGCCGTTCTGGCCGGCGTTTTCGAAGGTCGAGACGATCTCGCCGGAATCGCGCAGCGGCTGGATCAGCCGCTCGATCTTCTGCATCTGCTGCGTGGTGTAATCGAGGCTGACGCCTTGCGGCGCGTTGATGCGCAACAGCACGACGGCGCGGTCCTCGCTCGGCGTCAGTTCCTGGCGGATGGTGCCGAACAGGCTGAAGGCGACGCCCGCAAACAGCACCGCAACCAGCAGCACGATCCACGGCGCGCCGAGGCAGGCATGCAAGGCGCGCTTGTAGGCCGCGTTCAGCGCGCCACCGACGCGCGCGCCAATGCCGTGACCGCCTTCATGGTGGAGCGATGCGCCGGTCAACATGCGCGAGGCCAGCATCGGGCACAGCGTCAGCGCCACCACGCAGGAGAGCAGCACCGACATGGCGAGGACGAAGCCGAATTCGCGAAACAGGCCGCCGGTCTGTCCCGGCAGGAAGGAGATCGGCACGAAAACGGCAACGAGCGTCAGCGTCGTGGCGATGACTGCGAAGAACACTTCTTGGGCGCCGAGCACGGCGGCGGCACGAGGCCCCATGCCTTCGTTGCGCCGTCGCACGATGTTTTCCAAAACGACGATGGCGTCGTCGACGACAAGGCCGGTCGCCAGCACCAGCGCCAGAAGCGTCAGAATGTTGATGGAGAAGCCTGCGAGATAGATGGCGGCGATGGTGCCGATCATGGCGACCGGCATTGACAGACCAGGGATCAGCGTCGCGCGCCAGTCGAGCAGGAAGATGTAGATGACGATCAGCACCATGGAGATCGACAGGCCGAGCGCGATCTCGACCTCGTGCACGGCGCCGTTGACGAAGACTGCGTCGTCGCTGGTGATCTTGATCGACATGCCCTTGGGCAGGTTTTCCTGCAGCTTGGCGACGGCTGCTTTCACTCCGGTGGAAATATCCAGCGTGTTCGATTCCGCCTGACGGATGATGCCAAGGCCAATGCCGGTCTTGCCGTCGGAGCGCAACGAGGTCTGGCCGATGTCGGGACCGAGCGTGACGGTGGCGACGTCGCGGATGCGCGTCGTGCCGCCGATGATGATGTTTTCGAATTCTTCCGGCGTCGTCACATCGGCCGTGGTGCGGACGATGAGATCCTGGTTGGTGGTGGTGATCGAACCGGCTGGTGAATCGAAAGCGACCGAGGCAAGCGCTGCCCTCAGATCGGCGACAGTGAAGCCGAGGCTGGCGAGCTTGTTCTGGTCGACATCGATGCGGAAGATCTTGTCGCGGTCGCCATAGACCTGAACGTCGGCGACGCCGGGCACGGCGGCCAGTTCGTCCTCGATCTGGTCCTGGACGATCACCGTCATGTCCTGCACCGACATGGTGTCGGAGGTGACGGCCAGTCGCATCACGGCATCGGAATTGGCATCGGCCTTGACGATGCGCGGCGGGTCGGCGGTCTCCGGTATCATGTTGGCGACACGGCCGACCGCGTCGCGCACGTCGGAGGCGGCGACGTTCAAATCGACGCCGTCGTTGAACTCGATGGTGACGCGGCTCTGGCCGAAGGAAGAGGTCGACGAGATCGACTTGACGCCGGAGACGCGGGCGACCGCGCCCTCGATGGTGTCGGTCAGTTCACGGTCGACGGTTTCGGCGGCGGCACCCTCGAAGGCCGTCGACACGGTGACCACGGCGCGGTCGACGTCGGGCAGTTCGCGGATTTCGACGCCATAGAAGGCGGCAAGGCCGGCCACTGCGATCAGCGTGTTCAGCACGAAGGCCATGACCGGCCTGCGGATGAAGAGAGCGGTGAAGCCGGTTTCGCTGGCGGTGCTGACAGGCGCGGTCATGAGCCTTCGGCGGCGTCCGCGGCGCGCTTGTCCTGGCCGGCGATGCGGACCGCGCCGCCTTCGCTGACGCTCTGGGTGCCTTCGGTCACCACCATGTCGCCATCCTCGATCTCGGCGTCGATCAGCACCGTCTCGGTGTTGCGCTGGATGATGCGCACGGGAACGCGCCTGGCCTTGCCGTCCTCGACCTGCCAGACATAGGCGCCGTCGGAACCCCACAGGATTGCCAGCGGGCTGACGGCCGGGTAGGTGTCGCCGGGGAAGCGCATGGTGATGCCGAACGACATGCCGGCGCGCAGCGAATCCGCTGGATTGGCGATTGCAGCCTTGACCAGCAGAGTGCGGCTCTTTTCGTCGATGTGGTTGTCGATGGCCGACACAGTGCCGGTATAGGCCTTGCTCGGATTGGCGATCGGCGTCGCCGACAGTTGCGCGCCGACCTTGACGGCGGCGGCGAAGCGCTCGGGCACCAAGAAATCGACCAGGATGGAGGAGCGGTCGTCAAGCGTGGCGATCGCCGACTGGCTGGTGACGTAATTGCCGGCCGATATCGGCAGGATGCCGACCGTGCCGGCGATAGGGGCGACGATCGAACGACGCTGCAAGGCGAGTTCGGCATCCTGCAGCGCCAGTTTGGCGCCGGCCAGCACCACTTGGGCATCGGCGACGGCGACCGGGGTCGCGGCGTTGGAGGCCCTCAATGATTTCACCCGCTCGAGCTTGTCCTGGGCATCCTGCAAGGCGAGCTTGGCACGATCCTGCGAGATCACCTCGGTCTCGGAATCGAGAACAGCGATGATCTGCCCCTTGTCGACGCGGGTACCGGACTGGACGAGGAATTCAACCAGCCGGCCGGAGCTGTACGGGTTGACCGTCACCGAGGCATTGGCGCGGCCGGTGCCGATCGCCTGCAGGCGATCGTTGATGGTGGCGGTGGCCGCAGGCAAGGCGACGACATTTGCCGGGCGGCCGGCAGCGTTGCGACCGCCTGCCTGTTTTGTCGTGTCGACCGCACCGGTTGTGGCGGGCGCCGAAGCATAGGTCCAGTCGATACCCCAGCGTGCCAGAACCTCCGGCGCGCCCGGGAAGAATCGCGCCCAGGCGAGGACAGCCGCGACCAGGATCACAAGCGCAAAAACGATCTGTTTCCAGGCGACCATCGACACTCCGGTTGGCAAAACGTCTACCGGTTTCACCAAGCAAAAAAACGCGCAGCGACGCACCCGGTATGTGCGAAGCCGCCGCAATATCATGGCTTTATGGCAATTCTGCCGCTTCCATGCACATTAAATCTGCGTAATTTTGCGCACCTGCGGCCGGGATTGAGCGTGTCAGCGCAGGCTTTCCAGGTCGCGGATGCGCTTGGCGCTGTCGGCCTCGAGCTGCCTGGTGACAGCGCCGATCAGCGTCTCGGCGACAACGAACAGAGCGGCGGAAGAGTCCCACGCCGAAGGCACGGCGGTGCGTCCTGCAATGACATGGCGGGCGAAGCGGGCGATCGGCGATAGCCACTGGTCGGTGAACAGCACGATCTGTACGCCGCGCTGATGCGCGGTCTCGGCAAAGCGTACCAGACTGTCCTGGTAGCGCCTGATGTCGAAGATCACCAGCACGTCGCGCTTGCCCATGTCAATCAGCCGGTCGCGCCAGATGCTCTCCTGACCGGCGAGGTGATAAACGTCGGGCTGGATGATGGCGAGGTGGGCGGCCATGTAGCGCGCCAACGGATCGGTGAAGCGGCCGCCGATCAGGAATGTCTTGCCGCGCCGTTCGGCGAGCCTTTCGGCGATGTCGGCAAGCTGCCTGTCGGACAGATGCCTGAAGGTCTCGCGCATATTGTCCAGCGTCGCCTCCAGCATTGGCGACACGGCACTGCTGCCCGGTGAGGCCGGATTGAGCGTGCGCGATGCCGGCGACTGCAATTGCGCCGCCAGTTCGTCCTGCAGCGCCGACTGGAATTCGGGATAGTTCTGGAACCCCAGCCTGGAGACAAAGCGCAGGATGGTCGGCGACGATACGCCGGCGGCGGTCGAGAACTCGGCGACCGTCTTCAGCCCGATCAGCGGATAGTTGGCAATCAGCGTTTGCGCGGCGCGGCGCTCGCCGGCCGGCATCGTGCCGATGCGGTCCGAAATCAGTTCGGCAATGCTGGAAATCATCGTTTTCCCCACCCCTGAGCCCGTCCAGACCGCTTCCCCGAAATCGCGTTTGACAAAGCCGGACAAACTGTATGAAATCATCCACAGGGACGCAATGACGCAAAATACGTAACATAAGATACAGCGCTCCCCAGGGGACGGCAGACTATGGAGAGAGCACGGCCCGCCAGCCTTGCATCGTCTGATACCGTAGGGGTGACGAACCCCGGCGGGTCCAGCCCTTTCGTGCTGACCTGCGACCACGCTTCCAACTTCCTGCCATCCGAATTCGGCACGCTTGGCCTGCCGGCCGAAGATCTCTCCCGCCACATCGCCTGGGACCCCGGCGCGCTGCCGGTGGCCCGCCGCATCGCGACCGCCCTCGATGCGACGCTCATCGAAACCCGCATCTCGCGCCTGATCATCGACTGCAACCGTCCGCTCGACGCACCGGACCTGGTGCCGCCGGTCAGCGAGACGACGGCCATTCCGGGCAATGCCGGCCTGTCGGACAGTGAGCGCGCCGAGCGCATCGCTTTGTCGTGGCGGCCGTTCCACGACACGATCGCATCGATCATCGACGACCGGCAGGCGCGTGGGCAGGAGACCCGGCTGGTGTCGGTGCATTCCTTCACCCCGGTCTACAAGGGCAAGAACCGGCCCTGGCATATCGGCATCATCCACGATGACGACCGCCGGCTGGCGTCGCCGCTCATAGCGGCGCTGCAGCGGCTCTCCGGCGTCAGTGTCGGCATCAACGAGCCCTATTCGCCGGCCGACCGCGTCTATTTCACTTTGGAGCGCCATGCACGCTCGCGCGGCCTTGCCTGCGCAATGATCGAAATCCGCAACGACGAGATCTCCGGCGAGACCGGGCAGCGGAAATGGGCGGATCTGCTCACAGGCATTTTTTCTGACCTGGAACCCGAGGAGGCCAAGGGTTCCCGGCGACACGCAGTGGGAAAGTCAGTTCAATCGGCCAGCTAGAAAAACAGGGGACGAAAATGGCAGGACCGGACAAATCAGACGCTGAAAGATCGGAGGATGTAAAAACCCTCCATAGCATGGGCTATGCCCAGGAGTTGGCTCGCCGCATGAGCGGCTTCTCGAACTTCGCTATTTCCTTTTCGATCATTTGCATTCTGGCGGGCGGCATCACGTCCTTCCCGCTGGCCATGGCGACCGGCAGCGGCTTCGAGGCGACTGTCGGCTGGGTCATCGGCGGCGTCTTTGCACTTGTCGTTGCCGCGTCCCTTGGCCAGATCGGCTCGGCCTATCCGACGGCCGGCGGTCTCTACCACTGGTCGTCAATTCTCGGCGGGCGCGGCTGGGGCTGGGCCACGGCCTGGATCAACTTGCTCGGCCTGGTCTTCGTCGTCGCCTCGGTCAATGTCGGCGTCTACGCGCTGTTCAAGGACCTTGTCTGGTCCGGCGTGTTCGGTAACGACGTCTCCGCGTGGGGCTATCAGGAGCAGGTGATCGGCGTTGTGATCATCACGGTCGCGCAGGCGCTGATCAACCATTTCGGTATCAGGCTCACCACCATGCTGACGGATTTCTCGGGCTACCTCATTCTGGTCGTCGCCGTCGTGTTGACCGCGATGTTCCTGATCTGGGGCGCAAGCTGGGATTTCTCGCGGCTCACCACCTTCGTCAACAACACCGGTGATCCAGGCGCAGGCTACGTTCCGACCGCACGGACGGCACTCGTCGCCTTCCTGATCGGCCTGCTCTACCCACTCTACACCATCACCGGCTTCGACGCTTCGGCCCACACGTCCGAAGAGACCCACAATGCCCGCGTGGCGGTGCCGCGCGGCATGATCCATTCGGTTCTGTGGTCGCTGGTGTTCGGCTTCGTCATGGCCGTTTCGTTCGTACTGGCCAGCCCCGATCTGGCAGCGACGGCCAAGGATGGCGCCAATGCCTGGTTCAATCTCTTCAACAATCTGCCGGCGCCATTCCTGCTGAAGAGCATCATTGCCATCGCGATCGTGCTGGCGAACTTCATCTGCGCGCTCGCCGGACTGACGTCGACCTCGCGCATGATCTTTGCCTTCGCGCGTGACGGCGGCCTGCCCGGTTCGTCGGTGTGGAAAACCGTCAGCCCGACATGGCGCACGCCCGTGGCGGCGATCTGGCTCGGAGCGGTGCTCGCAGTCGCAGCGACATTGTACTCGCCGGCTTTTGCCGCACTGGCGGCCGGCTGTGCATTGTTCCTCTACGTGTCCTACGCCATGCCCGTGGCCGCCGGCCTGCTTGCCGAGGGCAAGAGCTGGACCGAATTCGGCCCGTTCCGCCTCGGCATCTGGTCCAAGCCGTTCGCCGTCATCACGGTGCTTGGCGTTCTGGTGCTGATGTATGCCGGCATCCAGCCGCCCTTCGACATCCTGATCAACTATGCCATCGGCCTGATCGTTCTGCTGGTGGTTCTGTGGTTCGGCATCGAATCGCGCCGCTTCAAAGGCCCGCCGATCGGCGCCGACATTGCTCGCCGCGCTTCCGAGATCGCGGCCGCGGAAGCAGCCGTCGGCCAGACGGCAGGCTAACAGCAAAGACTAGATGCTCCGGCCGGCGCAAGCCGACCGGGGCAGGGCCGGCCAGCTAAGAATGCAAAGGGGACTACAATGGCAGCACCGGGTTATTCAGACACAGACAAGGCGGAAGACGTAAAGCACCTCCATTCCATGGGCTACGCCCAGGAACTTGAGCGGCGGCTAAGCCGCTTCTCCAACTTCGCCGTTTCCTTCTCCATCATCTGCATCCTGTCGGGCGGCATCAATTCGCTGGCGCAGGCAACGTCGGGCGCCGGCGGTATCGGCATCGGCATCGGCTGGCTGGTCGGCTGCTTCGTCTCGCTTACCTTCGCGGTCGCCATGTCGCAGATCAGCTCGGCCTATCCGACGGCCGGCGGCCTCTATCACTGGGGTTCGATCCTCGGCAATCGCGGCACCGGCTGGGTGACGGCCTGGCTCAACCTGCTCGGCCTGATCACCGTGCTCGGCGCCATCAATGTCGGCACCTGGACGTTCTTCATCGGCGCCTTCGGGCCGACGCTCGGCATCGAGGGTACGCTGACCAATCAGATGATCTTCCTGGTCATCATCACCGGCGCCCAAGCGCTGATCAACCATCTCGGCATCAAGCTGACTGCGAAGTTGACCGACTTTTCGGGTTACCTGATCTTCTTCGGCTCGATCCTGATTGCTGTCGTCTGCCTGTTCTCCGCCGAGACCTGGGATTTCAGCCGGCTCTTCACCTTCCACAACTACTCGGGTGAGGCCGGCGCCAGCGTCTGGCCGTCCGTCTCGAACGCCTGGGTGTTCGCTCTCGGCCTTCTGCTGCCGATCTACACCATCACCGGCTACGATGCTTCGGCACACACTTCCGAGGAAACCATCAAGGCGGCCTCATCGGTGCCGCGTGCGATGGTGATGTCGGTTATCTGGTCGGCGGTCTTCGGCTATTTGTTCCTGGCCGCCTTCGTACTGATGATCCCCAACATGGACGACGCCGCCAAGCAGGGTTGGAACGTGTTCTTCTGGGCCTTCGACCAGCGCGTCAGTCCCGGCCTCAAGGAGTTCGTCTACCTCGTCGTGTTCATCGCCCAGCTGTTGTGCGGCCTCGCAACCGTCACCTCGGCTTCGCGCATGATCTTTGCCTTCTCGCGTGACGGCGGCCTGCCGGGCTCGTCGGCACTGGCCAAGGTCAGCCCGACCTATCGCACGCCGGTGGCGGCGATCTGGACGGCGTCGGTCCTGTCGGTGCTGTTCGTCTGGGGTTCGACGCTGGTTTCGGTCGCCGGTACTTCGGCCTACACCATCGTCGTGTCCTGCACCGTCATCTTCCTGTTCCTGTCCTTCACCGTGCCGATCGTGCTCGGCATGCTGGCCTGGGGCACGCCGAAGTGGGACAAGATGGGACCGTGGAACCTGGGCCGTGGCATCTTCATGCTGTTCGGCGTTCTCTCGATCGTGTCGATGATCCTGATCTTCATCATCGGCATCCAGCCGCCGAACGACTGGGCGCTGTACATCACCGTCGGCTTCTTCATCCTGACGGCGATTATCTGGTTCGCCTTCGAGCGCAATCGCTTCCAGGGCCCGCCGCTGGGCGACATCATCGCGGCGCGTCAGGCAGCGATCAAGGCCGCCGAACAGGCGGTCGGCGAAACCGGCCACTGACGTCACCATCATGGCCATGGCCGGCGTGCAGCCGGCTATGGTTTCGTCCTCAACGACCAAGCACTGGAGTGCCAAAGGAATGGCCGGAAATTTCTCGTTCGATCAGTTGAAGAAAGCGGTCTCCAATGGCGAGATCGACACGGTGCTGGCCTGCATCGTCGACATGCAGGGGCGGCTGGCTGGAAAGCGTTTCCTGGCGCAGTACTTTGTGGATTCTGCTCATGACGAGACGCATGGCTGCAACTATCTGCTCGCCGCCGACATCGATATGGAGCCGGTGCCGGGCTACAAGGCGGCAAGCTGGTCGAAAGGCTATGGCGACTTCGTCATGAAGCCGGACCTGGCGACGCTGCGGCGCATTCCGTGGCTGGAAAAGACGGCGCTGGTGATCTGCGACGTGCTCGACCACCACACCCATGACGACCTGCCGCATTCGCCGCGCGCGATGCTGAAAAAGCAGGTCAAGCGGCTCACCGAACGCGGCTATATCGGCTACTTCGCCTCGGAGCTCGAATTCTATCTGTTCAACGAGACCTATGATTCCGCCCGCAAGAAGCACTGGCAGGGCCTCGATACCGCTTCGCCCTATATTGGCGACTACCAGATCGGCATCACCACCAAGGAAGAAGGCGTCATGCGCCGGCTTCGCAACGAGATGGAAGCGGCCGGCATTCCGATCGAGAATTCCAAGGGCGAATGGGGCCCGGGCCAGGAAGAGATCAATGTGCGCTATGCCGAAGCGCTCGACATGGCCGACCGCCACGTCATCCTGAAGAACGGCGCCAAGGAGATTGCCGAGTCCGAAGGCAAGTCGATTTCCTTCATGTCGAAATACAATTACGGGCTCGCCGGTAATTCCAGCCACATCCACAATTCGCTGTGGAGCGCCGACGGCAAGACGCCATTGTTCTTCGACAAGAAGGCGGACTGGACTTTGTCCACGCTTGGCCAGCAATGGGCGGCTGGGCAGCTCAAATACGCCAAGGAGTTTACCTGGTTCCTAGCGCCCTACATCAACTCCTACAAGCGCTTCCAGGCCGGCACCTTCGCACCGACCAAGATCATGTGGAGCGAGGACAACCGCACCGCCGGCTTCCGCCTGTGCGGCGAGGGCACCAAGGGCATCCGCATGGAATGCCGCATCGGCGGCGCCGACCTGAACCCCTATCTCGCTTTCGCAGCGCTGATCGCGGCCGGCCTTGCCGGCATCGATGAGAAGCTCGAACTGCAGAAGCCGTTCGTCGGCGATGCCTACCAGGCCTCGCGCCTGCCGGAGATCCCGAAAACGCTGCGTGACGCCACCGAGACGCTGGCCAAGTCGAAGATGCTGAAGCAGGCGCTCGGCGACGATGTGCTCGAACATTATGTCCACACCGCAAAGTGGGAGCAGTTCGAATACGACCGCCGCATTACGGATTGGGAACTGCACAGAGGGTTCGAGCGGTACTAAAACTTTATACAGCTTTAATGTTGACAATGTGGTGAAGTTAGTACCATATGGTACCTGTAAACTGCAGTGCTACATTGAGGAGTTTGCGATGTCCAAATATGCGCCGCTCAAGGATTTTCTCATTGCCCAAAATGTCGATCGCGTCCCGATGTCATTCGCCGAAATCGAGAGAGTGCTCAATCTGCCGCTGCCCGCATCGAAGCAATACCCTGCATGGTGGAGCAACAATCCGAGCAACAATCCCATGACAAGGGAGTGGCTTGAGGCTGGGTTCGAGACCGAATCCGTCAATATAGGGAGTGGGAAACTGGTATTTCGCCGCGTTCGCAAAGTGCCGATTTCGGCGCCGCCCAGTGGTAGCGTGCCTGCCGCGCCAAAGGAGGCGCGCGCGGATCGCCACCCCGGTTTTGGTTTCATGAAGGGCCTGATAACAATCGAAGCCGGATTTGATATCACCAAACCTTTCGATGACGAGCCATGGGACCGGGGCTATCTGGGCGGTGAGGCTGACGCGCGTGACGGCAAACTTGCGGTGAGTAAATGAGCGAAGGGCCAAACCTGCTTCTGGATACATGTGCGATGATCTTTGTCGCCAACGATAGTCTGATCGATCCGCACGCAAGCCGGGAGATTTCGGAAGCGGCCTATGACGGCCGTCTGTATCTTTCGCCGATGTCGGCATGGGAGATCGGAATCGGCGTAGCCAAGGGCCGGCTCAATCTGCCATTGACGCCACTCGACTTCGTGGAGCGTTTCATCGACCGAATGTCGGCAAAGCTCAGCGCTATCTCACCAGCCATTCTGATTGCGTCATCCAACCTGCCCGGTCCGCCTCATGGTGATCCCATGGATCGGATACTGATGGCAAGTGCGAGAGCGTTGGACATGGTTCTGGTGACGCGTGACGAGCCCATCCTTCGCTATGGCCGCAACGGCCATCTGCGTACGCTAGCCTGCTAAACTGGAGCATCCTTTGGAAACCGTAAAACTCAAATCGCCCATCGATGGTTCGATCTATGCCGAGCGACCGATCTCGACCGACCAGGCGATCAATGCCGCGGTCGAGCGCGCCAAAGCGGCGCAGGAGAAGTGGGCGCTGAAGCCGATCGTCGAGCGCGGCAAATTTATGCTGGCGATGCTCGAAGCGCTGGTCGCGATGACCGACGAGATCGTGCCGGAGATCGCCTGGCAGATGGGGCGACCGGTGCGCTATGGCGGCGAGTTCGGCGGCGTCAGGGAACGCACCAATTACATGGTCGAGATCGCTGAAGCCGCGCTGAAATCCGTGCCGGCATCCAACCCGAAGGACGGCTTCCGACGCTATGTGAAGAAGGATCCGCTCGGCGTCGTCATGGTGATCGCGCCGTGGAACTATCCCTATCTGACCGCCGTCAACACCATCGTGCCGGCACTGATGGCCGGCAATACTGTTATCCTCAAACATGCGGCGCAGACGCTGCTGGTCGGCGAACGGTTCCAGCAGGCGTTCGACAAGGTTGGGCTGCCCAAGGGCGTGTTCCAGAATGTCGTGCTGAACCATGCCCAGACTGAGAAGCTGCTCGGCTCGGGCAAGATCGACCATGTCAATTTCACCGGTTCGGTCGGCGGCGGCCGCGCCATCGAGAAGGCGGCGGCCGGCACCTTCATGACGCTCGGGCTCGAACTCGGCGGCAAGGATCCGGCCTATGTGCTGCCCGACGCCAAGCTCGACCATGCGGTGGCCAATCTGGTCGACGGCGCCTTCTACAATTCCGGCCAGTGCTGCTGCGGCATCGAGCGCGTCTATGTGCATGAGAAGGTCTACGACCAGTTCGTCGAAGGTTTCATCGCCGAGACGAAGAATTATGTGGTCGGCAATCCGCTGGAACAGGCGACGACAATGGGGCCGATGGCGCAGGCGCGCTTTGCCGACCTGATCCGCGAGCAGAAGGCCGAGGCGCTGCGCAAGGGTGCAATCGCACACATCAATATGAAGGTGGCTAACGACAAGGCCGGCTCGCCCTATCTGGCGCCGGAAGTGCTGACCGGCGTCGACCACCAGATGAGCGTCATGCGCGAGGAAAGTTTTGGCCCGATCGTCGGCATCATGAAAGTGCGCAACGACGAGGAGGCGATCGCGCTGATGAACGACAGCCCCTACGGGCTGACCGCTTCGATCTGGACCGGCGATATCGAGCATGCGGTGGCGATCGGCGACCGCGTCGAGACCGGCACCGTGTTCATGAACCGCTGCGACTACCTCGATCCGGCGCTGGTCTGGACCGGCGTCAAGGACACCGGCAAAGGCGTCGCCCTTTCGGCGCTCGGCTACGACAATCTGACCCGGCCGAAATCTTTCCATCTGCGCGAAGCCATCTGATTTTTTGAAAGACAAGACATGTCCAAGCTGATCTCCAAATGGAACTACCCGACCACCGTCCGCTTCGGCGCCGGGCGCATCAAGGAACTGCCTGAGGTGCTCGCTGCCACCGGCATTAAGCGGCCGCTATTCGTCACCGATCCGGGGTTGGCGAAACTGCCGGTCGTCGCTTCGACGCTGAAAATCCTCGACGACGCCAAGGTATCCTATGGCGTGTTCTCCGAGGTGAAGCCGAACCCGGTCGATTCCAACCTCACCGCCGGCATCGCCGTGTTCAAGAAGGGCAAGCATGACGGCGTCATCGCCTTCGGCGGCGGTTCAGCGCTCGATCTCGGCAAGCTGATCGCGTTCCAGGCTGGCCAGACGCGGCCGATCTGGGACTTTGAGGATGTCGGCGACTGGTGGACGCGCGCCAATTCGGATGCCATCGCGCCGATCATCGCCGTGCCGACCACTGCCGGCACAGGCTCGGAAGTCGGGCGTGCCGGCGTCATCACCAATGAGGCGACGCACACCAAGAAGGTCATCTTCCATCCGAAGCTTTTGCCGGCAATCGTTATTGCCGATCCGGAACTGTCGGTCGGCATGCCCGGCTTCATCACCGCCGGCACCGGCATGGATGCGCTGGCACATTGCCTCGAAGCCTATTGCGCGCCGGGCTATCACCCGATGGCCGACGGCATTGCCGTCGAAGGTGTGCGCCTGGTGTTCGAGAACCTGCCCAAGGCCTACGCCAACGGCAAGGACCTTGTCGCGCGCGCCCACATGATGAGTGCGGCCGCCATGGGTGCTGCCGCCTTCCAGAAGGGTCTTGGCGCCATCCACTCGCTGTCGCATCCGATCGGCGCGCTCTACGACACCCATCACGGCATGACGAATGCGGTGTTCATGCCCTATGTCTTGGCCTTCAATCGCGACTCCATCGAGGAGCGGATTGCCCGGCTCGCTGCCTATTGCGGCATCAAGGGTGGCTTCGACGGCTTTGCCAAAGCGATCATCAAGCTGCGCAAGGAATTGAAGGTGCCGCATGCGCTGCCCGATCTGATCAAGGGGCTCGACATGGACAAGAAGCGCAAGGGGCTGATCGCCGACATGGCGGTGGTCGATCCGACAGCCGGCGGCAACCCGGTCAAGCTGACCAAGAAAGCAGCGCTGACGCTGCTCGAGAACACTATCGCCGGCACTGTCTGAGGCGGTTTCTGCGCCGGACGTGATCTAAAAACGAAGGGAAAGGAAGGGCAAGGGGGCAAAAAGCAAGGCAATAAACCATTAGCCGGGAAATTAAGTCGAGGCTAATTGCTACAGCCGGTTAAAAAGAGTTAACTTTTCGTACCGCCGGGGGCCAGTTTCAAAAAGCTTTCATCTGGCTGTCATATGAAACCGATACCGCATCGCAGGCGTCCAGGACGCCAGTTCAACGGAGAGAACACATGTTCAAGTTCACAGGGAAAGTGCTTTCCCTTTCGGCCGTCGCCCTCATGGCGACCTCTGCTATCTCGTCGGCCCAGTCCATGGATGAACTGGTTGCCGCTGCGAAGAAGGAAGGCCAGCTCACGACAATCGCGCTGCCGCATGACTGGTGCGGCTACGGCGCCGTCATCGACGGCTTCAAGGCAAAGTATCCTGAGATCACCATCAACGAACTCAACCCCGATGCCGGCTCCGGCGACGAGGTCGAGGCGATCAAGGCCAACAAGGACAACAAGGGCCCGCAGGCGCCCGACGTCATCGACGTTGGCCTGTCCTTCGGCCCGACCGCCAAGGCTGACGGCCTGATCCAGCCCTACAAAGTGTCGACCTGGGACTCGATCCCCGACAGCGCCAAGGATGCCGATGGTTACTGGACCGGCGACTACTATGGCGTGCTATCCTTCCTGGTGAACAAGGACCTCGTCAAGGAAGCGCCTGCTGACTGGGCTGACCTGCTGAAGCCGGAATTCGCCAACACCGTGGCGCTTGCCGGCGACCCGCGCGCCTCGAACCAGGCCATCCAGGCCGTCTACGCGGCCGGCATTTCCGGTGGTGCGGCTGCCGGCGAAGCTGCTGGCACTGCTGGTCTCGACTTCTTCAAGAAGCTTAACGCCGCCGGCAATTTCGTGCCGGTCATCGGCAAACCGGCGACCCTGGCACAAGGCCAGACGCCGATCCTGGTGACCTGGGATTACAATGCACTTGCCGGTCGCGACACGCTGAAGGGCAATCCGCCCGTCGACGTCGTCGTGCCCAAGACCGGTGTGGTTGCCGGCGTCTATGTGCAGGCGATCAGTGCTTTCGCACCGCATCCGAACGCTGCCAAGCTCTGGCTGGAGTATCTCTACTCCGACGAAGGCCAGATCGGCTGGCTGAAGGGCTATTGCCACCCGATCCGCTTCAACGATCTTGCCAAGAACGGCAAGCTCCCGGCGGACGTGATGGCCAAGCTGCCGCCGGCCGAGGCTTACGCTGCCGCGGTGTTCCCGACGCTGGACGAGCAGGGCAAGGCAAAGGAAGCCGTCACCAAGAACTGGGATGCCGTCGTCGGCGCCAACGTCAAGTAAGGCTTGAAACCAACCGGGCGGCCTCGCGGCCGCCCGGTGTTCCTCGGAGACGGTAGCCGGCGCATGACAGATATCTCGCTTTCCGATCACGCAGTTGCCGGGAAGACCGCGCCCCCCAGTGAGGCGCGTGCAATGCGACTGCCGACGCAATGGCTCGGCGTTGCGCCATTCTTCATCTTCGCCATCATGTTCCTGATCCTACCCACGCTCTATCTGATGCTGGGTGCATTCCAGAACGATGCCGGCGAATTCACGTTCGAAAACATAGCAGCACTGGCGCAGCCATCGATTGTCGCCGCCTACTGGATCTCGCTCAAGGTCAGCCTTTCCTCGTCGCTGATCGGCGCCTTCGCAGGTCTCGGCATCGCCATCGCCATCGTGCGCGGCGGCCTGCCGGAGTGGATACGTTCGGCGACGCTGACATTCTCCGGCGTGGCTTCCAATTTCGCCGGCGTACCGCTGGCCTTCGCCTTCATCGCCACGCTCGGACGCCTCGGTCTCGCCACGGTGCTGCTCAACACCGTGTTCGGCCTCAACATTTATGCGCACGGCTTCAACATCCTATCGTTCTGGGGCCTGACGCTGACCTATGTCTATTTCCAGATTCCCCTAATGGTGGTCATCATCACGCCGGCGATTGACGGCTTGAAGAAGGAGTGGGGCGAGGCTGCGGCGACGCTTGGCGCCACCCAGACGCAATACTGGCGCATGGTGGTCATCCCGGTGATCTGGCCGAGTTTCCTCGGCACGGTCATCCTGCTCTTCGCCAATGCCTTCGGCGCCATCGCCACCGCCTATGCGCTGACCGGCTCTTCACTCAACATCGTACCGATCCTGCTCTATGCGCAGATACGCGGTGACGTGCTGCACAATGCCCATCTCGGCTATGCGATCGCCTTCGGCATGATCGTCATCACCGGGCTGGCCAATGTCTTCTACATTTGGTTCCGGACGCGCTCGGAGAGGTGGCTGAAATGAAGTCCGGAAAATTCTGGGCCTGGGTCGTCTTCGGGCTGGGCGCGGCCTATTTCTTCATTCCGCTGATCGCGACGGTGGAATTTTCCTTGCGCATGCGGCGCGGCGCTTATTCCTTCGACGCCTATCAGATCGTGCTTGGCGACCCTCGTTTTCAGGCGACCTTTGGCTACTCAGTGCTTGCCGCCATCTTCACCATCATTCTGGGCGTGTTGATCGTGGTGCCCGCCGCCTACTGGATTCGACTGCGCCTGCCGCAACTGCGGCCGATCGTAGAGTTCATCACGCTGCTGCCGCTGGTCATTCCCGCCATCGTCATCGTCTTCGGCTATATCAGGATGTACGGTTCGAATTCGCCGCTGCCGTTCCTGGCGACCGACATGGGCACAAATGCCTTGCTGGTCATCGGCTATGCAATGCTGGCGCTGCCCTACATGTATCGCGCGGTCGATACCGGACTGCGCACCATCGACGTCAGGACGCTGACCGAAGCGGCGCAGATCCTTGGCGCCGGTTGGGGCACGATCATTGGTCGTGTGATCCTGCCCAATGTGCTGATCGCCGTGCTGTCGGGCGCCTTCCTTACCTTCGCCATCGTCATTGGCGAATTCACCATGGCCAGCTTGCTCAACCGGCCCGCCTTCGGCCCCTATCTGCAAAACGTTGGCGCCAACCGCGCCTATGAGCCGGCGGCGCTTGCCATCATCGCCTTCGCCATCACCTGGGGCTGTATGTCGCTGATCCAGATCCTGTCCCGTTTCGCGCCGAGATCGGCGAACCGCCCGAACTGATCGACAAAGTACTGATCGAAAGAAAAAGCCATGGCCGAACCATTCCTCTCCATCCAGCATGTGCGAAAATCCTTCGGCGCCACCACCGTGGTCGAAGATTTCAATCTTGATGTCGAGCCGGGCGAGTTCGTTTCCTTCCTTGGGCCATCGGGTTGCGGCAAGACCACCGTGCTGCGCATGGTCGCCGGTTTCGAAGAGCCGTCGGCGGGCAAGATCGTCGTCGCAGGCAAGGACATCACGAGGCTGAAGCCCAACCAGCGCAATGTCGGTATGGTGTTCCAGGCTTACGCGCTGTTCCCGAACCTGACCGTGGCGCAAAATATCGGCTTCGGCCTGAAGGTCGCCGGCATGGCAAGGGCAGAGATCGATTCCCGGGTCGCCGAGATGCTCGACATCATCAAGTTGCCGCAGATGGCGGACCGCTATCCCTATCAGCTCTCGGGCGGCCAGCAGCAGCGTATCGCGCTGGCGCGTGCCATCGCGCCGAAGCCGAAGCTGCTTCTGCTCGACGAGCCGCTGTCGGCGCTCGACGCCAAGGTACGTGTGTCGTTGCGCGAGGAAATCCGCTCGATCCAGAAGAAGCTCGGCATCACCACCATCTTCGTCACACATGACCAGGAAGAGGCGCTGTCGATCTCCGACCGCATCGCGGTGATGTATGGCGGCAAGGCCGAGCAGGTCGGCACGCCGTTCGAGATCTACAACCGGCCGGCGACCAAGTTCGTCGCCAATTTCGTCGGCACGCTGAACGTGCTCGAAGGCACTGTCACCGATGCCGCGTCCGGCAAGGTGCGCGTCAACACGCAGGAAGTCTCGCTAATGGGCAAGCTCAACGGCTCGAAGTCCGGTGACACGCTGTCGCTGGCGCTGCGACCGGAGGCGATTTCGCTCGGACGCCAACCCGGGCGCGATTCAAGCCTGTCGGGCGAAATCTCCGAAGTGCACTTCCTCGGCTCGGTCATTCGCGTTCGCGTCGGCATCGGCGGCAACACGGTGTCGCTCGACACCTTCAACAGCCCGGCAACGCCACCGCCCGCGGTCGGCGAGAAGGCCGACATATCGTTCTCATCAAGCGATATGCTGGTGCTGCACTAGCAAGCAGCATTTTGGCGCGACCGAGGCGGTCGATTCGAGCTGGCGCGATGAACGGCCGTATCATTGCCGGACCCCGAGTGCTGGATAATCAACAGCATCTTGCCATCCAGCCACTGCCCATGATGCCGCTTCGCCGCTACGATGGGCCATGGCGCTATTCGAACTTACCCTCATCCTGCTTCTGGCTGCCGTCGCGCTGACGGCGCTGTCGCGGCGGCTGGAAATTCCCTATCCGTCCCTGCTGGCTCTGGCCGGCGTCGCGATTGCCTTCGTACCCGGTGCGCCGACGATCGAGATCGATCCGGAGCTGGCGCTTGCCCTGTTCATCGCGCCGGTGCTTCTCGACGCCGCCTATGACACGTCGCTGCGCGACCTCAAGCGCTACCGGCTGTCGCTCGCGTTGCTCGCGCTGGGCGCCGTGGTCTTCACCACCGTGGTGGTTGCCTTGGTCGGCTGGAAGATGGCCGGCCTGCCGATCGCGGCGGCAATCGCGCTTGGCGCCATCGTCGCGCCACCGGATGCGGTGGCCGCATCCGCCGTGCTCAGCCAGTTCAAGGTACCGCACCGCATCACCGCCATCCTGCAGGGCGAGAGCCTGCTCAACGATGCCACGGCGCTGCTGATCTACCGGCTGGCGGTTTCGGCCGCGCTTGGCACGATCATGCTCAGCAACGCCGTTCCGGTGATCCTGCTGGCAACGATCGGCAGTGTGATCGCGGGCTATCTGTTTGGCCGCGTCTCGCTGCTGGCGCTCGGCCGCATCGAGGATGCGGCGAGCAGCACGGTGGTGCAGTTTGCCGGAACCTTCGCCGTGTGGATCATCGCCGACAGGCTCGGCCTTTCCGCCATCATCACCATCGTCGTCTATGCCATGACCATTGCGCGCAGGGCGCCGCGCCAGTCGTCGGCGAGACGCCGCGTCAGCACCTATTCGGTCTGGGAGTCGGCCGTGTTCGTGCTCAACGTGCTGGCTTTCGTGCTGATGGGCCTGCAGGCACGCACGATCGTTGGCAGGCTGGCCGGCGACGGGCAAGGCGAAGCATTCCTTTTCGCCGCAACGGTGCTGGTCGTCGTTATCGTCGCGCGCCTTGTCTGGGTGGCGAGTTACGTCGCGATCATCCGGTGGCTTGCCCGCTTCGGCAGCCAAGAGGCAAGGCGGGAATTGCCGACATTCGGCGGCGCCGTCATTGTGGGCTGGTGCGGCATGCGTGGGTTGGTGACGCTGGTGGTGGCCATTGCGCTGCCGGCCGATTTTCCCGGCCGCGACCCGATCGTGCTTGCCGCCTTCGCGGTGGTGCTGGGCACGCTGGTGCTGCAAGGCATGACGCTGAAGCCGCTGCTGCGCTGGATCAACTTCGACCCCGATAGAACCGTCGACAATGAGGTGGCGCAGGCGCGCGTCGCCATCATGCAGGCAGCACTGGACGTGCTGAGCCGCAAGACATCTGCGGCCGCCGCCGTCGTGCGCGAACAGTATGAAGCGCAGCGCCTGATTGCGGAAAACCCGGAGGACGCTCAGGCGGCGACCGAATACGACCGGCTGCGCCTCTATGCCATCAACCGCCAGCGCGACACGCTCGAGGAGTTGCGCAGCAACGGCACGATCGGCGACGAAGCCTACCACCGGCTGGAGGAAGAGATCGACTGGGCCGAACTGGCGGCATCGCCGGCGGGCCGGTTCCAGCCGCTGACCACATCATAGACGCTGGCCCAGTTCCGCCGTCGTGCCGGTACATTGCAACCAATCTGCCGAACCGCTACTGCCAAAGCGAAATTGAGCCGGATAAGCAATGAAGCTGGTCAGCTACAACATCCAGTACGGGTTCGGCGGCGATGGCCGTTACGATCTTTCGCGCGGCACCAAGCTGGTCGACGGCGCCGATATCATCGCGCTGCAGGAGGTCGAGCGGCATTGGCAGCGCACCAATGAGGACGACCAGCCGGAGGTCCTGTCCAAGCTGCTGCCTAGCTATTACTGGGTCTATGGCCCGGCCTTCGACATGGACGCCAGTGAGCAGCGCGACGGCCGGGTCGTCAACCGCCGCCGCCAGTTCGGCACCATGCTGCTGTCGAAGCTGCCGATCGCCTGGTCGCGGCTGCACGCGCTGCCCATGCGCCGCACGCTGCGGCCGCTCAACACGCGCAACGCCGCGCTCGAATGCATGATCCGCACGCCGGCCGGACCGGTAAGGGTCCTGTCGCTGCATCTCGCCCATATCGCGGCGGAGGAGCGTCTGGAGCAGATCGACTATCTCTTGGCCGAGCATCGCCGCGCGCCGTCCGAGGGCGGCCCGTGGAGCGGCGCGGACGATGAGCCTTCGCGCAACTGGACCAGCGGCGAGGCCGAGCCGGAGAACCCGACGGCGGCGATCTGGATGGGCGATTTCAACATGGAGCCTGGCAGCGCCGAATACAGCCGCATCGTCGGCAGCACGCCCTATCATCGCGGGGCGGCCTATCTCGACGGCTTTGTTGATGCCGCTGCCGTCGCTAGCGAGCCGGCTGCCGATTACCACACCCATGTGAAAACGATCGACAGGAAAGTGGCAAAACGCCGGCTCGACCATTGCTTCGTCGGCGGTATGTTCGCCGACCGTGTGCGCTCGGTCAGTGCCGATATAGGCGAGATCGCTTCAGACCATTTTCCGGTCCGGATCGATATCGATCTCGAAACGCCTTTGAGCTCGGGAGATCGGTGAGCCCTCGATGACGCTTTTCGTCTTCTTCGCGGTGCTTGCCGCCGCCGCCATGCACGCGATCTGGAACGCGCTGGTCAAGGTCCATCTCGATCGCTTCCTGTCGATTACGCTGATGACACTGGGCATGGGGTTTGCCGCGCTTTTCGTGCTGCCCTTCGTCGAGTTTCCGAAGGCCGAAGTGTGGCCTTTCATCATCGCCTCGGTGATTTTCCACATGGGCTACCGGACCTTCCTCATCGGCGCCTACAAGGCCGGCGATTTCGCCCAGACCTATCCGCTGGCGCGCGGCACGGCGCCGCTTTTGACCGCCCTCGGCGGCGTTGTCGTGGTGCAGGAGATGCCGGCGCCTTTCGCCATCCTCGGCATCCTGCTGCTGTCGGCCGGCACGTTGGTGATGTCGTTTCGCGGCGGCGCGCATCTGGAGCGGATCAATCTGCGGGCGGTCGGCTTTGCGCTCGGCACTTCGATCTTCATATCCAGCTACACGCTCTCCGACGGCAGCGGCGCGCGGCTGGCCGCAACGGCAACGAGCTATGCCGCATGGCTGTTCATCTGCGATGCCACGTGGGCGCTGGTGCTGTGCCTCATCTTTCGCGGGCCCAAGGCGCTGCCCGTGCTGGCGCGCGACTGGAAGGCAGGCCTGTTCACCGGCGTGCTTAGCGGCGCGGCCTACTGGATCGTCATGTGGGCGATGACCAAGGCGCCGATCGCCTCGGTGGCGTCGTTGCGCGAGACGTCGATCCTGTTTGCCATGATGATCTCGGTTTTCGCGCTCGGCGAGAAGATGACAGGCTGGCGCGGCGCCGCCGCGCTCAGCATCGTCGCCGGTGTCGTGGCCCTCAGACTGGGCTGAGAGCCTGATACTTCAGCAGAGCACCGTCATCACCTGTCCGCGCCGTTCCGGACTGAAGCGGATGACGACGATGATGCAGACGGCGACCACGCCGGCAAACAGCGCCAGCGCGTAGCCACGAGATTGGGCGAGAAGGCAGCCAGCGCGCCGATCACCGAATAGCTGACGATGTTGAGCATCAGAATGGGCTTGCGGCCATATTTGTCGGCCAGCCTGCCGAAGAAGAAGGCGCCGATGAAGCGTGTCGCCAGCGTCAGGAACAACGCTTTGGAGACTGCCGGGACGTCAGTGTTGAATTCGGTTGCGATATCGGTGAGCAGGAACGTCAGAAGGAAGAAATCAAAAGCGTCGAGCGTCCAGCCGAGGAAGGAGGCAAGGACGGTTTCTTCTGCTGCGCGGTGAGAGCCACGACGTTCCTCCTAAACGCCCCCGGGGAACGATATGTTCCTTGGGGCGCAAAAGAGAACAGGCGTCAGCCGGCTTTCGAAAGAAGCGCGGTCACTTTTTCGTAATGTCGAGATCGAACACCATCAGCCCGTCGGTGCCGCCTTCGAGCGCTGCGACCAATCGGGCGCCGGCGCGCTGATG
Organism: Mesorhizobium sp. M0001; assembly: GCF_040324255.1. NCBI lineage: Bacteria > Pseudomonadati > Pseudomonadota > Alphaproteobacteria > Hyphomicrobiales > Phyllobacteriaceae > Mesorhizobium > Mesorhizobium sp. M0001. The sequence goes on from NZ_JAMYVS010000002.1 coordinate 540,291, forward strand.
CGCTTCATGCACGAGATAGGCGTCGCGGGCGGCGGCATCGCGGAAGTCGATGGTGAAGGCATGGCTGAAGCCGCGCGCGAACGGCTCCGGGCTGACATTGGTGCTGAAATGGACCGTGTCCATGCCGTCGACGACGGAGCGCAGTGCTTCGAGATCGGCGTGGATTGCCGTGCGCTCGGTGGCGGGCACATCGCTGCGGAAGCGTACGAAGACGCAGTGTCTGATCATTGGTTCGTTCTCCTAAGTGGCTATGCGGCCCGATTGCCGGAGAACACCGCCGGCGGAAGCGGCTCGCGGCCGAGGATGATGTCCGCGCCTTTTTCGCCGACCATGATGGTCGGCGCATTGGTGTTGGAGGAAGGCACGCGCGGCATCACCGAGGCATCGCAGACGCGCAGGCCCTCGATGCCGCGCAGGCGCAGGTCCGGTGTGACCACCGCCATATCGTCATGGCCCATGCGGCAGGTGCCCACGGGGTGATGGTCGGTCTTGGCGGTGCGGCAGGCATAGTCGATCAGCTCGTCATCGCTGGCGAGCGATCGTCCGGGCAGCACCTCGCGCAACACGTAAGGTGCAAGCGCCTTCTGCCGCATGATCTCGCGCGCAAGCCTGAGGCCCTTGATCGACATGGCGCGGTCATAAGGGTCCGACCAATAGTTGGGATCGATCAGCGGGTGGTCGGCCGGGTCGGCGCTGCTCAGCCGCACCGTGCCGCGCGAGCGCGGGCGCAGGAAGGCCGAGTTCAAGGTCACGCCGGGGTTCTTCAACCTCTCGACGCCGGCCTCGATGCCGGAGCCGAGTCCCAGATGGAACTGGATGTCGGGCGAGGCGGCGGTCGGATCGGCGTACCAGAAGCCGCCGGTCTCGAACAGGCTGGAGGCGACCGGCCCTTTCTTCAGCAGCAGATACTGCAAGCCGGCCCACGCGGTGCGGTGCAGCTTGGCGTAGTTGTCATAGGTGTGGTCGCCGGTGCATTCGGCGATGACGAACAAATCGAGATGGTCCTGCATGTTGGAGCCGACACCGGGCAGATCATGCACCGGCGTCACGCCGACCGATTTCAGGTGATCAGCCGGGCCGATGCCCGACTGCATCAACAGCTTCGGCGAACCGATGGCGCCGGACGAGACGATCACTTCGCGCTCGGCGCGCATGATGGTCTTCTCGCCGCCGGGTTTGTCAACGATCTCGACGCCGGTGGCGCGGCCTTTCTCGACGACGATGCGGGTGACCAGCACATCGGTTCGGACCGTCAGGTTCTTGCGGGCGCGGATGGGCTTCAAATAGGCGACCGAAGCGGATGAGCGCCGGGCGTCCTTCTGGGTCAGCTGGTAGTAGCCGACGCCTTCCTGGCTAGCGCCGTTGAAATCCGGGTTGAAGGGGATGCCCATCTCTTGGCCGGCGCGGAAATAGGCCTCGCAAATCGGCAGCGGCGAAATCGGGTTCGACACGCCGAGCGGCCCCTGGTCGCCGTGAAAATCGTTGGCGAAGCGCTGGTTGTTCTCGGCGCGCTTGAAATAGGGCAGCACGTCGCGATAGCCCCAGCCCGCGAGGCCCTCTTCCTTCTCCCATGCGTCGTAGTCGCGAGCGTTGCCGCGCGTGTATATCTGGGCATTGATGGACGAGCCGCCGCCGACCACCTTCGCCTGCGTATACCAGAAGACGCGGTCCTGCATGTGCCTCTGCGGCACAGTCGACCAGCCCCAGGAAGCGATGCCCTTGGTCATCTTGGCAAAGCCCGCCGGCATGTGGATGTAGGGGTGCCAGTCCTTGCCGCCGGCCTCGAGCAGCAGCACGGAATTCGCTGGATCCTCGCTCAGCCGGTTGGCCAGAACGCAGCCGGCCGGGCCGGCACCTACGATGATGTAGTCGGTCATAACTCTATCCACCTACAGTCGAGGCACGGAGAGCGCGCCGTCGACATTGATAATCGAGCCTGTGGAAAAGCCGAGCTTGCCGGCGGCAAGCGTCGCCACCACGGCGCCGATGTCCGATGCTTCGCCCCAGCGTTTTGCCGGCACCAGGCCGCTGTCGATAAGCGCGTCGTATTTGGCTGATACGCTCGCGGTCATGTCGGTGCGAATGATGCCGGGCCGCAGTTCGAACACGCCGATGTTTTCCGGCGCAAGCCGTAGCGCCAGGTTCTTCACCCACATCGAAAGGCCGGCTTTCGAGATGCAGTAGTCGGGGCGTTCCGGCGAGGCCATATCGGCGCTGACCGAGGTGATGGTGATGATCGAGCGCGGATGATTGCTGGGAGCCGCCAGCATCGCCTTGGCGACGGCCTGGCTAAGGAATACGGTGCCGCGCAGATTGATGCCGAGCGCACGGTCGAAGTTTTCGGGCGTCAGTTCCAGCAGGTCGCCGCGCACCACGGCGCCGACGCCGGCATTGTTGACGAGGCAGTCGATGCGGCTGAAGGCACGTATGGCGGCGTCGACGAGGGCCGTGTGATCCTCGAGGTTGGCGATATCACAACGGACATAGGCGAACTCCGCACCCCGTGCGGTGATGTTGGCGGCCAGTTCGTCCGGCGCTTGTTCGGCAAGGTCGGCGATCAAAATGTCGAAGCCGTCCCCGGCCAGCGCCTCGGCGCAGGCGAGCCCAATGCCGCGCGCACCGCCGGTGACGATTGCTGCGGGGCGGGTCATGCCGCGAGGTCCGTTCGGCGAATATGCTCGGCCACGCGCAGCGCCTGTGCCGCAATCGACAGCGCCGGATTCACGGCGGCCGAGTTCGGCAAAAAACTGGCGTCGACAACGAACAGGTTCGGGTGGTCGAAGGCGCGGCAGAAAGGGTCGAGCGGCGACGTCGCCGGATGGTCGCCCATTTTCACCGTGCCGCACTGGTGCGAGGGCGTGCGCTTGTCGAAGGGACGCGACAGCACGATGGGATAACCGCAGGCGCGGAAGTTCTCACGCATCACCCTGGTCAGCCCGTCCAGCGACTGCATGTTGGAGCGCCGCCATTGCATGACGATGTCCTTGCCGTCGACCATGATGCGGCTTTCCGGATCGGGTAGATCCTCGCACATCAGATACCAGTCGACAGCGTGACCGGCCATGTAATCGAGCGCGAATTTCGGCACGTGTTTGACGTTGGCCTTCAACATGTTGCCGTCGATCTTGCCGAGCAGCTGGACGTTGCCGAGCGGCTTGCCGCCTTTGCCGTCGGAGAGATAGTAGTCATTCAGCATCAGCGTCTTCTGGTAGACGCTGTCGTTCCTGCGGCGCGGATCGATCGCCAGCATGGCGCTCGAATTATGGTTCATGAAATTGCGGCCGACCTGGTCGGAGCGGTTGGCGAGGCCTTTGCCATCTGGTGAAGGCGAGCGCAGCAGGATGACGGCGGAATTGACCGCGCCGGCGGACAGGATGACCAGCTTCGGCGCGACTTTCTTCAGCTCGCCATTCTGACGGTAGTGAACGGCAGCGATGCTTTTGCCGTCGGACGACGCTTCGAGATATTCGACATGGCAGCCGGTTTCGAGCCGGATATTGCTGTCCTTGAGTGCAGCCGTCAGCGGTCCGGTCTGCGCATCAACCTTGCCCTGGGCGGTGTTGGGGAATGCGTCCCAGCCGGTCTTGCCCTCTTTCAGCCAGGTGTCGATGTCGACGCCGAGCGGCAGCGAGGCGGGGTGCAGGCCCAGTCCCTTCAGCTCGGCGCGGGCGCGCGCAATCGGCGCTTCGTCGGGCACCGGCTTGAAAGCATAGGGGATCGAGTGGAACGGTTCGGTCGGGTCCTCGCCGAGCGAGCCGCGGACGCGAAACAGCTGCTCGGCTTTCGAATACCAAGGCTCGAATTCATCGTAGGAAAACGGCCATGCCGGCGAGACGCCACCGAAGTGCTCCATGGCGGCGAAATCCTCTTTGCGGTAGCGGATCAGCACCGCGCCGTAGAATTTCGAATTGCCGCCGACATAGTAGTAATTGCCGGGGTTGAAGGCGCCGCCGCCGGGCTCGCGCCACATCTCCTTCGGACGGTAGTGGCCATCGACGAAGATCGAGCGCGTGTCGCGGGCATGCGGCGTTGCCGGCAAGGGCTCGCCGCGCTCCAGCATCAGGACCGAGGCGCCGCTGCCGGCCAGGCCGGAAGCGATCGTAGCGCCGCCGATGCCGGAGCCGATGATGACGATATCGGGGCTGACCATCTCGATCAGCGGATGCGGTGTTCGGTCGCCGGATCGAAGAACACGGCCTTGGTCAGGTTGAAGGCGAGCGGCGTGCTGGTGCCCGGCTGGATGTTGGCGTCGGCCCGCAACCGCGCCACCACGCCCTTGCCGCCGAGATTGGTCACCGCGAACGTGTCGGACCCTGCCGGCTCGACCACTTCGATGTGCAGGTCGGCAGTGGCAATGTTGGAGGCGTTGCGTTCCGCACCTTCCGGATCGGTCAGCGCTTCCGGGCGCACGCCGAAGATGATCGGCTTGCCCTGGAATGCCGAAAGACCCGCCGGCGCGTTGGCCATCGGCAGCGTGATCGGCTCGCGCGCCTCGCGCTCCAACACGACGGACAGCGCATTGCCCGACGTGGCAATGGTCGCCGGGATCAGGTTCATCGCTGGCGAACCCATGAAGTCGGCGACGAACAAATTGGTCGGGTTGTTGTAGATCTCGGCCGGGGTGCCGAACTGCTGCACCTCGCCGTCGCGCATGACGGCGATCTTGGTAGCCAGCGTCATCGCCTCGATCTGGTCGTGGGTGACGTAGACGATGGTTGTGCCGGTGGTGGCATGCAGGCGCTTGATCTCGATGCGCATGTCAACGCGCAATTTGGCGTCGAGGTTGGACAAAGGCTCGTCGAACAGGAACAGCTTGGGGTCGCGCACCAGCGCCCGGCCCATGGCGACGCGCTGGCGCTGGCCGCCGGAAAGCTGGCTCGGCTTGCGCTGCAGGAGGTGGCCGATCTGCAGGACCTTGGCCACCTTGTCGATCGCCTTTTGGCGTTCGTCGGCCGGCACGCCGCGCATCTCCATGCCGAAGGAGATGTTTCCGGCCACCGTCATGTTCGGATAGAGCGCATAGCTCTGGAACACCATGGCGATGTCGCGCTTGGATGGGTGCAGATCGTTGATGGCGCGGCCGTCGACGCGGATTTCGCCCTCGGTGATCTGCTCCAGGCCGGCAATCGTGTTGAGCAAGGTGGACTTGCCGCAGCCGGACGGGCCGACCAGCACCAGGAAGCCGCCCTTTTCGAGCTCGACATCGATGCCCTTCAGGATCTCGACATTCCCGAAGCGCTTCTTCAGCCCATCAATTTCCAGAAAAGCCATGGTCGTTCCTTCCGAATTGATCAGCCCTTGACCGCGCCAGCCATCAGCCCGCGCACGAAATAGCGGCCGGCGACGACATAGACGATCAGGGTGGGCAGAGCCGCGATCATCGCGGCCGCCATGTTGACGTTGTATTCGACGACGCCGGTCGAGGTGTTGACGACGTTGTTGAGCGCCACCGTCATCGGCATGGAGTCGCCTGTGCCGGCGTAAGCCGAAGCGAACAGGAAGTCGTTCCAGATGTTGGTGAACTGGTAGATGACGGTGACGACGAAGATCGGCATCGAGTTCGGCAGCATGATGCGGCGGAAGATCTGGAAGAAGGAGGCGCCGTCGACCTGTGCGGCCTTGATCAGCTCGTTCGGGAATGCCTCGTAATAGTTGCGGAAAAACAGTGTAGTGAAGCCGATGCCGTAGACGACATGGACGAAGACCAGGTTGACCGTCGGATTGCCGAGACCGAAACTCGTACCCGTCGCATTCTGCAGCTTCACGCCGAAACGTCCCAGGCTGCCGAGGATGGTCGCCATCGGCAGCAGCACCGACTGGAACGGAATGAAGCAGGCAAACAGCATCAGCCCGAACACCAGCGTGGCGCCGCGAAAACGCCATTTGGTCAAGACGTAGCCGTTGAGCGCGCCGAGCATGGTCGAGATCAGTACGGCTGGAACCACCATCTTGATCGAGTTCCAGAAATAGCCCTTGATGCCGGCGCAGGTGAGGCCGACGCAGGTCTCGCCCCAGGCCTTCAGCCACGGGTCGAAGGTCGGCGCCGTGGGCAACGCCAGCATGTTGCCGTTCTGGATCTCGTCCATGGTCTTGAACGAGGTCACCAGCATGACGAACAGCGGCATCAGATAAAACAGCGCAAACAGCGCCAGAAGCCCGTAGATGACGATGCGGTTGAGGGTCTTGGTGCTCATGCCGCCGGAGGCCTTTTGGGAAGCAGCGGGGCGGGCAGGGGTGGCGACAGCGCTCATCGCGGCTTCTCCCGCAGTTCGGAATAGAGATAGGGCACGATGATGGCGACGATGGTCATCAGCATGATCACGGCACTGGCCGAGCCGACGGCCATTTCGTTGCGCTTGAAGGTGTACTCATACATGAAGTTGGACGGCAGCCAGGCCGAGCCACCGGGGCCGCCGCTGGTCAGCGCCACCACGAGATCGTAGGACTTGATGGCAAGGTGCGCGAGCACGATGAAGGCCGACAGGAAGATTGGCCGCAGCAGCGGAATGACGATGCGGCGGTAGAGCTGAAAGGTGGTGGCACCGTCGATCTGCGCCGCCTTCATGATCTCGCCGTCAATGCCACGCAGGCCGGCCAGGAACATCGCCATGATGAAGCCGGAGGCCTGCCAGACGCCGGCAATGACCACCGTGTAGATGACGAAATCCTTGTTCTTGATCCAGTCGAAATGGAAGCTCGTCCAGCCCCACTGATGCAAGGTCTGCTCAAGACCGAGGCCGGGGTCGAGGAACCATTTCCAGGCGACGCCGGTGACGATGAAGGACAGCGCCATCGGGTAGAGATAGATCGGCCGCAACACGCCTTCGCCGCGAATCTTCTGGTCGAGCAGGATGGCCAGGAACAGGCCGAGCGCCAGGCAGATGGCGATGTAGAGAAAGCCAAAAATGCCCATATTGACGATCGACGTGTACCAGCTCGATGGCGGGTCGGAGTCGAACGTCCAGCCCCACAGCCGTAGATACGCGCGTGGTCCGGTAATGACATAGGACGGGAAGGTCTTGGAATTGGTGAAGGACAGATAGACAGTCCACAGGATAAAGCCATAGACGAAGACGATGGTGATGGCGAAGCTCGGCGCCAGCACGATCTTCGGCAGCGCGTCCTGCAATCGCGCGCGCACGGAGGGGCGAGACCGCTCGGGTGTCAGCTTGATCTGGGTCGTCGCTACACTGCTCATGAGGCTCCTCCCGTTAGGGTCGTCCGTGCTCTGCCGTCAGGAGGCAAGGCGGCCCCGTGCATACGGGTCTCTGGTCGGCATGGTGTTCAAGAGGGTTTCACCGTTTCACGGAAACGGCGAACCTCTCTAACTCTTTCTTTTACGCAATTCCGGCCGGAAAACCGCTCACACTTTTCCTGGAATTGCGCCAGCCGGCCAATCCTGAGGCGACCCTTCCCCGCCGAAGCGGGAAAGGTGTCTTGCTGGCCAGGGCTTACTTGGCGTCGTCGATTGCCTTGACCAGTTCGGTCACGGCTTCGTCCGAGGTCTTGATCTGACCGTGGACGAACTTCGAAACGACGTCCTTGTAGGCATTGGCGACCGCCGGAGGCGCGCCATAGCCCTGGGCAAGCGAGCCGAACAGTGTGCCGCCTTCGTTGGCAGCCTTCAGGTCGGCGATGCCCTTCTTGCCGCACGCGTCGAAGTCGGTGTCCGGAACGTCGGTACGGGCGGGAACCGAACCCTTGACGACGTTGAAGGCCGACTGGAAGCTCTTCGACAGGGTGGCGGTGGCCAACGCGACCTGGGCGGCCTTGCGGTCGTCCGGAACGTTGAACATGCCGAACATGTCGGAGTTGTAGACCACCGAGCCTTCCGTGCCCGGGAAGCGATAGCACAGGAAGTCGGTGCCCGGCGTTTTCTTGGCGGCGTTGAACTCGCCCTTGGCCCAGTCACCCATCACCTGCACCAGGGCATCGCCCTTGATGACCATGGCGGTGGCAAGGTTCCAGTCGCGGCCCGAGAAGTTCGGGTCGACATAGGTGACGAGCTTGGCGAGGTTGTCGAACGACTTCTTCATCGTGTCCGACTTGAGGGACTCGTCGTCGAGGTCGTTGAAGGCCTTCTTGTAGAACTCAGGTCCGCCGGTCGACAGCACAACCGAGTCGAACATGGTGGCTTCCTGCCAGTTCTGGCCGCCAAGGGCGAGCGGAATAACGCCAGCCGCCTTGGCTTTGTCGAGCAGGGCGACGAAGTCGTCGAAGGTCTTTGGCTCGGTGCCGCCGATCTTGTCCATCACCGCCTTGTTGATCCACAGCCAGTTGACGGAGTGGACGTTGACTGGAGCAGCGACCCACTTGCCGTCATAGACGGAGAACTTCTGCAGGGCTGCCGGAACCGACTTGTCCCAGCCTTCCTTCTTCGCCGTCTCGGTCAGGTCGCCCATGACGCCGGCCGCCGCATAGTCGAGCACGGTGTAGCCGAGCATCTGCGACGCGGTCGGGTAATTGCCGGCCGCGACCATCGCCTTCAGCGCAGTCATGGCGGCGTCGCCGCCACCACCGGCCACCGGCACGTCCTTCCAGGCATAGCCTTCCTTGGCAAGGTCGCCCTTGAGGACGTTGAGAGCAGCCGCTTCGCCGCCCGACGTCCACCAATGCAGCATCTGCACTTCCTTGACGTCCTCGGCATGGGCCGAGAAAGCAAAGGCCGTCGCCAGAGCCGTTCCGATAAGCATTTTGCGCAACATGTTCTACCTCCCTTGTTGCATTACACGACCGGTGGAAGCCCACCGGGTTCTTCCAAACTCAGCCGACCCACCAACCGGTGCGCTGGCCGCGATGAAACTGGATTGTCTTTTCCTCGGTATAATCCTCGACAGCGCGTTTGCCGAGTTCGCGTCCGATGCCGGACTGCTTGTAGCCCCCGAATGGCAGCTCGGGAAAGCCTTCCATGAATGTGTTCACCCAAACGGTCCCCGAACGCACACCACGCGCCACCGACATACAAGTGTCGATGCTGGCGCTCCACACCCCTGCCGACAGACCATAGGGCGTGTTGTTGGCGATGTGCAACGCCTTTTCAATCGATCCAAAAGTCAGCACGGAGAGCACCGGGCCAAACACTTCCTCGCGCGCAATAGCCATGTCTTCGGTAACGCCGCGAATGATGGTCGGATCGAGGTACTGGCCGGCATTGGACGCCAATTGGCCGCCACCGCTATAGACATTGCTGCCGTCTTTTGCTGCTGCCGCAACGTAATCTGCGACCTTGGTCAGATGGTCGGCGGAAATCATCGCGCCAACCTTGGTTCGGTCGTCGAGTGGGTCGCCGACCGTTACCTTGGCGGTCAGGGCCTTGACAGTGGCGAGGAAATCGTCGGCGATGGCTTCATGCACGATCAGCCGACTGCCGGCATTGCAGCATTCGCCGGCGTTGAAGAAGCCGCCGAACACTGCTGCGTCAGCGGCCGCCTCGAGATCGGCATCGGGGAAGACGATCTGGCCGTTCTTGCCGCCGAGCTCCATCGAGACTTTCTTCAGCGACTGCGCGGCGGAAGCCATGGTCATCTTGCCGACGCGGGTAGAGCCGGTGAACGACACCATCTCGACCAGCGGATGGCTGACCATCGGCCCCCCGACATCGGCGCCGAGGCCGGCCAGGATGTTGACGACGCCCGCGGGCAGGCCGGCCTGCATCAGGATGTCGCCGAGCACGAAGGTCGAGGCCGAGGTCATTTCGCTCGGCTTGACCACCGCGGTGCAGCCGGCGGCGAGCGCGAAGGGCAGTTTCTGGCTGACGATCAGGAACGGGAAATTCCACGGGGTGATGATCGAGACGACGCCGATCGGCTCGCGCAGGACCACGCCCAGCATGGCGTCGCCGAGATTGGCGTAGCTTTCGCCGTGCAGCGTGCGGGCGAGCGAGGCGGCATAGCGCCAGATGTCGATGGCGCCGCCGATCTCGCCGCGCGCCTGGGCGATCGGCTTGCCGGATTCCAGCGCATCGAGTCGGGCGATGTCTTCGAGCTGGGCCTCGATCAGGTCGGCCGTCTTGAGCAGGATGGCTGCGCGCTCGGCCGCCTTCGTGCGCGGCCACGGGCCGGTCTCGAATGCCTTGTGCGCGGCCTGCATGGCCGCCTCCACCTCGGCCTCGCCGGCCTGCGCATAGCGCGAAACGGTGAAGCCATGGCCGGGGCTGTTGCGCGCAATCGTGCGGCCGTCACGGGCATCGACATGCTTGCCGTCGATCAGGAGCTTGTAAACCTTCGGCGCCTTGGACGCCTCGGCCGGCATGGAAATGTTGAGCGGTGCGTTCATCATGCTTTCTCTAAGATCTGGAAAAGGCCGGCCTCTGCTTGGCCTTGAAGGCGCTCACGCCGGCTTTGAGGTCGCCGGTCAGCGCAACGAAGCCGCTGGCGAGCGCCTCGGTGGCGGCCGCACTTTCCTCGCCTTCGGCGACTGCGATCATCAGCTTGGCGGCTTCGGTTGCGAGCGGCCCGCGCCCGGCGATTTTTTCGGCCCAAGTCCTGGCCTCTGCCAGCGCCTGGCCGGTCTCGACCACACGATCGACAATGCCGAGGGCGAGCGCGTCGGGGGCGGCAAAGACCTCGCCGCCGAGCGCCATGCGGCGCACGATCTGCGCCCCGAAGCGGCGCACGGCGCGCTGCGTGCCGGACCAGCCGGGGACGACGCCGATCGATGTCTCGGGAAAGCCGAGCTTCACCTGCGTTTCGGCGACACGGAAGTCGCAGGCGACTGCCAGCTCCAGCCCGCCACCCAACGCATGGCCGGAAAGCACCGCGATGGTCGGTTGCCGCAGCCGCGCCAGTCGGTCGAAGACGCGGTGGCCGTAGCGCACCCATTGCACCTGAAAGTCGGCAGCGCTCATCTCGCCCCAGGCCTCGACATCGCCGCCGGCGCAAAAGCCCTTGCCTTCGCCGCGGATCAGCGCGACGCGCACGCCTTCAGCCATTTCGGCTTCGTCGAGCGCTGTCTCGAGCGCGCGCAGCATTGGAATGTCCAGCGCGTTGAACTTCTCCGGCCGGCGCAGCGTGACGATACCGATGGCGCCGTCCTGCTCGAAGGTGACGAGGCGCTCAGCCATGCGCGCCTCCGAGAGAAGCGCCGCCATTCAGCGACAGGCCGATCGGCCGATCCTGGTACAGCGCCGCCGGTGTCACCTTGAGGTCGTTGGCGACGCCGAGCGGTGTTTCGGACTGCGCCAGCACATCGCGTTCGAGGTCGATGCCAGGCGCCAGTTCCGTCACCATCAGACCGTCCGGCGTCAGCTTCATCACGCAGCGCTCGGTGACGTAGGTGATGTCCTGCCCTTGTGCGACGGCGCGCTTGCCGGAGAAGGAGATGTGCTCGACCTCGTTGACCACCTTCTTCACCTTGCCTTCTGCATCGATGCGAATGCCGCCATCGGCGAGCGACAGTTTTGCGCCGGCATTGAAGAAGCCGGAGAAGACGATCTTTTTCGCCCGTGCCGTGATGTCGACAAAGCCGCCGGCCCCGGCGGTGACATGTGGCCGGGCCGAGAGTTTCGACACGTTGACGGAGCCATGGCGGTCGATCTGCAAGAAGGAGAGCAGCGAGGCATCGAAGCCGCCGGCCTGGAAATAGATGAACTGGTGCGGCGAGGGCATGATCGCCTCGGCATTGGAAGCGCAGCCGAACTTGAAGTCGAGCAGCGGCACGCCGCCGACGGCGCCCTGCTCGATCACCCAGGTGACTTTGCCGTGCTGGTCTTCCTCGAGAAGGATACGCGGCACGTTTGCCGAGATGCCGAAGCCGATATTGACCGCCATGCCGTCGCGCAATTCCATGGCGACGCGGCGCGCGATTACTTTCTGGACGTTCATCTCAGCGTTGCGGAAGCTGGACAACGGCCGGAAGATCTCGCCCGAAATCGCCGGGTCGTAAGGCGTCAACGTCGTCTGCAACTGGTTCGGCGCCACCACGATGTGGTCTACCAGCACGCCGGGCACGCGCACGTCATGCGGCTTCAGCGTGCCGTTCTCGACGACGCGCTTGACCTGCGCAATGACGATGCCGCCATTGTTGCGCGCGGCGAGCGCCTGTTCGAGGCCGCCCAAATAGGCGCCTTCATGCTCGTAAGTGAGGTTGCCGCGCTCGTCGGCGGTGGTGGCGCGGATGATCGAAACGTTGGGCACGATCGAGCGGAAATAGAGCCATTCCTCGCCGTCGAACTGCTGCACCGAGACGATCGGCTCGCTTGCAGCCTCATTCATGGCGCAGCCCTGGTGGCGCGGGTCGGCAAAAGTGTCGAGGCCGACCTTGGTCAGCACGCCCGGCCGCTTGGCGGCGGCCTCGCGGTGCATGTCGAAAAGGATGCCGGAGGGCACGTTGTAGGCGGCGACCGAATTGTCGCCGATCATCTTCCATATCTGCGGCGGCTCGGACGAGGAGGGGCCTGAGGGATAGGAGCCGCAGAGCGTGCGCTTCAACAAGCCGGGCTTGGCCAGATGGTCGATGCCCTTGATGCCATACATGTCGCCGGCGGCGATCGGATGCAGCGTGGTGATGTCTTTCGGATGGCCTTCGGCGTCGAAGCGCTCGCCGATGGCAGCCAGGACGGCGTCAGGGCAGCCAAGGCCGCTCGACGACGAGACGGAGACGGTCATGCCGTCCTTGATGAGGCTTGCTGCTTCAGCGGCGGAGACGAGCTTGCTCACACGACACCTTTCGGATCGATAGTGACGGCCTTGCCGGACTTTGCCGACTGCAACGCTGCTTCGGCTGAGGCCAGCGACCAGACGCCGTCCTCGCCGGTGGCGGAGGGCTGGCCTTCTCCACGCATGGCGGCATGGAACTGGCGCAGCGACCTGGCGTAGAGGTCTTCTCGGTCGAAGCTCAGTTCTTCCTCGCCTTTGGCGGTGCGTAGCAGCACCGAGCCGACTGGCTTCTGCGTCATCACATTTTTTGCGACCAGCGAACCTTCGGAACCATGCACCTCAAAGCCGGTATCGGCGAACTTGGTTGTGAAGCCTTCATGCGACTGGGCGATGATGCCCGACCCGAAGCGCCAGATGCACATGGCGCCGTCTTCCAGCCCGCTGCTGGCCATGCCGGCCAACTGGGTGAAGGCCGAAATCTCGACCGGGTCGTCGCCGAGCACGAAGCGCAGCGTGTCGGCATCATGCACGGTGATGTCGAGCACCACGCCGCCGCCGGACTCAGGCTTGGTAATGCGCCAGCCCTGCAGGTTTTCCGGCAAATAGACGGAATGGAAGACGCGCGCGGCAATCGGCTTGCCGATATGGCCGGCTGATATGGCGTCGCGCATGGCGCGGTGGGCGCCGGCATTGCGCAGATGATGATTGGTGCCAAGCACGACACCGGCTTCCTTGGCGGCGGCGACCATTGTGCGCGCGTCGGCGCTGTTCAGCGCCAGCGGCTTTTCGCACAGAACATGCTTTCCCGCCTTGATCGCAGCCAACGCCTGTTCGAGATGCAGTTCATTGGTGGTCGAGATGTAGACGGCGTCGATTTCGGCGCCGAGCAGGTCGTCCAGCCTCGAGACGGCAAGCGGAATATTCTGTTCCGCGGCATAAGTCTTGGCGCGCTGCGGACTGGAGCTCATCACCGCCGCGATCTCGCCACCCTCTTGCGCGCGGATGGCGTTGATCATGAACTGTTTGGCGATCGTGCTGGCGCCGATCAGTCCCCATTTGACGCTCATGCCGCGTCTCCCATTCCTGCTGATGTGTCCTGGGCGCCGCGATCGGGACCGCAGCTGTCCCTGACGACTAGATTGACGGCGCCGATATGGTCCTCGGCATGCGTGATGCGCGACTGGATCATCTTCAGCATGACGTGGGCGGCGCGTTCGCCGAGGCCGGGTGTGTCCACCGAGACGCTGGTCAGCGCCGGCATATAATGCTCGGCCTCGACCACGTCGTCGAAGCCGACGACGGCGAAATCCGCGCCGGGCTCCAGCCAGCGCTTGCGCAGCGCCAGCATGACGCCGAAGGCGACGGCGTCGTTGAAGCACAGCGCCGCCGTCGGCGGCTCGGCCATGGCAAGGGCGGTTTCCAGGCAGGCGATCCCGCCCCTGCGGCTGGTCTCGCCTTCGACGACAAGCACGTCGCGTCTGGCCATGCCCAATGTCTCGCAAGCTTCACGAAAACCGCCCAGGCGCTCCTGATAGACGACCAGGTCGGAGGTGCCGCCGAAGAAGGCCAGCCGGCGATGGCCCTTGCCGATCAGATGGGCGGCGGCGAGATACGCGCCGCGATGGTTGTCAGGAGCGATCACCGGGATGCGGCTGTCCGGCAGGCGGCGCATGGCGAAGACGACCGGCACGCCCGCCATCTCGAGGCGACGGAAGGCGCCCGGCGTGGTGCCGCGTGCCGGTGACACGATCAGGCCTGCGACGCCCTGTTCCATCAGCGACTTCAGCACTTCTTCCTGGCGCACCGGGTTCTCCGCCGTGTTGGCGATGAAGGGCACGATGCCGGCTGACTGGAAGACGCGCTCCATGCCGACCGCCAGTTCGGCGAAAAAGGGGTTGGTGAGATCGTTGATGACCATGCCGATGACGTTGGAATGGGCTTTGCGCAGATTGGCGGCGCCGCGGTTGTAGACATAGCCGACATCCTCGATCGCCTTGCGAACCTTGACCGCGGTTTCAGGCCGGATCAGCCCTGAGCCTTGCAGCACAAGCGACACCGTCGATTTGGACACACCAGCCTCGCGGGCGATGTCCAGGATCGTTGCCTTGGCCCGGCTGGCCATGTCGGTGGTTTCCTCCGCTTAAATGGGCAAATCTATTGGAACGTTCTAATCACTCTGCCAACCGAGAGTCAATCGGGATTCTTGCGGAGATCGATAAGGTGATGAATGTGGTTCCTAGCAAGGACTCTTAGCCTTCTTCGGCATTTGGACCGGTTCAATCGCCGCAATCATAAAGGTTCTTGATTTATTGGAACGTTCCATTTATAGGATGCCGAAAACGGAGGTTGCCATGGATATCACCCTGCCTACGCAGAATGGCGGCCGCGTCAGCTACAAGCTGGCGGGCAGTCCGGTCGAGCCCGTAATCGGTGCGGTTTTCCCGCGCATCGCCTATGCCGCGGCCCATGTCGTCGCCGATCCTTTCGCGATGACCGACCCCTGGTCGAAGCCTGCGGTCGATTGGGACAAGACGATGGCGTTTCGGCATCATTTGTGGCGGCTTGGCTTCCGCATCGCCGAGGCGATGGACACCTCCCAGCGCGGCATGGGTTTCGACTGGGCGAATGCGCAGGAATTGATCCGCCGCTCGATCGCCGAGGCGCGCAGCGTCGAAGGCGCAGACCTCGCCTCGGGCGCCGGCACCGATCATCTGGCGCCGGGAGCTGCCAAAACCCTCGACGAGGTGACCGCCGCCTATGAGCAGCAGTTCGCTTTCATAGAAGGGCAGGGCGGCAAGGCGATCATGATGGCAAGCCGGGCGCTGGCAGCCGTGGCCAAGAGCTCAGATGACTATGTGCACGTCTACGATCGCATCCTCAGCCAGGCATCCGGCAAGGTCATCCTGCATTGGCTGGGCGACATGTTCGATCCGGCACTGAAAGGTTATTGGGGCAGCGGCAATTTCGAGGCCGCGCTCGACACCGTCGTCGCCATCATCGAGCGCCATGCTAATAAGGTCGAGGGGATAAAGATATCGCTGCTCGATGCCGGCAAGGAAGTTGCCTTGCGCAACCGGCTGCCGGAAGGCGTCGTCATGTTCACTGGCGACGATTTCAACTATCCCGTACTGATTGCCGGCGACGGGAAGCGGCACTCGCACGCCTTGCTCGGCATCTTCGACGCCATCGCGCCGGTCGCCAGTGCGGCGCTGGCGAAACTGGCTGAGGGCGACCGCGCCGGCTATGACGCGCTGATGGCGCCGACAGTGCCGTTGTCGCGCAAGATCTTCGAGGCGCCGACGGAGTATTACAAGGCCGGCATCGTCTTCATGGCCTGGCTCAACGGCCATCAGGACCATTTCGCCATGGTCGGCGGCATGCAGTCGGCGCGCGGCATCCTGCACTATGCCGACATCTTCCGCCTTGCCGACCAGGCAGGGTTGCTCGCCGATCCCGAGCTTGCGCTGGCCAGGATGAAGCATTTCTGCGCGGTTGCAGGTGCCTGAGAACGACACAATCGCTGGCTGAAACCTATCCCACGTATGGAGGATTTGCGTTCTCGCGCCAAATCTGTATTCGGTTGCCGGGATTGGATGCGGACGGAGCGGCAATGACGGAAAAAGTGGCGCTCATCACCGGTGTAACCGGGCAGGACGGGGCCTATCTCGCAGAATTGCTTCTGCAGAAGGGCTATATTGTCCATGGCGTCAAACGCCGCTCGTCCTCGTTCAACACCGAGCGCGTTGACGACATCTATGTCGATCCGCACGAGCGCGGTGCGCGTTTCTTCCTGCATTATGGCGACCTGACCGACGCGACCAACCTTATTCGCCTGGTGCAGGAGACACAGCCCGGCGAGATCTACAATCTCGGCGCCCAGAGTCATGTCCAGGTGAGTTTCGAGACGCCGGAATACACCGGCAATGCCGATGCGCTGGGAACACTCAGGCTGCTCGAGGCGATCCGCATCCTGCGCCTGGAGAAGTCGGTGCGCTTCTATCAGGCATCGACGTCGGAGCTTTACGGCAAGGCGCGCGAGGTCCCGCAAAGCGAGGCGACGCCCTTCCATCCGCGCTCGCCCTATGCCGCCGCCAAGCTTTACGCCTACTGGATCACGGTCAACTACCGCGAGGCTTACGGCATGTTCGCCGCCAACGGAATCCTGTTCAACCACGAAAGCCCGACACGCGGCGAAACCTTCGTCACCCGCAAGATCACGCGGGCCGTCGCCTCGATCCATCACGGCCTTCAGGCCACGCTCTATCTCGGCAATCTCGACGCCAAGCGTGACTGGGGCCATGCGCGCGACTATGTGGAGGGCATGTGGCGCATTCTGCAGCACAGTGAAGCCGACGATTTCGTGCTGGCGACCGGTGAGGCGCATTCGGTGCGCGAATTCGTCGAACTGGCTTTTGCCGAGACCGGACGCACCATCCGCTGGCAAGGCGAGGGTGTCGATGAAGTTGGTGTCGATGCCGGTTCGGGCACTGTCCTGGTGCGCATCGATCCGCGCTATTTCCGGCCGACCGAGGTCGACCTGCTGCTCGGCGACCCCGCCAAGGCCAAAGCCAGGCTGGGGTGGTCGCACACGACCGGCTTCAGGGATCTGGTGGCGGAAATGGTGCAGGCCGATCTGGCGCGCACCGCCGGCGGCACGCGGCAGAACAGCCGTTCTGCGTGAGGCAGGTTCATGGACGCGACATTTGATCTGAAAGGCAAGCGTGTCTTCGTCGCCGGGCATCGCGGCATGGTCGGTTCGGCCGTCGTGCGCCGGCTGGCGAGCGAGGACTGCGAGATACTCACCGTATCGCGCGACAGGCTCGACCTGCTCGACCAGGCAGGGGTGCGGCGCTGGATGGCCGAGCACAGGCCGGATGCGGTGGTGATGGCGGCCGCCAAAGTCGGCGGTATCCTGGCCAATGACCGGTTCCCTGTCGATTTCCTGCAGCAAAACCTGGTTATGCAGGGCAATGTCATTGACGGCGCCTTTCGCAGCGAGGTCGGCAAGCTTTTGTTTCTCGGCTCGTCCTGCATCTATCCAAAGCTCGCGCCGCAGCCGATCAGGGAAGACGCGCTGCTGACCGGTCCGCTCGAACCCACCAATGAATGGTATGCGATCGCCAAGATCGCCGGGCTCAAACTGTGCCAGGCCTATCGGCGCCAGCATGGCGTCGACTACATCTCGGCGATGCCGGCCAACCTTTACGGTCCTGGCGACAATTTCGATCTCCAGTCCAGCCATGTCGTGCCGGCCCTGATGCGAAAGGCGCATGCACTGGCGCTGAGCGGCGGCAACAGCCTCGAGGTCTGGGGCTCGGGCACGCCACGGCGTGAATTCCTGCATGTCGACGACGCCGCCGATGCCTTGGTCTGGCTGTTGAAGAATTATGCCGGCGACAGCCACGTCAATGTCGGTTCGGGCGAGGATGTCACCATTGCCGAGCTTGCCCAGACCGTCGCATCGGTCGCCGGCGTCGAGGCTATCGCCTTCGATACGACCAAGCCAGATGGCACGCCGCGCAAGTTGATGGATGTTTCGCGGCTGTTTGCAACGGGATGGCGCCCGCGCTACGCGCTTCGCGGTGGATTGGAACAGACGTATGCGTGGTTTCTCAACCATGTTGAGAAGGGTGATGTCCGCCTCGGCGCGGCCTGATTCCAATTTTCCTTGAACCATTTCGCTGCCGCCCGCGACCAAGCGGTGTGTAGCAAACACGGTCCATCAAGGAGAACGTCAATGTTTATCACTTCAAGAAACGCATTTCTCGCCGCCATCGCGGTTTCGGTGCTGGCAGGGTGTCAGACGGCACCGCCGAGGGAATGCGAGAAGACCAAGCCCGGTGTCACCTACAACGGCAAATGCTGCGGCATCGGCACCCCGTGCCGTGAAGGCAGCAACGCCCCTCATGACAAGCCCGACAGGCCCGATCCGCGGCCGCAATGATCCGCGAGCCTGAAACGTCCCGGCACGTGCCGGGACGTTTCGCCCTCCGACAGGGTGGATTTACGGATCGGAAGGCCGCTACCCGGTTCCTTGCTGGCCGGCATTTGAGTACGAAACGGGACGGCGGGGCAGTAGACGATGCGGTCGCGCAGATCGCGCGAAAACTTCCCGCCGGATCTGTACTTCAAGGGGCTGTTCGACTGTTCGAAGGGAAGGTCCTGGAGAAACTCAGATTTCGCTTTCCGTCGATGGGAGGATGCTACTAAAAAAAATTCGAGATGCTCTTGAACTCATTTGGGGCGCCTCCTAATTCGATTTCCGCTAAGGCCATAAGGCTCGGCAAAAAATGGCGGCGCCGCACGGGGCGGCGTCCTTGTACCCATGTTGCTTCAAGGAGGATGTGGCTATGAGAACCTTTGATACCCTCTATCGGACCACCGTCGGTTTCGACCGGCTTTTCGACATGCTCGACAGCGGCACGCGTCCAGACTGGCCGCCCTATAACATCGAGAAGGTCGACGAGAACGATTACCGTATCTCGATGGCCATCGCAGGCTTCAGCCAGGATGAGGTTGAGCTGACCCAGCATGGACCCGAACTGGTCGTGGTAGGCCAGAAGGCTGATGATCAGAGCGGACGCCAGCTGCTGCACCAGGGCATCGCCTATCGCAGTTTCAGGCAGACGTTCAAGCTTGCCGACCACATGAAGATCAAGGCAGCCAAACTGGAGAATGGCCTCCTCTCGATCGACATCGTCCGTGAGATTCCCGAAGAGCTGAAGCCGCGCCGCATTAGCATCGGCGTGGGCGACACGCCGACGGCCGCCACTCAGATCACGCAAGACACGGACCGCGCGCGTAAAGCCGCGTAATCCTGTCGATCTGTCACTTTGAACTGCGGGTCCGCCTCCCGGTTTCGGCCGGGAGGCTGTGATTGCGGAGAAACGAAGATGATCACTGCAGGACGTACTGGCGCGCATCTGTCGCGCGCCCGCAGTTGGCCTGGACCGCGCAAACCATGAACTCAATGGTTCGTTCGATTTGGAGGATCATATGAACGATCGGATGTTTGACAGCGCCGTTTTCGTGAAAAGCGGCGACAACCTTGTTCAGGAAATCACGTGTCTCGAGGACGCTCTGGAGTTCCTCTATGAATGGCCGAAGGACAGGCGCGGCCCCATTCACCAAACCGCATTGCGGGCCTGCCAGCGAGCTTTCGATAGCGATTATCCGCTTTCCGCAGCCAGAGACGCGTTCAGCGGTTTTGCGAAAGCAGCCAGAATCCTTGAGGAAGAAGTATCCACGACAATGCCGTGGATGATGGGCAGAGGTGGCGAAGGCGGAGGAGTGACTGCCTAAAGCGCGTCGCGCTGAAACCGATTCATGCGACACGCTTTAAGTCTTTGCTTTGATGCATGTCGTTGTCCCAGACCCGCGGCACACTTCTGCGTGACATGCATTAGGAAAGGAGGTCATGATGCTATCGAAACCTTTTGAAAAGCCAGTCCGGGTGTGGGTGGGCTTGGGCTTTCCCCGCCAACTCAACACGGTCGCAGATGCCTATCAATTCGCATCCGAATGGTGTGGCAACAGCCCGGAGCAGAGAGCTGCTATTCGCGCTTGCAAAGCCGCTCTGATTGGTGATGTGGAACCCGAGACAGCACGAGGCGTCTTCGTCGCGTTCGCTCGCAAGAAGGATATTCTTATGGAGGACGGCATCGAGCCTGCGCCTTCAAGGACGCTAAGCCCGCACCACGTCTAAAGCGCGTCGCGTTTGAACGAGGCGGCTGCCACAAGCGGTGGCCGCCTTACCGGCTAAGTTGTCGAAGGGGTGCGCCAAAAACGGGCTTGGCCAAGTGATCGAAAGGATGGTGGGCGTGACAGGGATTGAACCTGTGACCCCTGCAATGTCAATGCAGTGCTCTCCCGCTGAGCTACACGCCCATCCGAAGCCGCGCATACACCATTTTTGGTCCAGCGCGTCAATAGCCGGAAAAGGGAAAGAAAGGCTCGTTTTGTCGCGCCGCCGACGAAGCGGCGAGATCACACTGTGCGCGCTTCAGGCGGCCTGCAGCATTTTTTCGACCTCGTTGACGAGATCGCGCAGGTGGAAGGGCTTGGACAGCACCTTGGCGTCTTTCGGCGCCTTGGAATCGGGGTTGAGCGCGACGGCCGCGAAACCGGTGATGAACATCACCTTGAGGTCGGGATCGATCTCGGTGGCGCGGCGGGCGAGTTCGATGCCGTCCATCTCCGGCATGACGATATCGGTCAGCAGCAGGGAGAAAGGTTCTTCGCGCAGCCGCTCGTAGGCGCTGGCGCCATTGTCGAAATCGCTGACGTGGTAGCCGGCCCGCTCCAGTGCCTTGACCAGGAACCGGCGCATGTCGTCGTCGTCTTCCGCCAGCAGAATGCGTGCCATCTTGTCCCGTCCGAATCACCCCAGCCAAGCCTGCCGTCCGGCAAGCCCGTTAACCATCCTGTATATGAGGAGCTGACGGTAAACATCAAGTGAACGTTGGCGGCATTAATCCTGATTTGACGCGGTTCCTGACATGCCGAAATGCTGGACATGCGGCCGATGAGGTGGCAGTTTCCCATCATGATGCATTGCTGTTTCCGGGTTCGTTCAAATTGACGACGGCAGCCGAAGATTTTTCGGTCGTTCCACCCTTCGAAATCCGATCGGGCGCCGAGCAGCGCGTTCCCTTCGTCTTCAACTCACCGCATAGCGGCCGCTATTATCCAGACCGCTTCCTGGCCATGGCGCGGCTCGACCGGAACGCCATCCGCCGCTCCGAGGATTGCTATGTCGACGAGCTGTTCGGCAGCGCGGTGGTGCTGGGCGCGCCGATGCTGGCGGCGAATTTTCCGCGCGCTTACCTCGACGTCAACCGCGAACCCTGGGAACTCGACCCGCGCATGTTCGCCGAGCCGGTGCCGTCCTTCTGCAACATCCGCTCGGCGCGTGTCGCCGGCGGGCTCGGCACCGTGCCCAAGCTGGTGGGCGAGGGGCTCGACATCTATTCCGGCCGTCTGCCGCTGGCGGAGGCCGTCCAGCGCATAGAGGCGGTCTACAAACCCTATCACGAGACGCTGAAGCGGCTATTGACCAGAACCCATGCCAGGTTCGGCTATGCCGTGCTGATCGACTGCCATTCGATGCCGGCGAGCATCAGGGTGGGCGACAGCGGCCTGCGGCCGGATTTCATCGTCGGCGACCGTTTCGGCATCTCGGCCACGGCGGCCCTGACCGAGACGGCGATCGGCCTGCTCATCGGCATGGGCTACACCGTCGCCCACAACAAACCCTATGCAGGCGGTTTCATCACCGAGCATTACGGCCGGCCGGCGCGCCATCTGCATGCGCTGCAGATCGAGGTCAATCGCGGCCTCTACATGAATGAGCGGACGTTCCAGAAATCGGCCGGCTTCGATGCGCTGGCCGACGATATGGCGCGCTTTTCGGCCGACCTGATGGCGATGCCCGACCACCACTTCATCGACCTGCCGCTGGCCGCCGAATGACGCCGGAGCGGCGGCTGTTCATGCAATCCCGCGCTGGCCATCCCGCAGCGTAAAAAAAGACCGCATCGTTTGCACGACACGGTCGAAGTCTAGGGAGGAAACGCCCAAGGAGGGCATGGACAGGAAAACCTGTCCGAGAACAAATTTATTGTGCGATGCACAAATGTCAATCGATCCCACGCTTTTTTAATTCACTCTGATGTGGAAATGCGTTTCGATGGTCCCGATGTGTGACATTTCGGCAACGCTGATGTCTCTGATAAATCGATAAACCGGCTTGTTTTGGCGGGAAAGTGCCGGCAGACCGGGTTGGCACTCTGTAATGCGGGAGAATCACGTGGACATCAGCATCGATTTCATGCGCCGGATCGCGCAAGCGGCGGCGGCTGAAACCTTGCCGCGTTTCCGCGCACAGGGCGCGGTGGCCAACAAGGAAAAAGGCAGTTTCGACCCGGTCACCGAGGCCGACCGCGAGGCCGAGCGCGCCATTCGGGCGCTGATCTCGGCTGAGTATCCCGATCACGGTATCCTTGGCGAAGAACATGGCAGCGAAAACATCTCCTCAAGGCATGTCTGGGTGATCGATCCGATCGATGGTACCCGCGCCTTCATCTCAGGCTTGCCGGTGTGGGGAACGCTGGTCGGATTGACGGTCGACGGTGACGCCGTCGCCGGCATGATGGCGCAGCCGTTCACCGGCGAGCTGTTCTACGCCAACGCTTCCGGCTCCCACTACGAAGGCCCCGGTGGGCCGCGGAAGCTGTCGACCCGCAAGAGGACGAAGCTTGACGAGGCGACCTTGTTCACCACCACGCCGGCGCTTTTCAAGGGCGAGGCGCGCACCCGCTACGACGCGTTCGAGAAACAGATCCAGCTCGCCCGCTACGGAGCCGATTGCTACGCCTTTGCCATGATCGCGTCCGGCAGCGTCGACATCGTCGCCGATCCCGGATTGAAACCCTACGACATCGTGGCGCTGATCCCGATCATCGAAAAGGCCGGCGGCGTCGTCACCACATTCGAGGGCGGTCCGGCGGAAAAGGGCGGCGACATCCTGGCCGCCGCAACGCCGGAGCTTCATGCGGCTGCAATGGCAGCCCTGCGGGGCTGATAGTCGACCCGATCAGCGCGGCTTGATCGAGCGCTGGAATTCCGCCGGCGTTCGCCCGTAGACCTGCCTGAACGCTGAGCTGAAATGGCTGTGGCTGGAGAAGCCGAGGTCCAGGCCGAGCGTGGTCAGATTGTCGTAGCGGCCAAGCAGGTCGAGCGCGCGCGCCAGCCGCAGGCGCAGATGGTAGCGATAGAGCGGCATCGCCTCGACCTGCTGGAAAACCTGCGTGAGATAAACCGGTGATACCCCGACTTCAGCGGCGATCTCGGCCAGCGTCCAGCGCCGCGAAAGATCCGAGGACAGGACGAGCTTGGCGCGATCGACCAGCTTCTGCCGGCCAGCGCTGGCGCCGGCGGAATGCGAGGTGCGCTCGCCGAGGGAGCGCCGCACCAGCGTCAGCGCCAGGGTTTCGGCCTCCAGCGTTTCGGCAATGTTGCGGCTCAGGCTGTGGCGCAGCACCGCCACCAGCGCCTGAGCCCGCGGGTCGATGCGGCGGCGCTGACGACGAAACGCCACGGCGCTGCCCGAGCGCAACTGCTCCTTCGGCCTCAACTCCTGCAGTTGCGCCTCCTCGACAACGAGATCGAGGCAGGAATCGCCACCCTCGACGGGATGGCTGATCCGGTAGCCTTCGGCGTTGTTGAAGAACAACAACTGGTTGGCTTCGGCGACCGCATCGTTGCGGCCGACATGGCGCACGAAGACGCCGCGATAGGGAAACACAAGATGCGTGGCAGCGGTGCACTCTTCTTCGCTCTTGTGCCGGCATTCGCCGCTGCAGAGGACATCCCTCACCCTGCCGGTGCCGGTGTCCAGAAGCGTCTGTACCGTGAACTGCGACATGGTGAGCTGAGACATGGCCGTTGCATTCTACCCTTGCGCCGAAAGCTGCTCCGGCACATTAGGCGATTGGCTTGTCCAAACCTGTCAGGAGACTTCACCTGTCGGGCCCTTCGTACGGCCATGGCTCAGTCCCACAAACGGCGCATGTATTCGCAGTGAGCGTCGCTGCGCGACAGTCCGATGTCCTTGAGCTGTTCGTCGGTCATTTCGAGCAAGGCAAGGCGGCTTCGGCGGCTTTCCAGTTGACGGCCGATCCAGTTGGCCGCCGCGATGCCTTGTGTCCGCAAGGACCGCCGGAACGTCGCGGTTTGAGTTGTCGGCTGATGTGCGAGGCATTGCGCTGCATGATCGGGGCGCATCGCTCAGGCTTCCCCGTTGCCGGCGCCGGCCACTGCGGCGCCGGCTTCGTTCAGCGCAATCGCGCATTCCTCGCAGCAGACCTCGACGGTCTTGCCGCCGACCTTGACGCGGATCGGGTTGGCGTCCAGCTGGCAATCGCAGGCAGCGCAGGTTTTCTCGGTCATGACGTCATCTCCTTGGCGTTCGGTTCGACCCGGAGAGATGAGCATTCCGGGGCGGCACCGGCTGTCAGAATCTTTAGCTCTTTGGGTGCTGCCGGCGCTGCTCCTGACAGAAGGCTGTCAGCAGGCGACGCAAGCTCAAGGCGCCGCAACATGCAGCGCCGGCGGCATCAGGCTGTCGGGTCGTCGTTGCCGGGTATGAAGGCGTCGAAGGCGGCGAGCAACTGCTCGCGATAGACATCCGCCTCCTGCAAGATCTCGTGTTTCGAGCCATCGATCATCAGCAGCGAGCCGAGGCGCAGACGCCTGGCATAGGCTTCCACGGCCTTGGTCGAGACGACCTGATCGGCGCCGGCGGCGATCATCAGCAGCGGCACCTGGATCCTGGCCATGAAGTCGGGCTCACTGATGGCTTCGCCTGCCTTGATTGCCGCCTGCAGCCAGCGGATCGTCGGCCCGCCGAGCGCCAGTTGCGGATAGTGCTCGTAGATTTTCGTGTTGCGCTGATAGCGCCCGGGGTCCGATGTCACCTTGTTGAGGGCGAAGGGCAGGGTTTCCCTGGGACGCGGACCCCAGGCGGCGTAGAGCCGACCGAGGCCGAGAAAGCACAATACCGAGCAGACGCGGCGCGCCGTTTTTGCCGACACGGGCGAGTCGGGCACCGTCAGGAAAGGCGCAATCAGCACCATTCGACGCACCCGGTTGACCATCGACGGCGCCGCGAGCAGCGCGATCACGGCGCCCATGGAATGGGCGAGGATGTAATACGGGCCGCGGCAGTCGGGCAGCACGATGTCCTCGAAGAACTGTTCGAGGTCGCCGGTGTAATCGTAGAAGGAGCGGACATAGCCGCGTTGCGGGTCGGCGATCAGCCGGTCGGAATCGCCTTGGCCGCGCCAGTCGAGCGTGGCGACGCCGAGGCCGCGGTCGGTCAGGTTGCGGATGGTTTCGAAATATTTCTCGATGCACTCGTTGCGGCCGGGCAGCAGCACGACGGTGCCTTTCAGCGGCCGGGTGACCGCGGCAAACAGGCCGTAGCGGATCTTCTTGCCGTCGCGCGTGGTGAAAAAGCCGCCGCCGACATTTTGCGGCGGCGGATTGCCTGGCGTGGGATGGAAGAGATCCGTCATTAGGCGCTTGCGTGTTCGTGGTGTCTCACCCGGCAGGGGCGTCGGCATGGTGATAGACGCCAATGGATGAAAAGCAAAGGGAGGGCGCCAAGGGGGCGGACGAACAACGAGCAAGGCCGGAAGCAGCCTGCGGCGGCGTGCTTCCGGCCTCTGTCGATCCGGGAGGAAGGGACATTACACCCGGTCGGCCTCGTCGCGGCGCTTTCATCCGGCGCCGCCTGGTTCTTTATCGTGGGGCACTCTAGCGCCGGCCGGCTGAACGGGCGCCGAAGCGGCGGTTCATCTGCCGTTCATCGACGCCTCGATTGGCGCTCTTCGAAAATCCTTGAAATGCGCTTTTGCGCTCCCCAAATGTCGGATGCAGCCGCCGATCTTGGGGCTGCTGGTCCACCGAAACGCCTTTCCAGGGTTTCGCACCGGCCACACGCAAACATGTTGCTCAACAGGAGAACACCTCATGCGTCACGTTGATTTTTCCCCGCTCTATCGCTCGACCGTCGGCTTCGACCGACTGTTCACCATGCTCGACTCGCTGGCCCAGCCTGATGGCGCGCAGACCTATCCGCCCTACAACATCGAGCGCACCGGCGAGGACGCCTATCGCATCTCGATGGCGGTTGCCGGCTTCTCGGACGAAGAGATTTCGATCGAAGCCCACCGCAACGTGCTGACCGTCAAGGGTGAGCGCAAGGAAGAGGGCAATGGCGAAGGCTCCGAGCTGCTCTACCGCGGCATTGCCTCGCGTTCGTTCGAGCGCCGCTTCCAGCTTGCCGACCATGTCGAGGTCGTCGGCGCCACCCTGAAGAACGGCCTGCTTTTCGTCGACCTTAAGCGCAACATCCCCGAGGAGCTGAAGCCGCGCAAGATCGCGATTACCGCCTCTTCGGCCAACGCCAAGCAGATCGAGGCCAAGAACGCCGCGTGATCAAGACGGCGGCGTCACAACGCCCAAGGTTGAAAGCGTCTCCTCCCGAGACGAAAGCGGCGCCGCGAGGCGCCGCTTTTTTTCGCCGCAGCCTCTGTCACCCCAACCGAAGAGTTCTGGCTCTTTTGCGGCGGGCGCCGTCTTCCCATGAAGGGCGATGTCTGATCTCTCGGCGGATTTTTCCCTGGCCCTAACGGCAACCATTGCGGTGACCTTCCTGCTGGCCGGCATCGTCAAGGGCGTTACCGGTATGGGACTGCCGACGTTGGCGATGGGGCTGCTGGGCACAATCATGCCGCCGGTCGCCGCGGCTTCGCTGCTGATCGTGCCGTCCTTCGTCACCAATATCTGGCAGCTGTTTGCCGGCCCGAGCTTCGGATGGATCCTCAGGCGGCTGTGGCTGATGATGGTCGGCATCGTCGCCGGCACGCTGGCCGGCTCATGGCTGCTGGCCAGCGACAATGTCAAATGGACGACGGCCGGCCTCGGGGCGGCGCTGATCGTCTATGCCGTCTATACGCTGCTGGAGCGGCAGTTGACGGTTCCCGCGTCAGCCGAGCGCTGGTCGTCGCCCATCGTCGGTTTCCTTACCGGCATCGTCACCGGCGGCACCGGCGTGTTCGTCGTGCCCGCTGTACCTTACATTCAGGCGCTGGGCTTGAGCCGTGACGATCTGATCCAGGCGCTCGGCCTGTCCTTCACCGTGTCGACGATCGCGCTCGCTGCCGGCCTTGCCTCGCACGGCGCGTTCCAGGTCGGGCATGTCGCCATGTCGTCGCTGGCGGTTGCGCCGGCCTTGCTCGGCATGTGGCTCGGACAGTTGCTCCGGCAGCGGATCAGCCCGGCGACCTTCCGGCGCTGGTTTCTTGTTTTCCTGATCTTGCTTGGCCTCGAGCTTTTGGCGCGGCCTTTCCTTGCTTAGCCACCGGTGCCGGTTGCGAGAACGGCCTCGACGTTTTGCCGGTGGACGGGCTCGTACAGCGCGAAGTACTCGACCGCGCCCGTGGCGAATATGTCGGCGCCGAAGGTTTTCAGATCCTGCTTCGCAAGTTCAGGCTCACGCCGGCAGCGAAGCAGTTTTTGAACGTAGGCTTGCGTCGCGGCGATGAGGCCTTTGTCGTAGCCGCCTCGCTCAATCGCTTCGAGCGAGCCGTGATTGGGCAAGATGCGGTCTATCGACCAGCCGGCCATGCGTTCGAGATCGACCAGATGTTGCGCCAGCCGATCCGCCTCGCTGACATAGGTGATCGGATCCTCGAGCGTGTCGCCCGCCAGGAGCAGGCCGGTTTCGGGCATGAACAGCACCGTGCCGTCATGGCTGTGGATTTCGACCTGACGCAGTTCGACGGCGATCGATCCAACGGCGAGGTCAAGACTGCCTGCGAAGGTCCTGTTCGGCAGCACGAGAGGCTTGATCGGTGGAACACCGCTTTCGATCTCAGCCCGGTTGTTCGCGAGCGCCGAGGCGGTGAGCGTGTTGGCGATAATCTCGCATTCCTGAAACACCTCATTGCCGGCAATATGATCGTCATGCCAGTGGCTGAGCACGACCCGGATCGATGTTGCGCCCATGTCTTCGAGCGTCTGCCTGATGAAGCGCGCGTGAGGCAGCGAAATATGCGTGTCGTAGACAAGCGCCTGCGAGCCATCGACGATCGCATAGGTGCAGATGCCGAGGGCATAGGCGCCGTCGTCGAGCCAGTTCGGCTCGTCCGACCAGGCGCGAACGCCGTCAACGCGGCCATCGTAGAAGCCGAGCACGTTTGGCGCCGGGCGAACCAGCCGCATGGTTGAGCCGAGAGGTGGCTTTGTCATTGGCGCGGTCTCGCGGGTTCAGGCGATCATCTGGCCGAAGCGATCGACCTCATCTGAAGTCGTGGCAAAGCTGGTGACGAAGCGATAGAGCAACTCGTCCTCGCCGACATGGCCGTCGAAGCCGTGCGGCCTGTGCCAGTCGTAAAAGGCTGCGCCGACGGATTGCAGCCTTTCGGCTTCCGCCTTTTTCATCACCGCGAACACCTCGTTGGCCTGCGGCAACCAGGCGAGCTTCGCCGTTGCCGAATCCTCGATCGCAGCCGCCAGGCGTGCGGCCATGGCATTGGCATGACGGGCCGTGTCCAGCCACAGGCCGTCCGTGAAGTAGGCGTCGAACTGCGCTGCGATGAAGCGCGACTTGGAGAACAGCTGTGCGGCGCGCTTGCGCAGGAAGGACAGCTCCTTGGCGCGGTCTAGATCGAACAGCACCACCGCTTCGGCGCACCAGCAGCCGTTCTTGGTGCCGCCGAACGAGACGATGTCGACGCCGCGCTTCCAGGTCATTTCGGCCGGCGTCGTCTCAAGCGCGACCAATGCGTTGGCAAAACGGGCGCCGTCCATATGCAGCGGCAGGGAAAAGCGTTTGGCGATCTCCGAAATGGTGGAAATGTCGTCGAGCCCGTACACTGTGCCGACTTCGGTCGATTGGGTGATCGAGACGGCCGTCGGGCGTCCCCAATGGACGATTTCGGGTGCGAAACGGGCGACGGCGCGTTCAAGATTGTGCGGATCGATCTTGCCCAGGGCGCCGTCGACAGCATGGAGACGCGAGCCGCCGCTGAAATATTCCGGCGCGCCGCATTCGTCCTCGATGATGTGCGATTCGCGGTGCGCAAAGGAAATGCCGCCGGGCTTGTTGTAAGCGGCCAGGGACAGCGAGTTGGCCGCCGTGCCGGTAGCGACGAAGAACACCGCGACCTCGCGTTCGAAGATCTCGCTGAAACGCTGGTAGACGGCCCGGTCGAGATCGCCATCGCCATAGGCGGTCGAAAAGCCGCCAGCATTGGCTGACAGCCCGGCGGCAATGTTGGAATGGACGCCCGCCCAGTTGTCGGATGCAAAGAACATCAGGAAAGTCCCTGCCTGGTTGAGAAAGTCTGGTTGCGACAAGAGCGCGACCATGGCCGTTTCGGGGTTGGACGCGCAAGGGCCAAGGGCTGAAAAAGCGGTACAGCCAAAGGCGATCACGAAGGAGTGCCGGGACCGAAATTTCGTTTCAACAGCGCCCGACGTAATTTTCTGTCGCCAAACGTCCAAGAATGGTGAATCGGTCTTGTGTGCGCCCAGGATTTCTGCCATAAAAATTTAGGACAGTAGTGCTGTCTTATTTTGTCGCACAAGTCAGGCTGGATTGGCGTATCATTTGGGCCACTCCGGCCGTTGCCGCGAGCGACGGGTAGACGGCTCGGCTGTGGCCTGTACGATACCGGATACGAACCGGCGGTGCACCGCACGGTCCGCCAAGGATTTCGAAAAGACGTGCCGCAAGAATGAGAGCGGAAGCCAGTCGCTTCCCAAGGTAGACCAGCGCCCCAAATGCTAGACGTGCAAGGGGCCGGATCGGAGGACAGGACGATGACGGAACTGACGCCATCTGCGATTATCGGCCAGGCCGCGCAGACGAAAGCGGCAGCCGTTAAAAATACCGTTCTGACCAAAGAAGGCCGAACCACCAACGGCCTGACCGGCAACGGTATGGCCGCGCAGGGTCTCTACGATCCGCGCAACGAGCATGACGCGTGCGGCGTCGGCTTCATCGTCAACATGAAGAACGTGAAGTCGCACCAGATCGTCAAGGACGGGCTCTTCGTGCTCGAAAACCTGACGCATCGCGGCGCTGTCGGCGCCGATCCGCTGATGGGCGACGGCGCCGGCGTGCTGGTGCAGGTTCCCGATCATTTCTTCCGCGAAGAGATGGCGGCCCAGGGCGTCGAACTGCCGGCGGCAGGCCAATACGGCGTCGGCCACTGGTTCATGCCGCAGGATGCGGCACTGCGCGCCCATATCGAAGAGATCATCGCCGAGTCGGCGCAGTCAGAAGGGCTGCCGCTGCTCGGCTTTCGCGACGTGCCGGTCGACAATTCATCGCTGTCGAAGGCGCCCGATATTGCGGCCTCCGAACCGTTCCATCGCCAGGTCTTCATCGGCCGCACATCGGACATTGCAGATGACGAGGAATACGAGGCCAGGCTGTACCTGCTGCGCAAGGTGATTTCCGGCCGCATCTACGCCGAGAACAACAACAAGGATATCGGCGCCTACTGTGTGTCGCTATCGGCGCGCACCATTGTCTACAAGGGCATGTTCCTGGCCTACCAGGTCGGCGCCTATTACAAGGATTTGTCGGATCCGCGTTTCGAGACCGCGCTGATCCTCGTCCACCAGCGCTTCTCGACCAACACCTTCCCGTCATGGAAGCTCGCGCACCCCTACCGCATGGTCGCGCATAATGGCGAGATCAACACGGTGCGCGGCAACAACAACTGGATGGCGGCGCGCCAGGCCTCGGTCGATTCCGAACTGTTCGGCAACAACATCTCGAAGCTGTGGCCGATCTCCTATGACGGCCAGTCCGACACGGCGTGCTTCGACAATGCGCTCGAATTCCTATTCCAGGGCGGCTACAGCCTCAGCCACGCCATGATGATGCTGATCCCGGAAGCCTGGGCCGGCAACAAGCTGATGGATGCCGACCGCAAGGCTTTCTACGAATACCATGCAGCCCTGATGGAGCCGTGGGACGGGCCGGCCGCGGTCGCCTTCACCGACGGCCGCCAGATCGGCGCCACGCTCGACCGCAACGGGTTGCGGCCGGCGCGCTACATCGTCACCGACGACGACCGCGTCATCATGGCGTCAGAGGCCGGCGTGCTGCCGGTGCCGGAGGAGAGGATCGTCAAGAAGTGGCGGCTGCAGCCCGGCCGCATGCTTCTGATCGACCTCGCCAAGGGCCGCATCATTTCCGACGAGGAGATCAAGTCGGAGATCGCCACCAGGCATCCCTACAAGACTTGGCTTAACAACACGCAGCTGATCCTCGAGGATCTGAAGCCGGTCGAGCCGCGCGCGCTGCGCAAGGATGTCAGCCTGCTCGATCGCCAGCAGGCTTTCGGCTACACGCAGGAAGACACCAAGCTGTTGATGTCGCCGATGGCGACCACCGGCCAGGAAGCCGTGGGTTCGATGGGCACCGACACGCCGATCTCGGCGATGTCGGACAAGTCGAAGCTGCTCTACACCTATTTCAAACAGAATTTCGCCCAGGTCACCAACCCGCCGATCGACCCGATCCGCGAGGAGCTGGTGATGAGCCTGGTGTCGTTCATCGGGCCGCGGCCGAACATCTTCGACCTGGTCGGCAATTCGCGCCGCAAGCGGCTCGAAGTGCGCCAGCCGATCCTGACCAATGGCGATCTGGAAAAGATCCGCTCGATCGGCCACACAGAGGACCGTTTCGACACCAAGACCATCGACATCACCTACGGGTCGAGCGAGGGCGCGGCCGGCATGCAGGGCGCCGTCGAGCGTCTGTGCGAGCGCGCCGAGGCGGCCGTTGCCGGCGGCTACAACATCATCATCCTGTCCGACCGCCAGGTCGGTCCCGACCGTATCGCCATTCCGGCACTGCTGGCGACGGCTGCGGTGCACCACCACCTGATCCGCAAGGGTCTGCGCACCGCGGTCGGCCTGGTCGTCGAATCCGGCGAGCCGCGCGAAGTGCATCATTTCTGCTGTCTCGCCGGCTACGGCGCCGAGGCGATCAACCCCTACCTTGCCTTCGACACGCTGCTCGACATGCACAAGCGTGGCGAACTGCCGGCGGAGGTCGACGCCTACGAGGTGGTCTCGCGCTACATCAAGTCGATCGGCAAGGGCATCCTCAAGGTGATGTCGAAGATGGGCATCTCCACCTACCAGTCCTATTGCGGCGCGCAGATATTCGACGCCATCGGGCTGAAGTCGGATTTCGTCGACAAGTACTTCACCGGCACAGCGACGCTGATCGAAGGTGTCGGCCTGGACGAGGTCGCGGCTGAGACGCTCAGCCGCCACACCGACGGTTTCGGCAACGATCCGGTGCTGCGCAACAGCCTCGAGGTCGGCGGCGAGTACATGTACCGCATGCGCGGCGAAGCCCATATGTGGTCGCCCGACGCCGTCGCCACCTTGCAGCACGCCGTGCGCCAGGGCTCGTGGGAGACGTTCAAGGAGTATTCCGCGCAGATCGACAGCGAGACGGCCCGTGCCCAGACCATACGCGGCCTGTTCAGGATCAAGCTTGCGGAAGAGACCGGCCGCAAGAAGGTGGCGATAGAGGACGTGATGTCGGCGGCCGATATCGTCAAGCGCTTCTCGACAGGGGCGATGTCGTTCGGCTCGATCTCGCGCGAGGCACACACGACGCTGGCGCGCGCCATGAACCAGATCGGCGGCAAGTCGAACACCGGCGAGGGCGGCGAAGAGGCCGACCGCTATCTGCCGCTGCCCGGCGGCGGCAAGAACCCCGAACGTTCGGCGATCAAGCAGGTCGCCTCGGGGCGGTTTGGCGTCACCGCCGAGTATCTCGTCAATTCCGATGTCATGCAGATCAAGGTCGCGCAGGGCGCCAAGCCCGGTGAGGGCGGCCAGCTGCCCGGCCACAAGGTCGACGCGACCATTGCGAAGGTCCGGCACTCGACGCCCGGCGTCGGCCTGATCTCGCCGCCGCCGCATCACGACATCTATTCGATCGAGGATCTGGCGCAGCTGATTTACGATCTGAAGAACGTCAACCCGGCGGCCGACGTCTCGGTAAAGCTGGTGTCGGAAGTCGGTGTCGGTACGGTTGCGGCGGGCGTCGCCAAGGCGCGCGCCGACCACATCACCATCTCCGGCTATGATGGCGGCACCGGCGCGTCGCCGCTGACCTCGCTCAAGCATGCCGGCAGTCCATGGGAAATGGGCCTTGCCGAGACGCACCAGACGCTGGTGCTGAACGGGCTGCGCTCGCGCGTTGCACTGCAGGTCGATGGTGGCTTGCGCACGGGGCGCGACGTCATCATCGGTGCGCTGCTCGGTGCCGACGAGTTCGGCTTCTCGACCGCGCCGCTGATCGCGGCCGGCTGCATCATGATGCGCAAGTGCCACTTGAACACGTGCCCGGTCGGCGTCGCGACGCAGGATCCGGTTCTGCGCAAGCGTTTCAAGGGCACGCCCGAGCATGTCATCAACTTCTTCTTCTATGTTGCGGAAGAGGTGAGGGGGCTGCTGGCCGAGATGGGCTACACCCATATCGACCAGATCATCGGCGACAGCGACCTGCTGGAAAAGCGCGAGATGATCCAGCATTGGAAGGCGCGTGGGCTCGATTTCGGCAAGATGTTCTTCAAGCCGGACGCGCCGCATGAGGCGGTGCACTGGACCGAACGGCAGAAACACCCGATCGACGATGTACTCGATCGCAAGCTGATCGAACTGGCGAAGCCCGCGCTCGAAAGCAAGCAGCCGGTCAAGATCGAGGTCGACATCCGCAATGTCGATCGCTCCACGGGCGCCATGCTGTCGGGCGAAGTCGCCAAGCGCTTCAGGCACAAGGGCCTGCGCGAGGACACGATCCAGGTGAAGCTGACCGGCACCGCCGGCCAGTCGTTCGGCGCCTTCCTGGCGCGCGGCATCTCGTTCGATCTCGTCGGTGCGGCCAACGACTATGTCGGCAAGGGCCTGTCGGGCGGACGCATCGTCATCCGGCCGCCGGAGGAGTCCAGGATCGTCGCGGCGGAATCGATCATCGTCGGCAACACCGTCCTCTATGGCGCGACCGAGGGCGAGGCCTATTTCGCAGGTGTCGCCGGCGAGCGCTTCGCGGTGCGCAATTCGGGCGTCGCCGCCGTCGTTGAAGGCGTCGGCGATCATGGCTGCGAATACATGACCGGCGGCATCGTCGTCGTCATCGGCCAGACCGGTCGCAACTTCGCTGCCGGCATGTCGGGCGGCGTGGCCTATGTTCTGGATGAGGCCGGCGATTTCGCCGCGCGCTGCAACATGGCGATGGTCGAGCTGGAGCCGGTTCCGGAAGAAGACGATCTGATGGAAAGGCTGCTGCATCATGGCGGTGACCTCGACCACAAGGGTCGCGTCGACGTCTCGGGCGACATGACCACCCATGACGAGGAACGGCTTTACCAGCTTATCTCGAACCACGTCCATTTCACCGGTTCGGTACGCGGCCGCGAGATACTCGACGACTGGACGACCTTCCGGCCGAAATTCCGCAAGATCATGCCGGTCGAATACCGCCGCGCGCTGATCGAGATGGAACGCATGCGCATGGGCGTGGCGGCGGAATAGGTTTTTCGACTTGCCGGGAGGCGCAGGCTTCCCGGCGGAACTTTCAGCGACAGTTTGACCTCGGATGCAAGGTTGCCACGGCTGCCTCAAGGGGTTAACGGGTGCGAAAACCGCACCATCTGGACAGCAGGAACTGGACTATGGGCAAGGTAACAGGCTTTCTCGAAATCGACCGGCAGGTGCACAAGTACCAGCCGGCCTCCGACCGCATCCGGCATTTTCGTGAATTCACGCTGCCGATGTCGGACAAGGAGGTCGAGAAACAGGCGGCGCGCTGCATGGATTGCGGCATCCCGTTCTGCCACGGGCCGACCGGTTGCCCGATCCACAACCAGATCCCGGACTGGAACGACCTCGTCTACAATGGCGACTGGGACAATGCGATCCGCAACCTGCATTCGACCAACAATTTCCCCGAGTTCACCGGCCGCATCTGCCCCGCGCCCTGCGAGGAAGCCTGCACGCTGAACCTCGAGGACATTCCGGTTGCCATCAAGACTGTCGAACAGGCAATCGCCGACAAGGCTTATGAAACCGGCCATATCCGGCCTTATCCGCCAGAGAAGAAGACGGGCAAGCGGGTCGCTGTCATCGGCTCCGGCCCGGCAGGGATGGCGGCGGCGCAGCAGCTTGGCCGCGCCGGCCACGAGGTCAGCGTTTATGAGCGTGAGAGCCGTCCCGGCGGGCTGATGCGCTACGGCATTCCCGACTTCAAGATCGAGAAGCACTATATCGACCGCCGCATCGAGCAGATGCAGGGCGAGGGCGTGACCTTCCATTGCGGCGTCAATGTCGGCGTCGACAAGCCGGTGGCAGAGTTGCTCGCCGGATACGATGCGGTGCTCTATTGCGGCGGTTCGGAATCGCCGCGTCCGGCCAATATTCCGGGCGACGATCTCGGCGGCGTCTATGACGCCATGCCCTATCTGGTGCAGCAGAACCGCCGCGTCGGCGGCGAGCCGATCCAGTCGGTGGCCTGGCCGTCGCATCCGATCATCGCCGGCGGCCAGCATGTCGTCGTCGTCGGCGGCGGCGATACCGCGTCCGACTGCGTCGGCACCGCCTTCCGCCAGGGCGCGGTGCGTGTCACCCAGCTCGACATCCGCCCGCAGCCGCCGGAGAAGGAAGACAAGCTTTCGGTCTGGCCTTACTGGGCGACCAAGATGCGCACCTCGTCCTCACAGGCCGAAGGTGCGGAGCGCGAATTCCAGGTGGCGACGCTCGAATTCATCGGCGAGGACGGCCAGCTGACCGGCGTCAAATGCTGCGAAGTCGACGAGAAGCGCAAGCCTATCCCCGGCACCGAATTCGTCATCCGTGCAGACCTCGCCTTCATCGCCATCGGCTTTGCCGGACCGGCTGCCGCCGGCGTCGCGAAAGAGCTGGACGGTGAGATGAAAATCACCACCGACAGCCGCCGTTCCCGCAATGTCGAAGCCAACGATCGCGACTACAAGACCAGCGTCGACAAGCTCTACGCCGCAGGTGATGTGCGCCGCGGCCAGTCGCTGGTTGTGTGGGCGATCCGCGAAGGCCGCCAGGCCGCGCGCTCGATCGATGAAGCGCTGATGGGGTCGACGGTACTCCCCCGTTAACGGTTGATCGCCGTCGTCGTATCCGTCGCGGCAGCGGCCTTGGGCGGCCACGAGAAGTCGTCGGCGCGGCCGGGCGAGGCCTCGGGCGCCTTGCCTTCGAGGATTAGTTTTTCGCCGGGCAGATCCGGATTGGCTTTCGGCGCCGCCGCCGCACCGAGAAGTTCGGTACCGCCGTCGAGCGCCGGATCGTTGAGCAGCATCGGAACGGTGCGGTCGACCACGATCGGGGCGGCGGGCAGCGACGGCGCCTCGACCGGGGCGCCGGCCGGTGCGGCAGCCGTCACCACGCTTCCCGGCGCTGCCAGGCCGAGGATCTTGGCCAGCGGCTTTTCGGTGTAGAAGGCGAGCTTTCGCTTGCCGGCTTTCGAGACGTTGATGCCGTCGTCGGAGCGCAGCCGCACGGCCTGGCCGTTAATGTCGGGGCCGGTCGAGACAAAGGCGCCGTTCTCGTCGACGAACCCATCCCAGACATCGACGAATTCGCCGCCGTTCTTCTCGGCAGCCGAGTGGTAGATGTCGTTGAATGCCAGCATGTCGGAGGTCATCTTCGGCGTCTTGAAGGCTGGCATGCCGACCCACAGATAAGGCACCTTGGTCGCCGCCAGTGCCTTTCCCAAGGCTTCGGTCCGGCGTTCGTATTCCTTGGTCCAGTTCTCGGAGCGCGGCTGCTCGCGCACTTCGTTGACGCGCATCTGCTGGCGGTCGTTGGAGCCGAGCATGACGACGACCACGGAGGGTTTTTCGGTCTCGACCAGCGATTTGACCTGTTCGGGCCAATTGTAGACATCATCGCGCACGAAACCCGAAGAACCGTTGGCGCGCTCGACGATCCTGACGTTGGCATTGTCGGCAAAGGCTGTTTCGAGGCCTTCGGCCAGGCCGTAGGCCATGAAATCGCCGATCACCAGAACGACGCGGGCATCCGGTGTCTTCTCGACAATCGGAGCGGAAGGTTCAACGGGTGCACGGGGCTTCTTCTTGACCTTCGGCTTTGCCTTGCGGACGTCGAGCGGCGGCTCGATGCGTTCGCTGCGGCGCGGGAACAGAAGGTCGCGCAGCGACCAGCCGCGGTTCTGCGGTTGTTCCTGCGCCAAAGCCGGTGTGTCGAAACTGCCGGCGACCCCCGTCGCCAGGACAACGATGGCCAGAACGAGGATCGGCAAGCGGAAAACGATCACACGGATACGCGCTGCCGAAACCAAGCACCCTCTCCATCCCTTGGTGCATGGCCCTCGCAGCGGATCATGCACACATCAATGCTACGGCATCCCTTGTGCGCCGCAATGCGCGGCGCTGCCGATGGCTCTATTTCTTTCTGAGCCATTTGAGCACTTCCATGCTCGGATACCCGTCCTGGGTCAAGCCGACCGTTGCCTGATAGGTCATGATGGCGGTTTTCGTGCCGTCACCGATCTTGCCGTCGAACTTGCCGTCGTAAAGTCCGTGCTGCGAAAGCCGCTTCTGCAACTCCTGCCTTTCCTCGAAGGACAGTTTGGTGAAAGGCCGCTTCCAGTCCTGCACCAGACCATTAGAACCGGCGATTTCGTCGGCAAGAAGGCCGACGGCCAGGGCATATTTGTCCGCGTTGTTGTAGGCCTTGATGACGGAGAAGTTCTTGATCATCAGGAAGGCCGGTCCGCCGCGGCCGTCCGGCACTTTCAGGGTCGCCTTGTCGGTTGCGTTCTTGAACGGCTTGCCATTGGCCCTGGCGACGCCGAGCGCCTGCCACTGCGCCAATGTCTTCGAGCCGGCCGGCAGTTTGCCCGCCGGAATGGTGACCTCGTAGCCCCAGGTCTTGCCGCCCTGCCAGCCATTCTTCTTCAGCAGATTGGCTGATGTCGCCAACGCATCGGGGATCGAATTCCAGATGTCGCGCTTGCCGTTGCCGTCCATGTCGACGGCATAATGCTGGTAGCTGGTCGGGATGAACTGGGTCTGGCCCATGGCGCCGGCCCAGGAGCCCATCAGGTGGCTTTCGTCGATGTCGCCGGTCTGCAGGATTTTCAGCGCGGCGACCAATTGGGTGCGGGCGAATTTCGAACGCTTGGCGTCGCCATAGGCGAGGGTTGCCAGCGAGCGGATGACATTGCGCATGATGTCGTCGCGCTTGAGGATCTCGCCATAATTCGATTCCATCGACCAGATGGCGAGCAGGATGTAGCGGTCGACGCCGAACCTGGCTTCGATCCGGTCCAGCCACGGCTTCCATTTCCTGGCCATCTGCTGGCCGACGGCAACGGACTGGTCGTGGACGCGGTTGTCGAAATAGTCCCAGGCGGGCGCGGTGAACTCGGGCTGGGTGCGTGCCTTTTCCAGCACCACCGGGTCGGGTTCATTGATGCCCCGGAACGCTCGGTCGTAGACCGCGCCGGAAACGCCGCCCGCCACGGCCGTGGCGCGGAAGCCGGCGACCCATTGCCGAAACCCGGCATCGGCGAAGGCCGGTCCGGCCGGCATCAGCAAGGCGAGCGAGAGGCTGGCCGCCGTCAGCACGCTGGTAAAGAGTTTTGCGGCACTGCGAACGGACATATTTTCCCCTTTCTCTATCTCAGGAAAGACCATTCATCGCCGAACCGGGTTAGCAATTGGTTTACCATAGGCGGCGCCTGGAACGAAAAGACACCTGGATGCTTTACCGGTTGATGTTCCCTCAATGGCCCGATAATCCACAATTCCGGCGCGAAAATGTCGCGAGGCGGGATTGCCGGGCACGCCCTCAAACGGATAATTGACGCATGAAGCGAGTTCGCAAGGCAGTTTTCCCGGTCGCCGGTCTCGGCACACGGTTTCTCCCGGCCACCAAGGCCATTCCCAAGGAGATGCTGACCGTCGTCGACCGGCCGGTCATCCAGTATGTCGTCGATGAGGCGCGCGAGGCCGGCATCGAACATTTCATCTTCGTCACCGGCCGCAACAAGGCGGTCATAGAAGACCATTTCGATATCCAGTTCGAGCTCTATGATACGCTGGCACAGCGCGGCAAGGACGATCAGCTGGCCCGCTTGCAGCGGCTGCAGCCGGCGCCGGGGCAGACCTCGTTCACCCGCCAGCAGGTGCCGATGGGGCTCGGCCACGCCGTCTGGTGCGCCCGCGAACTGGTCGGCGACGAACCCTTCGCGCTGTTGCTGCCCGACATGATCATGCAGTCGGAGAAGAGCTGCACGAAGGCCATGGTCGAGCTCTACGAGGAGACGGGCAACAACATCATCGCCGTGCAGGAATGCGATCCGGCCGAGACCCACAAATATGGCATTGTCGGCCGCGGCGAGGACACGCATCACGGCTTCCGCATCACCGAGATGGTCGAAAAGCCGAAGACCGGCACCGCACCGTCCAATCTCTACATCAACGGCCGCTACATCCTGCAGCCCGAGATTTTCAAGATCCTCGAAAGCCAGGAAAAGGGCGCCGGCAACGAGATCCAGCTCACCGACGCGATGCTGAAGCTGGAAAAGCAGCAGCCCTTCTTTGGCTACCACTTTCAGGGCCGCACCTTCGATTGCGGCTCGCCGGAAGGCTTCGTCGAGGCCAATGTCGCCTTCGCGCTGTGGCGCAGCGACATGAACGAGAACATGGCCGGCGTCATCCGCACGCTGCTCGATGAGATGAAGCCGTCCGAGCGTCGCGGCGCTGCTTTTTAGCTACCGCTGCAGCTTCAGCCCCAAATAGATGCTGTTGGCGGTGTAGTTGCGCCCGGGCAGATTGCTGGTCAGCTTTTCGGTGCGGGCGCGGCTGGTGAGGCCGACATAGCGGTTCAGCCACCAGGTCAGCCCGGCCTCTGCACTCAGCGTCATGTCATGGCCGTCGGAGCCGGTGTAATTGCGCCAGTCGAGCCCAAGGGCTGCGTTGCCGGTCAGGTCGGCGCGGATCTGCCGCTCGCCGGTGAGGCGGCCGGAATAGAGGATGTCGCCGCTCTCACCGGCATTCGTTGTGCCTTCGACCGTGGTTCGCCCGGTGAGGCCGATGATGGTACCGCGCTCGGGCGACCATTTGAGGTCGGCATTGATGGTGGCTCCCGAAATCGCCTCCAGGTTCTTGTCGTCGATCGCCTCCCTCAGCCAGCCGGCCGAGAACTCACCCTTGAGCTTCTCGCCCATGTCGACTTCGATACCGGCGCGCGCGCCAAGCCGGGTCGAAGAGCGCTCGAAGCCCTTGTTGTCGATCCGTTGGTCATATACCCGGCGGCCGAGCTCAATCTCAGCAAAGGGCGTCAGAGCCGGGGAAATTTCATAGCCGGTCCGCAACGTTGCAGTGTAGAGCGTGTTGTCCTGGTCCTTCTGCGACAGCGAGGTGCCATCGGTAAGTTCGGCATCGCCATAGATGTCGTGAGAGACGGCGCCGGTCAGCGCAAAGCGCAGCTTGCCGACATCCTTCTCGACGGCGAGGCTGCCGTCGACAGTCTGGCGGATCGGCTGCGAGGTGACGCCGGCAATGGCGTCGGGCGCGGAGGCCGATTCCGGCGCAATCTCGTAGCCGAGCTTGGCGATGGCGCGCAGTTCATTGTCGAGGTCGACATTGTACGTGCCTTGGATACGGCCGCGTGCCTCATTGATCTTCTGGCCCGAAATGGTGTTGCGGAAATTGCCGTAGCCGTCGATGACCGCCGAATTCTCGCGCCAATCGGAGGCGGCGGAGAAACGCAGCGCCGTTTCGGACAGCACCGCCGACTTGCCGCCAGCGCTGGAATCGGCGTTCGACGTGACGGCAACGCCCTGCTCGAGCGTCGGCCGCAGCAGGAACGAGCCGAGCTTGATGCCGGTTGCCGCGTACGGGTCGTCCTCGAGCTTCTTCTTCTGGCCCTCGATGGCGCCGGTGCGCTCGGCGCCGGGGTCGAGCTTTCGTCGGTCGACACCGCCGACGGTGAGGACACGGCGGTTCGCTGTGTCCTGATCGGCGTCGCCTGCCGCAGTGCCGTCCGGAGTCGTTCCGGTGGTGGTCTGGTCCGTGGCTTTGCCAGGCTTCTTCTTGTCGGCAGCCTTGGTTTTGTCCTTGGCCTTGTCTGCATCCGCGGCGGCGCGTTGCTTTGCCGTCGATGGCCGGCGTGGCTGGACGGTTGGCGGCTTGTCGGCGAACGAATCGTCGATGGTCGCCGGCGGGTCGAAAATGCTGTTTGCGCCGGCCTGTGACGGGTCGGTGTCGTCAGGCAAGGCGCCATCGCTGGCCGGCACATAAGCGGTTGGCGTGTTTCCCGTGGGGGCGGTGTCGGCAGGGGCGGGCTTGACCTGCGTGTTGGCCTTGCTCAATTGCCTGGCCCGGCGCTGCTGGTCGGACAGGATCGCCGATTCCGAAACTTCGCCGCGCAGCTCGGTCTCCTGGGCATGAAGCGCAGTTGGCCGCAGCAAAGCGAGCACGCTCGTCGCCAGAAGCAGAGCGCAAAACGCTCTGCCCGTTCGACCTTTTTTCTCTTGAGGTTGGGCCCGCGACATCGTCACCACTGCTTGCGCGGCGCAAGCGCGCCATACTTACCGAACCGTAAACGGGGATGGTTAACGGAGGGTTGAAGGGGTGCCTGTCGGACATGGCTGGACGGCAATTCTGTTGGACAGGCGAACGGCAAAGCGCTAATCGCATCAGCCATGCATGCGGGATCCCCAGAAAAGAAGCCTTTGGAGGCTTCGGTCGCCTCGGCGCTGAGAACGGTAGCCACGGAACAGGCCGGCGTGGCGGCATTGGCCGCCGCGCTGGAGAACGAACTGGCCGAACCTTTCGCCCGCGCCGTCGACATGGTGTCGCGCATCAATGGCCGCGTCATAGTCACCGGCGTCGGCAAAAGCGGCCATATCGGCACTAAGATCGCGGCCAGTCTGGCTTCGACCGGCACGCCTGCCTTCTTCGTCCATCCGGCGGAGGCCAATCATGGCGACCTTGGCATGATCGCCAGAGACGATGCCATCATTGCCATGTCATGGTCCGGCGAGAGCAAAGAGTTGATGGGCATCGTCGCCTATTCCAGGCGCTTCTCGATCCCGCTGATTGCGATTACCGCGGGCGCGGCCTCGGCGCTGGCGCGCGCGGCCGACGTGGTGGTGCTCCTGCCGTCCGCGCCGGAAGCCTGCCCGCACGGTCTGGCGCCGACGACATCGACCCTGCTGCAACTGGTGGTCGGCGATGCGCTGGCCATAGCGCTGCTCGAAGCGCGCGGCTTCACGCCCGACCATTTCCGCACGTTCCACCCCGGCGGCCAGCTCGGCGCCAACCTCACGCAGATCCACGAGATCATGCATGTCGGCGACAGGCTGCCGCTGGTGTCTTCCGGCACGGGCATGCGCGAGGCGATCCTCGAATTGTCGAACAAGGGCTTCGGCTGCGTGGCGATCGCGACGGCGGATGGCGCGTTGGTGGGCATCATCACCGATGGCGACATCAGGCGTCACATCGGCAGCAATCTCATGGAAATGAGCGTCGATCAGGTGATGACGAAAAAGCCGAAGACGGCCACACCGGACACGCTGGTGGCGACGGCGCTGCAGATTATCAACAATTCGGCCATTACGAGCCTGATGGTGGTCGAAGGCAGGCGGCTCGTGGGACTGGTTCATCTGCACGACCTGCTGCGCATCGGCGCCGCCTGAAAAAATCAAAGGACGCGTCGCGTTCGGGAAGCCCTAGGCGACGCGGCCTGATTTTTCCGGATCGAAAGCGCCATGCGCTTTCGAAATGTCAAACTGCCTCGACGGTCAGTTCCAGATCGGTGTCGGCCGAACTGACGACGCGCACCTGCGTGCCGGCCGGCAGGTCGGGACCGGAGACGCGCCACAGCGTGTCGCCGAGTTTGATGCGGCCGCGACCGTCCTTGATCGGCTCGGCCAGCGTTGCCATCCTGCCGACCAACTGCGCGCCGCGCCGGTTGAGCAGCGGCTGGTCGCTAGGGGTATTACGCCCACCAACCAGCTTCTTTCCGGCAAAGGCCGAGACCAGCGACAGGGCCAGGAAGGCGAGGACCTGGACTTCCCAGGCCCAGAAGCTTGCGTCCCAGACGAGCAGGGAAATCGCACCGATCACCAATGCGGCGATGCCGATCCACAGCATGAATATTCCTGGCGCGATGACCTCCATCACCAGGAGGACGAAGCCCAGAACCATCCAGTTCCACGGACCAAGTTCGGAAATGATGCGGTCGAACATGGGAGTGCGCTCCTATGATCTCAGTTCTCAGCTAGCCTCAATTCTCGCCTGGGCGAACCACCGGAGGGCGGGCGGCCTGCCTGGCGGCGCCGGCGGTGCCTTCGCTGCGGAACACCTCCCTGGCGATCTCGCTTATGCCGCCGAGCGTGCCGATCAGCGCCGAGGCT
Organism: Mesorhizobium sp. M0001; assembly: GCF_040324255.1. Lineage (NCBI taxonomy): Bacteria > Pseudomonadati > Pseudomonadota > Alphaproteobacteria > Hyphomicrobiales > Phyllobacteriaceae > Mesorhizobium > Mesorhizobium sp. M0001. The sequence goes on from NZ_JAMYVS010000002.1 coordinate 583,917, forward strand.
TCCATCGGCATCAGCACGACCTTGCTGTTGTTGGCGGTACCGATCTTGCCCATCGCTTCGGTGTATTTGAGCGCCACGAAGTAGTTGAGTGCCTGCACGTCGCCCTTGGAGATGGCTTCCGATACAACCTGGGTGGCTCGCGCTTCGGCCTCGGCCGAGCGTTCGCGTGCCTCGGCGTCGCGGAAGGCGGCTTCCTTGCGGCCTTCGGCCTCAAGGATCTGCGACTGCTTGAGGCCTTCGGCGGCGAGGATCTGCGCACGCTTGTTACGTTCAGCCGTCATCTGACGACCCATCGATTCGATGAGGTTGGCCGGCGGATTGATGTCCTTGATCTCGACGCGGGTGATCTTGATGCCCCACGGATGCGCCGCTTCGTCGACGACGCGCAGCAGGCGCTCGTTGATGGCGTCGCGGTTCGACAGCAATTCGTCGAGGTCCATCGAGCCCATGACGGTACGGATGTTGGTCATCGTCAAATTGAGAATGGCGTTCTCCAGGCCGGCGACCTGGTAGGCGGCCTGCGCCGCATTGAGGATCTGGTAGAAGGCGATGCCGTCGACGCCGACAATGGCGTTGTCGCGCGTGATGATTTCCTGGCTCGGAACGTCGAGCACCTGCTCCATCATGTTCATCTTGGCGCCGATTCGGTCGACGAACGGCACGATGAGGTTGAGGCCGGGGCTTAGTGTTTTGGTGTAACGACCAAAGCGCTCCACCGTATAATTATAGCCTTGCGGGATTGTCCGGATGCCTTTGATAAGAAGCACCAATACCAGAAAGGCAAGCGCACCAATCGCAATACCGAAACCACTGAAGTCCATTTGAATCTCCCTCAGATGCCGGCCATGGCGTTGATTCCATGCAACCGACTTCACCAAACACTTAGGTGTGTTTCAATAATGTTACAATCAGGTGATCGTTGATTATTGGTGCATGGAATAGCGCAACTGCGGCGATCGATCGCCGCAACGTGGCGGCCTCAGACCCAGCCCGACAGCTCGCGCCGCACCATCGCCTCGATCACCGCCATGCCTTCTGCACTGTCGTTGAGGCACGGGATGTGGGCGAATTTCTCGCCGCCGGCGTGATGGAAGGTCTCGGCCGCCTCGCGGCCGATTTCGTCCAGCGTCTCGATGCAGTCGACGGAAAAGCCTGGGTTGACGATGGCGATCGATTTCACGCCGTCCTTCGCCAGTTTCTCGACCGTCTTGTCGGTGTAGGGCTGCAGCCATTCCTGGGCGCCGAAGCGCGACTGGAAGGTGATGATCAGCTTCTTTTCATCCCACCCCAGTCGTTCACGCAACAGCCGTGTCGTCTTCTGGCAGTGGCAGTGATAGGGATCGCCCTTCTCGAAATAGGGCTTCGGGATGCCGTGATAGGAGGTGATGACCACCTCGGGCTCGAAGTCTAGCGTTGCCAGATGCCGTTCGATCGAATGGGCGAGCGCCTCGATGTAGACCGGCTCGTCATAGTAGGGCGGAACACTGCGCACGGCAGGCGCGCGGCGCATCTTCATCAAGGCGCGAAACAGCTGGTCGTTGGCGGTCGCGGTGGTGGTCGCGGAGTATTGCGGGTAGAGTGGGAACGACAGGATGCGGTCGCAGCCTTGCTCGACCAGCCTTTGCGCGACGCTCGCGGTCGAGGGGTTGCCGTAGCGCATCGCCCAGTCGACCACGACATCGGGTAGGTCGATGAGCGCTGCGGCCAGCTTTTCGCCCTGCGCCCGGGTGTAGGTGCGCAGCGGCGACTCGTTCCTCTCGCGGTTCCATATCCTGGCGTAATTGGCGCCGGACTTGTTCGGTCTCGTGGTCAGCACCAAGCCGTAGAGGATCGGATACCAGATCGCCTTGTTGAGCTCGATGACCCGCGGATCGGACAGGAATTCGCGGAGATAGCGCCACATCGGCTTGAAATCGGTGCCGTCCGGCGTGCCGAGATTGACCAGCATGACGCCGATCTTGCCTGCCTTTACCGGCGGATGTCCGGCCGGTAGCGGGTCGAGCGCTTTCGCGGCTTTGGGGTCGACAGGCGTGGAAAGCGTCATGAAGGTCTCCCGACACCGCGAAAACCGACGATGTCGGGCGAAACTAGCGATGCGGCGCGAGTTTTCAATGCTGCGTCTGGCCGCACCTTACCTTGAAAGCCAAAAACCCGTCCGGTTACCCGGACGCGTTTTGCTGGTCGCAAGTGCGAAGCGAGGTTACTTCGCCGGAATGGTCAAGGTCGCGCCGACAGGAAGCCGGCGTGGTTCGTAGCCTTTGTTGGCCTCGGAGATCACCTTCCACTTGGCGCCGTCGCCGTAGGCCTTTTTGGCGAGATCCCAATAGGTATCGCCGGCGACGATGACATGGCTGGCTTCGGCCGGGGCGGCGTCAGCCGGCTTTGCCGGAGCAGGTGCGGCTTCGGCCGGTTTTGCCGGTTCGGCCGGAGCCGGCGTTGCCGGGGCGGTTTCCGCCGGGACAGTCGGCGGCGTGGTGGTGATGTCGCCGGAGCCTGCCGGCAATGCGGGCATCGCCGGCTCCGCCGGTGCAGCCTCGGCCGGTTTTGCCGGTTCCGCTGGAGCAGGTGCCGGTTCGGCTGGTTTTGCCGGCTCGGCGGCCGGGGCAGCCGCTACGGTTGCGGCAACCTCGGTGATGCGGCCGTCGAGCTTGGGCGTATAGGGCCGGTGCGCGGCGAGATAGTCGGCGACCACCTGTTCGAGGCCCGGGCCGTAATCATAGGCGTTCTTGGCCTTCTCGGCGAAGACCTTGTAGCCGTCGCCGCCCTGGCGGACGTAATTGTTGGTGGCGACCAGATAGTCCTTGTCCGGATTGATCGGCGCCCAGGCACCGTTCTGCATCACCTCGACCGACTTGACTCGGCCGGCATTGGGCGCGACCGACTTGTCGAAGGAGTATTTGAGACCTGCCACCTGCGGGAAGCGGCCGCCGCCGTCCTCGAACTGGCTGACGCCGTTTTCCAGCCCGGCAACCAGATCCTTGCCGGAAATCTGGAAGGTCGCCAGCGTGTTCTGGAACGGCAGCACGGTCAGCACCTCGCCCATGGTGACGGTGCCCTTGTCGATCGAAGCACGCAGGCCGCCGCCATTCGAGACGACGATCTCGACGCCCTGTCCCTTGACGCGGTCGAGGATGGCGTCGGAGACGAGGTTGCCCATCGCGCATTCCTTGGTGCGGCAGCTTTCGCGGCTGCCGTCGATGGCCTCGGTGGTCTCGGCCACTTCCTTGTTCTTCAGCGCCTCGATCGGCGCGCCAAGCTCCTTGATGCGGGCAAGAACGGCCGGATCGGGAGTGATCGACTTGTCGAGGAAGATCGGGTCGCCGCTGGCTTCCTTGACGTTGCCATTGTCGTCGAACACGACCTTGAATTCGCCGAGATATTTCGAATAGGACGCGGCCTGCACCACAGGCACCTTGGAGCCGTCGGGGTTGTCGACCATCGTCGGGTAGGGGCCTTCAGCCTTCGGGTCGGTGTTGGACAAAAGCGAATGGCTGTGGCCGCCGACCACCACATCGATGCCCGGGATCTTGGCGATGACATCGCGCTCGCGCCTGTAGCCGATATGGGTGACGGCAATGATCTTGTTGACGCCTTGCGCCTTCAGCTTCTCGACCTCGGCGGTGATCGACTTGACGTCGTCCTCGATGGTAATGTTGGGGCCGGGAGAGGCGAGTTCCGGCGTGTCGTTGGTCACGGCGCCGACAATGCCGATCTTCTGGCCGCCGACCTCAAGCACAATCGACGGCTTGATCTTGCCTGCGGCGCCGGACTTGTCGTTGGGCACGACATTGGCGCTGACGATCGGGAACTTCGCCTTGTCGAGATAAGGCACCAGCGCGCTCTCGCCATCGTCGAATTCGTGGTTGCCGAGCGTCACCGCGTCGGGCTTGATCTGATTGAGGAATTCCTCCTCCGCCGTGCCCTTGTAGGTGATGTAGAACAGCGATCCCTGAAAGCTGTCGCCGGCATTGAGCAGCAGCACGTTCTGGCCTTCGAGCTTCTTGCGCTCCTGTGCGATCGCGGTGACCAGCCGGCCGGCGCCGCCGATGCACTCACCCTTGGTCTCTTCCTCGGCCGAGCAGGTCGACTCGTATTTGTTGTTGCCTTCGATGCGGCTGTGCCAATCGTTGAAATGCAGGATGTTCAACGTGTAGTCGGCAAAGGATGGTGCGGCCGACAGGCCGAGTGTCGAGGCAGAGAGGGCGGCAATGGCGGCGAGCTTCTTCATCTTCGTCTCCCGGATATGATCAAAGGCGTTTAACGCTCTTGCCCGACTGCAGGATAACAGCCAGCATTTCGGGTATGTTCACATCGCGGTTGTGGCGATGCAAGAAGAATCAGGGCGGATAACCGGCATCGGTTTGCCGGCATAAAAGAGGCGGCGGCATCGCGGCGCCGCCATCCGCAAAGCCGCATGGGAAAGGTTCAGCCGCGCCTGGTCAGCACGAAGTTCTGCCCGGCGGAGCTGGTGCAATTCAGCTGGTTTATGGACACCAGCAGGCAGTTGAAAGCGATTGGCTGCTGCCGGATAAGCGAGGTTCCGTTGATCTCGACCGAGGTGGCGCCGGTCTTGGTGTAGCTGCCGTCAGCGAATTTCTCACCGGTCTCCGCCGAAACGGTGGTGAAGACGCCGCCGTTCAATGTCGAGACCGCCTTGCCTTCGGCGTTCAGCCATGAGCCTTCGACGCCTCGCGCCTGCGATGAGATCGGTGGCCCGTCGGAGCCGCCGGTGGTGCAGGCGGCAAGCATCGTCGCAAGAACGCCCGCCGCGCCCGCAGAAAGAATTTTGCGCGCAATCGTCATATCAAATCCTCTCCTGACGCATCGGCCCAATCGTCAAACGACGTTTTGGGGAACACGATGTGCGTGGCCTCAAGTTTCCAGAGCCGTCCCTCGTGCGTCCAAATGGATGCACACTGCTCTCGTCCGCATCCCTTCAATCGCCCGATTTCCGGGCGATTGCAAGGCAGTGAGGCAGGGGTATGGAACCGCTATCGAACGAGGATGTTGCGGAATTGCCACGGGTCGCTTTTGTCGAGGTCTTCGGGAAACAGGCCCGGACGGTTATCGAGCGGCGTCCAGTCGGTGTAGTAGCCCTTGACCGGTCCGAGATACTGGGACTGCACTTCCAGGCAGCGCTTGTAGTCCATCTCGTCGGCCTCGACGATGCCGGCTTCCGGGTTTTCCAGCGCCCAGACCATGCCGGCGAGCACGGCCGAGGTGACCTGCATGCCGGTAGCGTTCTGGTAGGGCGCCAGCTTGCGGGCTTCGGCCAGCGACAGCTGCGAACCGTACCAGTAGGCGTTCTTGGCATGGCCGTAGAGCAGCACGCCAAGCTCGTCGACGCCGTCGACCAGCTCGTTTTCGTCGAGCACATGGTGGACCGGCTGCGGCTTGCCGGCAGCGCCGAACATTTCGTGGAGTGACAACACGGCGTCGTTGCAGGGGTGATAGGCATAGTGGCAGGTCGGGCGGTATTGGACCTTGCCCTTCTTACCGCGCACGGTGAAGAAGTCGGCGATCGAGATCGCCTCATTATGCGTCACCAGGAAACCGTATTGCGCGCCCGGCGTCGGGCACCAGGAGCGCACGCGGGTGTTGGCGCCGGGCTGTTCGAGATAGATCGCAGCCTTGGAGCCATGCTTGTGCTCCTTGCCGTTCTTCGGCATCCATCTCTCATGCGTGCCCCAGCCGAGCTCGGCCGGCTGCAGCCCTTCCGAGATGAAACCTTCGACCGACCAGGTGTTCCAGAACACGTTCATCGGCTTCGGCTTCTTGGTGCGCTGGGTGTCGCGCTCGGCGATGTGGATGCCCTTGACGCCGGCCTTCTTCATCAGCTTCGCCCAGCCGTCACGGTCGTCCTGCGCGGGTTCGGAAAACTCGAGGCCGAGGTCGCCGGCAAGGTTCAGCAGCGCCTGCTTGACGAACCACGAGACCATGCCCGGATTGGCGCCACAGGTCGAAACCGCGGTAGCGCCGCCGGGCTTGTCGTGCTTCTCCTTGATCAAGGCTTCGCGCAGCGCGTAGTTGGTGCGGCTGGCATTGTCGGCCTTGGCGTCGAAATAGAAGCCGAGCCACGGCTCGACGACGGTGTCGATGTAGAGCACGCCGAGCTTGCGGCAGAGCCGCATCAGGTCGACCGAGCCGGTATCGACCGACAGATTGATGCAAAAGCCCTGGCCGCCGCCATTGGTCAAAAGCGGCGTCAACAGTTTCTTGTAGTTCTTCTCGGTCACGTGCTCCTGGACGAAGGCGATGCCGCGCTCGTCGAGCAGCTTGCGGTCGGTGTCGAGCGGGTCGATGACCGTCATGCGCGACTTGTCGAATTTGAAATGGCGCTCGATCAGAGGCAGCGTTCCCCGTCCGATCGAACCAAAGCCGATCATCACGACAGGGCCGGTGATTTCACCGTAAACGGGCCAGTTTTCATTCGCCATTTTATCGAGCACTCCTTCAAGCAACGCGCCAAACGGCCGTTCGACCGCCGCGCGACAAACCATAGATCATTGTCACAATAAAGCGAAAAGCAGGGATAAGGTTAGTTCCCGGCCGTGCAGATACGCCTACGGTTCGAGCAGTTTCGCGAATTCCGGTGTGAACAGCGCTTGTGCTTCGGAGACCGGCATTTCAACGAGATCGCCGCCGCAAGCCTGGATGACGTTGGGCAAACCTTGCAGGCCGAAGACCAGAACCTGCCTGTCGCCATCGCGCTTCAGGCTGGCGCCGAGATAGTCGCCGATCAAATCGTCGATGCCGCATTCGGCCTCGTAATCCACCTCGGTCTGGTCGCTGGGCTTCTTGCGCTTCTCTTTGACGAAGGTGGCCAGCGAGGGGCCTGGCTTGCCGTCGACCGTATCGGAAAACATGTCCTGAAGGGTAAGCAAGGCGCCACGGCGCACGTCCATGACATAGGCGTCGGAATAGTTGTTCGGATGCGCACCGCCGCAATAGAGGCTGCCGGATTCGGACCAACTCATCAGCTTCGGCGTCAATGACGTAACTTTGAACGTCGAGTCTTCATAGCCGCCAAGCGAATCGTCATCCATGCCCTCCATCGGTGGTCCATCGTGGAAGCCGGCGTATTGCAGCGCCGCGCACGTCAAGGCGCTGAGGCTGTCATGCCAATGGCGGTTCTGCAGCAAGGCATTGGCGGCTTCGATCGGCGCGCCGCCGGCGAGATCGACGATGCGCGGCCTGGCGAATTTGGTGCGCGGATCGGTGACATAGCTGTAGGCTGCATCCGGCCAACCTTCCTTGGCGTCTGCCTCGGGCGCGAAATCCAGCTTGAGATAGTCGTAGGGCGATGCCGCCATGGTGATCGGCGCATCGTCGCCCGAGAATGTCATGTCGGTGAAATCATAGAGATCGCGTGGCGTCGTCGCCGGCGTCTCCGTCTGGGCACGGCTGGCGATCCTTGTCAGCTTCAGCGGCAGGGTCTTCTTGGCCGTCCAGGTGCCTTCCAGCGTCTTGCCCTTGTCGGCGGAACTCAACCGCCAGACGGCGCCGATGGGTGGAGCCTGGCCGTCGCCGCACTTCTTGGCATCGCAGGCTTCTTCCTCGGCCAATTGAAAGGTGGCGCCCTTGCTCGACTTCGCCTGCAGAGGAATATCGACGCCCTTGGAGCGGTAGAAATAGCGCGCCGCCAGTGCCTCTCCAGCCGTCGCCGGATCACCGGTAAACTCGACGACGATGTCGATGTTGCCGAGCTTCCCCGCATAGGTCACCGGTTCCGCATGCGCTGTTGCCGGCAACGCCAGGAATGCACCGAGCAGGACGGCTAGCTTCAGAACATGTCGGATCATCGTCACTCCTTAGCCATGGTTTGCAGGCGTTGCACCAGCCGGTCACGGTCTGATGTCATCCCCTTGTAGTCGAGTTGAGCCTCATCCAGCGCCTGCAATTGCGCCGCGAAAGAGGCGGCAAGCGTTGCCCGGTCGGGATGCCGCGCCAGCACTTTCAGCGGGTCGAGATGGATGCGGATGGTGAACAGGATGTCGCGCGACAGAGGCAGTTTGCGCAGCGTCTGGCGCTCCACGCGGATGAAGGCATGGGTGTTGACGTCGCCGTCGGGAAATCGCGAGGGGCGCCTGGTGGCGCGGTCGATGCGCTCGACATTGGAGAGCGGATGATAGAGCGCGTCGCCGGCCTGGATCGACCAGTTGAAGCGTTCGACAGCCTGACCCTGCAGGCCGTCGAACATGCGGTTGATGAGCTCGGCCGGCCTGGTGCCCGGACCGAAGCCGGGCACCGGTGCGTGGATCTGCTGCAGCGGCCGGCCGAATTTCTCGACCAGCGACCAGGATGACGGGAAGCACAGCGAGCCGGCGGCGAGTCGCCAGCCCGTGTCGTCACGGCGCATCAGGATCAGGTCTTCCTGGACGAGCAGCGACGCTGCGACCAGCGGGGCATCGGGGAAGGTGGCGTCAGAGTCGGCTTTGGCGCCAATGACCTCAACCCCGGCATTGGTGCGCCGGTACATCCCGGGAAATGTCGACAGCAGATGTGCTTCGATGAGGCCGCGCACTTCGCGCTGGGCGTCGCGCGTGCCGTCTTCCTCGACAAACACCTTGTCGGGGATTTCGGCATACAGCCGGCGCTTTTCGGCGAGATGGTCGAAGAGATACCGGTCGACCTCGATCCACTTGTCGAGTTCGAGCGGCTTCAGCCCGATGGTGAAGAGCTTTGAGGAGCCATCATAGGGCGTGTGCGTGGGCTGACGAGAATTCATGCTTCGCTAGAAAGTGTCCAATGCCGGCGGTTATTCTCGCAGCCGCTTCGTATCAGGCCAATGTTGCCGGGATCAAGCCGCGCAGAGAATTGCCGACGAACAGTGTTTTGGCGGATTTCAACTCGTCATAGCTGTAGATCGCCTCCTGGGCGCGGCCTTCGTCCAGCAGCTCGGCGCGCAATACGCCAGGCAGCAGGCCGCAGTCGAGCCTGGGTGTCATCAGCATGCCATCACCGAAATCGGCGAAGACGTTGGTGATGGTGCCTTCGCAGATTTCGCTGCGCTCATTTGCGAGCAACACTTCGTCGGCCTGGGTGATCAGATATTCGGAGCGGGCGTGGGTGTAGATCTGTCGCCGGCTGGTCTTGTGGCGCAGCAGCGCGTCCGAGGAAGAGAGCCGGACCCGCGCCAGTCGCAGCCGCCAGACCTTGTCGGCGGCGAACGGCTCATAGGGCTGGACCGAGGCGGTCACTTCGCCATTGCGCTGCAGGGCGAGCCGGGTGCGCAGCGCCGTCTGCTGCGCCCCGATAGTATTCGCCAGCACCTCGCCGATTAGCTGCGGATCGCAGGCAAAGCCGAGTTCTTCCGCCGAGCCGTAAAGGCGCGCGAGATGGCGTTCGAAGCGCAGAAAGCCCTGGCCGGGCTCCCAGCGCATGGTCTCGATCAGCTCGAAATCGGCGGTGTCCCCGTCGCGAAGCGCGCCTTCAGCAGACACTCCTGATACTCCTCTTGCGCCGTCGAATCGAAGACGACGCCGCCGCCGACATTGTAAACGGCCTCGCCACTGGAAAAGAGCGATATGGTGCGGATCGCCACCGAAAAGCGCATCATGCCGCCAGGCGCGATCCAGCCGATGGCGCCGCAATAGACGTCGCGCGGTGTCTCTTCCAGCTCGTGCAGGATTTCCATGGCGCGGATTTTCGGTGCGCCGGTAATCGAGCCACAGGGAAACAGCGCGCCAAAGATTTGGCGGATGCCGAGATCAGGCAGAAGCTTCGCCCGCACACGGCTCACCATCTGATGGACGGTCGGGTAGCTCTCGATGCGGAACAGTTCCGGCACTTCGAGCGTGCCGATCTCGCTGATCAGGGAGATGTCGTTGCGCAGGAGATCGACGATCATCCGGTTCTCGGCCTGGTTCTTTTCGTCGCTGCGCAAGAAGGACTTCAACCGCGCGTCCTCGGCCTTGGTCGCGCCGCGCGGTGCGGTACCCTTCATCGGATGGGTTTCGATCATGCCTTCGGCATTGATCTCGAAGAACAGCTCGGGCGAACGCGACAAGACGATGGGATCGCCGAGCGAAATCAGTGCGCCATACTTGACCGGCTGGCGTCCTGTCAGTGCGTCGAAGGCAGCAACCGGATCGCCCGACCATTGGGCACGGACCGGAAAGGTCAGGTTGCCTTGGTAGCAGTCGCCCTTGCGGATGTGGTCGTGAAGGCGCGCGAAGCGTTTGGCGTAGTCCTGAGCGGACCAACTGGCCCTGGCGTCGAAGATGGGGCCATTGGTGGCCGGCGCATCGTTGCGCGGCACGGCCTCTTCGGCCGGAGCATCGAAGACACCCAGACAAACCAATGGCGCGCGCCGGCCTTCAGGCAGCAGCGGCACGAGTTTCGGTTCGAGCAGATAGCCCGCTTCGTAGGAGAAATAGCCGGCCAGCCATTTGCCGGCATCGCTCGCCGCCTGCGCAGCCGCCAGCGCCGGCAGAAAATCCTTGGCATCATAGGCAATGATGATGTCGGCCGGGTGGTCGAAGACCAACTGACGGCCGCTTTCATCGTTGCGGAAAATGGCAGAGGGCAGGGGCATGGGGCTCGGGTACTGCGGTCGATGACGCCAGAACCGCTCTATATGGGGGCCGGGCGGCGTGCAATCGAGGGAGCGGCGTCGCAGGGCGCAAAGACAGTGGCGAATGCAAAAACAAAGACGGCGCCCGAGAGCGCCGCCTTCTGGTTATGTTGCCGATGACGGATCAGCTGTTGTTGGCGGTCCCGGCGCTCGGGAATTGGCGTGCGAACTCCTTTTCGTCGCCGGCGGCAAGCAGCTTGGCCTGCTCGACCCACTTTTCGCGAGCGATGCGGCCGTCGAAATTCAGCGTGTCCTCGATGCGCTTGACGTCGGCCGCGGTCCAGCCGGCGATCTGCGCGTAGGTCGTGACGCCAAGGCCCTTGAGCAGTTTGTCGTTGACCGGGCCGATACCGATCAGGCGGCGCAGATTATCGGCCTTCCCAGCTGCCGGGGCGGCCTTCTTCGGGACGGCGGCGGGCTTTGAAGCAGCGGCTTTGGGCGCGGCCTTGGCGGCGGCAGGTTTGCTGGCCGCTGGTTTTGCGGCCGCGGATTTGGCCGCAGCTGGTTTGGCCGCGGCGGGTTTGGCGGGGGCCGGTTTCGCGGCCGGGGCGGACTTGGCCTTTGCCGCTGTCGATACCAGCGCGGCCGGCGCCGAACTTGAAGGCTTGGCGGATGGAGCCGATGTTTCACGCAGCCGGCGTTCGAGATCGGCGCGGGTCTTGCCGCAGGCGTCGAGTTCGCCAGTCAGGCGATCGGCGTCGGCGCGCAGTCTGTCACGCTCGCTGCGGGTGCGGTCGAGATCGCCGCGCAGGCTGTCAAGTTCGCCGCGCAGCCGGCCCCAGATAAACCAGCCAACCAACACACCTACAAGGAACGCCAGGACAATGTAAAAGAAGGTCATCGTCTCTCTCCAGTCGGATCCGTCCGCCGCCGTCCCAAGTCATGACCTTGGCAGATCGGATCATCCAATGTGGTTCGGCGGCTCAGGGAACAGCCGGTCTGTCGTCGAGTGTCGGCGTTCGGCTTTGCCGCCCATTGCCAACCGTCGCTGTCGCATTCGTCAGACCGCTGCCATGGGCCGGGATGCTGTCCGGCCTTAAGCCGCGCGCCCGGCTGAGCTTCGGTCGGAAAGCTATCATACGGCTTCGGGAAAGCTAACGGAAAATTTCGCCGGAGAGTTATTCAAGAACAGGTATTTAGAACAAGAACAGCGCTGCCGTCACATGCATCCCGGCTAAACTGTTCTGCGATTCTGCAAAGTCGAGGCCGCTGCTGAACCTGCCACTCTGCGCCATCGGTCCAATGGGTGCGCGCATTAACTGTCGAGCGCTTCCAACTCGTCGATCAGGCCGCCGATCACGCCAAGCCCGATCTGCCAGAAGGCGGGGTCGGTGGCGTCGAGGCCGAAGGGCGCGAGAAGCTCCGAGTGATGCTTGGTGCCGCCGGCGCGCAACATCTCGAAATACTTATCCTGGAAGCCATGCTCAGCGTTCTGGTAGACCGCGTAGAGCGAGTTCACCAGGCAGTCGCCAAAGGCATAGGCGTAGACGTAGAAGGGGGAGTGGACGAAGTGCGGGATGTAGGTCCAGAAGACCTCATAGCCCTCGCGCAGCTTGATCGCCGGCCCCAGGCTTTCGGCCTGCACCTCGAGCCAGAACTGGCCGAGCTTGTCGGAGGTCAGTTCGCCGTTCTTGCGCTCTGCATGCACCTTGCGCTCGAACTCGTAGAAGGCGATCTGGCGCACGACCGTGTTGATCATGTCCTCGACCTTCTGGGCGAGCATCGCCTTGCGCTCGCGCTTGTCGGTGGTCTGGTCGAGCAGCGAACGGAAGGTCAGCATCTCGCCGAACACCGAGGCCGTCTCGGCCAAAGTCAGCGGCGTCGAAGCCATCAGCGCGCCCTGGCCGCCGGCCAGCACCTGATGCACGCCGTGGCCGAGCTCATGCGCCAGCGTCATCACATCGCGCGGCTTGCCCATGTAGTTGAGCAGCACGTAAGGGTGCGCCGAAGGCACGGTCGGATGGGCGAAGGCGCCGGGCGACTTGCCGGGCCTGACCGGCGCGTCGATCCAGTTGCGGTCGAAGAAGGTGCGGGCGATCTCCGCCATGTCGGGGGAAAAGCGCTGATAGGCCGACAGCACAGTGTTCCTGGCGTCGTCCCAAGGGATCACGGCCTGCGGCGTCTCGGGCAAGGGGGCGTTGCGGTCCCAGTGGTTCATCACCTCCATGCCGAGCCAGCGCGCCTTCATCGCGTAGTAGCGATGAGACAGGCGCGGATAGGCTTCGCGCACGGCCGACGCCAGCGCATCAACCACGCTGCGCTCGACGCGGTTGGCGAGATGGCGTGAATCGGCGATGTCCTCGAAGCCGCGCCAGCGGTCGGAAATCTCCTTGTCCTTGGCCAGCGTGTTGGTGATCAGCGTGAAGGTGCGCAGGCTCTTGCGGAAGGTTGCGGCCAGCGCTTCGGAGGCGCGGCGGCGGACCTCCCCATCGGCGTCCTGGAGGCGGTTCAGCGCCGGCTCCAGCGTCAGTTCCTCGCCGTCTATGTCGAAGCGCAGATCGGTCATCGTCTCGTCGAACAGCCGGTTCCAGGCACCGCGTCCGGTGATCGATTTCTCATGGAACAGCTGCTCGACCCGGTCCTCGAGCTGGTAGGGCTTGTCCATTCTGAGGTCGAGCACCCAGGGGCGGTAATGGGCAAAGCCGGCGTCGGCGGCGAGGGCTGCTTCGAGCGCCTTGTCGTCGATCAGGTTCAGCTCCAGCGCGAAGAACAAAAGATGCGCGCTGGCGTCGGTCATCTTCTCCTGGATGTCGCCATAGAGCTTTGCGCGCTGCGGATCGGCGGTGTTGCCGGCATAGATCAGGCCGGCATAGGAGACGATGCGGCCGATCAGTTCCTCCAGCGCCTCATAGGCTGTCAGCGCCTCGCCAAGCCTGCCGGCGCTGCCGCGCTCGGCCTCCGCAGCCAGCGTGCCCTTCCAGCGGTTCTCGAAGGCGACGGCATCGGCCGCCGCCTTGGCAAGGTCGCGCTTCAGTTCGGGCGCCTCCATGCCGGAATAAAGATCGGCGAGATTCCATTCCGGCAGGTCGCCGAGTTCCGCCGCGCTTTGACCGGACGCTACCGCCGCAAGCTGCCGATCGAGAATCCTGCTCATCAACAATTACCTTCTGGAATCAAGGGGAAAGGACAAGCCGGTCAAATCCTAAGGAATTCGTTCACCGGGTTTTTTGAAACCTTGTTTAGAACCCTGTGCCAAGATGATCCATGGGAATTTCCCAGGCGGGCAACTCAAATCAGTCATGACAGGTTCCATTCTTATAGTCGATGACGATCCCGTGCAGCGCCGGCTGCTCGAGGCGGCGGTGACGAAATTCGGCCACAGCGCCATCGTTGCCGATGGCGGCGAGGCCGGTCTGAGCGCGCTTGACGGACCCAATGCGAGGGATATTTCGGCAGTCATCCTCGACCTTGTCATGCCGGGCCTCGACGGCATCGGCGTGCTGAAGGCGATGCGCGAGCGCGGCATCACTGTTCCCGTCATCGTGCAGACTGCGCAGGGCGGCATCGAAACGGTGGTTTCGGCGATGCGCCACGGCGCTTTCGATTTTGTCGTCAAGCCGGCGTCTCCCGACCGGCTGCAGACCGCGATCGGCAACGCGCTCAAGGTCGAGGCCGTCGAGGACGAGGTCAAGCGCACGTCGCGGCGTCGCGGCGGCCACCTGACATTCAAGGACATGATTACGCACAGCCCGGCGATGGACCGGGTTATCCGCCTCGGCCAGAAGGCTGCGGCCTCCAACATCCCGATCCTGATCGAGGGCGAATCGGGCGTCGGCAAGGAATTGGTGGCGCGCGCCATCCAGGGCAGCGGCGAACGCCGCACAAAGCCGTTCGTCACCGTCAATTGCGGCGCCATCCCCGACAATCTGGTCGAATCGATCCTGTTCGGTCACGAAAAAGGTTCGTTCACCGGCGCCACCGAAAAGCACACCGGCAAGTTCGTCGAGGCGCATTCGGGCACCCTGTTCCTGGATGAGATCGGCGACCTGCCGCTCGACGTGCAGGTCAAGCTGTTGCGCGCCGTGCAGGATGGCGAGGTCGATCCGGTCGGCGGCCGTTCCACCGTCAGGGTCGACATCAGGCTGATCTCGGCCACGCACCGCAACCTTCTGCAGCAGGTCAAGGACGGCAAGTTTCGCGAGGACCTGTTCTACCGGCTCAACGTTTACCCGATCGTCGTGCCGCCGCTGCGCGACCGCCGCGACGACATCCCCTATCTGGTCAAGCATTTCATGGACAAGGTGGCGCCGGCGGGCAATCGCCTGCACGGCATCTCGGATGCCGCACTGGCCATGCTGCAGGCCTATGATTGGCCGGGAAACATCAGGCAGCTGGAAAACGCCGTGTTCAGGGCCTCGGTGCTTGCCGAAGGCGATGTGCTCACGACTGACGAATTTCCGCAGATCCGGGCGCAGGTCGACGGCACCGTCAATCTCGACGCCGATGCGTCCTTGTCGGACCCCGGCATGGCCTTGAGCACCGGATCGCAAGGCGATGGCGCGCAGACTGATGATGCCGGTACTGCAGCTGCCGAGCTCGCCCCTCCGGCCAGGTTGCTTCAGCGTTTCGGCACATTGAGGGCGCTGGACGAGCGTGGCAATGTGCGTGCGCTGGCCGATGTCGAACTCGAAATGATCAAGCTCGCCATCGACCATTACAACGGCCAGATGAGCGAGGTCGCACGGCGTCTCGGCATCGGCCGCTCGACGCTCTACCGCAAGCTCAAGGAATACGGCATCGACCCGGAAACCGGCCGCCTCGACCGCCTTGCCTCCTGAACGCCGAATTCCACAGCTTGCCAACGCAAGGCCGGGACCAGCTTGCCATGCCACATCCGGCGCTGCATAAGGGTTGGGGCGGGAATATGGCTGATGCGGACAGCGTTGTTCACGCATTAAGGCCAGCGGTAACAGATCGTGTAGCGGGAAAAGGCTGAATCTTGATCTAAACCAGCAGTTTACCAAGAAATCCTGTGTATTATTTTTGACGGGATATCGCCACGGTGTTACCGCATTTCGGCTTCAATAAGCGATGATTAACCATTAGGATCGATATTCGGATGTGAGAACCACGCATCCGTTTGGACAAATCCGGGGACAAACGGCAGCCTGCAAGGCCTTTTGATTTGAACAAAGTCGAACGACACAGAAACGGGCGGCGCGATCACATGGGCGTCTGGCCGAGATGGCTGGCAGCGTTGATCGTTGCGTTCGCTTTCCTCGCCGCAACTGCTGCCGGCGCCAGCGCTGAAACGCGCTCGCTCAAGCTCTATCACCTCCACACGCACGAAAAGGCCGAGATCGTCTACAAGCGCAATGGCCGCTACGATCCGGCAGGCCTCAGGAAGATCAACGTCATCCTGCGCGACTGGCGTCGCAACGAACCGACCAAGATGGATCCGCGCCTGCTCGATCTGGTCTGGGAAGCTTACCGGCAGGCCGGCGCCACCGACTACATCCAGGTCGTTTGCGGCTATCGCTCGCCGTCGACCAATTCGATGCTGCGCAGCCGCAGCCGCGGTGTCGCCAAGGAAAGCCAGCATATGCTGGGCAAGGCGATGGACTTCTACATTCCGGGTGTGCCGCTGAAAAAGCTGCGCAACATCGGCCTGAAGATGCAGGGCGGCGGCGTCGGCTACTATCCGTCGTCGGGTTCGCCCTTCGTCCACATGGACGTCGGCAATGTGCGGCATTGGCCAGGCATCAGCCGCCAGGAACTGGTCAGCCTGTTCCCCAATGGCAAGACGCTGCATGTGCCGAGCGACGGCAGGCCGTTGCCGGGTTATGACCAAGCGCTCGCCTCCTACAAGGCGCGCAAGGGCGCCGGTTCTCCTGCCATCATGATGGCCAGCGCAGGCGGCAGCACCAAGAAATCCGGTGGCTTCCTGTCCGCGTTCTTTGGCGGTGGCGGTGAAGACGAAGCCGACGACAGCGCCGATGTCGCTACCGCCGCGCCGCCGCCGAGAAGCGTGAAGCCGGTGCTGGCTGCCACGAGCAACAACAACAGCAATCTGCCTGGCATCGCGATCGTGTCGCCGCAGAACGCCAAGCGCGCCAACATTCCGCAGCTTGCCGACGACAGCGCTGACGATTCGGAGCCGCAGGACACGCCGGAGACGATCATCGCCGCGCTGCCCGCCAAGGAAGTGCCGCTGCCCGCTTTCGCACCGCGGCCGAAGGCCGATGTCGGCGCGCAACAACCTGAGACCGTGCCGTTCGGCGTGGCCGATGCCACCACCGAACAGACGGTGGCGACGGCGCAGGCGCCGGCCAATGTGCCGTTCGGCACGGCCGATGCGAGCAATGCCGACCAGGGGGCCGATCAAGCTGCCGCTCCGGCGCAGGTCGCGGTCAACGTCCCGTTGCCGACCTGGCGTCCCGACCGCTCTTCGCCGCCGGCTGAGCTTGCGCCGCAGGACAAGGGCGTTCTGCTGGCGCTGGCCGATACGGCTGCCCACAAGCAGACCGCAACCGACGCGTTCTCGGTGCTGCCGTCGCAGCGTCCGGACGAGGTCAAGGCGGTTCTCGAACAGGCCAGCGCCGCCGATACAGCCGGTGCTACCGACGACTATCAGGTTGCGTCGCTCGAGCCTCGCTCGGCGTTCAACGATCCGTCAGGTGTCGATGCCGCATCGCCGCGCGGTGCTATTGCTGCCCGTCCCGCCGGTACCGATCCAGCCTCGGTGATCGGCGCCGGCGTCAAGACGACACGCAAGGAAGCAAGGGCTTCGGCTCGCGACCTGAAGCCAGGACCGAAGGCAGTGGTGGTGGCGGCCGAACCGCAGGCGACGCGCTGGGCGCTGAGCAGCGGCGACAACATCGCCACCGTTTCCAGCCCGACGACTGCGCCGCGCTATGCCTACAACATCGTGCATACGCCGCCGAGCGAGGTCTACACCGCAGGCTTCCAGGCGGACAACCAGATGGCCGATGCCAACCGCTTCACCGGCAATGCCGTAAAATTCCTTTCGGTCGCCCGCTTCCAGACGAAGTAAGGGCGTGACCGGGGCGTTATCGACTCGAAGCCGCGCTGGGCAACCCGTGCGGCTTTTGTTTTTAGCGAGATCTCGAGCACTGGCTTCCATCGCCACAGAATGCTAACCACCAAGCTGCATTCCCGCTTCGTCTAATGGTAGGACAGCGCCCTTTGAAGGCGTGAATCGAGGTTCGAGCCCTTGAGCGGGAACCAAAATCTCAACGCGTAGCAAACCCGGTCGGCGCAGCTGGCGGGTTTTTGTGCCGAGTGCAATTCCGGGAACACTGTGATTTTCCCGGGAAAGCGCGGAGCGCTTCCCTTGGGATTGCGCAAAGATAAAGTAGCGGAGGTTATTTTCCGAGCTTGCTCGCGGTCTGTGCGAGCGCCTCGATCTCATCCCACTTGCCGGCCTTGACCAACTCGTCCGGCGCCACCCACGAGCCGCCGACGCAGATAACGTTGGACAGGCTGAGATAGTCGGCGGCGTTCTTGGCCGAGATGCCGCCGGTCGGGCAGAATTTCACGTCGGCCAGCGGCGAGGCAAAGGCCTTCAGCGAGGCGATGCCGCCGGATTGTTCGGCCGGGAAGAATTTCAGGAACCGCAGGCCGGCCTCGCGGGCAGCCATGATCTCGCCGGGCGTGATGGCGCCGGGCAGCAAGGGAACGTCGCTGTCCTTGGCCGCCGCCAGCAACTCGCGCGTGATGCCGGGGCTGACGATGAACTTCGAGCCAGCCGCCGCTGCCTGGTCGAACTGCTTGGCATCGAGAATTGTGCCGGCGCCGACAATGGCGCCCTCGACCTCACCGGCCACGCGGCGGATCGCTTCCAGCGCATCGGCGGTTCTCAGCGTGATCTCGATCGCCGGCAGGCCGCCGGCGGCCAGCGCCTGGGCGAGCGGGACGGCGTCCGCGACATTGGCGATCTTCAGCACCGGAATGACCGGCTGGCCATTGAGCAGCGACAGGAGCTTTTCGGTCTTGCTGGGCATTGGCTTTTCTCTCCCTGGGTGATTTCAACCGATTAGCAGAAGGCCGATTCCGAGTCCACGAAACTCGGCCTGCCGCGATGTCACATGTCGGCCAACGAGCCTGCGGGCGAATACCGACGAAGTGTCTTTAGCTCTGCCTTGAATCCGCTTTGACCACGGTCTAGTGGCTTGGCGATGACCAACCATGAACCCGTGCGCGTCGCCGCGCTCTACAAATTTGCGAGGCTGGGCGACTTCGACGCGCTGCGGGTCTTGCGCACGCCGCTTGCCGCCTTCTGCTGCGGGCGCGGCATCAAGGGCACGCTGCTTCTGGCGCAGGAGGGCATTAACGGCACGGTCGCCGGCAGCGAAACCGACATAGCCGACCTGATCGCTTATCTCGAGGCCATCGAGGGTCTTGCCGATCTCGAGGTCAAATACAGCACTGCCGCCGAAATGCCGTTCCATCGCATGAAGGTGCGGCTGAAGCGCGAGATCGTCACCATGGGCGTCGAAGACCTCGACCCGGCGACGGGTGCGGGGACCTATGTCGCGCCGGCCGACTGGAACGCGCTGATCTCGGACCCCGGCACCATCGTCATCGACACACGCAACGCGTACGAAGTGTCGATCGGCACGTTCGAGGGCGCGGTGGACCCGCGCACGTCGAGCTTTCGCGAATTCCCGGCCTGGGTGGAAAAACACCGCGACCAACTCGACGGCCGCAAGGTTGCGATGTTCTGCACCGGCGGCATCCGCTGCGAAAAGGCGACGGCCTATGTGAAGTCGCTCGGCTTCGAGGATGTGTTCCATCTCAAGGGCGGCATCCTCAGATATCTCGAAGAGGTGCCGGCCGAAGACAGCCTGTGGCAGGGCGAGTGTTTCGTCTTCGACGAGCGGGTCTCGGTGTCGCATGGGTTGACCGAAGGCGAGGCCGAACTCTGCCGCGCCTGCCGGCATCCGCTGACGCCGGAGAACCGGCTGTCGCCGCATTTTTCCACCGGCGTGTCATGCCCGCATTGCTACGAGGCACGCTCGGATGAGGATCGCACCCGCTATGCCGAGCGCCAGCGCCAGGTCGAACTTGCGCAGGCGCAGGGCAGGGGACATATCGGCAGTTAAGTGCCGCCGACGCCCTGACTGGATCACCACACGACAGAATAGCGGTCGATCACCCACAGCCATGTGCCGTCGGCCTGCCGGCGCGCGACCTCTGAGGTTATCGAGCCGTCGGCAAGCCTGGTCGACGTCAACGCGAGTTCGCCGTTAATGGCCGCCGGGCGCTGCTCGCCGCGCTGGAATTTTCGCCAGCTCGCGGCAAAGGCTTCGAACAAAGCGCGGATCGCCTCATGGCCACGCGTCAATTCGGCTGCTCCGGTGTCGATGACGGCATCGGGTTCGAACAGCGCTACCATGCCCTCAATGTCTCCCGCCCATTGCCGATCAATTAGCAGGCGCTCCAGATCCTGGGGATCTCGTGCTTGGTCGCGGTCTGGCTGATCGGTCACGGCAAAACTCCTCCCTCGCCGACGTTGCGGCGACACTAACCGAAGCCGAGGCGGGTTTCGACACATCGAACTTGATTTGCGGCATTGCCGGCGCCGATAGCAAAGCGCCGGTCCGTCATTGTAATGTCAACAATCGGGACCTACGTCTGCAACGTCCAAAACCTGCCCGTCCACGTTGGCGCGGGCCCTTTTCTGGAGGCACCATGTTCGACCCCAAGAAGCTTCTCGACGATCTGCTCGGCTCGCAAGTTCCCGGCACAACCGGCACCGTTCGCGACAAGGCCGGGCAGGCTGTGCAGATGGCCAAGGACAATCCGCTGGCCGCCGGTGCGCTGGCCGCGGTGCTGCTTGGAACCGGCACGGGACGGCAGGTCACCGGCACGGCCGTGAAGCTCGGCGGACTGGCTGCGATCGGCGGTCTCGCCTACAAGGCCTACCAGAATTACAAGGCCGGCAATGCACCCGAGCAGGCGCCGGCGGCCGGCCAGCCGGAATTGCTGCCGCCGCCCGCCGACACCGGCTTTCATCCTTCACAGGCGCCACAGGGGGAGGACGAGTTCACGCTGACCCTGGTGCGGGCGATGATCTCGGCGGCCAAGGCCGATGGCCATGTCGATGACGCGGAACGCCAAAAGATCGCCGGCAAGCTCAGTCTGGCCGGCATCGGCACGGAAGCGGAAAAGTTTCTGATGGCCGAGCTGGACAGCCCGCTCGACCTCGATACGCTGGTCGCAGGCGCCAAGACCGATGAGCAGAGGCTCGAGCTCTACACGGCGTCCCGACTGACGATCGACCCCGATACGCGCGCCGAACGCGGCTATCTCGACCTGCTCGCCGGCCGGCTCGGCCTGCCGGATGCGCTCGTCGATCATGTCGAGGCGACGGTGTCGGCGGCCAAGGTGCCGGTTCCGTCAGGCACGGCGCCGAACCCGCGCTGGTAGACAACGCAGCCGCGCGCCTGGGGCAGGGGCGCCGAGGCCGGAAAAAATGCGTTAACGTCTCGTTTACCGAGGAAGCGCATGATTTTAGTCAGTCGGATCGGCTTTTCCTCCTCCCAAGCCCGGTTCAGATCAGGGGGCGGTCGCCAATGACCGCCCTTTTTGTCGGACCGATCACATAAAGCGCGTGGCGCTTCATGTTTTTGTCCTGATGCATGTCGTTCTCTCAGAACCGGGGCCACTTTTGAGCGACATACATTAGTGTCCGGCTTGCCATGATCGCCCTCATTTGCGATGGGTCGGTGCATTCGGATGCACCCCGATCTGTGCCGGGGATGCGCGGCGCGCAGGAGCAAAATCATGACAGTCCTCACAGAGAAAACCGCCATTGTTACCGGCGCCGGCACCGGCATCGGCAAGAGCGTCGCCACGGCGCTGCTCAAGGCGGGCTGGAACACGGTGTTTTGCGGCCGCCGCAAAGCGGTGCTCGATGCCGCCATTACCGAGGCCGGGAAAACGGACGCCAAGGCGCTGGCGGTTGCCTGCGACATCAGCAAGGCCGGCGAAGTCGATGACCTGTTCGAGACGGTGGCCGCAGCCTTCGGCCGCGTCGACCTGCTCTTCAACAATGCCGGCATGAGCTACAAGTCGACGCCGATCGACGAGATCCCGGTCGAGGTCTGGAACGATATTGTCGGCGTCAATCTCACCGGATCGTTCCTATGCGCCCGCGCCGCCTTCGGCGTCATGCGCAAGCAAAAGCCAATGGGCGGCCGCATCATCAACAATGGCTCTGTGTCGGCCTATGCGCCACGGCCGGGCTCGGTGCCCTACACCGCGACCAAGCACGCCATATCGGGGCTGACCAAGACGCTGGCGCTCGACGGCCGGCCCTATGACATCGCCTGCGGCCAGATCGACATAGGCAACGCGCTGACCGATATGGCGCACGCAATGACGGTCGGCGTGCCGCAGGCCAATGGCACCATCGCCGCCGAAGCGGTGATGGACGTCCAGCGCGTCGCCGACGCCGTCGTCCACATGGCCAGCCTGCCGCTCGATGCCAATGTGCTGTTCATGACGGTGATGGCGACCAAGATGCCGTTCGTGGGGCGTGGGTGAAGAGCCGAAGGCCTACCTCTTCAAAAACGACTCGATCCGCTCCAGCGCGCGCAAGATGTTCTCTTCGGAATTGGCGTAGGAGAGCCTGATGTAGCCTTCGCCGAGAATGCCGAAATCGGGGCCGCCGATCAGCGCCACGCCGGCCTCCTCGAGCAGTGCCGAGGCGAGCTTCTTGGCCTTCCAGCCGGTCTTCGAAACATTCGGGAAGGCATAGAATGCGCCCTTGGGCGTGATGCAGGAGACGCCGGGCAGCGCGTTCAGCCCCTCGACCACGATCTTCCTGCGGTTGTCGAAGGCGCGCATCATCTTGTCGACATCGTCCTGGGGGCCGTCGATGGCGGAGATGCCGGCGAACTGGCTCGGCGCGTTGACGCAGGACCAGCAATTGACCGCCAGCTTGCGGACCTTGTCGTAGAGATGCGCGCCCTTGTCGCCATTCGGCCAGATCGACCAGCCCATGCGCCAGCCGGTCATCGCCCATGTCTTCGACCAGCCGTTGAGCACGATCAGCCGGTCGCGAATTTCCGGAAAATTGAGCAGCGAAAAATGCGTCTCGCCGTCATAGGTCATGACGTCGTAGATTTCGTCGGAGAGGATAGCGACCTGCGGATGCGCTTGCAGTCCCTTCACCAGCTTCTCGATCTCGGCGCGCGGCGTGACGCCGCCGGTCGGGTTGGCCGGTGAGTTGAGGATCAGGAGCCTCGTCTTCGACGTGATCAGCGCCAGCGTCTCTTCTGCCGAGAAGGCAAAGCCGTTCTCCTCGCGGATCGGCACCGGAATGGGCGCGGCGCCGGTGAACTCGATCATCGAGCGGTAGATCGGAAAGCCTGGGTCTGGATAGAGGATCTCGGCGCCGGGTTCGCCGAACATCAAGATGGCCGCGAACATGGTCGGCTTGCCGCCGGGCAGGATCATCACATTTTCCGGCGAGACCTCGACGCCGGTGGTGGCCAGCGTGCGCCGCACCACCGCTTCGCGCGTCGCCAGCAGGCCGTTGGCCGGGGTGTAGCCATGGTGACCGTCGCGCAGCGCCTTGATCGCTGCGTCGACAATGTGCTGCGGCGTTTTGAAGTCGGGCTGGCCGATGCCGAGATTGACGATGTCGCGGCCCTGTTGAGCCAGTGCAGTGGCGCGCGCCAGCACGGCAAAGGCGTTTTCCTCGCCGAGGCGGTCGAAGGCCGAAATCGTGTGGAGCATTTTTCCCGTCCGTGTGGTTCTTGCTGTTAGGTCGCGTTTTTGTGAGCGTCTGCTCACAAAAGTCAAACGGATTGGAGTTTTGCGTGTCGGAAAATCTCAAAGATTGGCAAGCGCGTCCGCGGCCCGAGCGCAAGCCCATTGACGGCCGCTATGTCCGGCTCGAACCGCTGAGCGCCGAAAAGCACGGCGATGGGTTGTACGAGGCGTCGTCCGTGCCCGACATCGATGGACGCTTTGCCTGGCTGCCCGACTACCCGCCGCAAACCCGCGCCGATTTCCAGCCATGGCTGGATAAGGTCGAGGCGAGCGAGGATCCGCTGTTCTTCACCGTCATCGACAAGGCCAGCGGCAAGGTCGCCGGGCGACAGACGCTGATGCGCATCGATCCCACCTATGGCGTCATCGAGATCGGCAACATCTATTGGGGGCCGCTGATCTCGCGCAAGCCGGCAGCGACCGAGGCGCAGTTCCTGTTCATGAAGTATATTTTCGACGGGCTCGGCTATCGCCGCTACGAGTGGAAATGCAACAACCGCAACGAGCCGTCAAAGCGCGCGGCGGAACGGTTCGGCTTCAAGTTCGAGGGCATTTTCCGCCAGCATCTTGTGGTCAAGGGTGAAAACCGCGATACCGCATGGTACTCGATCATCGACAAGGAATGGCCGGCGCTGCGCAAAGCCTATGAGGCATGGCTCGATCCCGCCAATTTCGATGGCGAAGGCCGGCAGAAGCGGCGGCTCGAGGATTTCCGCGCCGAGTTCGGCGCGTAACAGGAGTTTTTTCCGATGGCGCACAGCCATGATCATGGTTCGCATGCTGGGCATGGCGCCGGCCACGTGCATGGCTCGACCGACAAGAAGCGTGTGCTGATCGCAGCCTGCCTGACCGCCGGCTTCATGGTGGCCGAAGTGCTTGGCGGCCTTTTGACGGGATCACTGGCGCTGCTGGCCGACGCCGGCCACATGCTCGCCGATTCGATCGCGCTCGGCCTTGCCTGGTATGCCTTCCATCTTGGCGGACGGCCGGCGACCGTGCGCCTCACCTATGGCTTCGGCCGGGTCAAGACGCTGGTCGCCTACACCAACGGCATCGCCATCTTCGCCATTGCGCTGTGGATCGTCTACGAAGCCTGGGGCCGGCTGATGACGCCGGCGCCGGTGCTGGGCGGGCCGATGCTGGTGGTGGCGATCATAGGGCTCCTGGTCAACATCGCCTCGTTCTTCGTGCTGCATGGCGGCGACCGCGACAGTCTCAACATGCGCGGCGCCATCCTGCATGTGCTGGGCGACCTGCTCGGCTCGGCGGCGGCGATCGTGGCGGCGCTGGTCATTCTGGCGACCGGCTGGACGCCGATCGACCCGATTCTGTCGGTGCTGGTCTCCGTGCTGATCTTGTCCACCGCGTGGTCGCTGATGCGCGAAGCCGCTCATGTGCTTCTCGAAGGCGTGCCGGCAAGCCTCGACCGCGACCTCATCGCCAAGGACATTGCCGGCACCGTCAAAGGCGTGCGCGAAGTGCATCACATGCATGTCTGGTCGCTGGACGGGTCCAGCAACATGGCGACGCTGCACGCCTGCCTCAATGATGGCGTCGATGCGCACCAGGCGGTCAGCGCCATCAAGAAGCGGCTCGCCGCCGAACACGGCATCAGCCACGCCACCGTCGAGCCGGAATTCGGCCAGTGCGCTGACAGCTATGACGAGCACGATCATGACCACGACCATGGTGCGCCACCGCATCACGGCCATTACCACTGACAGGGAATTTCATGGCATTGGCATCCGAGTTGACGAGTTCCCGCTGTAACGGGACGGCATGATGGATCGCGACAACAGAAACGCGCTGATTGCCGCAGCCTGGATCATGCTGCTGTTCGGCATCGCGGCGTTCTATCTGCCGACGGTGATGCTGGCTGTCGGCAATATCTCGACCGTACTTGCCGGCATCGTCGGCATCGCCTTCGTGCTGGCATTCTTTCTGGTGTTCTGGTTGCGGGGTCGCAGCCAGAACAAGGGCAAATAAGAGGCTTTGAAATGCGCATCCTGATTACTGGCGCCGCCGGCATGGTCGGCCGCAAACTTGTCGACCGGCTGGCCAAGGACGGCACGCTCAACGGCCGCAAGATCACCGGGCTCGACCTGCACGACATCGTGCCGCCGCAGGCGCCGGCGATGGATGGCATCAGCATCGCCACGCATACCGGCGACCTTGCCGACGCCGGTGCTGCCGAGAGCCTGGTCGCCTCACGCCCCGACGTCATGTTCCATCTCGCCGGCATCGTGTCGGGTGAGGCGGAAGCCAATTTCGATCTCGGCTACCGCGTCAATCTCGACGGCACACGGGCGCTGTTCGACGCCGTGCGGCTGGCGGGCTTTGCGCCGCGCCTCGTCTTCACCTCGTCTATCGCGGTGTTCGGCGCGCCGTTCCCGGATGTGATCCCGGACGATTTTCATCCTACGCCGCTAACCTCCTACGGCACGCAGAAGCAGATGAGCGAAGCGCTGCTGGCCGACTATTCCAGGCGCGGCTTCTTCGACGGCATCGGCATAAGGCTGCCGACCATTTGCGTGCGGCCCGGCAAGCCGAACAAGGCGGCGTCAGGGTTCTTCTCCGGCATCATCCGCGAGCCGCTGAGCGGCCATGAGGCGATCCTGCCAGTGCCGCGCTCGGTGCTGCACACCCATGCCAGCCCGCGCTCGGCGGTGAACTTCCTGATCCATGCCGCCGGGATCGACAGTGCCGCCGTCGGGCCACGCCGCAACCTCACCATGCCGGGCGTTGCCGTCACCGTCGGCGAGCAGATCGAGGCGCTGGAACGCATTGCGGGCACCAAGGTCGTGAAGCTGATCCGCGAACAGCCGGATGAGACCATCTGGGCGATCGTCAAGGGTTGGCCGACGCGCTTCGAGTCGCGCCGTGCAAGGGACTTCGGCTTCAGCGCCGAAAACAGTTTCGATGAAATCATCCGCGCTCATATCGAGGATGAACTGGGCGGAATGATCGCGGGTCAGGCCTGACCCGCCGAGGTCATACAGTTCCGGACAGGCACGCCGACAACAGCAACAGCCCGAACAGGAAGACGAACGCGGCGCCGCCGATTTCGACGACTGTGTGGATACGGTTGCCCATGCGGCCATCGCCGGCGAAATAGACCGCCCAGTTCTTGGCTGTCACCGCGATCGTCGCCAACGCCGAGACTGTGATGGCGGTGCCGATAGACATCGCCAGCACCGACAGCAGGCCGCCGAGCCACAGGCCGTTGAGCAGCGCGAAGCTGAGCACAATCAGCGCGCCGGAGCAGGGGCGGATGCCGACGGCGGCTACAGCCGACCAGGCCGTGCGCCAGTCGAAGCGATCGCCCGACAGCAGCGCCGGATCAGGCGCATGCGAATGGCCGCACGTGTCGCAGACCTCGCCGGCCGGTTGATCGTGAGCGGCGTGATTGTGATGAGCGTGGTCGTGATGGGAATGATCGTGTGTGTCGTGGTCGTGCGCAGCGTGATCGTGATGATCATGCGAATGGTCGTGATGCACATGCAAGGCATGCGAATGCGCCGCGTGGCTGTGACCGGCATGCGAATGGCCGCCATGGGAATGACCGGCGTGGGCTGCCGACAGGCTGTAGGCGGGCGCCTTGCCGAACCAGCGCAGGACCGTAGGCCCGAGCTTGCGCCACAGCAGCCAGGCGCCGAACAAAGTGACGAATACATAGCTCATGATCTCCATGAACCAGGCTGCGTCGGTCATCGAGATGGCGGTGCCGCGCAGGACGAAATAGGCAAGCAGCATCACCAGGATCGCGGTCAGGCCCTGCAGCAGCGCTGAGACGAAGGACAGCAGGATACCGCGCCTGAGCGCCACTTCATTGGCCACCATGTAGGACGAGATCACCGCCTTGCCGTGGCCGGGGCCGGCGGCGTGGAAAATGCCGTAGGCGAAGGACAGGCCGATCAGCAGCCACATCTTGCTGCCGTCCTCGCGCATTGCTTTCATCGCCGTGGCCAATGCGCGGTAGAATTCCTGCTGGCGCAGATTGATCCACATCAGGATGTGGGCGAACGGGCCGGTGGTGGGCGCCATGCCGTCATTGACACCGATGCCGAGTGAACTCTGGGCATGGGCCTGCCCGAGAAAGTGCGTCATCAGCAGGGCAGCGGCCACGAGGCCGAATGCCAAACGCAGGGACGTTTTCATCACCGGATCTATCCTTCTGGCGGGCAATTCAGTTCGAGCTTGGTGGCGAAGATCTTGCTCATGTCGGTGCCTGTCGGGTCGTTGAAGAACGCGTCCGTCAGGGTCTTCTGGTTTTCCTTGATCGCCTCGTCCGGGTCGGGCCGGATGACGCTCTTGGTGCAGTTCGAGGGCAGGCCTTCCACCGTGATGTTGCTATCCTCGGTGAAGTCGATCGCTGTGTAGAAGGTTGGATCGTAGACGCCGAAATCGATCTTGCCGGCGAGCTTGATCGGCACCTTGGGTTCGGATTCGAACAGGATGATCAACTGGTCGTTGTCGAAATTGGCCATCAGATGCGGTGGCGGCGTCATAGGCACGTCCTTGCCGTCGACGGTGACGAGCTGGAAATAGTTGAATTCGGCCAGCGAGGCATGAACGGTGTCGGCGACATCCTTCAGCTCCTTGTCGTCAAGCTTCAGGTCGGAGTTCTTGTCGAACTCCATCATCACCGTACTCGAAAACAGATCATCGAAACGCCAGAGGTGACGCAGCGCTTTCACACTTTGGTGATCCGGCGAGAGGATCACGTCGAGGCGGGCCTCGGCGAAGACATGAGGATGCGCGCCAGCCGCTCCGACGGAGGCAAAAGTCGTCGCCAGGGCCGAAGCCAGCATGATTGCGTGCCGTTTCAGATGCATTCTCGGTCGCTGTTCCATCGGCCTCGGAGAGATTTCGAGAGGTTACCAGAAACGGGGCGAAATTGGGACCGCGGCACGGCAGGACCGGCTCAAGCGCTCTCGCGGTTCTTGAACCATTGCACCAGGAAATCGACGAAGACACGGACCTTGGCCGGCAGATAGCGGCGGTGCGGGTAGACGGCGAAAATGCCGCTGCCCGACTGGATGCGGTCGTCGAGCAAGGACACCAGCAGCCCGGATGCGAGGTCGGGTGCGGCGATGAAATCCGGCAGGATGGTGAAGCCCAGACCGGACACGGCGGCGGCTCGCGCGGCCATCGGGCTGTTGACCTCGATCGGACCCGATACGTTGACACTGACAGACTCCTCGCCATCGCCCCTGAAGCGCCAGTTGGCGAGCGAGCGGCCATTGGTGTCGACGATGCAGGGCAAGTTGGCGAGATCCTGCGGGCGCGTCGGCTTGCCGTGCTTGGCGATCAGCTCCGGCGAGGCGCAAAGCTTGATCGAAAACGGCCCCAGGCGGCGGGCGATCAGCGATGAGTTCTCCAGCCGCGAGATGCGCACGGCAAGATCGAAACCTTCCTCGACCAGATCGACAAAGCGGTCGTCGAGATGGATGTCGAGCACGATGTCGGGATGCTGTTTGGCGAAGTCGATGAGCGACTGGCCTATCGGCGCGTCGGCGAAGGTGCGCGCCGCGGAGAGCTTGATCCTGCCGCGCACGTCGCCGGAGGATTCGCGCACGGCGTCGGCTAGGCTGTCGACCTCGCGCACGATTTCCGAAGCGCGGCTGTAATAGGTATGGCCGGCCTCAGTCAACGAGAACTGCCGCGTGGTGCGGTTGAGCAGCAGCGCGCCGAGTTCGTCCTCGAGTTCGCGCACATATTTCGACAGCAGCGCCTTGGAGCGACCGATCTTGCGCGCGGCCGCCGAAAAGCCTTCGGCCTCGACGACGTCGATGAAGGCGCGCATGCGGGTCAGTGTATCCATCATCAGGCCTTTCGTGCCGCATCGAGAATTCGCCGGCCGAGCCGTATCAGGGCAATGTCGCTGCCGGGAGGGCCGAGCAGCGAGAGGCCGAAAGGGGCACCGTCAACCGAGCCCAGCGGCAGGGTGATTTGCGGAAAGCCTGACAGACCCGAAAGGCACAAAAGATGCAAGGCCCTTTCGCGGTAGGCCTGGAGCTGCTGCGGCTCGCTTTTGACCAGAGGTGCGGGGCCTGGAACGGTGGGCAGGACAAGAAACCCGTCCTGGCCGAGCAGCGCGGCTAGCTCGGAGCGGAACGTCAGGCGGCGCACCGCCTCGGCCCGCGCGGTCTTTTCGTCGATCGTGCGGCCAAAACCAAAGCGCTCCTCGACGCCCGGCCCGAGATCGCGCTCGCCAGAAATGATCCAGGCGCCATGCTGCTGCCAGGCCTCGGCGGCCTGGAGGCGGCGAAAGCACCAGTAGAGCTCGTCGGGGAAGGAGGCGAAGCTGTACTCTTCCGGCGCCGGCTCACCGATAAGACTGGCGGCCAGCGCTCTCATCCTGGCATATTCGGCTGCCTCAGCGGGGCCGGCCACGAAAGCGTCCAGCCAGCGGATCGAAAGCGGCCGGGTGAGCGGATACGGATGCGGGTCGCGGCCGAGCAGCAATTTGCCGATCGTCTCATAGGTCTCGATGTCGTCGGCGAACCAGCCGAATGTGTCGAAGCTCGGCGCCAGCTTCATCGTGCCTTCGAGCGAAATGCGGCCATGCGTGGTGCGCAGCCCGATCAATCCGCAAAAGCTCGCCGGGGCGCGGATCGAGCCGCCGGTGTCCGAGCCGGTAGCGATATCGGCAAGCTTGCCGGCCACCGCCGCCGCCGAGCCTGACGAGGAACCGCCGGTGACGCGATCGGGAGCGGCCGGGTTCACCGGAAACGGAAAATGCGCGTTCTGGCCCATCAGCGAGAAAGCGAACTCGTCGGTCTGCGTCTTGCCGATGAAGCGCGCGCCGGCGTCGAGAATCATCTGCACGGCCGGTGCCGTGCTGGACGCGGCATGCGCCTCGTCGAACTTCACCGGATTGCCGCAACCGGTGCGGTAGCCGGCGACGTCGTAAATGTCCTTTACCGCCAGCCTGAGCCCGGCCAGCGGCCCCAGTTCCGCATTGGCGACCGGCATGCGGCGCAGGTCAAGAAAGGCGTTGAGCGGGCCGTGCGTGCCTGGCATCGTTCGATATCCGTATACAGGCCCAGCATTGTTCGATGCCGGAAATTTTACAACCTGGGATACGATTTTTATTGATTGTGAAATCTTTCGATCTTATATCGCGCTTGCCCAAAGTCGCACGTGCCTGTGGGTGTCCGCCGATCCTCGAATGGTGAGGGAAATCGGTAAGGTAACTGGAGCTAACCCCTCCAGTCGGTCTAGCGGCCAACCGCCAGCCCGAGGACACCTTGAAGCAACGACGGTGCGGGCCTTTCTGGTGTTCTGCCGGTCGTCCAAAGACCGGGGTTACTGAAGAGGCACACCTTCATTGCCGGCAGTGCGGACGGGTCTCCCATCCAAGCCAAGGCAGACAAAGCGAACCGAGGCCGGGCAAGGCCAAGGTTCACCGCCGCGAGACGGCGTTTCATGGTTCCGGGGTCTCCACCGGCTGGTTCCATGAACTTCCGTCCCGCCTTTGTTTGACCGCGCGTCGCGAGGCCGAGAGCCCGCGTCCGCAGCCTTATTGCGCGCCGCAAGGCGTTAATGGAGAGACCCCGATGGCCACTCAGCGCATCCTCGACTTCCTCGCCACCCGACGTCCGTCCGGCCCCTGCCTCGTCGTCGACCTCGATGTCGTGCGCGACAATTTTCGCGCCTTCGAAAAGGCGCTGCCCGATTCCCGGATCTACTATGCGGTGAAAGCAAATCCGGCGCCGGAAATCCTGCGCCTGCTTGCTGCGATGGGCTCATCCTTCGACACCGCTTCCGTTGCCGAGGTCGAGATGGCGATGGACGCCGGTGCGCCGGCGGACCGTATCTCCTTCGGCAACACCATCAAGAAGGAGCGTGACATTGCACGCGCCTACCAGCTCGGCATTCGGCTGTTTGCCGTCGATTGCGTCGAGGAAGTCGACAAGATCGCCCGCGTCGCTCCCGGCGCCCGCGTGTTCTGCCGCGTGCTGACCGACGGCGAAGGCGCCGAGTGGCCGCTGTCGCGCAAGTTCGGCTGCGTGCCGGCGATGGCCGTCGACGTGCTGCGCCATGCCAGGACGCTCGGCCTCGACGCCTATGGCGTGTCGTTCCATGTCGGCTCGCAGCAGACCGACCTGACGGCGTGGGACCGTGCGCTGGCCGACGCCAAGAAGGTGTTCGCCACGCTCGCCGATGAAGGCATCGTCCTCAAGATGGTCAATATGGGCGGCGGTTTCCCGACGCGCTATCTGCGTGACGTGCCGGCGGCCCAGGCCTATGGCCAGGCCATCTTCTCGGCGCTGCGCAAGCATTTCGGCAATGCGATCCCTGAGACCATCATCGAGCCGGGTCGCGGCATGGTCGGCAATGCCGGCGTCATCAAGTCGGAAGTCGTGCTGATCTCGAAGAAGGCCGAAAACGACAATGTGCGCTGGGTGTTCCTCGACATCGGCAAGTTCGGCGGTCTGGCCGAGACGATGGACGAGGCGATCCGCTATCCGATCGTCACCCGCCATGACGGTTCGGAGACCGCACCTTGCGTGCTCGCCGGCCCGACCTGCGATTCGGCCGACGTGATGTACGAGAAGACGCCGTATCCGCTGCCTCTGTCGCTGACCATCGGCGACGATGTGCTGATCGAAGGCACCGGCGCCTACACGACCACCTACTCGGCGGTCGCCTTCAACGGCTTCGAGCCTCTCCGATCCTACGTGATCTGACGGCTTCGGCCTTCAGATCACCCCAGGCGGACGTTTGCGTCCGCCCGGGTTCGCCTGTGGAACAAGCTCCGCTCGTGAAGGATCGCGGAAATGGACATTGTAAATTACATTGACGGTGCCGTGGGAATCTCCCCCCTCGAGGGGGAGATGGCAGGCAGGCCAGAGGGGGTCGTCTCGCGTGAAGCGCCGGCATCCCTCGTCCACGACGCGGTGTCGCGTCAGGTCGTGCCGACCCCCTCTGTCGCCTTCGGCGACATCTCCCCCTCGAGGGGGGAGAGTGCCCGCGCCATTGTTGTCGTCGCCGAAATTGCGGCAGACATTGCATCGCGTGAAGCGTTGCTCGATCGCGCCATGGGGCCGATGCGGCGCAAGAAATCGTCGGAGAAGCTGCGGCGTGGCCGCCGGCCTTCCGAAGGCCTCGCCTTCGTGGCGCGTGATGCGGCGGGCGCGGTGATCGGCACTGTGCGGCTGTGGGATGTAAGGCTGGGCGAGGGCGGCCCGGCGGCGCTCCTACTCGGGCCGCTCGCCGTCGATCCGGCGCTGAAGAACGCCGGCATCGGCTCAGCGCTGATGCGCCACGCTTTGGCCGAGGCCGCGCGTCTCGGCCATGCCGCGGTGCTGCTGGTCGGCGATGCGCCTTATTACGGTCGCTTCGGCTTTTCGGCGGAGAAGACCGGCGCGCTAGCCATGCCTGGTCCGTACGAGCGGCACCGCTTGCTGGCGTTGGAGCTGATCGAGGGTGCGCTCGACGGCGCGCATGGCACGCTGAGGGCTGCAGGTCGCAAGCTCAAGGCACAGAGGCTGTCGCTGGCCGCCTGATTGTCCAAAAACAAACGCCGCCGGTCCTTTGCATTTCAGCGAGGGCGGCGTTTTGTTTTTGCGAAGGGCTCAGCCGATCAGCTGGCTGAGCGCCATGGCGACCGACATATCGCCTTCGACCTTTATCTTGCCGGACATGAACGCCATGGTCGGATTGAGGTCGCCGGCGATCAGCGAATCCAGATCGTCGAGCGACAGCTTGATGGTGCAGTCGGTCGGCGCATCGGTGTTTGAGACGGTCGCGCCATCGATGACGATGACGCCGTCGGTGCCGGTGTCGAACTTCACGGAATGTTCGAACCCGGCGCTCGCCACGCGCGACCTCATCTTCTCGGCAATGTCCTGAACGCTCATGACTGTTCTCCTGGTCTCGTTGCGTTTTGCCGCGCTTCAGTGACCGGCCTCCGCCGAAGTCGCTGTCTCGCGCGTACCGCGATCCTGGTCGCTTGGCGCATATAGCTTCGAGTTGACGTAAACGTCAACGCGCGATGCGTCATCTCGTTTCAGTCGGAAGGAATGCGGCAGAGACATTCACCCTGCGATGAAGGTTAGTGTTCAGCAGCGGACTTCGCCGCCTCGGCCTGGGCCGATTCCGCCGGGGCCGGTTCGGTCGGCGTGGCCGGATCCTTGCGGCGGCGCATGGCGTTGTCGCGGATTTCGTCCTTGGTCAGGAAGTTGACCTGGTCGATCAGCACTTCATGCACCAGGTCGGCGCCGACGCGCGCGTTGACGGTGTCGCGTATGGCCTTGCGGAAGGCATCGAGATCGATGGTTTCCTTCTTGGTGAAGTCGATCTGAGGATTGGAGTAGAGATAGGAATAGACCTGATCGGTCATCAGGGCTTCGGCCGGAATCGACATCTTCTTTATCTCGGCCGGCTCGACCGTGTAGACGAGCTTGGTGAGGAAATAGCCGTCGATCTTGGAATCGCGGATCAGCGGCACCGAGATGATGTCGGTCTTGACGTAGTCGAGGCCACCCAGCATCGGTTTCGGCGTCTCGCCGACGCCGCGCTCACCGGCCGCCTGGAACGAATAGAACACGGCGCCCAGCGTGGCGGCGCAGATCCAGATCGCGGCGGCGATGAATTTGATCACCGGTTGTTCCCGCCTGGTGCCGAGATCATCAGCTCGCCCAACCGAATTCGCCGGCCGAATAGGTGCCGTCGGCTTCGGCGCGCTGAATGGCGTTCTTCAACAGCGTGGCGACTTCGTTGACCGCGTTGAGGTGGGCGAGGATTGCAGCCTCGTTTTTCGCGAGCTTCTGGCGCAGCCGCGCCAGACTGTCGCGATGCTGTTCCAGGAATTCGATCTCGTTGGCGCCCTTCATGGCGCGGGTCAGCTCATAGAGGTAGCGGCTCTTGCGGGCGTTGGAGGCCTTGAGGTCATAGCTGGTGTCGTTCTTCAAACCGGCCGTCTCTTCCTCGACCGCTTCCTCGATGCGGCCGATGATGGCGGCAAGGTTGCCCGGCCGTGCAAACGGGATCGGCGCTTCGGACGTACGCGCCGGCAGGTTGGAAGAGTATTTTGAAAAATCGGCCATTGAAAATCCTGGTCTAGATCTTGATTTCGGTTTTGATGGTCGTCTCGTCGCCGGTCATCGACCGTGCGGCCTTGCGCTGCAATTCCTCGACCAGCGAGGTGGACAGCCGGGTCTGCTGGTCGATCTCGGTCTTGTGCGGCCCGGTTGACACCGGGCCGATCGGCACGGTGCGCTTGCCGTCCTTGTAGTGGTCGGCGAGCAGCGATTTGGCGATGCCGATCCCGCCGCGCTCGGCCATGACGTCGGCGACACGCTCGGCAAGCTGCGATTTCCACATGTCGCCGGCCAGCCCCTTGCCGTAGACGCCCTCGGTGTCCTTGGGCAGCATGTTTTGGATGAAGGTCTGCAAGACCATCGCCTCGAACTTCTTGAACTTGCTGGCGGGATCGGCATTTGCGGCGGCCGTGTCGGCGGTAGCGCGCGACAGGATCGAGCCGGCATCGACCGAAGCAGCCATGTCGACAGAAAAATTACCGCCAACGCCGTTGGCCCGCTTGGCCAGCGCGGCACGGGCAGCCTCGATATCCGCCGGGTCGACGGCTCGGGCAACATCGAGAACGATGTCACTGGGTGGAGAAATCGCCAAGAAAGTCCGCCTCTTTGCCGGGTTTCCTGAGCGACCATGCCGCAACAAGCTTGTGGCAGGCTTGCCGGTTTGAAATCCTTCGCCGGATGCTGGGCCATTGCTATCAGCAGCGGCAAGTCCGGCTGGGTCGATGCGATCTGGTCGTTTGCGGTGGGCGCTGCCGGCGTCGCCATGGTCAGATCGTAGGTGGCGTAGGCGCAGAGGCCGAACACGGCGCCGTACACCCAATACAGCCCGCCGCACGGAACGAAACCGAACGCCGTCCGCAAGTGACGCGGCTTTAACTTTCGATTATTCCTGCCCGCGCTTCTGCGCGATCAGATCGAGCCGGTCGCGGTCGGAGCGTTCGCGTTCGTCCTGTCGGCGCACGTCCTTGTAGGCGCGCTCGACCATGTTGGTGCGCGCCGTCGCAGTGGCGATGAGCGTGACCTCCTGCCTGGCGCTTTCCAAGCTCGCTTCCTGCCGGACCAGCGCATTGGCGATGCGGCGATGGTAGAGGTCAGGGAACAGCACCGCCAGCGACTGATCGGCGTCGAAATGCTGGACAAGTTCCCTGGCTTCGGTCTCGGCGGTTGCGGCCGCCGCCAGGAAGGCCGCATGGCGCGTCTCGTGCAGGGCCTTCAGCTGCTCCTGCACCTTGACCAGTTTCTTCAGCCGTTCCTTGCGCGTGCTCATCTCACCTCGCCAGCGTCAGATCGACAAAGCCGTCGACGAACAGCGACAGCATGGTGCCGATGGCGAAGTAGAAGATGATCATGCCGCCGGCGATGACGAAAGGCAGCGAGATGAAGTAGACCGGAATCTGCGGCGTCAGCTTGTTGACGAAGCCGATGGTCAAATTGACGAGGATGGCATAGGCGATGAACGGGCTGCCGAGCCGGATGACCAGGAAAAAGGCGTCCGACACCGTGTCGGTGAGATCGACCAGTGCGGCCTGCGGGTTGAAGAAGACGTTGACCGGCGCCACCGTGTAGGAGGCGACCAGAGCGCGGATGATCTCGTGGTCGAAATCGAAGACGAAGAGCAGCAGCAACGCTGAAAACGAGATGATGGCGGCGAGGGCCGCCTGCGGCTCCGGCTCCTCGATGGCGGGGCCGCCGGTGCCACCATAGCCGATCAGCATGGCGATGGCCGAACCCATGAAGCGCAGCGCCTCCATGTAGAGCCTCGTCATCGCGCCGATCAGCCCGCCGACCAAAAGTTCGGAGATGATCATCGGCGCCAGCACCTGCGGACGCGCATCGACGAAGGGAAAGATCTTGTCCCACAGGAAGGCGAGCAGGCCACCGGTGGCGGCGATCGACGCGAACAGCCGGACCTGGATCGGCACGCGGGCGCTGGACAGGCCCGGCATCAGCATGAAGCAGGCGCCGATGCGACAGAAGGCGAGGAAGGCGGCGATGACGACGCCTTGCGACAGTATGTTCACGAGATCGTCCCGAGCACCTTGATCTCGACGCCCTTGGCGATTTCGACATGGGAGAGAACGGGAAGCGTCGTGAACAGGCGCTCGATGATCATGCGCACATAGGGGCGAGCATCGGGCGCGGTGACGAGGACAAAACGCTCGCCGGCCTCGAGATGCTTGCGGATCGCCTTGGTCGCGTCCTGGCCGAATTCCTCCAGCTGGCGCGGGTCGATGTCGAATTCGCGCACCTCGCCCTTGGCGTCGCGCTTGAGGCTCTGGTGGAAGGCGAGGTCCCAGCGGTTGCCGAGCCGCAGCACCTTGAGCATGCCGCCCTCGGAGAGATCGCCGCAGATCTGCTGGGCCATGCGGATGCGGACATGCTCGACGATCTGCTCGGTGCGGCGCACATGCGGTGCGATCTCGGCGATAGCCTCGATGATCAAATGCAGGTTGCGGATCGATACGCGTTCGGCCAGCAGCAGTTTCAGCACCGCCTGCAGGCCGGGGTAGGAGATGTGCGAGGTGCATATCTCGTCGGCCAGCTTGCGGTATTCCGGATCCTGGCGCTCGAGCAGCGCCTTCATGTCCTTGTAGGACAGAAGCTGCGGCAGGTTGTTGCGGATCACCTCGGACAAATGGGTGAGCAGCACCGACATGTTGTCGGCAAAGGTATAGTTCTCGCGCTTCAGATCCTCGGCGAAGGTTTCCAGCACCGAGAAGGCGCGCATGCCGAAGGCCGGCTCGCGGATTTCCTCGCCGGGAACGTCGGGCAAATCCCGGTTGCCGAGCAGCACCATGATCTCGCCGACGCGCATCTGGTATTCGGCGACGACGGTGCCGTGGACCTTGATCTGATAACTCTTCGGCGGAATGCCGAAATCGTCGGCGACGCGCACTTCCGGCACAACGAAGCCGTATTGCGTGGCAAACTTCTTGCGCATCTTGGCCATGCGGAACACCAGTTCCTGATGCGACACCAGCAGCCGCGTCGACAGCTGCTTGCCGATCAGAAGCTCGATCTCGGCGGTGGTCAGCGAAGCCTTGACCGAGTTCTTCTCTTCCTCGACCTTGTTCGCCTTCTCCAGATCCTTGATCGCTTCGGCGGCGGCAGCCTCGCGGTTGGCGCGCATCGGGATGACGTAGCCAAGGCCGGCCATGCCGGCGGCTAGCGTGAAGAACGGGAAGAACGGCAGGCCGGGCATCAGGCCGAGCAGGACGAGCAGCGAGGCCGCGACATAGAGCGCGCGCGGATGCGCGCCGAGCTGGCCGAACACCGCCTGGTTGGTCGAGCCGCGTGTGCCGCCCTTGGACACAAGCAGGCCGGCGGCGAGCGAAACGATCAGCGCCGGGATCTGGGTGACCAGGCCGTCGCCGACCGACAGTTTGATGAAGACATCGGCGGCTTCGCCCATGCCCATGCCGTGCCTGATATAGCCGATGGCGATGCCGCCGACGATGTTGATTGCGGTGATGATGAGGCCGGCAATGGCATCGCCGCGCACGAATTTCGAGGCGCCGTCCATCGAGCCGAAGAAGGAGGATTCCTCTTCCAGCTCGCGGCGGCGCAGTTGCGCTGTCTTATCGTCGATCATGCCGGCGGACAGGTCGGCGTCAATCGACATCTGCTTGCCGGGGATGGCGTCGAGGGTGAAGCGGGCGCCGACTTCGGCAATACGGGTGGCGCCCTTGGTGATGACGATGAAGTTGACCACAATCAGGATCATGAAGACGATCAGGCCGATGACGAAATCGCTGGCCATCACCAGTTTGGAGAAGCCGGCGATGACATAGCCGGCGGCGTGCGTGCCCTCATTGCCATGCGACAGGATCATGCGCGTGGTGGCGATGTTGAGCGACAGCCGCAACATGGTGGCGATGAGCAGCACGGTCGGGAAGGACGAGAAATCGAGCGGCCGCTGGATCCACAGCGCCACCATCAGGATCAGCACCGACAATGCGATCGAGAAGGCGAGGCCGATGTCGATGAGGAAGGCCGGGATCGGGAGGAACAGCACGGCCAGGATGATGACGATGCCGATGGCGAAGAAGACATCGCGGCCGTTCTTGGCCACTGTTCCTGTCGCTAAGCTTTCGCTGACCGCCATGTCGTCCCCAATCACAAGCCTGCCGAGCACGCGACAGTCGTTCGAGCCTAACCGGTCAAGCTTGCGCGAGGTGGGAGGACTGGTTACCTGCCAGGACGACAGAGGCCTTGAGGAGAGAGATCATGCTGGTGATCATCGGCACCATTCGCCTGCCGGCGGAACGGCTCGACGAGGCAAGGCCGGCCATGCGGCGCATGATACTGGGCAGCCGGGCGGAGCCCGGCTGCATCGAATACTCCTACGCGCAGGACGTGCTCGACGTCGGGCTCATCCATGTAACCGAGGTGTGGAGCGACAGGGCCGCGCTCGACGCGCATTTCCGCTCGCCTCACATCGCCGATTGGCGGGCGAGTTGGGCATCGCTCGGCATAGGCGAGCGCAACCTCATGCTCTATGAGGCCGGCGAGCCGAAGCCGATCTGAGGACCGGGCACAGTCAAGAAGGCGTAGGCCCAAGAAAGTCTAGCAGGCGTT
The DNA here is from genome assembly GCF_040324255.1 of Mesorhizobium sp. M0001. Classification (NCBI taxonomy): domain Bacteria; kingdom Pseudomonadati; phylum Pseudomonadota; class Alphaproteobacteria; order Hyphomicrobiales; family Phyllobacteriaceae; genus Mesorhizobium; species Mesorhizobium sp. M0001. The sequence continues at coordinate 622,866 of NZ_JAMYVS010000002.1, forward strand.
GAGCTGTCTGCAGGACCATCCGCCGCCATCGGTATCGTGGCAGTCTTCATAGCTGCCGTAGCAGGTGTTCGTCGAATTGCGATACCAAGGGTAGCCGCCAGGACAGCAAACATCTTGTTGTGCAGTCTGGATAAATTCCTTTGCCGGCCGGCTTTGGCTTTCCGGATTGCCTCCCGCCAAAAAAAGAGACATCGGGTGTGACACAACAGACCTAACCGGCATATCCATGCTTGAATTGCTCACCGCAGACGAGCTCAAAAAAATCATGCCAACAGCCAATGAAAAAAATCCCCGCGCACTCATCTTCTCCTCCTTGAGGGAAATAGAGACGGGCAAAAATAACACAGCTGCGTCGATTGCGTAAGCGATCGCTCATATACCTCGACACGCTCGCGGGGAATTGAAGCGGGGCGGCAAGCCTGACTGCGCCTCAGCGCCAGAATGGCGCCGCAAGCAGCCGGCATTATGTCGGCGTGCTGATCGTCGCCGAACTGCACAGCGATCCGTCCGATGGTGAGACGCCGGTGCTGGCGCCGGCCAAATTCCGGCATGCGGTGCTGGTGCCGACCATGAACGTCCAGTCCACCGCCGAAACCTCCAGCGCGCCGTCGCCGAGGAACTGGCGGTGGTCGAGAATTTCGACAACCGGGCCGTTGTCGGCTTTTGACCGAGGGCCATCTGATGCGACGCTACGCCGAGGACTCGACAATGCGCGGCGCGACCTGTCGGGCGAAGACTAGGCCTCGGCCGGCATCTTAAATGTCCCTACTCGGCGCTTGCCACGTGTACAGTGTCACTGTACAAATTGTTCAGTGGGAGAAAAAGACGGGATGAGCACCGACCAGGCTCCGGTCAAGAATGGCGTCGCCTCGACGGCGACGCATGCCCATCAGATGCTGGGCCAGCGGCTGAAGAGCCTGCGTCTCGGCCGGCGGCTTTCGCTGCGCGAACTCGCCGAGCTGACCGGGACCAGCGCCAGCTTCATCAGCCAGCTCGAGCGCGGCCTGACCGGCGCCAGCACCGCCTCGCTCAACCAGATGGCCTCGGCGCTTGGGGTGAGCGTGGCGATGCTGTTCGAGGATAGTGCCGCCGGGCAGCGCGGGGTCTTGCTGCGCAGCGAGCGGCCGAGCCTGCCGCCCAGCGACGGCTGCCGCAAGATGCTGCTCTCGCGTCCCCCTTTAAGCGACATGGAAGTCTATGTCGGCGAGTTCGAAATCGGCGGCTCGACCGGCCCAGCGCTCTACACCCATGGCGACGCGCACGAGATGCTCGTCGTGCTGCGCGGCATCGTCGAGGTTTCGCTCGGCGATGTCAGGCATGTGCTGGAAGAGGGCGACAGCATCGAATACGCGACATCGACAGCACATCGCTCAGAGAACATCGGCAGTGGCCGAGCCGAGGTGATGTGGATCATTGCGCCACCGACTTCGGTGCGCGCCGAACTCGATCAATACAGGGCCTGGAAACCGCTCGCAGCCAGGTAGGTTCAATCCATGCGGGTCAAATGGGAGAACAATAATCATGCTGAAAACAAGACATCTTGGCCTTGGCGCCGTGCTGGCGCTCGGCGTTCTGGCAACCGCAGCGTTCGCGCAGGAAAAGCCTGTCGCGGGTGAGGTCAAGGAAGGCTCGCTCAAGGGCAAGACGCTGACGCTCGTCTCTTATGGCGGCATCTACCAGGACGGCCAGGCCGCCGCGCTCAAGGAGTTCGTCGAAAAGTCCGGCGCCACGCTGCTCAATGACGGGCCGACAGAGATCGCCAAGCTGCAGGCGCAGGTCGAATCCGGCAACGTCACCTGGGACGTCGTCGACACCGCCGACCTGCCGCCTTACGTCTATTGCGGCAAGCTGTTCCAGAAGCTTGATTTCAGCAAGCTCGACGTCTCCAAGGTGCCCGAGGGCCAGGTCGGCGAATGCTCGGTGCCGGCCATGAACTACGGCGTCGTGCTGATGTACAACAAGGAGAAGTATGGGGATAACCCGCCCAAGAACTGGGCCGATTTCTTCGACACGGCAAAATTCCCCGGCACGCGCGCGCTCGACGGTTCGGGCGACCCGACGGGCGGCCTGCTGGAGCAGGCGTTGAAGGCCTCTGGCGGCGACCCGAAGGCGATGACGGTGGCCGACATCGACAAGGCCATCGATGTCATCCGCAAGCTCGGTCCCGACACGATCTATTGGAAGACCGGCGCTGAATCGCAGCAGCTTGCCGAATCTGGCGAAGCCGACATGCTGATGATGTGGACCGGACGTGCCATGACGGCGGTGAAGAACGGCGCCAAATATGCGCCGGCCTGGCAGGACTGGCTGGTGGTGATGGACCAGATGACCATTCCGGTCGGCGTCAAGGATACGGATGCGGCTTATGCGCTGCTCAATGCCTATCTCGGCAAGGGGGCGCAGGAGATCCTGGCGCAGCAGACCTCCTATACGCCGATCAACAATGACGCGCAGCCCAAGGTCGATGCGTCGGTCGCCGCCTTCCTGACCAACACGCCCGAGCGCCAGAAGCAGGGTTACAAGCAGAACATCAAGTTCTGGGTCGAGAACTTCCCGGTGGCGCAGGAGAAGTGGTCGGCGCTGATGGCCGGCAACTGAACAGCCAAGTGAGAGCCAGGCCGTGAGCGCGTCCGAACCCATCGCCCAACCCGCCGCCCATGCGCGGTCGGGTCGGGCATGGCGGCCGTTCGCGCTCACGGCGCCGGCGCTCATCCTGCTCGTCGCGGTGATCGGGTATCCGCTGCTCACCATCGTGCTGCGCAGCCTGTCGGAACCTGAGTGGGGGCTGCAGAACTATGCCTGGTTCTTCGGCGCGCCGGTCAACCTGACAGTGCTGCAGCGGACTTTCGTCATTTCGGCCTGGGTGACGCTGGTCTGCGTCATCGCGGCCTATCCCTATGCCTATCTGATGACCGCGGTCGGGCCGCGCGTCCGGCTGGTGCTTGTGCTTTGCGTGCTGATCCCGTTCTGGGTGAGTGGTGTGGTGCGAACGCTGTCATGGGTGATCCTGCTGCAGGATTCGGGCGTCATCAATTCGTTGCTGCGCTCGGTCGGGTTCGGCGCGGTCAAGCTGATCCGCACCCAGACCGGCGTGGTCATCGGCATGGCGCAGGTGCTGTTGCCGTTCATGATCCTGCCGCTCTATTCCGTGATGCAAGGCATCGACCTCAGGCTGATGCGTGCGGCGCAAAGCCTCGGTGCGCGGCCGTCGCGCGCGTTCTTCACCGTCTATCTGCCGCTGTCGCTGCCCGGCGTCTATGCCGGCGCGGTCATCGTCTTCATCCTGTCGCTCGGCTTCTACATCACGCCGGCTTTGCTCGGCGGCCCGCGCTCGACCATGCTGTCGACGCTGGTGCAGACGCAGGTGCTGAGCCTGCTGCAATGGGGCAGGGGCGGCGCCATGGGCGTCGTTCTGCTGGTCACCACCTTCGTGCTGCTGGCGCTGGCAGCACCTGTGATGCGGTCCAGGCATCGGGAAGCGGGGCGGCGCTGATGGAGATGAAGCCGCTCACCCGCGTTCTTCTCGGGCTCGTCTGCCTGCTGGTGGCGATATGGCTGGTGGCGCCGACGCTGGTCGTGGTGCCGATGTCGTTCAACGAAAACAAATCGCTGGCGTTTCCGCCGCAAGGCTTTTCCTGGCAGTGGTACCAGAATTTCGCCACCAATCCGGACTGGTCGAACAGCTTCCTGAATTCGCTGAAGGTCGCCTCGATCGTGGCGGTGCTGGCGACGGTGCTCGGCACGCTTGCCACCTTCGGCCTCGACCGCATGAAGGCGCGGCCGGCGAACCTTTTGCGTATGCTGATGCTGACGCCGATGGTGGTGCCGGGCGTGGTGCTGGCGATCGGCATCTATGCCGTCTATCTCGACACGCAGCTCGTCGGGACGCTGCTCGGCTTCGTGCTGGCCCACACCATCCTTGCGCTGCCCTTCGTGCTGATCGCGGTCTCGGCCAGTCTCGAAGTGTTCGACCGCCGGCTGGAGACAGCCGCAGCCAGCCTGGGCGCCGGCGCACTGACCACGTTTCGCACGGTGACGCTGCCGCTGATCGCGCCGGGCGTGCTCTCGGGCCTGCTGTTCGCCTTCGCCACCTCGTTCGACGAGATTGTCGTGTCGCTGTTCATCACGAACCCCTATCTCAAGACATTGCCGGTGCAGATCTTCGCCTCGATTACGCGCGATGCCGACCCGACGGTGGCGGCCGTCGGCACGATCCTGCTTTTCGCGACCACGATCCTGATCGCCGGCGGCATGCTCCTTCTTGGCCGCGAGCGGAAAGGACGCCAATGAATCCGAAGCCGACAAGCAAGGGCGCCTCGATCGATCTCGAAGCGATCAGCAAGGCCTATGGCGGCTTCAAGGCGCTGGACGGCGTGTCGCTGCGCATCGAGCCCGGCGAGTTCATGACGCTGCTTGGCCCCAGTGGTTCGGGCAAGACGACGACGCTCAACGTGATCGCCGGTTTTACCGACGTCACCAGCGGCAAGCTTTTGGTTGGGGAAAAGAGCGTCGTCGGCGTGCCGGCGCACAAGCGCAACATCGGCGTCGTCTTCCAGCACTACGCGCTGTTCCCGCATATGAGCGTCGGCCGCAACGTCGCCTATCCGCTGACGCTGCGCGGCGTCGACCAGGCGACGCGGCAGACACGCGTGGCAAGGGCGCTCGACATGGTCAAGATGGGCGATTTTGCGCATCGCTATCCCAGCGAATTGTCGGGAGGCCAGCAGCAGCGCGTGGCGTTGGCACGCGCCATCGTCTTCGACCCGCCGCTGCTCTTGATGGACGAGCCGCTCGGCGCGCTCGACAAGAAGCTGCGCGAATGGCTGCAGCTCGAGATCAAGCGCATCCACCGCGAGCTCGGCACCACCTTCGTCTATGTCACGCATGATCAGGAAGAGGCGCTGGTGCTGTCCGACCGCATCGCCGTGTTCAACCGCGGGCGCATCGAGCAGGTCGGCACCGGCCGTCAGCTCTATGACGAGCCGGCAACGCTGTTCGTCGGCCGCTTCATCGGCGATTCCACCGTGCTGCGCGGCAAGGCGCGCAGCGATGGCAACAGCACCGCGCTGAGCATCGCCGGCGAGACGGTGACGGTACCGCGTAAGCTGTCGGGAGAAGCCAGTCCGGTGATGCTGCTGCGTCCCGAAAAGCTCGCGATCCAAAGAGCCGGCCAAAGTGCTGCCAATGGCGCCAACCGCCTGTCGGGGACGATCGCGGAAGCCATCTATCTCGGCTCGGAATCGAAATACGAAGTTAAGCTCGCCGACGGCTCGGCCGCGATCGTGCGCTCACCGGTGACCGGCGAGAGTTTTGGCCTCGGCGACAAGGTCGAGCTCTGCTTCGACGGCAGCGACGCCAAGCTGCTGGCGGACGACGCAAGCGCCGAGACCACACTCACCTGATCCCATCTGGCCTGATCCCATCTGAAAGTCATTCCATGCAAGCCAAGCGCAACGGCGACATATCGTTCTGGTATGCGGATCTGGGGGCGGTTCCCGTTCCGCGCCCGCCCTTGCCTGGAAACATCGAGGCCGATGTCGCCATTGTCGGCGCCGGCTATACCGGCCTGTGGACCGCCTACTATCTGAAAAAGGCGAAGCCATCGCTGCGCGTCGTGATCGTCGAGCGCGAAATTGCCGGCTTCGGCGCTTCGGGGCGCAATGGCGGCTGGCTGTCGGGCGGCTTCAGCTGGTCGCGCGAAAAATATCTCAAGACATCGAGCCGCCAAGGCGTGATGGCGATGCAGGCGGCGATGGCAGGCTGCGTTGATGAAGTGATCCGGGTCGCGACCGAGGAAGGCATCGACGCCGACATTCGCCGCGTCGACAATCTGACGGTGGCCACCAACGCAGCGCAGTTGGAGCGCGTGCGCGAAGAATGCGAGACGATCCGTTCCTGGGATGTCGACCCGAACCGCGTCGAGATGCTGGACGCCGCCTCAACGCGCACGCGCATCAACATCCGTAACGTCATGGGCGGCTTCGTCGTCCATGGCCAGGCGCGGGTGCAGCCGGCCAAGCTGGTGCGTGGGCTTGCCGATGCCGTCGAGCGGCTGGGCGTGCCGATCTATGAGAAGACGACGGTGACAAGCATCGCCAAGGGCAGCGTGACGACAGACCGCGGTACGGTGCAGGCGGAGACGATCATCCGCGCGACCGAGGGTTTTACATCAGGCATCCCCGGCGAGGAGCGGACCTGGCTGGCGCTCAACAGCGCGCAGATCGTGACTGAGCCGCTGCCGCCCGACCTGTGGCGCGACATCGGTTGGGAAGGGCACGAACTGCTCGGCAATGCGGCGCATGCCTATTGCTATGCCCAGCGCACGCGTGAGGGACGCATCACGATGGGCGGACGCGGCGTGCCTTATCGCTACGGCTCGCGCACCGACGTCAACGGCCAGACGCAGCAGGCCACGATCGACCAGCTGCACACGATCCTGACGACGCTCTTGCCGCAGACCAAGGGATGCCGCATCGATCACGCCTGGTGCGGCGTGCTCGGCGTGCCGCGCGACTGGTGCACCACGGTCGGCCTCGATCCCGCGACCCGCATCGGCTGGGCCGGCGGCTATGTCGGCCTCGGCGTGTCCAGCTCCAACCTTTCGGGGCGCACGCTGGCTGACCTTGTTCTCGGGGCAAACACCGAGCTGACGAAGCTGCCCTGGGTCAACCGCAAGGTCAGGCCATGGGAACCGGAGCCCTTCCGCTGGCTGGGCGTGCATTCGATGTACCAGCTTTATCGCATTGCCGATGGCCGCGAGGCGGCAGGGCTTGCGCGCACCTCGAAGCTGGCCGCGTTGGCCGACAGCATCACCGGCCACTAAAGCCATTTGTTCTCACGCAATTCCGGGGCAGACCCCTTTCCTGGAATTGCTCTTATCCATGGAGCTAGACTTGATCGATCTTTCGACCTTCCACGATCTCGCCAAGGCCGAGATCGGCGCGTTCTCTCCTAAGCCAAGCTCGATTGAAGGCGATCAGGTCGAGGCCGTGCGCTCGTTCTTTCAATCGCCTGACGGGACTGTCGATGTCGGCATCTGGGAATGCACGCCCGGCCGCTTCACCGCCGATCGTTCGGACTCGTCGGAGATCTGCCACATCATTTCGGGGCGCGTGGAACTGAGCCGCATCGATGGCGAGGTGCGGGAACTCGGTCCGGGCGATCTCCTCGTCCTGCCGCAGGGCTGGAAGGGCGAGTGGCTGATACGCGAGACCACGCGCAAGCTCTACATGATCCAGAGCGCCGGCTGACCGGCGCTACGGCTATGGCGAGCTCAGTGATCGATCGGCCCCTTCGGCGAGACCAGCGCGGTGCCGGCGGTCGTCGGGCGCTCGATCAGGCGGCGCACGCGCGGCGGTTCGTCGCCGCTGTGCAGCGCCCGCACCCGCTCGCCGACGACGGCGTCGGCATGGGTGGCGCGCCGGTTGTGGCGGATGTATTCCAGCCAGGTCGGCGTGTGGTAGTGTTCGATCCAGACTGCGGGATTTTCTAGGTCCCGAGCCAGCGTCCAGTTGCGGGCGCCGTCGCGGCGGCGGATGCGCCCGCGCTCGGCCATGGTGGCGAGGAATTCGGGTACATCTTCGTCGCGGATAATGTACTCTATCATGATGGCGATGGGGCCGCTGCGCGGCTTCAGGTCGAGGCCGAGATGCGGCTCCTTGAAGCGGTTGAGCGGGTCGAGGTTGAGAGTCGTCTGCTGCGGCAGCGGCAGGAACAGGCCGATGGCGCCGCCAACAAGCATCGCGATGGCCGCCGCAATCAGCGCGGTTTCGGCGCCATGCGCATCGGCAACGACGCCCCAGATCCAGCTGCCCAGCGCAATGCCGCCGAAGGTCGCCGTCTGGTAGACCGACAGCACCCGGCCGACGACCCAGCGCGGCGTCGACATCTGCACCGTGACGTTGAAATGCGACAGCGCGATCACCCAGCAGGCGCCGCCGATGAGCAAACCCGCCGCAGTCTGCCAGGCATTGAGGCTGATGGCGGCATTGAAGGCGCAGACGGCAAAGCCGGCGAAGGCCATCCGCACCATCGTCTCGCTGGACAGCAATTGTCTGAGACGCACGCTTATCAGCGCGCCGCCGACGGCGCCGATGCCGAAGGCGCCGAGCATGATGCCGTAGGTCAAGGCATCGCCCTTGACGACGTCGCGCGCCACCAGCGGCAGCAGCGCCAAAACCGCGCCGGCGCTGAAGCCGAAGGCGGAGCCCCTGACCAGCACCTTGCCGATGTTGGGCGACATGGCGACATAGCGCAGGCCGGCGCCCATGGCGGCGCCCAGCGACTCGCGCGGTAGCGTCGAGACCGGCAGCTCCGGCTTCCAGCGGAAGAGCACGATGATGAGACCTATATAGCTCAGCGCATTGGCGGCGAACGCAGCAGCCGCACCAGCGGCGGCAACGATGATGCCGCCGATCGCCGGGCCGACGCTGCGTGTCAGGTTGAAGCCCAGTGAATTGAGTGCAACCGCGGCCGGCAGCTTGTTGCGCGGCACCATGTCGCCGACCGATGCCTGCCAGGACGGGTTGTTGAGCGCCGTGCCGCTGTCGATTAGGAAGGTGAAGGCAAGCAGCGTCCACGGCGTCATCCAGCCGTTCCAGGTGAACAGCGTTAGAAGTGCAGAGACGACCAGCATGAAGATTTGGGCGATCAGCATCACCTTGCGCCGGTTGAAGCTGTCGGCGATGGCGCCGGCGACGAGTGCAAACAGCATGATCGGCAGAGTGGCCGAGGCCTGGACCAGCGCCACCTGATAGGGCGACGTGGCGATGGTGGTCATCATCCAGGCGGCGCCGACGCCCTGGATCAGGCCACCGAAATTCGACACCAGGCTGGCCGACCAGACGGCGCGGAAGATGCCGTGCCGGAACGGCGCCAGCGCCGAAACGCGTTCGCTGTCCGGCTCGTCATCGATCATCAGACCTGTCCCACCTTAACGTGCTGGTTTCGTCCGCGGGGACGACAATCATGGCATCCGTTTGAAATAGAGCACGACATCCAAAAGGGCGAACGCGTCTTCGAAAAAGATCATGGTCCAACAACAGGATAGCAAGGCGAAAATACGTCAGCCGGGAATGGTCCGCTACCCAGAGCGATGTTCTCATTGGTCCACTGCGCGGGGCTGTCGGCCGCGCGCGAAGTCAGCTTCTGTCCCGGGCAGCGGTATGCAAGGCTTCGGTCAGCGTGCCTGTCGTCTCGCCGCCGGCGTGAAGGCGCAGGAAAAGCTCCATGCCGACAAGCCGCAGCCTGGACGGTTGCTCGCGCCGCGCCAACTGGACCATGTCCTCCAAATTCGCGGCGGGCCATTTCAAGGCATCGCGCAGGAAACCGCCGCGTAGCAAAGTCTCCGTGCCGGCCGAAAATTGCGACGACATCTCGAAGCCGATCTTGCGCGCCTGGACGTTCTGGCGCGGAATATGCTTTTCAGCGACCTTTCGCAAAAGCCATTTTCCTGTTTTGTCGCGGTATTTCTGCCGCCTCGGCAAATGGATGGCGAAGTCGATCAGGCGGTTTTCCAGGAACGGGACCCGCAGTTCCACGGACGCCGCCATGCTCAGCCGGTCGTGCCGGTGCAGGATGTCCTGCAGATGCGAATAGAGGTCGTAGAGGCAACTACCGAGAAAGGCGCGATCCGCGGGCGGCATAACCGGCTCCAGGCGGTCGAAGATCTCGGTTTGCAGAAAATTCAGCTCCGGCGACAAAGCACGCAGGACCATGCTGCGATCCATTTGTGAGTGGCTTCCAGCCGAGACCTTGTAGGGGGCATGACGCTGTTGCTCGAATCTCCGGTCGAGCGAGCGCTTCGAATGGACCAGGCGCCGGGGCCACGACCAGGAACGCCACTTCTTCATGCTCAAGGCCTGCAAGGGGTAGCCGCCAAACAATTCGTCTGCGCCTTCGCCGGTGAGCAGCACCTTGACGCCATCGGCCCGGCATCGTTCGGCAAGCGCCAGCAGTGCGACATGGCTGGCGTGCCAGCCATCGCTTTCAAGATGCCAGATTACCCTTGGCCAAAGTTCGAAAAACCGGTTCCTGTCGACCTGCACCCGGCGCAAGGGCACGCCGACATGGCGGCCGGTGCGTTCGGCGTCTTCGGCCTCGCTGTTGCCGAGCTGCGGGTCGACGACATAACCGTGGACTTCCGGCCTGAACCGCTTTGCCAGCGCCGTTATCAGGCCGGAATCGACACCGCTGCTGCAGGCGGTGGCAACGCTGGTATCGGCGATGCAGTGAAGTCCGACGCTGTCCTTGAGCAACGCCTCGAGCGTCGCCATGTGTTCAGCATCAGCGGATGCATCGCCGGTAATGCGCGCGGTCTCCAGCACGTCCAGCACATGCCAGAAGCGGCGCCTCTCGATAACGCCATCGGTGATCTTCCACAGGCCGGCGGGCGGCAGGCGCTCGATGCGGTCGAACAGGCTGTAGCTGGAATCGCGGCTCTGCCAGGCAAGCCGCAAGGTGATCTCGCGGCTGTCGATGTCGCGCGGAAAACCGTCGCAGGCGAGGATCGCCTTGTCCTCCGAGGCGAACAGGATTCGCTCCGGCGTGTCGGCCACCGACATCGGCTTGATTCCAAGACGGTCACGCGCAAGCCACAGCGCACTGCTGCGAGCGTCGAAATAGGCGAAGGAAAACATCCCGTCGAACAGCGGCACGGCTTTTTCGGGACCCCAGTGATGCAAGGCTTCGAGAACCACTTCGGCATCGCAGATGGTTCGAAAGACGACGCCTTGCGCCTGCAGCGTTTCGCGCAACGAGCGGTAATTGTAGACCTCGCCATTGTAGACGAGAACGCCATCGCCGGAAGAAGTCAGCATCGGCTCACGGGCGGCGGGCGAGGGATCGATGATGGTAAGTCGGCGGTGACCGAGGGCCAGCCGATTGTTGTGCCAGCTGTCATGATCGTCGGGGCCGCGATGTACCAGCGCCTGCATCATGCTGGCGACATCCGACAGGTCGTTGGCGTCGATCGGGTTTCGTTTGCGCCAGACGCCGGCTATTCCGCACATGGCCTGCCGGTGAGTTCTGCCTGAGTCATGGCCTGCAATCTAGCCGGAACACAGCCGCCTGCAAGCGCTGCCTAGAACCCGTTTTCAATGCGCTCGAAGATGACGTTGGTGAAGGCCGAGATCTGGCTGCCGATGAACGGACCGGTCAGCGCCACGACCAGCATGATGGCGACGATCTTGGGCACGAAGGTCAGGGTGATTTCCTGGATCTGGGTCAGGGCCTGGATCAGGGCAATGCCGATGCCGACCACCATGGCGACCAGCACCACCGGCGCGGAAGCAACAAGCACCGTCCATACCGCGTACTGGACGATGTCTAGGGCGTCGGCCTCGTTCATGTGAGCGCGCCTCTATGGAACTGTCTAGCTGGCCGGCTTTATCGAAACGCCCGCGCCGACCGGCACTTCGGTGCCGTTCTGCAGCACGGCGATCACGCCGTTGCTTGCAAGCTTGACCGAGGCCACGACGCCGGTCGTCTTGCCGTCGGCCGAGGTGATCGAGCGGCCGATCAAGGCATCGGCCTGCGACAGCGCCGAGGACTGCATGATCTGGTCGAGCTTGGTGTTGGTCTGCACCGATTGCTCTACCTGCGAGAAGGTGGCGAGCTGGGCGACATACTGTGTCGAATCCATCGGTTTCGTCGGATCCTGGTTCTTCATCTCGGCGATCAACAGCTTCAGGAACGACTGGTAGTCGACCGCTGTCTTCGACGTCTGCTGGGTGCCCTGGTTGGCGCCCGTGGGGATCGTCGTCGTCATGTCCACATTCATCAGTATTGTGCTCCCACGGCCAGCGGGCGCTTCGCACCCAGAACATCGTCATTGCCGCCAAGTGCGCGGCGTTCGAGCGGATAAAGCGCGCGGATAGCCTTCAGCGCTTCATAGATATGGTCTTCGCCGACCATGCGGTCGATCTGCTTCAGCGCGCCACTGATCTGCTCATCCTCGAAGCTTGCCAAAAGCAAGGGCAGCGAGCGGCGGAACATGGCGCGCGCCTCGATGGCGCCGGCCGGGTTCATCAGCATCACCTGCAGGATGAAATAGAGCTGCTTGAGCGGCGTCGAGGCATCGTCGGCCTGGATGACATGGTTCTCGAGCAGGAACTGTACGTCGTTCATTAGCTCGACGGTGACCTTGCGGTCGACGCGGATGACGGCGCCGTTGATGTAGATCTTCTCGTTCGGCTTCAGCGATATCTTCAGCGTGTTGGTCATTGAATGCCGTCCCGGATGATCTGGGACACTTCGATCAGCCCTTCGAAATTGTCGGTGCGGCCCTGGCGGATGTCCTCGGCCTCGCGCAGCAGCCACAGGCCGATGGAGATGAGGTTGGCGCGCAGTTCCTTGGGCAGGACATTGTCGCTGGAACCGAGATCCTCGACGAAGGTGGTCCAGACCCGGTTGGTGAAGTGCAGCGCTTCGACCGCCTCCATCGAGGTGTGGCCGACCGCCGCCGCCGCCGCCAGCATTTCGATCGAGCGGGTCAAAAGCTGCCGCTCGCGATCTTTCGCATCGGCAACGGAGTCGGTCTGGATGTCGGCGTAGGAGAATTGGTACATCGTTTGGCTCTACCGTTGCGGTTGAGATTGTCAGGTCAGGTAGTTCAGCAGGCTCATCTGCTGCAGGCGCGCCGTCAGCGCGAAGGACGTCTCGATATGCTGCGTCAGATCCGCGACGCGGGTGGCGGCCTCGGCCGGATCGACGCCCTCCAGATCGAGGATATGGCGCTCGAACAGGTCGACCTGCGTCTTCATGCGGTCGCTCGCGTCGGAAACACGCTTCTCGGCAAGGCCGGTCTCGGCCTGCAACTGGCCGAGTCCGCCCAGCGCCTCGCCGACCATCGCCTGGGCGCGACCGACGACGGTGGTCTTCGCCGCCTGGCTGATGTTGCCGGAGAGCAGGCCGGTGACCAGGGCGGAAGCCATGGCGAGCTTGCGGATGCTGTCTTCATCGGCGCTGGCCGAGGTCTGGGTGGTTTCGCCCAGCGAAATGCGGCTGACGATCTGCTGGTCGGTGGCGTTCGACCAGTTGGCCTGCCAGCCGGCGCCCATGAACTGCGGCACGACATTGCTGGTGATGAAGCCGTCCATCTGGGCGGCGGTGATGTTGGCGGCGAGCGGATCGGTCTGCGTGAAGCCGAAATACGACGAGAAGGAAGCGTCGAACGCCGCCTTGGCCGGCGAGCCGGCGGCGGTGAAATCGTCGATCGGCTTGACGTCGGTGTTGGTGCCGGCAAACAGATATTCGCCGTTGACGCTGGCATTGAGGATAGAGGTCATCTGCTGCACGGCGGCCTTGCCGGCTTGCTGCGTGATGGTGCTCGAGGAATTGCCGGCGGCGGTCAGTGCGGTCAGCAAATTCTGCGCAGTGTCGGAAAGCTGGCCAAGCGCAGCCTGCGTCGAGGACAGCCGAGCGGTGACCAGCGAATTGGAATCGATGATGACGTTCAACCGGTCGAGGTCGCGCGAGAAGGTGACCGCCTGCGAGGTGCGCGCGCCGAGCGCCAGACCGACATCGGCGACGGTGCCGGTCGTCGATTCCTTGGTGGCTTTGACCAGTTCGCCCTGCATGCGCATCTGCTGATAGCGCGCGGCGTTGGAGAGAGCGGCTGAGGAGACGGATGTGGCTTTCATGGCTTATCCCACGGCATCGAGCAGGGCCGACAGCATGTCGTCGACGGTTTTCATCATGCGCGCCGAGGCCTGATAGGTGTGTTCGAGGTCGAGCAGCAGCGACATCTCCTGGTCGACATTGACGCCGGTGTCGTTGGACAGCGCCTCGGCGGTGCGCGATGCCAGCGCTTCCTTGGCGTCTGCATTGCTCGAGGCCTGCTGGCGCTGGCCTTCGAACCAGCCAATGGCATTGGCGGCGTAGTCGGAGACGCTGGACGTCACGGTGATGCCGGCCGCAGCGTCGAAAGGCATCGGCTTGTCGAGCTTGTCGCCATAGCCGATCAAGAGCTGCGAATAGGAGGCGTCGCCGGCGGTGTTGGCGATATAGGCCGCACCATTGGCGCCGCCGTCGCGCAGCAGCACCGGATTGCCGCCGACGCTCGGGTCCATTGCGGCGTTGACCTTGATCGAGCCGGCAAGCCCGTCGATCAGCGTGCCGGCGGCCGGAATGGCGGGCGCACCCGACCAGGTGAACAGGCCGGTTCGGTCGGGCTGCGAAGGTGCTGTTTCGGCAAAGGCGGTGATGAGGCCGCGCGCCACTTCGTCGAGCTGGCTCTGCATCGTCGCCGCGACGCCGTCGCGCAAGGTGATGAGCCCGGCGAGCTTGCCGTCGGCGCTGGTGTTGCCGCCAGCCCCGGCGCTGACCGGCACATTGTCGATGTAGATGGTGTTGCCTGGTGTGCCGGCCGTGTAGCCCGCCGACGGGGTGAAACTTACCGAGCGCGGAATGGTCTCGAACAGTGTCGTGCCATCCTTGGTGGTGATGACCATGTCGTTGTCGCCACGCGTGAAGGTCGACACCGGCACATAGTCCGCGATCTTCTTCAGCAAAGCGTCGCGCTGGTCGAGCGCGTCGGATGCGTCGGTACCCGAACGGGTTGCGGAGATGACCGCCTTGTTGGCGTCCTGGAACTGACTAAGCAGCGAGTTGAGATCGTTAACCGCCGTTGATATCTCGCCATCGGCCTGGGTGCGGAAATCCTGGATCGCGTTGGTGCCGTCGTTCAGAGCGCGCACCACCTGCTGGGCCGCGTCGATGACGCTGGAGCCGAGGTTCTGGTTGGATGGCGTAGCGGCGTAAAGCTGCAGCGCGTTCTGCAGCTTGCCGATCGCGGTCGAGGCAGAGGAGGCGTTGTCGACGCCGTTGACGGCAACGGCGAGGCGGTCAATTCCGCTGTAAAGCGTGCTCTGGCCGCTCCATGCCGATTGCGCGCTAAGGTTCTGGCGAAACAGCAGGGCGTTGGTGGCGCGCTGGATCTCGACCGAGCGGGCGCCGGGCGCGCTGCTGACGACGACCGCCGTGCGGCGGGCATAGTCGGGGTTGCTGGCGTCGGCAATATTGCGGGAAAGGACGCTGGTCTGCTTCGATGTGGTCTGAAGCGACTGTTGGGCTATGGTCAATGCGGAAGTCAGCGACATGCGGGTCTTTCACGAGGCCAGTGGGGAGGGGATGACGTCTCTGCCCTGTCGGCGGCGTCGGCGTTCGGAAACCTGCAATTCCAGACCACCCCGGCCGGTTTGCCGGTGTGGCCTTGAATTCGAAATCCGCGCACCGCGCTGCTCTGGTTTGGGTTCATTCCCCTGGCGCCCGTCGTTTATCTCTTCAGGTTGACAAGGACATCCATGAGGTCGGAACCGGTCTGGAACACTTTCGAGTTAGCGGTGTAGCTGCGCTGCGCCGCGATCATGTTGGTCAATTCCTCGGCGATATCGACGTTGGAATTTTCCAACGCGCCGGAGATGATGCTGCCGAGCTTGCCTTCATTGGCGAAGCCGATGCGCACGGTGCCGGAGTCGGTGGACTGCGCATAGACATTGCCAGGCAGTGCGGTGAGGTTGTCGGCGCTCTGGACGTCGGCCAGTGGGATCTTGAACAGCGGCTTGGTCGAGCCGTCCTGATACTGGGCGTAAATGACTCCGTCCTCGCCGATCTGGATCTTTTCGATCGTGCTGGGCGCGTTGCCGTTGACCTTGGCTTCGGAGACCGTGAAGCCGGTGCCGAGCTGAGTCAGCTTGGACAAATCGAGGTCGAGCGACGCACCGCCCGGTACGGGGATGGTAATCGAATCGACGGCGCCGGTGAGTTTGCCGGTGGTGGTGTCGAAGGTCAGGTTGGCCGTGGCCAGCGCGCCGCCCGTATAGGGAAAGGATGTGCCCGGCGTCGCCTGGGACTGGTCGAACACAGAGACCGACCAGGTGCCGGTCCCGGTGTTGGTGAAATAGAGGTCGAGCAGCTTCTTGTTGCCGAGATTGTCGTAGGTGACCATCGAGGATTTCGACGTGTATTCCGCCGTCGGGCTGTTGGTGGACGGCAGCGGACCGGCGGGCGGCGTGGCGCCGGCCGGCAGATTGGCGTTGAAGTTGCCCGCGGTGCTGGGCGTCGCGGTCATTTCCTGGTCGGAGATCTGGACCGGCACCAGCCCTTCGAAACCGTTGGCGGTGGCAGCCGGTGTGCCGTTGGCGTAGCTGTAGGCCATCAGCTGGTAGCCGGCGGCGTTGACCAGTCTGCCCTGAGCGTCGGGAACGAATGCGCCGGCGCGGGTGAGGAAAGGCGTTCCGCTGGGGTCCTGGACGACGAAGAAACCGTTGCCGTTGACCGCAAGGTCGGAAACCGAGGTCGTGTACTGCAGCACGCCCTGGGCGCTGATGGCCGAGCGGATGGTGGTGTTGACGCCGCCGGAATTATAGGCGCCGCCGACCTGCGGCATGATCAGCGTCGAAAACTCGGCCGAGGATCGCTTGTAGCCGGTGGTGTCGGAATTGGCGATGTTGTCGGCTGTGGCCGAAAGGCGGTTGGCCTGCGCGTTCATGCCGGAAACGCCG
Organism: Mesorhizobium sp. M0001; assembly: GCF_040324255.1. Classification (NCBI taxonomy): domain Bacteria; kingdom Pseudomonadati; phylum Pseudomonadota; class Alphaproteobacteria; order Hyphomicrobiales; family Phyllobacteriaceae; genus Mesorhizobium; species Mesorhizobium sp. M0001. Next base: position 639,368 of record NZ_JAMYVS010000002.1, read on the forward strand.
GTCCGCATCATTCCGTAAAGGCTCATCGAACGTCTCCTCAATGCCCAACATCGTTGGGCCCATCTGTGGTCGCGAGGATATAATTTCTGTCTTGCGCGAGGCTGGCGCAGACCGCCATCAGAACACCAGCCGGTAGCCAAGGAAGCGCTTGGAATCTATCGGGTCCTGGCCGAGCTTTTCGCGCAGCTTCTTGCGCAATTTGGAGATGTGGCTCTCGACGACGTTCTCCTCGACCTCTTCGTCGAAGATGCCGTAGATGGCGTTGAAGACCTGGGTCTTGGTGACGCGGCGTCCGCGGTTGCTCGCCAGATATTCGAGGATGCGGCGTTCGCGGCGCGGCAGAGGCAACGGCTGGCCATCGATCTCGGGATCGCGGCCGTCCATGAAGATGCGCATGGCGCCGATCTCGGTATAGCTGACGTCCTCATGGGCGCGGCGGCGGATGGCGGTGATGCGGGCCAGGATCTCCCGGATATGGACCGGCTTGCGGATGACGTCGTCGACACCGCTCTCGAACAGCCGCAGCGTATTTTCAAGCGAGTGCTGTTCGCTGAGCGCGATAACCGGAGCGCCGGTGCGGTCGCGGATCTGGCGTGGCGAGATGGCGCCTTCGCGGCAGTCGCCGATGAGGAAGGCTCGGACCGATCGCAAATCCGTGTCGGCGGCCGATGTCACCCACTCGCCGAATTCACCGGACGCGAAGCCTGCACAGGCGACGCCCTCACGATCGAAAAGTGAATTATAGCCTTCAGTTACGAGCTCACGCTCGTCAACGATTACAATCATCGGCCCCGCCTCCGAATCAGATCATCTGCCCCGTGGGAAGAGCCGTAACCGGTGCCGGGAATCCTGAACAACCATCATTTCTTGTAGCTATTTTCTTGGGAGTTATTTCGAGTTTCGAAATAACCGCAATCAGGAGGTTGTATCGTTGGTTGCCGAACGGGTGACGTGGCACGTCACCCGCCGGGCGTGGATTTGCAGCCGTTCGCAAGAGATGATTCACCTAATGGTTGCAGAAGTTGCGGGCGTTCGGGGTCCATTTGCCGAAGCCCGTGGCGACCATATTGGCGATGACGCGGCAGACATAGAATTTCTGCGCGGGGTCATTGTCGGGGCCGGCGTGGTAGCGGGCGACGGCCATCGACCAGCTGACATGACGCGCATGCAGGCTGGCCAGGAAGCGCGCGGCATAGTCGACATTCTGGCGCGGGTCCAGCATGTCGTCGACGCTGCGGAAATGCGCGGCGTGATAATGATGGTTGATCTGCATGCAGCCGAGATCGATGAGTGTCTTGCCCTCGCGCCGGGCTGCTTCGAAGGCGGCCAGGGCCTCGGTGCGGTTCCTTGGAAATACCGCTTTCCCCTCTATATTCAACGCATTAGGCTGCAGGCTTCCCTTCTTGCCGGTCTCGGTCAGTCCGACCGCATAGAGGATGCCGGCCGGCACGCCATAGCGATCGGCGGCACGCAAAATCTCGGGCTCGCAAGGGTTGGTGGCGGCGGTGGCCGGCTTGGTGGCGAGGCTAGATAAACATATCGTCGCCAGCACGCTCGCGAGCAGGCGCGCCAGCGCGGCCGAATTCCTGGGCATCGTCATTGCGGTTTCTTCCCGACTGGTGGCCGCCCGAACCCGTATTGTTGCCGCTCGAGTTTCCGGGCTGAAAAGCGGACTGGTCGCGGCCTTGCGGCATTGGATGCGAGTTCGCTGCATCGCTGCGGGCCGCTGCGTGGATCGCTATCGAGGGTTGCAGGATGGTCACCTTGTCGACATCGAAGCCGAGCCCGCGCAACGACTTCACGATGGCGTCGCTGTCGGTGGCGAGACGGCGGTAAGCCTCATGGGTTTCGGGCTTCAATTCTATCGAAAGTTGTTCTCCGGAAAGCCTGAGACTGGCGGTGACCATGCCGAGCTCTGCCGGGTGAAGCTCGATCTTCAATATATGTGTCGGAACGGCAACAGAACCGGCCGTCTGGGCGGTCGTCGACGGCGTCGAAACCGCTTGCCGCAGGCCGTTATCCGAAGCCAGCGCGTCGATAAGCGCCGAAGTCGTTTGGTTTATCGGACTATGCGCCGGCGCGGGGAAGCTCTGTTCGGCGACAATGTCGACGCGCGCAGCGAATGGCGGCTGTTTTCCCTGTGTGGACGATGCCGCGGAATGGGCTCCATCGACGGACTTCGCCGACGGCGCGGACCGTTTTGCCTCGGGTGCCGAAACGTCGCTTGCCGTCTGGCCCGCCGGTAGAGGAGGCGTCGGACCATCCTGGTGCGGCAGTTTGCCGGACTGGAGCCCGATCGCGGGCAGCTTTTGCCCCTGATCCTGTGCGGAAACGCTGGTACCGGGCTTGGCCCGTTCCGATCGCGTCGTCGTGTCGAGTCTGTTGTCAATGCCGGACGCTGCGCGGTGTCTCTTCAGAGGCGACGTCTGTGCAGAAGTGGCCTCGCCAGCGGGCGCCGGTTGCCCAGTCTGTCCATTCGTCGCGATGCCGTTCCCGCTTGTCCGGACCGTTGAGAAATGCCTGATATCGTGCAGCGCCAGCACCAGTGGCAAATGATCCTGCAGCGATCCTGCATCCGCGTCTCGTCCGGCCACCTCAGCGTCCTTGGATGGTTTGTCCGGGCCACTATCGGCATGTTCTTTTGCGGCCTTGCCGGCAGCGGATTTCGTCCCCGTTTTGCCAGACTGGGTGTGTGGGATTTCGCTTTTGCCGGGACCGGCAGGGCTGCGTTTGGCCCAATGCAGCTCGTGCGACGCGGCCTCAATTGCTCCCTGGCCTATCGGTGTCGGCGCATCGTCGTCGCCGCGCACCATGTCGCCGAAGCTTTTGTCGCCGCCCTTGGCGTTTGAGGCCGACTGCTTCGATCCGGCGTGCGCGGGAGCCGGCAGGGCCTGGCCAACATTGGTGGTCATTTCGGGGCTGCTCCAAGCATCTGGTCGATCAAATCGAGCTGGTGACGCGTCCTCGCCATGGCGGCGTCGGTGGGATCGGTAGGCTCTACTGCGGCGGGGGCCGGCACCGATGCCGGCACGACCGGAGCCGCATCGCTGGCCGAGGCGACTGCAGGCGTTTCCGCCGCCTTTGGCTCGGGCGTGCTCGGTGCCTGCGCGGCCGGCTCACTTGCCGCCTTCGGTTGGTCGGTTGCGGGCTGTTCACTCGACGTTGTGGCGGCTGGCTGTTCCGGCATCGCGCCTTCGACCGGCGGCAGCTCTGGCTCGTCGGGTCTTTCCACGGCCGCGGTCTTGACCGGCTCCTGCCTGGCCGCGGCAGGTGCGGGCTTTTCGGCAGGCAGCGGCGCCGGCGGGGCGATGACTTCACCCGCCACGGCCTGCGCGGCATCGAGCAGGTCGCGGTCGCTTTGCGAAAGCTGGTTGCGATCGATCTTGTCCAGCTTGGCGCGGACCTCGCCGATGGTGCCGGACGTTACCGTGGACAGGCTGGAATAGAGCTGGGCGCGCGGATCGTCCTGATTGTGGATGCCGTCGCGGCCCCGTTCAGCCCTGGCCGAGGCAAAGGCGGAGAGATCGGCAAAGCCGTCGATCGCGGCGCGGCGGGCGATGCGCAGATAGATCACCTTCTCGCGTTCTGGATCCATCATTGCGGTGATGTCGGCGAGCTTGTCCTGGCTGATCGCCATGTGCAGCGTGATGACGCCGGAGACGAAGGCGTCGGCGAACTGGCTGGCATAGGGCGAATAGAGGTAGTCTTCGACGTATTGGGTTGAGGCAAGCGCGAAACGCGCACCGTCGCCTTGCGCGGCGGCGATGCCGACCGAGCGGCGCAGTGCTGCTTCCTCGACCAGCGTGCCGGGGCTGAGCAGGCGAGCATCGTCGAGCAGCGCAAGCGCGCTGACCGGTTGCTCGGTGGCGAGAAGCGAGCCCTTGACCAGCGCCAGAAAGGCACCGACATCGGGGGGCAGGGTCATCGGATCGATCGGCTTCAGCGCCTCGATCGCAGCCGCCTGCCGGCCGTTCAGATAATCGACAATGCCCTTGGCGATGGTCAGGCTTTGCGGGTCGGTCTTGGCGCGCGACACCGCCGCCTCGACGGTGACGGGGTTGCCGCCACTCATGCCATAGACCAGCAAGGCGCGAAAATTCTTCGGGTCGCTGAAATCATCTGCGTCCGCCGCGCGCAGCCTTGTGTCGGCCATTTCGAGCAGCTTGGCCTGCATCGGCAGCGCGGCGTGATCGCCGGCGGCGATGCGGTCCTGCACAAGCTGCAGCGAGCGCACCAGCTGATAGGGCTGCAAGCCGTCCTCGGCGAAGGCCGATGGCGGATGGACAGCGCTCAGCAGCAGCAGCCCGACCGCGCGGCCGATGATGGCGGCGCGCCTCATCCGTCGGTCGCCATCAGGATTTCGATGCGGCGGTTCGCGGCCGCCATCGGGTCGGCTGCAATTTTCGGCTCGCGATCGGCGAAGCCGGCGACCTCGGTGATGCGGCGCTCGTCGACGCCGCCGCGCACCAGCATGTAATAGGCGGAATGGGCGCGCGCCGTGGACAGCCGCCAATTGTCGTAAGTGTCGCTGCGGAACGGCCGCGCGTCGGTGTGGCCGTTGATGCTGATCGTGCCTTTCTGCTCGTTGACGATGCGGCCGATCTTTTCCATCGCCAGCACCAGTTCACGCCTAGGCACCGCCGATCCGATCTCGAACATGCCGAAATCGAACTGGTCCGTGATCGAAATGACGACACCCTTGTCGGTGGCTTCGACGGAGACGCCATTATGCAATTTGTCGCCTGGCTTGAAGGCCTCGGCCAGTTCCTGCTTGACCTGCGCCGCGGCTCTAACAGTGGCGGCCGTCGGCGCTTTTTCCGCGGCTTCGGGTTTGGGTGCGGGTTGTGCTTCGGCGGCTTCGGCCTTTGCAATTTCGGCCTTCGCTGCTTCAGCCTTGGCCTCTGCTTTGGCTTCAGCCTTGGTCAGCGGCTTATCGGAAACGGATTTCGCCAGCGGCTCGAGCGGCGCCGCGGCCACTGGCGGCGCGGCCGGCACGGCCTTCACCTCCGCCACTTGCGTCTGTGCCGCCTTGTCACCCGGCTTCAGGGGATCGCCTTCGATCTTGGTGCGTTCGGCGGTGGCTTCGGCGCCTGGTGCAGCCACCTGCTGCGACCAGAAATCCGGCGCGAACGGGTCGCGGTAGGATTGGCCGCCGGATGCGCCGGTAGCCGGGCCGGACGCCTGCGCGCCGCCATCGCCCTTCTCGCTGACATTTTGCATGACGCCGGTGTCGGTGGCGATTTCCGACAGCACCGCATAGGGATCGGCAAACAGATGCTCGTCGGAAAGATCCGTCTTTGGCGCCGATTCCTTCGATTGCTTCTTGTCGGAAGTACCGGCGCCGCCGACGCCGTCCTGTCCGGCCTTGCTGGTCTTGTCCCGCGGGTCGTCCGCCGTCAGCCCGACCTTGCTCGGGCCATCGCCGAGGTCTTCGAGGCCCTTGCGGCTGGCGTTGCGATCGACCAGCTTGACCGGATTGAAGTAGCTGGCGACGGCTGCCTTGGTCTGCTCGTTGGCGGCGTTGATCAGCCACATGACGAGGAAGAAGCACATCATGGCAGTCATGAAATCGGCAAAGGCGATCTTCCAGACGCCGCCATGGTGGGCGTCGTCGTGGTCGTCGTGGTTGCGCCGCACGATGATGATCTCATGCCTGGCGTCTGCGGCCTCGACAACGCTCATGACGTCCACTCGTTCGTAAGAGGGCCCTCGCTCATGACAGGGCCTCCGACAAGGCGGCCGACCATTCGGCAATGCGGGTTTCGAACACCGCCTCGTCAATGGCGACGGTAAGGTCGAAGCCGGGCGCCTCGACGAAATCGAGATTGGCCGCGCGTGGGCCGAGCGAAGCCTTCAGCGTCTCGAACAATGACAGCGGTCCGCGCACGGCGATGCGCACCGCCTCGCTGTCGCCGACGGCTTCGCGGATCGTGCCGGCAAGGGTTTCCAGCGAACGCTTCTGCAGATCGTCGCTGACAAGGCCGCCAATGATGCGCGCAATGGTGGCGCCGACGAGGTCGCTGACCTTGGCCTCCATGATCTCGATGCGGGCAGTGACGACCGCGCCGAGATCGCCGCCGAAACTTTCTAGAAAGGCCTTTGCTTCATCGGCGTTGGCCTGTCTCTGCGCCTCGAGCGCTGCCTGGTGGGCGATGGCAAGGCGGGCTTCAAGGGCGGCTTCGGCATCGATGACCGCTTCGGCGATCAGCGCGCCGATGTCGGCCTGCGGCGCCGACGTCTCCGGCCTTGGCTCGGCCATGGCGGCGAGCGAGGGCTGGCCGGCACGCTGGCTGCGTGCGCCGAAATCCGGCAAAAGGTCGAAAAGCGCTGCCGAGGCCATGGTCTATACCGCTGCTTCCTGGGCCGCCCATTTGCGCAGGATCTGCGCGGTGCGCTCCTCATTGATGTCGACCATGCGGGCAAGCCGCTCCTGCGGCGCCGGCCTGATCTTCTGACGAAGATCGTCGAGTGGAGTCGGGCCTGGGCGGCTGCCGGGCAAGGCAGCCGGCGCCTGTTCGGCGCTGGCGGCTTCGGGTGTCGGCAGTGAACGCTGGACGTCGTCGAAGCTCGGACCGGCAAGTGCCGGCGTCGGCCGCGCGCTCAGCGCGGTGGCCATCGGCCTCAGGCCGAAGAAGGCGACCAGGAACACCACGACGATGAAAGCGCCGGCGTTGATCATCGTACCGGCATGGGTTCCGATCGACGCCATTATGCCCGGCTGTTCGACCGCCTCGCCGTCGAGCCCGTCGATGAACTCGACGGCCGAGACATCGATGATGTCGCCGCGCTTGTCGTCGAAGCCAGTGGCCGAAGCCACCATCTTCTGGATGTCGGCAACGCGCTTGGCGATCTGCTCGGGCGTTGCGTCCTTGCCGAGGATGGTCATCAGCCGCTGCTGATTGACGACGACGGCGATCGACATCTTGGTGACGGAATAGCCGTTCGAGACTGTGGCGATCTTCTTGGAGTTGATCTCGTAATTGGTGATCTCCTCCTTGCGATCATTCTCCGATGACGTCTGCGGACCATCGGTGCTGGTCGCCTGGGTCTCGGGCAGGTTCTGCTCGACGGTGGCCGGGGTCGAGGCCTGCCTCTGATTGCTGTTTTCGTTGGCGCGCACCGACTGCACGGAACGCTCCACGCGTGACTCCGGATCGAAGATCGTCTCTTCGGTCTGGCGGGTGTCGGTGTTGACATCGGCCTTGACGCTGGCGCGGAAATTGTCGGGGCCGAGATAAGGCGTCAGCGCGCGGCGGATGTTGTCGCCGATCTGCGCCTCGACGGTCTGCTCGACGCCGAGCGTGCGGGCAGCACTTGTGTTGGAGGGATCGTCGCCGGCGGCGAGAAGGTTGCCGTTGGAATCGAGCACGGTAACCTTGTCGGCCGACAGGCCCGGCACGGCGGCGGCGACGAGATGGCGGATCGACATGGCGCTCTTTTCGGCGTCGATGCCGGAATAGCGGATGACCACCGAGGCGGAGGGTTGCTGTTCGTCGCGGCGGAAATTGGCGCGCTCGGACATGACGATGTGAACGCGGGCGGCCTTGATGCCGGATATCGACTGGATGGTGCGGGCGATCTCGCCTTCCAGCGCGCGCACGCGGGTGATCTGCTGCATGAAGGAGGTCAGGCCAAGAGAACCGACATTGTCGAACAGTTCGTAGCCGGCATTGGCGCTGGTCGGCAGGCCCTTTTCGGCGAGCAGCATGCGCGCCTGCGCGGTGGTGCCGGCCGGCACCAGCACGGAGGTGCCGTCGGAGCCGACGTCGAAGCCGATGCCGGCTTCGCCGAGCACCAGGCCGATCTGGTTCACGTCGGAGCGATCGAGCCCGACATAGAGCGTCTCATAGGCCGGGCGGTTGAGATAGACCGAGCCGATGCCGATGACGGCCATCACCAATGCGGCAATGCCGGCCAGCATGGCAAGGCGCCTGACGCCAAATGCCCTGAGATTCGAGATGATGCTCTGGATCTGTTGCGGCACGATTCAAGCGCTCCCAGCATGATATTCCGTGGGAACACTAGACCGCGAAGCTTGTGCGAAGATGATAGAGCATGTCGCCCGGAAGTGTGCAGCGGTTCCGGGTCAACGACATGCGTCAAAACACACCCATACAGGAAAGGGCCGCGCTGTTGGCGCGGCCTATTCAAGGAAGAGAAAGCCGGGTCAGGCTTACTGCTTGAACAGCGCCAGGATCGACTGCGAGTTGCCGTTGGCGATCGACAGCGACTGGATGCCGAGCTGCTGCTGGACCTGGAGGGCCTGCAGCCGCGTGGATTCCTTGTTCATGTCGGCGTCGACCAGCGCGCCGACGCCCTTGTCGATGGAGTCCGAGAGGTTCGACAGGAAGCTCTTCTGGGTGTCGATGCGCGACTTGGCGGCGCCGAGATAGGCGGCACCCGTGGACAGCTTGGCAAGCGCCGTTTCAACGGCGCCGAGTGCGGTGTCGATGGCCGCCGGGAGGACCTGGGTGGTGCTGGGATCGAAGAAGGTCGTCGCCAGCAGAGCGCCGACGATGCCGCCAGTGCCAGGAAGATCGAGAACCTGCGTGTCGGCCGCCTTGACGTCGATGGTGTCGATGGCGACGGTCGTGCCGGTGCGGTTATAGGACGCGACGATCTTCAGGTCGGAGGTCGCAGCAGCGTCGTTCTGCAGCAGGTTCGAGCCGGCATAGGAGGCGTTGGTGACCGACGACTTGATCTGGTCCTGGATGGCCTTGATTTCGGTCGCGATCTTCTGCTGGTCGTCCTTGCTGGCGCTGCGTGCAGTGACCAGCTTGGCCTTGATCAGGTCGACCTGGTCCTTGATGTCGGTGATGGCGGTGTAGGCGGTATCGACCTTGCCGGCGCCGAGGCCAAGCGCGTCCTGAACGGCCGAAAGCGCCTTGTTGTCGGACTTCATCGTGGTGGCGATCGACCAGTAGGCGGCGTTGTCGCTGGCGGTGGCGACGCGGTAGCCGGTCGAAATGCGTGACTGGGTGGTTTCAAGCTGCTTGTTGGTGTTGTTCAGGCTCTGCAGCGCGGTCAGAGCCGAAGCGTTCGTCATGATGCTAGCCAAGATATTTACCCCTTTTCAAACACTGGCGTGTCCCGAACACGCCGGATCAACTTCATCAAGGGGGTAGGCATAAGCCCATCGACCGTATGGTCTGCCCGCCATGGAATGGTTAACCATGACTACCGGGATATGGTTAACGGCCTGTTAAACCAAGCCATTCAGGGCGCTGGCCAAGAGCAAAAATCGGCAGCCATTCAGCAAGACAATCAACAGCCGCAAAAGAAATCGGGCCGCGCTGTTGGCGCGGCCCGACGGATGGTGTCAGTCGTAATGTCGAGAGATCAGCCGCGGAAGAGCGACAGGATCGACTGCGAGTTGCCGTTGGCGATCGACAGCGCCTGGATGCCGAGCTGCTGCTGGACCTGCAGGGCCTGCAGCCGCGTCGATTCCTTGTTCATGTCGGCGTCGACCAGCGCGCCGACGCCCTTGTCGATCGAGTCCGACAGGTTCGACAGGAAGCTCTTCTGGGTGTCAATGCGCGACTTGGCGGCGCCGAGCGAGGCAGCGCCGGTGGACAGCTTGGCAAGCGCGGTTTCAACAGTGCCGAGCGCGGTGTCGATGGCGGCGGGGGTAACCGCCGTGGTGCTCGGGTCGAAGAAGGCAGCGGCGAGCAGGCCGCCGACGATGCCGCCCGTGCCGGCGACATCGAGAACCTGCGTATCGGCTGCCTTGACGTCGATGGTGTCGATGGTGACGGTCGCGCCGGTACGGTTGTAAGCCGCAACGATCTTCAGGTCGGACGCAGCGGCAGCGTCGTTCTGCAGCAGGTTCGAGCCGGCGAAGTTGGCGTTGGCGACCGAGGACTTGATCTGCGCCTGGATGGCGTTGATTTCGGTCGCGATCTTCTGCTGGTCTTCCTTCGAGGCGCTACGGGCAGTGACCAGCTTGGTCTTGATCAGGTCGACCTGGTCCTTGACGTCGTTGATGGCGGTGTAGGCGGTGTCAACCTTGCCGGCGCCGAGGCCGAGGGCGTCCTGCACGGCCGAGTTGGCCTTGTTGTCGGACTTCATCGAGGTCGCGATCGACCAGTAAGCGGCGTTGTCGGAAGCGGTGGCAACGCGGTAGCCGGTCGAGATGCGGGCCTGCGTCTGCTCGAGGGATTTGTTGGTGTTGTTCAGGCTCTGCAGCGCGGTCAGCGCCGAGGCGTTCGTCATGATACTGGACATGGCTACTCGTACCTTGATTTTTACAGGGTGTTTTTGACATACCGGCTTTTCCGGTATGACGGAGCGGCATCATGCCAATGATCGTGAGACCCGATCACCCGCCATCTGCGAGCAATATGCGGGCAAGTCCCTACCAAAGGGCTAAACGGGACGGTTAACCGGAAATATATTGCATAAAACTTTAGCAAGGCGCCAACGGCGCGCGGACGGTCAGGTGAAGGAGCGCACCAGGCTGCCGACAAGCAGGTTCCAGCCGTCGATGAGGACGAAGAACAGGATCTTGAAGGGCAGCGAAACGACGGTCGGCGGCAGCATCATCATGCCCATGGCCATGGTGATGGTGGCGACGATCAGGTCGATGACGAGGAACGGCAGCACGATCAGGAAGCCGATCTCGAAGCCGCGGCGGATTTCGGAGATCATGAAGGCCGGCACCAGGATGCGCAGGTCGACGGTGTCCCTGGCAACGACCTGGCCGCGTTCGCGGGCGAGATCGGCGAACAGGTCGAAGTCCTTGTCGCGGACATTGTGCAGCATGAAGGTGCGGAACGGGTCCGAAATCTTTTCGAACGCCTCGGTCTGGCTGATCTGGTTGTCCATCAGCGGCTTGACGCCGGTGTTCCAGGCCTGGTCGAAGGTGGGCGCCATGACGTAGAAGGTCATGAACAGCGACAGCGAGATCAGGATCAGATTGGCCGGCGTCGACTGCAGGCCGATGCCGGCGCGCAGGATCGAGAAGGCGATGACGAAGCGGGTGAAGCTCGTCACCATGATCAACAGGCCCGGCGCCACCGACAGCACGGTGATCAGACCGAACATCTGGATGATATAGCCGACGGTGGCGCCGTCGGCCTTGCCGATGCCGCCGAGATCGAGCTGCTGGGCGGCGGCGACAGAGGTGGCGGCGACGACGATCGCGGCGGCGAGGACGAGTTTTCTCATTCGAGCAGCAATGTCCTGATCAGAACCTGTTTGGCATGGCCACCGCTGCGGATTGCGGCGCGCTCCTCGAGGTCGGCTTTCAAATGCTGGTAGCCGCTGGCGCCTTCGATCTGATGCATCTTCAGGGTGCGGACCATGGCAAGCAGGTCCTGGTGAATGCTTTCGGTAAGTTCCGGCGGCTGCGGCGCATCGTAGACCACCGACGCTTCCAGCCTTATCCAGGTGTCGGCAGGCGAAGCCAGATTGGTGGTGATCGGCGCCAGCTGGACAAGCGTCGGCCCGGTGCCGGGCGCATGTTCGGCCGCCTTGCTCGGTTGCTCGGCGTTGGACTGGTTCTCGGGCGCGGCGGGCACCGGCACCGGTCCCCCGACGCCCTTCAGATAGCCGCCGGACATCCAGCCCATGCCGATCGCGGCGCCCGTCATCGCCAGCAGCATCGCAAGCTGGATGACAAGCGACGGGCCCTTTTTTTGCTGAACCTGTTCGACATTTGCCACGGCGCCGTTCTCCAGTCCTAAAAGGGGAGGACTTGGTCGAGGATCTGCTGACCGTAAGCGGGCTGCTGGATTTCGCTGACGCGGCCGCGGCCGCCATAGGAGATGCGCGCCTCGGCGATGCGTTCATAAGAGATGGTGTTTTCAGCGCCGATATCGGATGGACGCACCATGCCGGCGATGGTCAGCACCCTGAGCTCGTAATTGACGCGCACCTCCTGTGAGCCCCGGATCATCAGATTGCCGTTGGGCAGGACTTCGGTGACGACGGCGGCGACGTTGAGCTCGAGGTTCTCCGAGCGCTTGATTTCGCCGTCCGCATTGGTTTCGGTGGTGGAGCTCAGCCCCGCGTCGCCCTTGCCGCTGGTGGTGGCACCTTCCCATCCGAGGTTGACGTCATAGCCGAGCTTGCGCCCGGCGGTGCGGCTGCGGTCGTTCTGGTTCTTGAAGTTGGCCTTGTCGTTGAGCTTGATCCTGACGGTGAGGATGTCGCCGTCGCGCAGCGCGCGTGGGTCGGTGAACAACCGGCTCTGGCGATCATCCCACAGCGAGAATTTCTTCACTGGCGCGGGTGGCGTTTCGGGATAGGAGTAGGGCGCATTGACGCTGCCGGTAATGCCGGTGCCAACCGGCGACAGCGCCGGCTCCCTGCCGATCTCCCTGGGGTCGGAGGCGCAGCCGGCAAGTGAAGCGGTGGCGACCAGGGCGAGTATATGCGACTTCATGACGGGTCTACCCTTCGCGCCGCGCTGGCCATGATGCCGGTGAGCGTGGCTGCCGCCTTCTGGTCCATTTCGTTGAGAATGACGCCGGCCTTGCGCGAATCGAGTTTCATCAGGATGGCGGCGGCGAGATCGGTGTTGACCATGGCCAGGCGCTCGGCCGCGGCATCCGGTTTCATGCCGGCATAGATCTTGACGACGCCATCCTCGGCGCGGGCCAGGAAAACTTCACGCCGCTTCAGCCATTGCTCGTATTCGGCGCGCTTGTCGTCCAGCGCCTTCATGCGCTGGTCGATGCCAGCCTGCAACTGCTTCAACTCGTCGGCCTGCAGCGCGTAACGGCGGTCGCGGGCGGCGTCGGCGATGTTGGAGCAGAAGCGCTGGATCTCGCTTTCATCGGGCACCTTCTCGCGGACCAGCTGCTGCACTGCCGCCGGCTGTTGCCCGCCAGGAAGAACCTGCCGCACCGCTTTTTCCGCGCGAACAGTGCCGCCGGCAAGGACGGTGGCGGCGATGACGCAAGCTGCCAAGGCTGCGCTTCGGCGGTGCTGCTTTTGGGAAAAGAAATCGATCATCGGTATGGCCTATTGGAGAACCAGATCGGCCTGCAAAGCGCCGGCCGACTTGATGCCTTGCAAAATGGCAATGATGCCGTCCGGCTTGACGCCGAGACGGTTGAGGCCCGACACCAGCGTTTCGAGGTTCGGTCCGTCGAGCACATTGACGCGGGCGTCAGGCCGCGTGGCATCGATGGTGGTGAAGGGTTCCTCCGCTGTCACGCCCTTGGAGAACGGTTCTGGCTGGACGATCTTCGGCTGTTCGGTGATGCGCACGGTGAGCGTGCCGTGGCTGATCGCCACCCGCGAGATCTTGACCTCGTTGCCGATGACGATGGTGCCGGTGCGTTCGTCGATGACGACGCGTGCCGGCGTGTCGGTCTCGACCACCAAATTCTCGATCTCGGCGTAGAAGCGCGCCGCCGAAACATTCTTCGGCCGCCTGATCTGCACGGTACGTGCATCGCGCTCCGCCGCCATGCGCATGCCGAAGCGTTGCGAGGTGTAGCCGTTGATGGCGTCGGCGATGCGGACGGCAGTGGAGAAATCGGGGTTGCGCAATTGCAAGGTGAGCAGCGCCTGGTCCTCGAATTCGGCGCGCACAGTGCGCTCGACGATGGCGCCGTTGGGCACGCGGCCGGCCGTCGGCACGCCCTGCGTCAGCTTTTCGGCATCGCCTTGGGCAGTGAAGCCGGAAACGATGACCGAGCCTTGCCCGACAGCATAGATCTCGCCATCGGCCGCCTTCAGTGGCGTCATTATCAGCGTGCCGCCGGCAAGCGATGTGGCGTCGCCCATGGAGGAGACGTCGATGTCGATGCGGGCGCCAGACTGCACGTAAGGCGGCATGTTGGCGGTGACGATGACGGCGGCGACGTTCTTGGCCCGCGCGCTGCCACCTTCGGTGGCAATGCCGAGATTTTCGAGCATGGCGCGGATCGACTGTTCGGTGAAGGGCGAATTGCGCAGGCTGTCGCCCGATCCGGCGAGGCCGATGACGAGGCCGTAGCCGACGAGCTGGTTGTCGCGCGAAGCCTGCAGCTGCGCAATGTCCTTGATGCGCGATGCGACCTGGCCGGGTGGCAGAGAGCTTGGGCCGTTGGAGACCCTGAACATGCGGTTGGTGGTGGCCGGATCGTATTCGGGATCGACAAAGGCGCCGCCATTCTGGCCGGCAAGATCGCGCTTTTGCTTCGGCGTAAGACCGTCGGCCAGCGCCGGCTGCAGGCCGACAACGGCCGCGAGCAGAAGGGCAGCTCCGCGTCTCATGACGCGCTGACCCGGATGGTGCCGTCAGCCATCACCGTGCCGGAAAAGATCTTGCCGCTGTCTGTGTTGCGGACCTTTATCAAATCGCCGGCGGCACCCGGCTGCAGCGACACCGCCGTGGCCGAAATGGTGAGGTCGCCGGCGATGAAATAGACCTGCACGGCGGCACCCTGTTCGACCAGCCAGGCGTCGCGGATGGCGGCGACCGGGATATAGCGGCCGGGCAGCAGCGTGCGCTTGGCGACCTTGCCCTGGAGTTCCATGGCCTGCGTGGCGACCGCATCCGGCCTGTGCTTGCCGGGGAGCAGCGTCACCGGCTTCAGCGCGCCGGTGTCGATCATCTCGCCGGGATAGATGACCCGGTTGGGGATCAGCACGATCTCGCCGGTTGCCTGACTGCTTGCGACCTGGGTGGTGGTCTCCTGATTTGCCGCTTCCTGCGCAAACGCCGGCACACCGCCGGCTACCAGCGCGAGCATCAGCGCGGTGCGGCAAAGCGCGGAGCGGGAGGCCGGAGAGACCATCAAACCTTACCTGATGTTCTTGGACACGACGGAGGCCATGTCGTCGGCGGCCTGGATGACCTTGGAGTTCATCTCATAGGCGCGCTGCGCCGAGATCAGCTCGGTGATTTCCTTGACCGGATCGACGTTGGAGGCCTCGAGATAACCCTGCTCGACCGAGGCGAAGCCGGGATCGCCGGGCACGCCGACATTGGCCGGGCCGGAGGCCGGCGTCTCCTGGAACAGATTGTCGCCGAGCGGCGCCAGGCCGGCTTCATTGGCAAAGTTGGCGAGCTGCAGCTGGCCCAGCAGCTGGAGGTCGGTCTGGCCGTCGATGCGGGCAAAGACCTGGCCGGTCTTGTTGACGACAACTTCGATGGCATCGGTCGGCACGGTGATGGCCGGGATGACATTGGCGCCGTCGACGGTCACCAGCTGGCCGGTGGCGTTGGTATTGAAGGCGCCGGCGCGGCTGTAGAGCGTGCCGCCGTCGCCGCCCTCGATCTGGAACCAGCCGCGGCCCGTCAGCGCCATGTCGAAACTGTTGCCGGTCGAAGTCAGTTCGCCCTGCGTATGGACGTTGCGCACCGCCGTCGTCTTGACGCCGAGGCCGATCGACACGCCTTCCGGCACAAGCGATGAATTGGAGCGGTTGGGCACGCCCTGCGTGCGGTCGACCTGGTAGAGCAGGTCGGAGAATTCGGCGCGCGCGCGCTTGTAGCCGGTGGTGTTGATGTTGGCGATGTTGTTGGCAATGACTTCCAGATTTGTCTGCTGGGCATTCATGCCGGTCGCTGCGATGGCGAGTGCTTTCACGGCAAGTTCTCCTCAGATGCCCATACGGCTGATTTCGAGATAGGCGGAGACGACCTTGTCGCGGATCGCGATCGTGGTCTGCAGGGCCTGCTGGGCGCTCATGACGGCGTCGACGACCTGACGGGTATCGGCGTCGCCCCTGAGTGCCTGGATCGACACCTGCTCGGCATTCTGCAAGGTGTTGACGGTCTTCGAGGCGGCCTGGCTCAGCGCCTCGGCAAAGGTGGTGCCGATTTCGCTGCCGGCCATCGGCGCCTTGGTGCCCTGGAACAGGTCGGTCGTGGTATCGGCGCCACCGATCTCCGGCTTGAGGGGAAGCGATCCGATACCGCCAATGCCGCTGATCATTACTGGTTCCTCATCAGGTCGATGGTCATGGAGATCAGATCACGCGCCTGCTTGATGACCTGAAGGTTGGCTTCGTAGGAGCGGTTGGCTTCGCTCATGTCGGCCATCTCGACCAGCACGTTGACATTGGGCATCTTGACGTAGCCCTTGTCGTCGGCGGCCTCGTTGCCGGGCTGGAATTCGACGGGAAAGTCGCTGGGGTCGCGGTCGATGGAGTTGACCTCAACCGTCGTGCCACCCGAGGCACGATCGAGTTCCGAGACGAAACTGATGGTCTTGCGGCGATAGGGGTCGGCGCCCGGGGTGTTGCCGGTCGACTGCGCGTTGGCAAGGTTTTCCGAAACGACGCGCAAACGGTCAGACTGGGCGCTGAGGCCGGACGCGGCGATCTTGAGGGCTGAGGTCAAGGCGTCCATGGTCAGCTCTTCACCGCCATCATCATCATCGAATGGAAGGCCTTGACGATCGCGGTGTTGAGTTCAAACGAGCGGCGGACCTCGCCGGCCTTCATCAGTTCGTTCTCGACCACCACCGTGTTCTTCGAGGGCATGATGGCGCCGGTCGTCTCTTCTGGCTTGACCGTGAAGCCGGCATTAGTGGCGGCAGTGCCGAGGTGGCCTGCCTGGGTGGCGGTCAGCGACACTGCCGTGCGGTCGAGCACCTTCTCGAACGGCTCGACATCGCCGGCGGTGTAGCCCGGCGTGTTGACGTTGGCGATGTTGCCGGCAATGGCCGACTGGCGCACCGACAGCCATTGCGACTGCTTGGCGGCGAGATCGAAAAGATTGACGGGCTCCATGGGGATCTCCGGGCTGGTACGTACAAGACTAGGCTGCCAGTCTTGCGCGGACCTTGCGCGGCTCGGGGGTAAATCCGGTGTGCCGCTATTTGGAGAGTTCGATCACCTGGTCGGTGCTGGTGACCATGACCCACTTGCCGCCCCGTTGCTCGATCGACGAGACGACGCTGGTATCGGGCAGCTTCGAGCCGCGCTGGACGATCCACAGGCCGGCATCGTCCTCGATCATGGCGCGGCCATTGGCGACATGAACCATGCGAAATT
This sequence comes from Mesorhizobium sp. M0001, assembly GCF_040324255.1. Taxonomy (NCBI): domain Bacteria; kingdom Pseudomonadati; phylum Pseudomonadota; class Alphaproteobacteria; order Hyphomicrobiales; family Phyllobacteriaceae; genus Mesorhizobium; species Mesorhizobium sp. M0001. The sequence continues at coordinate 656,306 of NZ_JAMYVS010000002.1, forward strand.
TGGCGTCCGCCGGGAAGGGCTGCTCGTCGACGCCGGGAGGCTGGGTCTTGTCCTCGGGGTCCTGCAGCGTGCCGGTGGCGAACAGGTCGACATCGGGAACATCGTTTGCCGTCAGCGGCTGACCGCTGTTCTCCATCTGCGAGCCGCCGCTGACCCGCCCTGCATTGGTGCCGCTGCCGCCGAACTTGATCGCCTGCACGCCGAACTGGTCCTGATTGAAGAAGATATACCAGGGAAACAGCGCGCAGATCAGGCCAAGCGTGATGCCGAGCGCGGCAAAGACGATATCGCTGCGGCGGTCGGATTTCTTGTCGAGCCTGGGATATTGCGGCCTTGGCGGCTGCGGCCATTCGGTGACCGGGAACAGCCCGTCGAGAAGCGAGTCACGACTGGTCTCGATCGCTTCTTTGGGGCCGGCGCGAGGGGTCCTTGGCAATTCAGGCTTGACGACGCTGGGCAAGGCAGGCTCGGCCAAGCGAGGCACAGTGGACTCGACTACGCTGGCTACCCTGGGCAAGAATGGCCTGGCGGCCCTGGCCAGAATGGCCTCAGCCTTGGCGGCCTTGTCGAGATCGGCCTTTGCCCTGACAGCTCTCGCTTCGTTGGCCCGGGCTTCCTCGGCGGCACTGGCCTCTGCGATCATCTCGCGCAAAAGCCGCTCGGTGTACTGAAGCTCAGTCTCCTGCATCGACACTTTGCTTGCCTTTCAGATGACGGGCGAGGTCGGAGAATGCGTCGCTCGAGGCGCGATCCCTGGGCGACTGCGTCAGCGCCTCGTAGATCAGCGGCACCTGGCGCACGGCAATATCGAGCTCGGCATCGGCGCCGCCCTGATAGGCACCGAGCAGGCGGATGTCGCGGGTGTCCTCGAAGCGCGAGATCATCGATTTCAGCCTGGTCACCAGCATGCGTTGCTCGGGGCTCCATGCCTTGTCGGCGAGGCGCGAGATCGACGACAGCGGATTGACCGGGGGGTAGCGGCCCTGTTCGGCAATGGCGCGGTCGAGCACGACATGGCCGTCGAGGATGCCGCGTACCGAATCGGCGACCGGGTCGTTGTGGTCATCGCCGTCGACCAGCACCGAGATGATGGCAGTGATCGATCCCTGTCCTTTGATACCGGGGCCTTCAGCGCCAGGTCCGGCGCGTTCGAGCAGCTTCGGCAGGTCGGTGAAAACCGAAGCGGGATAGCCCCGGGCGACCGGCGGCTCGCCGGTGCCGGTCGCCACCTCGCGCAGCGCATGGGCAAAGCGGGTAATCGAATCCAGCACCAGCAGCACGCGATGGCCCTGGTCGCGAAAATGTTCGGCAACGCGCATGGCGGTATCCGGCGCGCGCCGGCGCATCATGGCGCTCTCGTCGCTGGTGGCGACGACGGCGACCGTCTTGGCCATGCTCTCTGCGCCGATCGTGTCTTCGAGGAATTCGCGTACCTCGCGGCCGCGCTCGCCGATCAGCGCCACGACCACGGTGTCGAAGGCGTCGGCGCCGGCCAGCATGGCGAGCAGCGTCGACTTGCCGACGCCGGAACCGGCAAAAATGCCGAGGCGCTGGCCGAGGCAGAGCGGCGTGAAGATGTCGATGACCTTGACCCCGGTCGTGAAGGCGGTGCCGACGCGCTGCCGCGCCATGGCGCCGGGCGTGGTGCCGTCGCCGCTCGCAGCCTCGCCGATCCTGATCAGCGGCGGGCCGCCATCGATGACGCGGGTCAGCGCGTCGATGGCGCGCCCGCGCCACGAGGCAAGCGGCGTTACCGTCAGCGGGCCGCGGCGAAACACGGCGCCGCCGATGCCGGCGTCGGCGCTGCGTTCGAAGGGGGCGATGACGACTTCGTCGCGGCCGATCCTGACGATCTCGCCGCGGCGCGTGCCGGCATTGCCGCGCTGTTCGACGAGGTCGCCAAGCCTGGCGACTTCAGACAGGCCGCGCACCTTGTAATGCGTTGGCGAAACCTCCGAAACACGGCCGCCGCGCCGCAGCAACGTCTCGGTGTCATCGAAGCGGCGCCAGATCCGCTCCAGCGCAGCCAGCCGGTTTTCCGGTGCTGTCTCCGGTTGCCGTTCAAGCGCGCGTATCGATGATTTGCTGCTCGACATGCTGCTACGACTTGGAGCCGAGCGTCTTGATGGCGTCGTCGGTCGAGGCATCTGTCTGGCGCATCAGCGCCGCCGTGTTCTCGAAGGCGCGCTGGACCATGATCAGGCGCGTCATCTCCAGCACCGGATTGACGTTGGATTCCTCGACATAGCCCTGCGCGACGCCGAGATCGGAACGGTCGGTGACCGGCTCCGGCGCACGCGCGGGCACGATGCCAGAATTGCCGTAGCGGACGAAATTCGGGCCGGGATCGAAATTGAACAGGCCGATGGCGCCGACGAGCTTGTCGCCCTGGCGCAGCGAGCCGTCGGCGCCCGCCTTGGGTGGGCCGTCGCGCGGGTCGAGCTGGATCGGCGCACCGCCGGCGTCGAGCACCGGATGGCCTTCGAGCGACATCAACTCGCCGTTCTCGTTCATCGAAAAACGTCCGTCGCGCGTCATCACGGTGCCGGCCGGGGTGTCGATGCCGAACCAGGCATCGCCCTGGACGGCGAAGTCGAACGGGTTGCCGGTCTGCGTCATCGCGCCATGCGCGCCGGACAAATAGGTCTTGCCGGAGGAGGCGAAGGACACCGATTTGGGGCCGCTGCCGGAGACGACATCCTCGAACTTCACGCCGGTGGCGCGAAAGCCGATGGTCGAGGCGTTGGCGACATTATCGGCGATGGTGTCGAGACGGCGCTCAAGCGCGATCTGCGAGGAAAGGGCGACGTAAAGGCTGTCCTGCATGGTGTTCTCAGAATCTCAGTTTCTGCATGGCCATCATCAGATCGGTCGAGATGCCGACGGTGGTCGGCTGCGCAAACAGCACACCGATCGATGTCTGGGCGGTCGAGGTCGGATGATTGATTTCCCAAAGGCTGGTGAAGCGGGTGAGGAATTTCTCGAGCTTGGCCGGGTCGGTGAAATCGGTGAGGTCGAGCTTTGCGTCGAAGGCCTGCGCCTGCTTGTCGATATCTGCGGCAGCGAAGGAATCGGGCAGGCCGATGGCGGTGCGTACCACGCTGGCCAGGGCCGTGTCGGCCAGCACGTCGTACCAGTTGGTGATGGTCGAGGCCTTGCGCTCGAAATAGAGCGCCAACCGCACGCCCTCATTGGTCTTGCCGGCGTCTTCTTCCAGGGTCTGGCGCATGTATTTGTCGACCACCGGCTGCTGCGACGGGCTGCGGGTCGTTGCCGCTTCGCCGTAGGCCTCGAAATTCAACGAGGTGGCGAGCCTGGCATAGGCCTTGTTGGAGAGCTTGTTGGCGACACTGGCGGGATCGCGGACACCGCCCTCAAGGACATCACGGACGAGATCCTTGTTGGTGGTCGCCGGATCGAGCCCGCTTGCGGACAGAGCATAGTTATAAAGGCGGCTGTCGGCCATCAGGTCGTCGACCGATTTCACCTTGGTGATGTTGGCGAGGTAGTAGCTGGTCTCGGCCTGGACGGCGTCCGCATTCGGCTTGATGAGGCCAAGACTGGACTCGGTCGTGTAGAGCTTCGGCGTGGTCTTCAGCACCGCGTCGCGCGTGATCGTCTGATCGCCATACTGGGCAAAATCAAAGGCGCTGACGAAGTTGGCGTAGCTCTTGTCGGTCAACAGGTTGGCGGGACTCAACGGATCGGTGACGCCGCCATTGACCATGGTGCGGATCTGCTTCGTCGTCTGGGTCGATGCATCAAGCCCATAGGCAGCCATGGCGAAGGTCAGCAGGCGCTTGTCCTTCAGCAGGTCTTCGATGGACTTCACCTTGGAGATGTTGGCTGCGTAGTAGTCGGCCTCGCCCTTGATGTATTGCGCGGTCGGCTTGACGAGCAACAGTCCGGTTCCGCCGATCACAGCCTTCGGCACCGCCTGCTGGACGGCGTCGCGCGCCGTAGCCTGGTCGCCATATTGGGCAAAGTCGAAAGCCGCGACGAAAGCCGCATAGCCCTTGTTTGTCGACGTGTTTGCGGGGCTGTTCGGGTCGGTGACGCCGCCTTCCAGCATGGCCCGCACGGTCGCAGCCGGCTCGGCGTCGGCGTCCAGGCCGAACGCGGCCATCGCATAGGTGAGCAGGCGATCGTTGCCCATCAGGTCGTCGATCGATTTTACGTTGGAAATGTTGCTCAGGTAGTACGAGGTTTCGCCCTTGTAGTAGGTGAAGCCGTTCTGCGAAGGGCCGACCGAGACCTGGAGACCATAATTGTTGGTCACGCCCTGCTGTGCCGAATTGTAGCTCGTGGCATTAGCGCCAAGTGCGGCGAAATTGAAGGCCGACACGAACTCGGCATAACGCTTGTCGCTCAGTTTGTTGGCGAAGCTGTCGGAATCCGACACCCCTTCCTTCAGGGCTTTGACCATGAAGGCCTTGGCGTAAGCCATGTCGCCGAGACCGAAGGCTTTCATGGCATATTTGAACAGCCGGTCGTTCTTGACGAAATCGTCGATCGATTTCACGCTGCCGATGTTCGCGAGATAGTAGTCGGTGTCGCGCTTGGTGATCGGCTCCGCCTCGATGCGGTCGATCGCCTTGGGGATGTCCCTGGCGATGAGCTGGTAGCTGGTAAAAGTGCTCAACACGACATGCCTCCGGTCGCAGCTTCAAAAGCAAGACTATGCGGACTTGCTTGCGCGAGGCTGAATCGCCTCACCTTGCATGATTCAAGCCTCACACAAGGCACGGGGGCTATCGGTTAGGCCTGACGTGATGCGGAAGGATCTGGCGTGGGCATTCTGATCGGACTTGTGGTGACGCTCGGCTGTGTTCTCGGCGGCTTCATGGCGATGGGCGGCCATCTGCATGTGCTGATGCAGCCTTGGGAAGCGGTGGTCATCTGTGGCGCCGCACTTGGAACCTTTCTCGTCGCCAACCCGATGAAGACGGTCAAGGACACCGGCAGGGGTATCCTCGAAGCGTTCAAGCAGGCGGTGCCGAAAGAGCGCGACTATCTGGAGACGCTGGGCGTGCTGCACAGCCTGATGCGCGAACTGCGCTCGAAGTCGCGCAGCGAGGTCGAGGCGCATATCGACAATCCGGAGGAGTCGGCAATCTTCCAGGCGTTCCCGACCGTGCTCAAGAACCACGACCTGACGAATTTCATCTGCGACTACTGCCGCATCATCATCATCGGCAATGCCCGCTCGCATGAGATCGAGGCGCTGATGGACGAGGAAATCCAGACCATCAAGTCCGACAAGATGAAGGCTTACCATGCGCTGGTGGCGGTGGGCGATGGTCTGCCGGCGCTCGGCATCGTCGCCGCCGTGCTCGGCGTGGTCAAGGCGATGGGCGCGCTCGACCAGTCGCCCGAAATCCTCGGCGGCCTGATCGGCGCTGCCCTTGTCGGAACCTTCCTCGGCATCTTCCTGTCCTATGCGGTGGTCGGGCCGGTCGCCACCAAGATCAAGACGGTGCGCGAGAAGAAGAACCGCCTCTATATCATCGTCAAGCAGACGCTGCTTGCCTACATGAACGGCGCCCTGCCGCAGGTGGCGATCGAGTTCGGTCGCAAGACCATCTCGTCCTATGAGCGGCCGACGATCGATGCCGTCGAGCAAAGCACGATGAACACAGCTTCCGCCGAGAAGAAAGCGGCTTGAGCCATGCATGACGACAGACAGGACCGCACGCCGTCATGACAAGTCCTGGCAGCCCCTCGCAAGCCCGCTCGCTGATCATTGAGCGTCTGGTCGGTGACAGCGGTGAGGCCGCTCATGTCATCGGCACCGGGCGCTCGATGGGCGAGCGCGCCCTGCCGCTGCTGCAGAAGAGCCTGGCCGGCGAACTCGGCGCACCGGTCACCGTCGACCTGCGCGCGGTCGAGATCAGCCGTGTTCCCGATGCCCGCACGAATGCCGGCGATGCCTTTGCCATGGCCATCATAGCATCGCCGACGTCTTCGGATGCGATGACGCTGGTGGCTGATGCGCCGGCCATCGCCGTGATGGTGTGCGCGCTGTTCGGCGGCGATCCGGATCAGCCGGTTTCGCCGATCGAGCGCGCTCTGTCGCAGATCGAGACCGATGTCGCGACCACGGTCTTCCAGGAAGTTGCGCAGGCGTTGAACGGATCGGGCCGGCGCTCGCTCGAGCTGCGGCTGCCGGTGCCGCGGGCGCTTTCGGGCAGCGAAGCCAAGCGTCGCGTGCTGCGCGATGGCGCGGCGGTGCGCATCGTCTTCGGCATCTCGACGCCCACCGACAGCGGAACGGTCACGGTGATGATCCCGCAGCGCATTCTGCTTGCCACACGCGGTATCGCCGATGTCCACGACAGCGAAGGCACGACCTCCGACTGGCGGGCACGTTTTTCCGAAGAAGTGATGCGCTCGACGGTGACGCTCGAAGCGACCATGCCGCTGGCCCGCCTGACGCTCGGCGATCTCGCCGGTTTCGAGCCAGGCCAGGTCATCGAGTTCGAGGAAACCGCGCAGTCGCAGGCCAAGCTGAGCGCGCGCGACAAGACGCTGTTTGTCTGCGAGTTCGGTAAACTCGGGCAGAACTACACCGTCCGGATCAGGCATCCTTACGATGCTGGTCAGGATTTTATCGATGGGCTCATGCCGGGCTGACGCCGGGCAAGCCCAAGCATTTGGAGACGACTGATGGCCAAGACCAAGGTGGAAGCCAATATCGACCAGCCGGACGAACAGCTCGACCGCGCCATCGAGGAATTGCGCGGCGTCCTCCAGGAGGAGGAAAAGCGCCCCGACGCCGCCTTGCGGGCTGCCACGTCCGGCGCCAATTCCAACATCATCATGAGCATCCCGGTCGATGTGCAGATCATCCTCGGCAGTACGGAAATGCCGGTGTCGGACCTGATGGCGCTGCAGAAGGGCTCGACGGTGGCGCTCAACCGGCGCATCGGCGAACCGGTCGATGTCGTGGTCAACGGCCGCAAGATCGCGCGCGGCGAGATCACCGTGCTGGAAAGCGATCCGTCGCGCTTTGGCATCAGGCTGACCGAAATTATCGCGGCGACCAAGGGCGCTTGAGCAATGAATGACATGCGGTCTCAGCAGGAGCGGATGCCATGACGACGCCGGTGACGCTCACGCGCCCGCAAAAGGCCGCCGCCATCCTGGTGGCGATGGGCAAACCTTCGGCCAGCCGGCTGCTGAAATTCTTCAAGCAAGAAGAACTGAAGGCACTGATCGAAGGGGCGCGGCTGCTGCGCACCATTCCGCAAAGCGACCTCGAACGCATCGTTGCCGAATTCGAGGCCGAGTTCACCGAAGGTGCGGGCCTGCTCGATTCCGCCGACCGGATGGACACGATCCTCAATGAATCGCTGTCGCCCGAAGAGATGAGCGCCATCATGGGCGACAAGCGCTTCGAGGTTGCGCCGGAAGGGCCACCGCCGATCTGGCCGGAGCTGGAAAAGCTCGAACCGACGCGTCTGGGCACATTCCTTGCCGCCGAGCATCCCCAGACCGCGGCCATGGTGCTGTCGAAGCTTGCGCCGCAAGCCGCCGCCAACATTTTGCTGACCATGGAAAAGCCGATGCGCAGCGAGATCATCAAGCGCATGGTGACGATGGCGACCATTCCGGACGCGGCCACCAGGATCATCGAGAACCAGCTGCGCGCCAGCGTGCTGGCGCAGACCGCGACCAAGGATATCTCGGCGGGACAGGCGCGCGTCGCCAGTATGCTCAACGAGATGGACAAGCCTCAGTTGGAAGAGGTCATGCAGGATCTGGAAGAGGCCGGCACGCCGGACCTCGGCGGTGTTCGCTCCAGGTTGTTTGCCTTCGACGATCTGCCGCTTTTGACGCAGAAGGCGAGGGTACTCCTTTTCGACGGGCTGTCGACCGAACTGATCACGCTGGCGCTGCGCGGTGCGGCGCCCGCATTGACGGAATCGGTGCTGTCGGCGATCGGCGCACGGTCGCGGCGCATGATCGAGTCCGAGCTCGGCCAGGGCTCGGAAGGCATTCAGCTTGCCGACATCATGACGGCGCGCAAGAACATCGCGGTGGCGACAATCCGGCTTTCGCGCGAGGGGGCTTTCGAACTGCCCTCATCGCAGCAGAGCGAAGCGGCTTAACGCCGAGCGCTGAATGGCTGAAGCGGCGGACAAAGACTCCAAAACCGAGGACGCGACCGAAAAGAAGATCCGCGACACCGTCGAACAGGGCAAGCTGCCCCATTCGCGAGAGGCCGCACTTCTGGCGTCCTTCATCGCCATACTGGTGTTCACCGTCTTCTACGCCAAGGACGCGGTCGTTGATCTCGGCATGTTCCTGTCGATGTTCCTGGAAAAGCCCGAGGCGTGGCCGATGGACACCGAGACCGACGTCATCGCGCTCTACAAGACCGTGATGATGGAAATAGGCAACGCCGTCGTCAGCCTGCTGGTGCTGCTGGTGGTGGCCGGCATCGGCGCCTCGGTGCTGCAGAACATGCCGCAAGTCGTCGGCGAGCGGATCCGGCCGCAACTGTCGCGCATCTCGATAGCCAAAGGCTGGACCAGGATGTTCGGCATTCAGGGCTGGGTCGAGTTCCTGAAATCGCTGGGCAAGCTCGGCTTCGCCAGCATCGTGCTCTACTTCACGCTATCGCAGGACTACCGCCAGCTCCTGGCCGGCATGATCACCAACCCCGTCGCTTTCGGCCTCGTCATCAAAAGCATCACCGTCGACATATTGGTGGCGATCGTCTTCGTCATGGGGCTGATCGCGGCGGTCGACGTCGTCTGGTCGCGCTTCCACTGGAAGCAGGATCTGCGGATGACCAAGCAGGAGGTCAAGGACGAGTTCAAGCAGTCCGAGGGCGACCCGATCATCAAGTCGCGGCTGCGCTCGCTGGCGCGCGACCGGGCGCGCAAGCGGATGATGACGGCGGTGCCGCGCGCGACGCTGATCATCGCCAATCCGACGCACTTTTCCATCGCGCTCAGATATGTCCGCGACGAGGATTCAGCACCCATGGTGCTGGCCAAGGGCCAGGACCTTGTGGCGCTCAAGATTCGCGAGATTGCCAAGGAGCACAACATCCCGATCTTCGAGGACGTGGCGCTCGCCCGCTCCATGTACAAGCAAGTTTCGGTTGATAGCGTGATCCCGTCGCAATTCTACCAGGCCGTCGCCGAACTGGTGCGGATCGTCTACTCCAAAAAGGCTGAGCGGAGACAAATTTCATGAACCGCCAACCGCACGCAAAATCCCGCGAACTCATCGTCGCCAAGGCCATCGAGCAGGTGGTCGACGAGTTGCGGCTGATCGACGTCGCCGACTACATCGCCTTCATCCGGCTCGAGCATTTCGCTTGCCTGTCGGATCTGGTGGATTCGGCTGTGGAGCTTTTTTTCCTCCCAGGCACGCTCAGGCTCGGCCATGGCGGAGAGGCACATGTCGACTGGAGCGGCAGCCCGCGCATCGTGCTCGATCTCGAGCTTCGGCCGCCGGGCGTCACCGTCTATTTCCAGCTGACGCTGAGCGAGGAGAGGTCTTCGGTCGCGGTCAACTATGTGTCGTTCGAAAAGCCCGGGGAAGACCCCGAGCACAACACCGCTTTGCTGGAGACGGTGATCGAAGAGGCGCGAATCCGCAGGACCGAGCCGCTCGCCTATCGCTGATCTTTTGTCTTACTCCAACTGCCAGACGCGATCACTCGATCAGCCCCAGCCGCAGCGCCTTGGCCACCGCCTGGTTGCGGTTGACCGCGTTGAGCTTCTGCGTCGACTGGGTGAGATACTGGTTGGCGGTGTGGACCGACAGCTTCAACAGCCTGGCGATCTCTTCGCTGGTGTTGCCGTTGGCGGTCAGCTTCAGGCACTCCAGTTCACGCTTGGAGATCGACCGCATCCGGCCGGCATCGTTCGGACGAATGCGGGCGACGGCGGCGAACAGCGAAAAACAGCGGGCGTGGATTTCGTAGAGCGTGTCCTCCGGCAAAGCGATCGTCGAGCCGAGGAACACCACCAGCCCGCAATGGCCGCGATCGGCATGGACGGGAAAGCCAATGCCGTTGGTGCCCGGCGCCAGCGGCTCCGTCCGCTCCGCCCAGGCGAGGTTCTTGAAGACGGCGTCCGAGCCGGCGATGCCGTCATCGGCCCACCAGCGCGGCGCTGTCGAGGCGCCGCTGTGGCGAACCATCTCCTCACCGTTGGCGCCGGCAATGAATTTGGTTGTCACCGCGGTGGCGGGATAGTCGGAATCGAAGCTCGGCACCAGGCGCGCCCGTTCCGGCGAGGGGCTGACGAAGTAGAGGCCAAACGCCGACGCGTTGATGTCGACGGCGATCCAGCGGCAGCGGCGCACCGCGTCCGGGATGGTAACGGCATGGTGCGTCTCGGAACCGATGGAGAAGGCGCCGAACGGATTGCGCTGCTCGTTGAAAAGGGCTTCGGCCGCCGCCTTGATGTCAGCATGTTTCAAATGATGCCGCTCCTGATCGCCGTGGCGATGGCCATCGCGCGGTTCGACGCCGCGAATTTCTGGATGGCGTGGGTGATGTAGCTGTTGACGGTGTTGGACGAGACCCCGAGGATCACTGCGACCTCATCGGTGGTTTTGCCTTCAGACACCCAGAACAGGCATTCGCGCTCGCGGTCGGACAGCGGGTCCTGCATGGCGACGGCGGCGATCAATTGCGGGATGGCGGACAGCGCGTAACAGCACTTCAACTGAGCCTTCATCAGCGCCGGCTGGTCGATACTGCCGGCCTCGGCCGCCGAGAAAAGCGCAAACAGCCGCTGGCGGCCGACATTGAGCCGCAGTGAATAGACTTCGGCATGTCCAAGCACGTCGAGCAGGCGCGCCTCTTCGCCTGTGAGCAGTCCGCCGGCGTCGGGTGCCGCGGCGGCGACCAGGGGCCTCGGGCGGATGCCAGGTGCAACGGTCAGCGGTCCCTGGGCAAGGCCGGCGATCAGCCGCTTGCCGATCAGTTCAATGGCGTCGAAGATCCAGTTGGATGAGACGATGCGGGCGTCGTTGCGGTCCTGGTCGTGGACGATGGCGACGAGCATGTAGCTGTCGGCGCCGATCTCGGCGGCAAGCTGCATGAAAAAGGAGGTGAGATCGCCGCGCGATTCGAGGCGCGAGCCTAACGTATCGGATTGGAGAAGCGCGGCGGAACTGCTCATTGGATGCTTTGGTTGTATGTCATGGCCGGAGTCTTTTCTTGAGCCCGGACGCTGGGGTTAGCAGCGGCCGAACTTGAAGACGCATCACGTTTACGAAGCACTCACACGGCGCGGCGGTCGCGCTGATCGCCGAATCCATTCAGGGAACGCGAAGCCGTCCGCGTCTGGTGCCGGTCATTGGCCGGAACTTGAGACTTTGGGTGGTCGCCGCGCCCCCCAAGGACCGGCTGATTCGGGTCTAATCTACCCGCAGATGAATCCGACATCAAACGCGATTTGACAAAATCAATATTATTGGACTCAAGCGACTCAGGGGCTGCTTTCGCGGCCTTTTCCGCCGCAAAAGGCCTGAAACGCCGACACGAAAAAGCCAGAGGGTGTTGCGATACTGCCGTATCGAGGGCCGATCGATTCCGATAGGGTCTCGGCAGCCGGCAGGGGTGGGCATCCCTTCGGTCATACGGCGGATTTGGCGGCGCTTGCTCGCGGCCATCAGCATCGGGGGTCATGATGAAGCAGGTTTTCCTGGCGTTCACGGTGGTGCTTGCGGCTCTTGCCGGCATGGCAGCGCCCGCCAAGGCTGAGCCGACCGTTACCTATGCGCTCGACAACGGGCTGCAGGTGGTGCTGGTGCCCGACCATCGCGTGCCGAAGGTGGTGATGAACCTGCGCTACCGCGTCGGGTCGATGAATGAACCCGCGGGACGCTCGGGCTTTGCGCATCTGTTCGAACATCTGATGTTTTCCGGCACGCCGGCCTGGCCGAACGTGTTCGGCGCGCACGCCGCGCTCGGCAACGAGATCAATGCCTGGACCACCGAAGACGGCACGGTTTATTACGTCGACGGGCTGTCGTCGTCACTGCCGATGATCTTGTCGCTGGAGGCCGACCGCATGGCCAATCTCGGCCGCTCGGTGACTCAGGCCAAGCTCGATCTGCAGCGCTCGGTGGTCAAGAACGAGATGCGCCAGAACGTGCTCGACAAGGCCGGCGCATCCGGCTGGGAAGCTTTCTGGTCCGGGCTGTTCCCGAAGCCGCATCCCTATAGCCGCATGGTCATCGGCTCGGTCGCCGATCTCGATGCGGCGACGCTCGACGATGTCAGGGGTTTCTTCAACAGCTACTATCTGCCCAACAATGCGGTGTTGGTGCTGGTCGGCGACTTGGAGATCGACGACACCAAGGCGCTGATTGCCGACACGTTCGGCCGCGTGGCGCGCGGCGCCGATGTGGCGCGGCCCGCCGTGCCGGAACCGACGCAGGCCCGGCTCAAGCTGGTGCTCGAGGATCGCGTGCCAAGCCCCATCGTTGTGGTCGGCTTCAGTGGCCCGGTGGCGCAGTCGCCCGACAATGGTGCGCTCAGCATTGCCGCCGAACTGCTCGGCAACGGCGAATATGGTTTTTTGCGCAACCGGCTGGTTTCGCAGTTGGGCATTGCCACCTATGCCAGCGCGAGCTGGACCGGCGGTCTGCTCGGTGGCCGCTTTACCTTCGAGGCGGGTGCCGCCGAAGATGTGGCGCCGGAAGCGCTGGAAAGCGCGATGAAAACGGCGTTTGCGGATTTCCTGAAGACCCCGCTCGATCCGGTCGATGTCGAGCGTGCGCGCACCGGCATCTTGCAGGCAGCGCGGCTCGGCAGCGAAGCATTGAAGGATCGCGCCGGCGTCGTCTCCTACAATGCCGACGTGCTCGGCGATGCGCAGAGCGCGCTGGTCGACGACCCGCGGGTGAAGGACGCCAGCGTGGCGGATCTCGAGGCAACGATGAAGCGGCTGTTGAAACCGGAAGACGCCAGCGTGCTGGTGCTGAAGCCCGGCCCGCGCGGCGGCTATCCCGATGCACTGATCGGCTCGTCCGGCACACCGCAGCCGTTCACCGCGCCGGAGCGAGCGGCGATCGACATTCCGAAGCATGCGGCCGGGCAAGCGCCTTCGGCAACACTGCCCGCCATGGAAACGGCGACGCTCTCGAATGGCATCAAACTCGTCCACTACACAATGCCGGAAGCGCCGATGGTCTATGTCGCGGCCAGTGCCGCCGGCGGCTGGAACAGCGTGCCGGAAGGCAAGGAGGGATTGCTGGAGCTTGCAGCAAGCATGGCGACACGCGGGGCCGCCGATCGCGGCTCGGCTGATTTCGCCAAGGCGGCCAGCGACATCGGCGCCGGCGTCAGCCACCAGGCCGGAACGCTGGCCACGATGATGACGCTTGGCGTGCCGCCGGAAAAGCTCGACCAGGGTATTGGGCTGCTCGCCGACGCGGTACTGAAGCCTCGTTTCGACAAGACCGAATGGACGGTGCTGATGGCGCAGACGGTCGACTGGCTAAACGGCCGCGAGGCGGATCTGCCCGGCGTTGCCGGCCGCATGGCAAAGGCGACGCTGATCCCGCAGGTGCCGGGCAAGGCAGCGGTGGACTGGTCGGCAAAGGCGCTGGCCTCGATCTCGCTCGACGAGGCGAGGGACGCATTCAAGGCGGAGTTCACGCCGAAGGCGGTGACCTTCTACAGCGTCGGCCCGATGCCGGTCGCGACCGTCGCCGCCAGCCTTGAAAAAGCATTTGGCGCGTGGACAAGCGACACCGCCGGCTATGCCGTCGAGCCGTCGCCGGCGGCGCATTTCAACGGGGGACAGAAAGTGCTGCTGGTGCCCGAACCCGGCGCCAGCCAGTCGGCGCTGTTCGTGGCGCGGCCGGCGCCCGGCACCGACGAGAGCGAGCGCGCTGAATCGACCGCGGTCTCCAACCTGCTTGGCGCCGATTTCTCCAGCCGGCTGAATTCGGTGATCCGCGAGGAGAAGGGCTACTCCTATGGCGTGTCGAGCTATCTGATGAGCCCGATGAAGGCCGGCTCGGGATTGGTCGTGGCAACCACCGTCGAGCGCGCCAACACCGGGCCGGCGATTACCGAAATCCTGAAAGGATTTGCCGGCCTGACAACCTTGCCGGTAGCGCAGGACGAGGTCGACCGCACGGTGACCGTCTATCGCCGGGCGCTGGCTGGATCGGCCGAGACGTCGGCTGGTCTGTTCTCCTCGCTGATTGGCGCGGTCGGCAGCGGATCGACGCTGGAGGACCAGCAAACCCGCATGGCGGCGCGCACAAAGCTGACGCTCGATGCGGTTCAGAAACAGGCGCTGGCCCTGGCGTCGCTCGATCCGTCGCTGATCGTGGTGGCGGGCGACCCCGATGTGGTGATGCCGCAGCTTGCCGCGATCGGCCTCAAGGACGTCGAGATCGTCAAGCGTGACGAGGCTGGCGAAGACACGGCGATGCGGGCGCTCGATCTTCTCGGGGGCAATCGCCAGGCGCCGCTGTCTGCCTCGCCGTGGCGGGTTGGCGATGGCGGCACGACACGCGCGGTGCACGCCTGCGCCGGCGACAGGGATTGCGGCGCGCAGATCCACGCCGACTGATCGATACGAGGCGGCCGCCGGCCGCGTTTAAATCTTGGGCAACTTTGTTTCGGGGAAACGATGAGCGATTCATTTCGGGAAGTAACGTCCGTCTCGTGGTTCGGGCGGATCAAGCGCGCGGTCGGCGGGGTCATCTTCGGCCTTATCCTGATCGTGCTGATGGTGATCGGGCTGTTCTGGAACGAAGGCCGCGCCGTGCAGACGGCGCGCTCGCTGGCCGAAGGTTCTGGAGCGGTGGTTTCGGTCGGCGCCGACAGCGTCGATACCGCCAATGACGGCAAGCTGGTTCATGTCAGCGGACTGGTGACGGCGGACAGCGGCCTGGCGGATCCGGATTTCGGCATCGCCACGCAAGGGCTGCGGCTGTCGCGCAGTGTCGAGATGTATCAGTGGAAGGAAGAGTCCAAGTCGGAGACGACCAAGAAGCTCGGCGGTGGCGAAGAGACGGTGACCACCTACAGCTATTCCAAGGTGTGGGACGACAGCCAGATCGACTCGTCGGACTTCAAGAAGCCGGACGGCCACCAGAATCCGCCGATGGAAATCCACGGCCGGACCTTCCAGATTCCTGAGGGCAAGCTTGTCGCCTTCGATCTCGATACGCCAGTGCTGGACCGTATCGAGGGTGACAAGGACTATTCGCTCTCAGCCGACCAGTCGGCGGCGATAAAGGCTGCCTATACCGGAACGAAACCGCTCAGCATCGTCGATGGCAAGATTTTTCTCGGCAATGACAACACGACGCCCGCTTTGGGCGACTATCGCATCGGCTACGAACTGGCGCCGCTGGGCGTGATCAGCATCATCGCGCGCCAGGCCGACAGCCGCTTCGAGCCCTACCAGACGCAAGCCGGCGATGCGCTGCTGATGGTCGACACCGGCAACGTCCCGGCCGAAAAGATGTTCGCCGACGCCGTCAGCGCCAACACGCTGATCACCTGGCTGCTGCGCGGCGCCGGCTTGCTGTTGCTGACCATAGGCTTTGCGCTGTTCCTCAGCCCGATCGGGGTGATCCTCGATGTCATACCCTTCCTCGGCAGCATGGCGCGGATGGGTACCGGCATTATCGCCTTCGTCCTGGCGATCCTGGTCGGCACGGTGACGATTGCGATTGCCTGGTTCTGGTACCGGCCGTTGCTGGCGGTGGCCATCCTGGCGACAGGCGTGATTGCGGCGGTGATTGTCTACCGCATCGGCCGGTTGCGAAGGCCAGCCGTTCCGGTGGTTGCACCCAACCCGGCTGCGGCCGCCTAGATGGTCGGGGCGGCCGGAGCCGCCCCATATCTCCTTGGCGCAATTCCGGCCGGAAAACCGCCTCACACTTATCCTGGAATTGCTTTCCTATTTGTCCTCGAAGCCGGTGAGCACGCCGACGGCGTTGATGCCGATCTCCTCGACGGCGTAGCCGCCTTCCATCACGAACAGCGTCGGCAGGCCGAGCTTGGCGATGCGATGGCCGATCTTCGGATAGTCCGGGCTTTTCAGCTTGAACTGGCTGATCGGGTCCTTCTCGAAGGTGTCGACGCCGAGCGACACGATGACGATATCGGGGGCGTAGGCGGCGAGCTTGGCGCAGGCATCCTCCAGCGAGGCGTTCCAGGCGTCCCAATTGGTGCCGAAGGGCATGGGATAATTGACGTTGAAACCTTCGCCGGCGCTGGCGCCGCGTTCATCGGCATGGCCGAGGAAGAACGGATACTCCACCATGGGATCGCCATGCAGGTTGAGAACCTGCACGTCGGCGCGTTCATAGAAGATCTCCTGCGTGCCATTGCCGTGGTGATAGTCGACGTCGAGGATCGAGACGCGTTTTGCGCCCTGATCGAGGAACCACTGCGCGGCGACCGCGGCATTGTTGATGTAGCAGTAGCCGCCCATGAACCCGGCACCGGCGTGATGGCCGGGCGGGCGGCAGAGCGCGAAGGCCGACCGCTCGCCACCCTTGACCAAGGCCGCCGCCGTCAGCGCCACGTCGTAGGACGATTTGATCGCGGTCCATGTGCCTTCGACGAAGGTGGCGCCGGCGTCGAAGGAATAGTAGCCGAGCAAGGCGTCGACGCGCTTGGGTGGCACGTCGCCGCGCAGGCCGCGCGTCGGCCAGGTGAAGGGCATCGCCGTGCCCTCGAAGCCGGCGGCCTTCCACGCCGGCCAGACGGTCGGCAGGAAGTCGATATAGTCGGCCTTGTGGATGCGCTTGGCGGCTGTGAGATCGTGCTCGACCGGTCCGATGATCGGCCCCAGCTTCTCGCTCTCGACCCGCGCCTTGATGAACTCGGCCCGCGACGGCTTTTCGAAACCCGGCACGATTGCCGACGTGACCAGTTCCATCTGGCCGGCATGGCCGGTATGAAGCGGCGAATAGACAGTCTTCATGAATTTCCTCTCGAAATAGCGAAATCAGTCAAGGTTGAGATAGGGGGTGACCAAAGCGAGCCACATTCTTTCCACATCGTCCTCGATGAGGTCGTATGTCTTGCGATCCCGCTTCAACCCCACAAGCCGGCAGGCGTGCCCGACATCCATCATCAGCACGCCGAGCCGGCTGGCGATCTTGTCTTCAAGGGCCGGGTTCACATGCTGCAGCCACGCGGCGTAAAGCGCGATGATCTGCTCGTCATATTCGTCCTGGATCGGCCTGAGGTCGGCATTGCCGGATATCGCCTCGATCACCGGCATCAGGGTGGCGTTTTCGAGATATATTCTGGAGGTATCGATGAAGAGCTTGCGCACCTCCTGCCGAAACTCGTCGCGGTTGGTGGGTGGGGTGACCTCGATGCGCCTGGCGATCACCTCGGGAAACGACGACAGCCAGCGCCGGGCGAGGTCGAGGAGAATGGCTTCCTTGTTGGGAAAGTACTGGTAGACCGAACCGACCGACAGGCCCGCGCGCCGGGCAATGGCGAGCGTCGTCGGCGTCTTGGTTCCCTGCTCCCGCGTCAGGATCAAAGCCGCGTCGAGTATCCGGTCGACCACCTTGCTCGACCGTTCCTGCCGCGGCTGCTTGCGCGGTTCGAGCGCCATCCTGGTTTCGCGGCTGAGACTGCGCTTCACGGATTGATGCCTTCGTTCCCTGCCGGTTTCAACACAGGTCCCGGTCTCAACATTGGCGTGGTGTGTTGTCCACAATACATTCGAAATTCGGCACGTTGACAAATGCGAATAATTAGTCGCATTCTTTTATCCACGCTGTTTTGAGAGATCACAAGGGGAATTTCGAAACAGCGCACTGGCATCAGTTTTCGTCCGATAACGCCGCTCCAGCGGAGTGGCAGCTTGTCGGACAAGAGGGTTGTCGGTCTCAGCCAGTCGTCAAAAGCGCGGAGTCGCGATGTCTGTCACGGGTGCGGGTCAAAATGCTGATCTGATCGTCATCAATGGTCGCGTGCGGACCATGGACGATGACAATCCCGCCGCCGATGCGATTGCCGTCAAGGACGGCGCCATCATCGCCATAGGCAACCACGCCGCCATCGAAAAACTCAAGGGAACGACCACAGAGGTGATCGACGCCAAGGGCGGTTCGGTCCTGCCCGGTTTCATCGAAGCCCACATGCATCTGTTCTCGGGAGGGGCCGAGCTCGCGCATCTTCAACTCGGCGGTATCCATGGCTTCGAGGCGCTTCAAAGCGCCATCCGCGACTACGCAACGACGCGGCCCGAGGCGAAAATGCTTGTGGGCCAGGGCGTCGACTACACCGTGCTCGGCGACGAGCGGGTGACACGCCATCATCTCGACGCCATCCTGCCCGACCGCCCCTTCTGCATGGCAGCGCCCGACCACCATACGATGTGGGCCAACACCAAGGCGTTGGAGATAGCCGGCATCCTGAAGGGACGCACGCTCGGTCCGGGCAACGAGATCGTGATGGGTGGCGACGGCCTGGCCGCGGGCGAATTGCGCGAGGGCGAGGCCTTCGGTCCGGTGCTCGACCTTGCCGGCGAAAGCCGGGTGCGGCTGGGGCTGTCGACCGGCGGTGAGCCCGACCCAATGCCGTCGGCCGCCGAGCGGGCCGCTGACCGTGACATCATGCGGCGCGGGCTTGCATGGTCCGCGCGCCACGGCATCACCTCGATCCAGAACATGGACGGCAATCTCTACCAGCTCGAACTGCTTTCCGAGATCGAGGCCGAGGAGGGATTGCCCTGCCGCGTCAAGATCCCGTTCCACTACAAGAATTTCATGACACTCGACATGCTCGAGAAGGCGTCCGTCATGGCCGAGCGCTACCACAGTGAGTGGCTGTCATCGGGCATGGTCAAGGTGTTCTATGACGGCGTGCTCGATTCCTGGACCGCTGTTATGGTCGAACCCTATGCGGATCGTCCCGACTGGGTCGGCGAGCCGCTGTTCACGCCGCAGCAATTTATCGATCTCGCCGTGGCTATCGACAAACGCGGGCTGCAGATCGCGGTGCACTCGATCGGTGACGGCGCGGTGCGCGCAGTGCTCGACGGTTACGAGGCAGCGCAGAAGCTCAATGGCAAGCGCGACAGCCGGCACAGGGTTGAGCACATCGAGGTCACCACAGCAGCCGACGTGCCGCGTTTTGCCGAACTCGGCGTCATCGCCTCGATGCAGCCGTCGCATCCGCCCGGCGCCATGGATTTTCCACTGGAGCCGACGGTGTCACGCATCGGACCGGCCCGCTGGCCGCTGAGCTATGCCTGGCGCACCCTGAAAAGCGCCGGCGCCCATGTCGTGTTCGCCTCGGACTGGCCGGTGGCGGCGATCGACCCGATCCTGAGCATTCAGGCGGCAGTGCAGCGCAAACCATGGGCAGAAGGCGATCCTGACCAGAGTTTCTCGCTGCAGGAAGCGATTGCCGCCTACACGGTCGAGGGCGCCTGTGCCGAATTCGCCGAGCATCGCAAAGGCGTTCTGAAACCCGGCTACATGGCGGATCTGGTGGTTTTGTCGGCCGATATCGAGAAGACGGCGCCCGCCGATCTGCACAAGCTGCGACCGGTGACGACGGTCTGCGGTGGCAAGGTCACCTACCAGGCCTGACAATGGCATGCGGCTTGCACAGCTTGCCGCTTGCAAGACGAAATGACCGACTGAACTGTGATTCAATGCCGGACTTGCCAACCTACCGGCCGTGTGGTCACATCGAACAGGGGAAAAACTCCGCCAGCAAGAGCGGGGTCAACAGTGAGGCGTATCGTGCCGGAAAAACCGGATCGGAATGCAATTGAAGTCGTAAACGTCAGTAAAATTTTCGGATCGGGTGAGGGGCAGGTCGCTGCCCTCGATACGGTCTCGGTATCCATCCGCGAGAATGAGTTCTTCACCCTGCTGGGACCATCCGGCTGCGGCAAGACCACGTTGCTGCGGCTGATTGCCGGCTTCGACTTTCCAACCGCCGGCGAAATCCTCCTCTACGGTCAGGACATCGCGCCGTTGCCGCCCTTCAAGCGGCCGGTCAACACCGTCTTCCAATCCTACGCGCTGTTCCCGCATATGACGGTCGCCGACAATATCGGCTTTGGCCTGGAAATGCTGGGCAAGCCGAAGGCCGAGATCAAGGCGCGCGTCGCCGAGATGCTGAAACTGGTGAAGATGGAGGCGCTGGCGGGTCGCCGAACCAGCCAGATCTCCGGCGGCCAGCAGCAGCGCGTGGCGCTCGCCCGGGCGCTGGCGCCGCAGCCCAAGGTGCTCCTGCTCGACGAACCGCTCTCGGCGCTCGACTACAAGCTGCGCAAGGAAATGCAGATCGAATTGAAGCGGCTGCAGCACGAGACGGGCATTACCTTCATCTTCGTCACCCACGACCAGGAGGAAGCGCTGACCATGTCGGACCGCATCGCGGTGATGTCGTCGGGCAAAATCCTGCAGGTCGGCTCGCCGCGCGACATCTACGACCGGCCGGCCGAGCGTTTCGTCGCCGACTTCATCGGCGAGTCGAACTTCCTCAAGGCGGATGTGGTTAGCGCGACTGGTGGCCGGGCGACGGTGAAGCTGCCGTCTGGTGTGGAAATCCCAGCCTCGCTGCCGGAAGGCTTCAGCCCCAGCGGCAAGGTCACCATCGTCGTGCGTCCAGAGCATGCGCAGTTGGGCACGGCCAGCCCGATCGCTTCGCTGTCCGGCACCGTCGAAAACATCGTCTATCTCGGCACCGACACGCACTTCCATCTGCGCCTTGCCGGTGGCGAGCCGTTCATCGTGCGGCGTCAGAACAGCCGCGGCGCCGGTGACGGCTTCGTGCAGGGCGGCCAGATCGGCATCATGATCGGCAACGACGCCGCGCAAGTGCTGAAGGACTGATCATGGCGACCGCGGAACAAGTCGCCAAGGCAGCGGAGCGGCGCGATGTGCGCGACCGCTGGCTGCTGTCAGCGCCAGCCTTGCTGGTGATCTTCCTCGCCGCGACCGGCCCCTTGCTGATCGTGCTGATCTACTCGTTCCTGACGCCTGGCCCCTATGGCGATGTGAAGTGGCAGTTTTCGCCCGATGCCTGGCTGTCGGTGTTCATGGAACGCGACATTTTCGACGATACGCTTTCGCTTGCGGCAGCGCATGTCACCATCTTCTGGCGCTCGATCAAGCTGGCGGTGATAACGACGATCGCCACTTTGGCGTTGGGGTTTCCAACCGCCTATTTCATGGCGACGCGCAGCGAGAAAACCAGGGATCTCTGGCTGTTCCTGATCACCATTCCGTTCTGGACCAACCTTCTGATCCGCACCTTCGCCGTGCTGCAGATCATCCGCAACGAAGGCATCATCAACACCATCCTTATGAAGCTTGGTATCGTCTCAGCGCCGGTGCAGATTCTCTTCACCGACACGGCGATTCTGATCGGCATGGCCTATGTCTATCTGCCGCTGATGGTGCTGCCGATCTATGCCAGCATGGAGAAGCTTGATTTTCGCCTCGTCGAGGCGGGCTACGACCTCTACGCGACCCGTTTCAATGTATTGCGGAAGATCATTTTCCCGCTGGTCAAACCCGGCGTCATTGCCGGCTCCATCCTGGTCTTCATTCCAGCCCTTGGCGCCTATGTGACGCCGAGCGTGCTTGGCGGCGGCAAGAATATGATGCTGTCCAACCTGATCGAATTGCAGTTCGGCCAAGGCCGCAACTGGCCGCTCGGCTCGGCGCTGTCGATCACGGTGATGATCATCGTCATGGTGGCGCTGCTTGCCTATGTGCGCAATGCCGGCAAGTCGGGGGCGCGGCATGGCTAAGAACTTTTCCATCAAGCACCAGACCGGCTTCACGGTGATCGCTGCGACCTGTTTTATCGTGCTCTATCTGCCGATCATCGTGCTGGTCGCCTATGCCTTCAACGCGGCGAACTCGACGTCCGAATGGGGCGGCTTTTCGATGCGCTGGTTCCAGTCGGCTTGGCAGAACGTGCAAGTTATCGACGCGACGCTACGCTCGTTCCAGATCGGCGCCGTCGCTGCGGTGCTGTCGACAATCTTTGCCACCATGGCCGCGCTCGCCACCACGCGCACCGCGTCCTATCCGGGCCTCACCTTCAAATATGCGGCGATCAACCAGCCGCTGATGGTACCCGAGATCGTCACCGGCGTGGCGCTGCTGATCTTCTTCTCGCGCATCAAGATCTTCACCGGCTATTCCGGCATTGGCTATCTGATCGCCGCGCACACGGCGTTCTGCATCCCGTTCGCCTATCTGCCGATCCGGGCGCGGCTGGAAAACATGGACCTGACGCTGGAGCGCGCGGCCGCCGATCTGTACGCGACGCCTTGGAAGACCTTCCGCCGCATCACGCTGCCGCTTTTGTGGCCCGGCATACTGGCCGGACTGATGCTGGCCTTCGTCATCTCGCTCGATGACGTCGTCATCACCGAGTTTGTCAAATCGGGCGGCCAGGATACGCTGCCCACCTACATGCTCGGCCAGATCCGCCGCGGCATCACGCCTGAGATCAACGCGATATCGACCGCCTTCCTGCTGCTTTCGGTCGCGATCGTCACGTTGTTTTTCTTCGTCAGCAGGAAAAGAGACTGAACCGACAAATGGGAGCTAAAACCATGAACTGGAAAACAACGACAGCCGCCATCGGGTTGGCGCTGCTCGCAACGACGAGCCTGGCCCGCGCCGATGGCGAGCTGAACATTTACAATTGGGGCAACTATACCAGCCCCGATGTGATCAAAAAGTTCGAAGCCAAATACAACGTCAAGGTGACGATCACCGATTACGATTCCAACGATACGGCGCTCGCCAAGGTACGCCAGGGCGGCACCGGCTTCGACATCGCCGTTCCGTCGCAAACCTACGTGCCGATCTGGATCAAGGAGGGCCTCGTGCAGGAGACCGATCCGGGCAAGATGGAGAACTTCAAGAACGTGGCGCCGGAATGGGCCAATCCAGACTTCGACCCCGGCCGCAAATATTCCGTGCCGTGGGCGCTGGGCACCGTCGGCGTCGTCGTCAACACCGATGCCTACAAGGGACCAGCCGACAGCTGGGGCATCATCTTCAACACGCCGGACGAGCTGAAGGGCAAGACCAATGTCGTTCCCGAGATGAATGACGTTATCTTCGCGGCGATCAAATATGTCGGCGGCCAGCAGTGCACCGACGACAAGACGGTGCTGAAGAAGGTGCGCGACACGCTTGTCGCGGCCAAGCCGAACTGGATCGCCATGGAATACAACACCATCGAAAAGATGGGCGCCGGCGACTTCAAGGCGACCAGCGACTGGAACGGTTCGGCGCTGCGTCAGCGGCTGGCCAATCCGGCCATCCATTACAATTATCCGAAGGAAGGCTACGGCCTGTGGAGCGATAACGTCGTCGTTCTCAAGGAAGCCAAAAATGTCGAGAACGCCAAGCTGTTCCAGAACTTCATCATGGATCCGGAAAACGCGGCCGGCCTCTCGGCCTTCCATCGCTACGCAAACGCCATTACCGGCTCGGACAAGTACATGCCGGCCGATATGAAGGATGCCCCGGAAGTCGTCATTCCGGAGGCTGCGAAGGCACAAGGCGAATTCCAGAAGATGTGCGCGCCTGAGATCCAGGACATCTACACCAAGATCTGGACCGAACTGCAGAAATAACCGCAGTCTGACAGACCCGGCGGCATGCGCCGCCGGGTCTTTTCTTTTCCGGAATGGCTTTCATGGACTCCTATCGCAACAGCGATCCGCGGCCGTCGATCATGCAGGGCTCGCCGCCTCAAATGGTGCTGCCGAAGCTCGACTGGGACCGGCCGCCATGGAATCGCTGGGCCTTCCAACACATCCGCGAATTCCTGCCGACCATCGAGGTCTGGCGCGGTAACGGCCATCGCCATCGTCTTGAGCGCGCAGAGACCGATCTCGACGCGCTGCCGGTGGAAGACAGCAAGGGCCGTCCGACGACGCTCGTTGGCCTGCTCGACGAGACCTACACGGACGGCTTCCTGGTGCTCAAAGACGGCAAGGTCGCCTATGAGCGCTATTTCAACGGCATGGCCGAGCGCACGCTGCATCTGTCGCAGTCGATGGCGAAGTCGGTAACAGGCACCGTGTTCGGTATTCTGGTTGGGCGCGGCTTGATCGACCCGGCCAAACCGGTGACCGCCTATCTGCCGGAGCTCGGCGCGACCGGCTGGGACGGCGCCAGCGTGCAGCATGTGCTCGATATGACCACCGGCGTGCGCTTTTCCGAGGAATACACCGACCGTTACTCCGACATCGGCCAGGTTGATGTCGCCACGGGCTGGAAGCCGGTGCCGCCGGACAGCGATCCGGATTTCCAATGGCCGCCGCATCTGTTCGAGTTGATCCTGCAGCTGAAGGACAAGGTGCGGCCGCATGGCGCCGCGTTCGAGTACCGCTCGATCGAGACCGACGTGCTTGCCTTCATCATGGAGCGGGTCACCGGTAAACGGCTGGCGCAGCTGGTGTCCGAGGAGCTGTGGCAAAAGCTCGGCGCCGACGAAAGCGCTTGCTTCACGGTCGACAGCGCCGGCTATGCGCTGGCCGATGGCGGCTTCAACGCGACGCTGCGCGATTACGCCCGCTTCGGCCAGCTGATCCTCGACAAGGGCCGCGGCATCGTGCCGGCCGACTGGGTCGAGGCGACGCGCAACGGCAGGCATGGGCCGGACTTCAATCCGAGCCTGCCCGAAGGCAGCTATCGCAACCAGTTCTGGATCGAAGACCCGCGCTCACGCGCGCTGATGTGCCGGGGCGTGTTCGGGCAGATGATCCATATCGACTGGGACACCGGCATGGTCGTGGTCAAGCTTTCAAGCTATCCGGATTTCAGCAATGTCGCCTATTCGGTGGCAACGCTGAAGGCGGTGCACGCCATCGCCAAGGCGCTTGGTTGACCCACAACAAATCATCCCTCCGAGGAAACGTTCATGACTGGCAAGACTGCGTTCGAGATCCGCTACGGCTTTGCCCGCAATGAGGTGCTGCTCTCCAACTGGCGCGAAAACCCCTTCAACCGCTGGTCATTCCAGAACCTTGGCGAACTGGTGCCGACCGCTCCCGTGGCGGCGACGCCGGGAAGCGTCGAAGCGCCGGTGCGGGACCTGAGCGGCCTGCTCGGCGAAAAGGTTTCGATCGCCAGCGCCCCGGAAACGGTGGCCGAATTCCTCACACGTTCGACCAGCGACGCGCTGACGGTGATGAAGGCTGGCAAGGTCATCGGCGACTGGTTCGCGCCCAATATGGATTTCGGCGCCCGTCACATCATCTTTTCGATCAGCAAATCGGTCACCGCGATCATCGCCGGAATACTGGAAGGCGAGGGCGTGTTCGACCCGGAAGCGCCGGTGACCCAGTACATTCCGGAAGCCGTCGGTTCGGCCTATGCCGATGCAAGCTGCCGGCATGTGCTCGACATGAGCGTCAGCCTCGACTTCGAGGAGGCCTATCTCGATCCCGAAAGCGCCTTTGCCCGTTACCGTCGCGCTACGCTGTGGAATCCGGGCGGCGGCACTGAAAGCTTGCGCGAATTCATTCTGACCTTGCAGCGGCTCGAAGAACCGCACGGCAAAACCTTCCGCTACCGTTCGCCCAATTCCGATCTGCTCGGCCTGTTGCTCGAACGAGCTTCCGGCCAGCGCTTCCCGGACCTGATGCGCGAGAAACTGTGGCTACCGCTGGGTGCTGTCAGCGAGGCTTCGATCGGCGTCGACATGGAAGGTACGGCGCGCACCGCCGGCGGCATTTCGGTGACGCCGCGCGACCTGGCGCGTATCGGCGAGATGATGCGGCAGGGCGGCACGGCCAATGGCCGCGGCATCGTGCCGGAAGGCTGGGTGCGGGATACGACCGTTGCCGGCGGCAGCGCGGAGACTTGGCAGCGCGGCACGATGGTGCATCTGTTCCCGAAGGGCCGTTACCGTAACAAATGGTACCAGACGGGGGCGGCAAACGGCGCCTTCTGCGGCATCGGCATCCACGGCCAATGGCTCTACGTCGATCCGAAGATGGAAGTGGTGATTGCAAAAATGGGGTCGCAGCCGGTGCCTGAAGATTATCCGCTCGAACGCGAGATCGTTGCCTTTTTCGAGGCGCTGAGCGGGATGGTCTGAGGACGAGCCAAAGCAAGGCGCTTTCCTGTGGACCTCTTTGACGCTTGAGAACACTGCGGTTGGCGTGACGGACATCAGCGCCTATGGTCGCCGCTCTTTGCGACAGGGACCAGCATGGCAGCAGACAGCAAACGCATCGCATCCATCATCGCGGCAGAGATCGGGGCGCGGCCGGAGCAGGCATCGGCAGCTATAGGGCTGCTCGATGAGGGCGCGACGGTGCCGTTTGTGGCGCGCTACCGCAAGGAGGTCACCGGCGGGCTCGACGACACCCAATTGCGCGACCTTGCCGAGCGATTGGCCTATCTGCGCGAACTCGATGCGCGCCGCGATACCATTCTCGGTTCGATCCGCGAGCAGGGCAAGCTGACCGAAGAACTTGAGGCCAAAATTGTGGCTGCCGCCACCAAGGCTGAACTGGAAGACATCTACCTGCCCTACAAGCCCAAGCGGCGCACCAAGGCCGAGATCGCCCGGGAGCGCGGGCTGGGGCCATTGGCGGAGGCTATTTTGGCCAACCGGTCGTTGGTGCCCGCCGAGGCGGCGCTGGCTTATGTGACCGAGGATGTGACCGACGCCAAGGCCGCACTGGAAGGCGCACGCGACATCCTGTCGGAACAGTTCGCGGAAAATGCAGATCTGGTCGGCAAATTGCGAACCTACATGAAGGAGCGCGCTTTCATGCGTGCCCGTGTCGTCGACGGCAAGCAGGAGGCCGGGGCGAAATTCTCCGACTATTTCGACCATGTCGAGCGTTGGGCAAATGTTCCGAGCCACCGTGCGCTGGCCATGCTGCGCGGCCGCAACGAAGAGGTGTTGTCGCTCGACATCGAGGTCGATGCCGACCATGCCTCGCCGGTGAAGCCGGTCGAGCGGATGATCGCCAATGCCTACGCCATCGGCGGCAGCCTGCCGGGCGACCGCTGGCTGATGGAAGTCGCCGGCTGGACCTGGCGGATCAAGCTTTCGCTGCACCTGACGCTCGATTTGATGCGTGACCTGCGCGAGCGGGCGGAGGAAGAGGCGATCCATGTCTTTGCACGCAACCTCAAGGATTTGCTGCTGGCAGCGCCCGCAGGATCGCGTCCGACCATGGGGCTCGATCCCGGCATCCGCACCGGCGTCAAGGTCGCGGTGGTAGATGGCACCGGCAAGGTGCTGGCGACGACGACGGTCTATCCATTTCCGCCGCGGAACGATGTGCGCGGCACACAGGCGGAGCTCGCCAAGCTCATCCGCCTGCACAAGGTCGAGCTGATCTCGATTGGCAACGGCACCGGCAGCCGCGAGACTGAAAAGCTGGTCGCCGACATGCTGTCCGACATGCCTTCGGATGGTGGGCCAAAGCCGCTCAAGGTGATCGTCAGCGAAGCCGGCGCCTCGGTCTATTCGGCCTCCGCGACAGCGGCGGCTGAGTTTCCCGGGCTCGACGTGTCGCTGCGCGGTGCGGTGTCGATCGCCAGGCGCCTGCAGGACCCGCTCGCCGAACTGGTCAAGATCGAGCCGAAATCGATCGGCGTTGGCCAGTACCAGCATGATGTCGACCAGTACCGGCTTGGCCGCTCGCTGGAGGCGGTGGTGGAGGACGCGGTGAATGCTGTCGGCGTCGATCTCAACACCGCCTCGGCGCCGCTCTTGGCCCGCGTGTCAGGCCTGGGCGCGTCGCTTGCCGATGCCATTGTCGCGCATCGCGATGCGACCGGGCCGTTCGCCAGCCGCAAGGAACTGCTCAAGGTAGCGCGGCTCGGCCCGCGCGCGTTCGAACAGTCCGCAGGCTTCCTCCGCATTGCCAATGGCAGCGAGCCGCTCGACGCCTCGTCGGTCCATCCGGAAGCCTATGGCGTGGCCAAGAAGATCGTCGCTGCCTGCGGTCGCGATGTGCGCTCGCTGATGGGAGACAGTGCCGCGCTCAAGGCGCTCGATCCGCGCGTCTTCGTTGACGAACGGTTCGGCCTGCCGACGGTGCGCGACATCATTGCGGAGCTGGAAAAGCCCGGCCGCGACCCGCGCCCCGGCTTCAAGACGGCGACCTTTGCCGACGGCGTCGACGATATCAAGGATCTGAAGCCCGGCATGCTTCTCGAAGGCACCGTCACCAATGTCGCGGCCTTCGGCGCCTTCGTCGATATCGGCGTGCACCAGGACGGGCTGGTGCATGTCTCGCAACTGGCCGATCGTTTCATCAAGGACGCGCATGAGGTGGTGAAGGCGGGCGATGTGGTGAAGGTGCGGGTCGTCGATGTCGACATCAAGCGCAAGCGCATCGCGCTGTCCATGCGCAAGGACGGCGGCGAGGGCGGGACGCCGAAGGGGCCGCGCGACAATGGCGGCGGCAAGCCGGCGCAACCTTCGCCGATGCCGCAGCGTCAGCCGGAAGGACCGGCACAGCAAGGCGCGTTTGGTGCGGCGCTGGCCGATGCCTTGAAGCGGAAGTAGCCTCGAATGGTTCCTTGCAATCGCTAGAGCGTTATCTACCATCCTTGTGTGGAGATACGCGCGATATGGCAAGTTTCGAGAAAGTGAGTGTCCAAGAGTTGGGGCGTCTTTGGGACGGGGGCATGGCGAGTGGCAGTTCGGTCGATGGAGACCAGGCTTTCGCCCGGATCAAAAGCAAGCTCGATGCGAAAGTTGCCGAACGCAAGTCGCAAAAACGCTGCGCTTCCAGCCGGAAACCGAGCCGATGAAGCGGAAGTAGCTACCAGGCCAGAACGGCCGGTTCCTTCTCAACCTGGCCCAGCAGCCAGTCGCGAAAGCTGACGACGGGCGGGTGGCCGCGCTTGTCGTTCGGGACGACGAGGTAGTAGGCGCTGCGGCTTTGCATCGGCTGTCCCGGCGCCTGCACGAGCTGACCGCGCTGCAATTCGCCGGCGATAAGAACTTGCGGCAGGAGCGCGACGCCAAGCCCCGCCATGCAGGCTTGGGCAACGGTGCCGAATTGCTCGAACTGCATGCCGGGTCCGATCGGTGCGCTCAAGCCCTGTTCCTCGAACCATTCGCCCCAGGCCCCGGGACGCGTCGCCATGTGCAGCAGCGGCAGGCGGCTGATGTCGGCCGCCGTGGTGATATCGCGGCTGGCAAGGAAGTCTGGCGAGACCACCGGCATTACGGTCTCGCGCATCAGAAGCGTGGAGTCGGCGTCCGGCCAGTCGGGCTGGCCATGATGGATGGCGGCGTCGAGCCGCTCGCGGGCGAAGTCGAAGCGGCCGATGCGGGTGACAAAGTTGATGGTGATGTCAGGGTTTTCTGCGACGAAATCCGGGATCAGCGGCATCAGCCAGCGCGTGCCGAAGGTCGGCAGTATGGCGAGGTTCAGCATGCCGCTATGCCGATTGCTCATCAATCCGAGCGCGGCGTCGCGCAATTGCCCGAGTGCCGCCCGCACGGCTTCGGCATAGATTTCGCCCGCCGTGGACAGCCGAACATTGCGGCTGTCGCGCTCGAACAGCCGGCGGCCGAACTGTTCCTCCAGAAGTGCTATCTGGCGGCTGACGGCCCCTTGGGTCAAATCGAGTTCCTGGGCGGCAGCGGTGAAGGAGCCAAGGCGGGCCACGGCCTCGAAGGCGGCAAGGGCGCTGGTGCTGGGTAAAAGCCGGCGTTGGACGTTCATGATCCATTACTAAACCTCATTGATCTGTGATGCAATTTTGTTTGATTTTTCCGAAGCGGAGGTGGATAAGCCCGAGCACTTCAAGATTTTGGGAGAGAGCGAAGCCATGGCCGCCGACAAGAACGCGTTCGTCTGGGAAGACCCCTTCCTGATCGAGAACCAGCTTTCCGAGGATGAGCGCATGGTGCGCGATGGCGCGGCCGCCTTTGCCGCCGACAAGCTCGCGCCGCGCATCGAGGAGGCCTATCTCGAGGAAAAGACCGACGCCGGCATTTTTCGTGAGATGGGCGAGGCCGGCCTGCTCGGCATCACCATTCCCGAGGAATATGGCGGGCTCGGCGCCAATTACGTCACCTACGGGTTGGTGGCGCGCGAGGTCGAGCGGGTCGATTCCGGCTACCGCTCGATGATGTCCGTGCAGTCGTCGCTGGTGATGTATCCGATCCATGCCTATGGCTCGGAAGAACAGCGCAAGAAATTTCTACCTAAGCTGGCCTCCGGCGAATGGATCGGCTGCTTCGGCCTGACCGAACCGGATGCGGGTTCCGATCCCGGCGGTATGAAGACGCGGGCCGAGAAGACCGCGAACGGGTACAGGATTTCCGGCTCGAAAATGTGGATCTCCAACGCGCCGATCGCCGATGTGTTCGTCGTCTGGGCGAAGCTCAAGGGCGACAACGGCAAGGACGAAATCCGCGGCTTCGTGCTGGAAAAGGGCATGAAGGGGCTTTCGGCACCGAAGATCGGCGGCAAGCTCAGCCTTCGCGCGTCGATCACCGGCGAAGTGGTGATGGAAGGCGTCGAGGTTGGCGAAGATGCGCTGCTGCCCAACGCCAAGGGCCTCGGCGGTCCGTTCGGCTGCCTCAACCGCGCGCGCTACGGCATTTCCTGGGGCGCGATGGGCGCGGCCGACGATTGCTGGCGCCGGGCGCGGCAATATGGCCTCGACCGCAAGCAGTTCGGCAAGCCGCTCGCCGGCACGCAGCTGTTCCAGAAGAAGCTCGCCGACATGCAGACCGAGATCGCGCTGGGCCTGCAGGCCAGCTTGCGGGTCGGAAGGCTGATGGACGAGGGCAAGATGGCACCGGAGATGATCTCGATCGTCAAGCGCAACAATTGCGGCAAGGCGCTCGACATCGCCCGCCAGGCCCGCGACATGCATGGCGGCAACGGCATCCAGATCGGCTACCACGTCATGCGCCACGCGCAGAACCTGGAGACGGTCAACACCTATGAAGGCACGCATGACGTGCATGCGCTGATCCTTGGCAGGGCTCAGACGGGGATACAGGCGTTTTTCTAAGCTGTGCCGAATTCAAGTGAGGCCGGCCTGCAAATGGCCGATACCTGCGCTTCCGGTGCTCGCGTACCAAAAGTACGCTCTGCTCCGGTTCTCGGTATCAGCCATTTTCGACTCGGCCTGACCTGAATCTCGACACAGCGTAGCCGGCTTCGGCTGCTTAATTTAGGTGCAGCGCAACATCTCTGCTTGGAGAATGGCCAATAGATGTGTCAGGGTTCGGCTGAAGAAACGCCGATCTCCGGGGCCCCATGGCAATACTGGCAGCCGTCTACCACCTGACCCATTACAAATATGACCGGCCGGTGGTTCTCGGGCCCCAGGTCATCAGGCTGCAGCCGGCACCGCATTCCCGCACCAAGGTGCTCAGCCATTCGCTGAAGGTCGGGCCGGCGAACCACTTCGTCAATCTGCAGCAGGACCCCTACGGCAATTTCCTGGCCCGCTTCGTCTTCCCGGAACCGGTGACGGAATTGAAGATCGAGGTCGACCTCGTCGCCGACATGACGATCTACAATCCGTTCGATTTCTTCGTCGAGCCATCGGCCGAGACCTTCCCGTTCGAGTACCCCGAAGACATCAGGGACGATCTCGCCATCTACCGCACGCCGGAGCCGGCGGGGCCGCTGCTGTCTGCTTTCCTCGCAACCATCGACCGTAGCGCCACCAACACCGTCAATTTCGTCGTCGACCTCAATGCGCGGCTGCAGCGGGAGATCGCTTATATCGTGCGGATGGAAACCGGCGTGTTCTCGCCGGAGGAAACGCTGGCCGCGAAAAAGGGATCGTGCCGGGATTCGAGCTGGCTGCTGGTGCAAATCCTCAGGAATCTCGGCCTCGCCGCGCGTTTCGTCTCCGGCTATCTGATCCAGCTGAAGCCCGATCTGGTCGCGCTCGATGGCCCAGCCGGAACCGCTGTCGATTTCACCGACCTGCACGCCTGGTGCGAGGTCTATCTGCCGGGCGCCGGCTGGATCGGCTTCGATCCGACGTCCGGCCTGCTCACCGGCGAAAGCCATGTGCCGCTGGCGGCCACGCCGCATTTCCGCAACGCCGCGCCCATTTCCGGCATGGCGAGCTTTGCCAATGTCGAGTTCGGCTTCGACATGCGTGTCGACCGCATTGCCGAACATCCGCGCATCACCAAGCCATTCTCGGACGAAAGCTGGCAGGCGCTGGATGCGCTGGGCAACAAGGTCGACGCCGCACTTCAAGCGGGTGATGTCAGGCTGACCATGGGCGGCGAGCCGACCTTTGTGTCGATCGACGATTTCGAGTCCGCCGAGTGGAACACCGCCGCCGTCGGCCCGACCAAGCGCGAAAAGGCCGATGCGCTGATCCGTAAATTGCGCGAACGCTTCGCGCCGGGCGGCTTCCTCCATTACGGCCAGGGCAAGTGGTATCCGGGCGAAAGCCTGCCGCGTTGGACCTTTTCGCTCTATTGGCGCACCGATGGCCAGCCGGTATGGAGCGATCCGTCGCTGATCGCGCGCGAAAAGAGCGATGCGAAGGTCGGGCCGCAGCAGGCGGAAAACCTGCTGACGGCAATCGCCGGCGAACTCGGCATCGACAAGGCGATGGTCAGCGAGGCCTATGAGGACCCGGCCGAATGGCTGCTGAAGGAAGGTAAGCTGCCCGACAATGTCGATCCGTCCAACTCCAAACTGGAAGACCCCGAAGAGCGCAGCCGCATGGCGAAAGTGTTCGAGCGCGGGCTGACCAAGCCATCCGGCTATGTGCTGCCGGTCCAGCGCTGGAACAGCCAGGCATCGGACCCGCGCTGGCGCTCGGAGAAATGGAAGACGCGGCGCGGGCGGCTGTTCCTGGTGCCGGGCGATTCCCCGGTCGGCTACCGCCTGCCGCTGGGCACGCTGCCTTATGTGCCGCCGGCACAGTTCCCCTATATCGTGCCGGTCGATCCGTCGCTGCCGCGTGGACCGCTGCCGGCGCGGGAAGCCATACTGCCAGAACCGGCTCCGGCCGAACTGGAAGGCGCCGACGAGATGGCGCGGCGCCAGCAGGCGGTATCGTTCACTGCGACGACCGGCCAGCAAGACCGGGTGGAGCAGGAGATCACCGAGATCGGCGGCGCGGTGCGTACAGCACTTTCGGTCGAGCCGCGCGACGGGCGGCTTTGCGTGTTCATGCCGCCGGTCGAGGCGCTGGAAGATTATCTCGAACTGGTCGCAGCCGCAGAAAACGCGGCCAAGTCGATCCGCCTTCCCGTGCATATCGAAGGCTATGGACCGCCGCACGATCCGCGCCTCAACGTTATCAGGGTGGCACCCGATCCCGGCGTCATCGAGGTCAACATCCATCCGGCTGCCAACTGGCAGGACTGCGTGGCGACGACGACGGCGATCTACGAGGAAGCACGGCAGACGCGGCTTGGCGCCGACAAGTTCATGATCGACGGCCGCCACACCGGTACCGGCGGGGGCAACCATGTCGTCGTCGGCGGCGCGACGCCCAATGACAGCCCGTTCCTGCGCCGGCCCGATCTGTTGAAGAGCCTGGTGCTACAATGGCAGCGGCGCCCGTCGCTGTCCTATCTATTTTCCGGCCTGTTCATCGGCCCGACCAGCCAGGCGCCGCGCTTCGACGAGGCGCGGCACGACTCGCTTTACGAACTCGAGATCGCGATGGCGCAGGTGCCGCATCCGGGCCAGGGCAACACACCGCTGCCTTGGCTGGTCGACCGACTGTTTCGCAACCTGTTGACCGATGTCACCGGCAATACGCACCGCTCGGAAATCTGCATCGACAAGCTGTTTTCGCCCGATGGCCCGACCGGCCGG
The DNA here is from genome assembly GCF_040324255.1 of Mesorhizobium sp. M0001. Classification (NCBI taxonomy): domain Bacteria; kingdom Pseudomonadati; phylum Pseudomonadota; class Alphaproteobacteria; order Hyphomicrobiales; family Phyllobacteriaceae; genus Mesorhizobium; species Mesorhizobium sp. M0001. Next base: position 690,088 of record NZ_JAMYVS010000002.1, read on the forward strand.
CTTGGGCTTGTCGAGTTCCGCGGTTTCGAGATGCCGCCCAATGCGCGCATGTCGCTGGCGCAGCAATTGCTGGTGCGCGCCATCATCGCCCGTGCGTGGAACAACCCGCTTGATGGCCGCTTCGTGCGCTGGGGCACCTCGCTCCATGACCGGTTCATGCTGCCGCATTATGTCTGGGCGGATTTCCTCGACATGCTCGACGACCTCAAGCTCAACGGTTTCGAATTCCGGCCGGAATGGTTCGATGCCCAGCTGGAGTTCCGCTTTCCGTTCTGCGGCGAAGTCCAGCATGCCGGCATCAAGCTGGAACTGCGGCAGGCGCTGGAGCCGTGGCATGTCATGGGCGAGCAAGGCGCAATCGGCGGCACTGTGCGTTTCGTCGACTCCTCGGTCGAACGGCTGCAGGTCAGGACCGAAGGCCTCAACCCGGAACGCCATGCCATTGTCTGCAATGGCCGAATCGTGCCGATGAAGGTCACCGACAATCGCGAGGTCGCGGTAGCCGGTGTGCGCTTCAAGGCCTGGCAGCCTTCGTCGGGCCTGCACCCGGCGCTGCCGGTCAACACGCCGCTCGTCTTCGATATCTACGACCGTTGGTCGGGGCGGGCGGTGGGCGGCTGCGTCTACCATGTCGCGCATCCAGGTGGGCGCAGCTACGACACGTTCCCGGTCAACGGCAATGAGGCCGAGGCGAGGCGTCTCGCCCGCTTCGAGCCGCGCGGCCATACGCCGTCGGCCTATGTGCTGCGCAATGAAGAAGCCTCTGAAGACTTCCCCATGACCCTTGACCTCAGGCGGCCAGCAAGACTCTGATCAGCGATGGCAAAGGGGAATCAGAAAAAGGTCCGCGGCAAGCCGCTGAGGCACAGTCTGCTGGAGCACTACCAGCCGATTGACGGCGTCGTCGACGAGATGGTCGATGCTTCGGGCCATCCGCGTCCGGCCTGGGCGCCCTTCATCGAGGCGCTGGAGGAGCTGGGTCCCGAAAAGCTGGGCCAGCGCTTTGCCCGCGCCGACCAGTATCTGCGCGACGCCGGCGTTTATTATCGCGTCTACGACAAGGCCGGCGCCAACGAGCGCGAATGGCCACTGGCGCATATCCCGCTGCTGATCGAAGACAAGGAATGGGCCGGGATCAGCGCCGGTCTCGTCCAGCGCGCCGAGCTTTTCGAGGAGATAGTCGCTGATATCTATGGCCCGAACCGGCTGATCGAGAAGGGAATCCTGCCGGCAGGCCTGATTGCGGCGAGCCCCGAATATTTGCGCCCCGTCGTCGGCACCATGCCGGCCAGCGGTCATTTCCTGCATTTTTGCGCCTTCGAGCTCGGCCGTGGACCGGATGGAAGCTGGTGGGTGCTGGGCGACCGCACGCAGGCACCGTCGGGCGCCGGCTTTGCGCTGGAAAACCGCGTCGCCACGACGCGGGCTTTGTCCGACATCTATGGCGAGATGCATGTGCATCGCCTGGCCGGTTTCTTCCGTCGCTTTCGCGATGCTCTGATCGGCATGGCGAAGGAGAATGACGGCCGCGTCGCCATTCTGACGCCGGGGCCGCTCAACGAGACCTATTATGAGCACGCCTATATCGCCCGCTATCTCGGCATCATGCTGCTCGAGGGCGAGGATCTGACCGTCGCCGGCGGCAAGCTGATGGTGCGCACGGTTTCGGGGCTGATGCCGATCAGCGTGCTGTGGCGGCGGCTCGATGCCGCCTTCGCCGATCCGCTGGAACTGCGGCCAGACTCGCATATCGGCACCCCGGGGCTGGTCGAGGCGATCCGCCGCGGCACGGTTTCGACGGTCAATGCGCTGGGTTCGGGCTTGATGGAAACCCGGGCGCTGCTCGCTTTCCTGCCGAAGATTTCGCGCGCATTGCGCGGCGAAGAACTTCTGTTGCCAAGCGTGGCGACCTGGTGGTGCGGGCAAGCAACCGAACGGGCCCATGTGCTTGCCAATATCGATCGCATGGTGATCGGTCCGGCGCTGTCGACGCGGCTGGCCTTTGAGGATGACGGCCAGACCAGGCTCGGTTCGGCACTGACGCCGGAGGAACGCATCGCGCTGATCGCGCGCATCGAGAGCGATGGCAGCGGTTTCGTCGGCCAGGAAGCGGTGACGCTGTCGACGACGCCGGTCTATGTCGGCGGCTGGCTGGAGCCACGGCCGGCAAGCCTGCGCGTTTATCTCGCGCGCACGCCCGATGGCTGGACGGTAATGCCCGGCGGTTTCGCCCGTGTCGGCCTTTCGCTCGACCCGACGGCCATCGCCATGCAGCGCGGCGGCCAGGCGGCCGACGTCTGGGTGGTCAGCGACCGGTCGGTCGAGCGCGAGACGCTGCTGCCGCAGGAGCATGACAGCTTCGTCCGCACCATGCCGGGCAGCCTGCCCAGCCGCGCGGCGGAAAACCTGACCTGGCTCGGCCGCTATATCGAGCGTTCGGAAGATACGGTGCGTATCCTGCGCGCCTATCATGTGCGGCTGGCCGAGACGTCCGATCCTGACATGCTGCTGCTCGCCGATATCAGGGACTATCTCGAACCCTTCGGCATCGATCTCGAAGCGGCCATTCCGCCCGGATTGATCGGCACGCTGGACAGCGCCGTCTACAGCGCCGGACAGATCCGCGACCGCTTTTCGCCCGATGGCTGGCTGGCGCTGAAGGACCTGTCGAAGACCATTCATCAGTTCGCCACCACGGTGGCGCCGGGTGACGACGCGACACGGGCGATGACGGTCATGCTGCGCAAGCTCGCCGGTTTCTCTGGCCTGTTGCACGAGAATATGTACCGTTTCACCGGCTGGCGTTTCCTCGAGATCGGCCGGCGGATCGAGCGCGGCATCCAGATCGCCCGTACGCTAGCCCGACTGACAAGGTCCGGTGCGCCGGACGGCTCGCTCGACATGATGCTGGAGATCGGCGACAGCGTCATGACCCACCGCCGGCAATATCCGGTGCGGGCCGGACGGCGCACGGTGATCGACCTCTTGGCGCTCGACCCACTCAACCCGCGCTCGATCCTGTTCCAGCTCGAACGGCTGAAGGCGGAGATCGGCCTGTTGCCATCGGTTGGGCCGGAGGGGCATATGTCGGTCGCGGCCAAGGAAATCCTGCAGCTCAACACGGCAATTGCCGTCATGGAGCCATCGGAGATGTCGGCGGAGGTGCTGGACGATCTCGCAACTGAGATCGGCAACCTCTATAGCAGCCTGGCTAAAGCGTATTTCGGTTAACATGCTGTACGATATCAGGCTTCATCTCAGCTACGATTATGACGCCGCGGCCGGTGGCAGCCGGCATCAGGTGCGTGTATTGCCGCCGACCATTGCCGGCGTGCAGCGCGTGATCGCGGCCTCGCTTTCGTTTGTGCCGACCCCATCGGAGCGCACGGATTTTGCCGATTTCTTCGGCAACAATGTCACCGCGATCGCCTTTCGCGACGTCCATGACGGGCTCGACATCAGAATGAGCGCGCGCGTGTCGGTGTCACGGCCGGAGCCTGGGCTCGACGTGTCGCCCGATCTGCAGCGCCTGCGGGAAGAACTCGGCGCCGTACGGTCACTGGCGCCGGATGCACCGCATCACTTTCTCGCCGCCAGCGATCATGCCGGCATCGATGCGGCGATCACCGCCTATGCCCGCGACAGCGCCGGCGGCTCGACGGTCGGCATGGCCATCGATCTGTGCAACCGCATCCACCGCGACTTCACCTATGACGGGGAAGCGACCACGGTGCGTACCGGGGCCAGCGATGCCTTCCGTTTGAAGCGGGGCGTGTGCCAGGACTTCTCCCACATCATGATCGCCGGCCTGCGCGGGCTAGGTATTCCTGCGGGTTATGTCAGCGGCTTCCTGCGCACCATTCCCCCGAAAGGGAAGCCGCGGCTCGAAGGCGCCGATGCCATGCATGCCTGGGTCAAGGTGTGGTGTGGGCGCGATGCCGGCTGGCAGGAATTCGACCCGACCAATGGCATGCGGGCCAGCAACGACCACATCACCGTTGGCTATGGCCGCGACTATTCCGACGTGGCTCCGATCGTCGGCGTGCTGAAAACCACCGGCGGCCAGGTCGGCGACCAGGCCGTCGACGTCATCCCGGTCGCGCTCGAGAAGGCCTGACAGCCTCGAAGCACAGCTTCTCAACAACGGCCATGCCCGTTATGCTCGGTCGAAACTTCGGGGAGGATCGGTCGGCAGGCATGCTGATGCGGAGTTCGGTATTGACGGCAATCAGCGTCATCATCCCGGCGCACAATGCGGCGGCAACCATTGCGGCCACGCTGGCCTCGCTTCGTTCCGAAGCCGAGGTTATCGGCGAGGTGCTGCTGGTCGACGATTCCTCCTCGGACGGGACGGCAGAAGCCGCGCTGAATGCCGCCACGCAATTCTCGTTGCCGTTGCGCGTGCTCAAGAGCAGCTGCCGGGACGCGGGCGGCTCCCGCAATGTGGCGCTGGCGCAGGCGCAATGCTCCTGGATCTACCTGATCGACGCCGACGACTTGCATCTGGAGGGCGGGCTGCGGTCGATGCTGGTCCGGGCGGGGGAGCAACCGGCCGCCGACATGGTGATCGGCGCCTACCGTCGGCGCACCGATGGCGAGAACCGGAACCTCAAGCTTCCAGCCGGCTACATAGAAGACGGTATAGCCAATGCCTCGGCCTATCTGGAAGGTCACATTCGCTCGATCGCCGTGGGCAGTGCGCTGGTTTCCCGGCGCGTCGTCGGCGACACGCGCTTCCCGACCGGGCTTGCCTATGACGAGGACACGCTGTTCTGGTCCAGGCTGATGGGCAGGGCGTCGCTTGCCCTGATCGTGCATCCCGTCATGATCTACCACGTTTCGGCAGTGCGTTCCGATGATCGCTTCATCACCAGGCCGGTGCGCCGCTTTCTCGACTGGCGGCTGGCGCTGCGCGAGCTGACTGACTGTGGCATCCCACTGTCGTCGCTAAAGACCAGGGAGGGGCTGGTCGCCCTCAAGATCGCCCGGGTTCACTATGCGCGCGGCGATCTGGAGACGGCGGCGCGGTTCCTGAGGATCGCGGCGGCGGCGCCGAAGGTGCGGTCGAACACCTGGCGTTGCAGGCGCTACCAGCTGAAGCTGGCGCTGCGGCGCTGGTTTTCCTCTCCGCGCGTCCAGTTGCAACGTGCCTGAATCAGCCCCGCCGCAGCTTGCCGTCATTGTCATCGGCTATCGCGCGCCGGCTCAAATCGTCGAGGCGGTGACATCCCTGCTGGATCAGGATGAGCCGCTCGAGATCATGGTGGTCAACTCGGGCGGAGGCGAGGTCCTGGCGCTGCTGACCGGCGCCGGGGTCAAGGTGCCAGTGATCGAGGTCGGTCGAAGGCTGTTTGTAGGCGCAGCCCGCAACCTCGGCATTGCGGCCACCAAAGCGCCTTTCGTTGCCTTTCTTGCCGATGATTGCCTCGCCTGTTCGGGCTGGGCCGAGGCACGGATGCAGCGGCATCTGGCTGGCGACCGCGCCGTGGCGAGCGCGATGGTGAATAGCCATCCGCGCAATCTGATCGCCTGTGCGGCTCATCTGATCATGTTCATGCGACGGCTTCCCGGTCTGCCGTCGGATCGTGCGCTGCGTTACGGCGTGTCGTTCGATCGGCGGCTGTTCGATGAATTTGGCTTGTTCGATGAAACCATGCCTGCTGCCGAAGACACCGAATTCCTGGGGCGGCTGCCGCAGGAACTGCAGCCGGTGTGGGAGTCTAAGGTGCAAACCGTTCATCGCAACGAAACCCGGCTGTCCAGATTGCTTGCCGATCAGTACAGGCGCGGCTGTCGCCGCGGCGATTACCTCGCAGCGTCCGCCCTGAACACTCCGTTTCGGTGTTTTCGCGACACGTTTCGCGATCGGCGGAATGCCCGCAAGCTGGCGAAGATCGGGCTTTCCGATCGGGATCGAACTTTCGCGATGATGTCGATGCCAATTGTCTGGCTTGCCCTGCTGGTCAAATCCGTGGGTGTCTATATTGGCGTGCGAAATCGCGTGAAAGCGGCAACAAGAAAATGATAACGAGCCAAATCAAGCCTCGACGCTGGCGACGGAGCCGACTGTTCTGGACGCGGCAGAGAACGGTCGCAGTTTTCAGCTATCGTTATGACGCGCATCTGGTTGCCGATCTGATCACCAATATCGATCCGGTAGTTGACGGCTGGATTGCCTATGACGATCGCGGGGCGACCGGCGTGTTCAGCAGCGAGCCGCAGCGGCGGCGGATCTTGCTCGACGCAGCGCATGAAGCTGCCGCCGACTGGATCCTGGCTATTGATCCCGATGAGCGGCTGGAACGCGGTACCGCGGAGCGGATCGGACAGCTGACGGGGGATTACAGGCGCATGGCCTGGGGGTTCCGGCTCCGCGAATTGTATTCGCCGACCGAGTACCGGGTCGACGGGCTGTGGGCCGAAAAGTTCCAGTATCGTCTGTTCAGAGCCTACGATCCGGCGAAGTACCGACCAGAGGACCTGCACGGGCTCTGGTATCCTCCCGATCTTGGTTTCAAGGCCCGCAACAGCGGGCTCAACCTCTATCATTTAAAGATGATGGAGCCGAAGCGGCGGATCGCCCGCCGCAATCTCTACCACCACCTGGATCCAAAGGGGCTCCTGCAGGATGTGGGCTATGACTACCTTGCCGATGAGGCAGGGGCCGTGTTCGAACAGATTCCGCCCGGGCGCGACTACCATCCGCCTCACGTCGACGATGGCGGCCTCTGGATGGCCGTGCCGGCTGGTGCCACCATTGGTGGACCCGACCACATTCCATAGCAACGGGGTGGAACCAGCAGTCGGCCTGGCGCTTATCTACGAGAAAAATTTCGTGGAGCGGGCATGCTTGACAAATCTGGGACGCCATCCGGCCGGTCGGCTGCCGGACGGGGGGACGATGGAGCGCCGAAGAACGGCGCGCAGACCGCTGCCGAACAGGCCTCGCTCACCTATATCAGCGACAGCGAGCCGGGGATCCGGCGCCTGAAGGCGGGCGAAGGCTTTTCCTACAAGGGCGCGAAAGGACAGGCCGTCGGCGCGGCAGCCATTGCCCGCATCAAGGCGCTGGCCATTCCGCCGGCATGGACGGATGTGTGGATCTCGCCCGATCCCGCCGGCCACATCCAGGCGACCGGCCGCGACCAGCGCGGGCGCAAACAGTACCGCTACCATCCGCTGTGGGCCGCCGAGCGCGACGGCGCCAAATACTCCAGCCTTGTCGCCTTTGCCGAAAGCCTGCCGGAGCTGCGCCGCCGGATCGATGCCGATCTGCGCCGCCGTGGCCTGCCGGCCGAGCGCGTCGTGGCGGCAATTGTCTGGCTGCTCGACAACACGATGATCCGGGTCGGCAATGCCGCCTATGCCCGCGACAACAAGAGCTTTGGGCTGACGACGCTGCGCGACCGCCACGTCGACATCAAGGGATCCAGCCTGCGCTTTGCCTTCAAGGGCAAGTCCGGCAAGGAATGGAAATTGAAGCTGGTCGACCGCCGCATCGCCCGGGTCGTGCGCGGCGCGCAGGATATTCCGGGGCAGCAACTGTTCCAATATCTCGACGAGGACGGCGAGAGGCATGGGGTGCGCTCCGACGATGTCAACCGCTATATCCGCGACGCGATCGGCGCCAATTTCAGCTCCAAGCATTTCCGCACCTGGGGCGGTACCATCCATGCCGCGTCGCTGTTTGCGCGGACGGATCTTCCCGAAAGCCAGGCGCAGACCAAGCGTGTAATGAACGCCGTCATCGACAAGGTGGCCGAGCGGCTCGGCAACACACGCGCCGTCTGCCGCAAATGCTACATCCATCCACAGGTTTTCGAAGCCTGGGTGGAAGGGCGGCTGCTTAGCGAAATGACCGAGGCCAACAAGCGCAAGCGATCGATAGACGGTCTCGATGATGAAGAGGCTCTTGTGCTGAGATGGTTGAAGGCAAGCGAAGGCTGACAAAAATGGCGTTTTTGTCGACGCCATGTCGGCATAGGCCCTACTGTTTCGTCCTTTGAGACAGAAAAGGACGTCCCATGCTCTACGCTATCCTCTGCTATGCCTCCGAAGATGTCGTCTCCTCCTGGAGCAAGGCACAGGATGACGAGGTCATGGCAAAGCTCATGCATGTGCAGGAAAAATACGCTCAAGCCGGCCGGCTTGGGCCGGTGGCGCGGCTTTTGCCCACCACCGCCGCGACGACGCTGCGCAAGGTCAAGGGCGAATCGGTCGTCATCGACGGACCGTTTGCCGAGACCAAGGAACAGTTCCTCGGCTTCTACACGCTGGAATGCGCCGATCTCGACGAAGCCGTCGACTTCGCGCGCGAGCTTTCCGAGGTCAATCCCAGCGGCGGATCCTATGAGATCCGACCGGTTTCCGTCTTCAACCCAACCAGAGTAGCCACATGACAGACCTCGCCTGGATAAGCTCGGCGATCAGCGCTGCCCGCCCGCAGGCTATGGGTGCGCTGCTGCGCTATTTCCGCAATCTCGATACGGCGGAGGAAGCTTTCCAGGACGCGTGCCTGAGGGCACTCAAGAACTGGCCGCAGAACGGGCCGCCGCGCGATCCTGCGGCCTGGCTGATCTTTGTCGGCCGCAACACCGGCATCGACGCGGTGCGCAAGCGCGCCAAGCAGGCGCCGATGCCGGAAGAGGACCAGATCTCGGACCTGGAAGATGCCGAGAGCGATATCGCCGAACGGCTGGACGGCGCGCACTACCGCGATGACATATTGCGGCTCTTGTTCATCTGCTGCCATCCGGATCTGCCGCCTACGCAGCAGATCGCGGTGGCGCTGCGCATCGTCTCCGGTCTCACCGTCAAGCAGATCGCGCGTGCGTTCCTGGTCGGCGAAAGCGCCATGGAACAGCGTATCACGCGCGCCAAGGCGCGCATTGCCGATGCCGGCGTGCCGTTCGAGACGCCCGGCGCGGTCGAGCGCTCGGAGCGGCTCGCCGCCGTTGCCGCCATGGTCTATCTGATCTTCAACGAAGGTTATTCCACCAACAGCGGCGAGGCGCCGGCGCGTGCGCCGCTTTGCGAGGAGGCGATCCGGCTGGCGCGCCTGTTGCTGCGGCTGTTCCAGACCGAGCCGGAGATCATGGGCCTGACGGCATTGCTTTTGCTGCAGCATGCGCGCGCGCCGGCCCGCTTCGACGAGAATGGCGAGATCGTGCTGCTCGACGACCAGGACCGCTCGCTGTGGAGCCGCAAGATGATCGACGAAGGCCTGGCGCTGGTCGACAAGGCCCTGCGCCACCAGAAGCCCGGACCCTACCAGGTGCAGGCGGCGATCGCCGCCCTTCATGCGCGGGCGGCAACCCCCGAGGAGACCGACTGGACAGAGATCGACCTGCTCTACAGCCTGCTGGAGGCGATGCAACCTTCGCCGGTGGTGACGCTGAACCGTGCCGTTGCGGTCGCCAAGGTGCGCGGGCCGGAAGCTGCCCTTGCCATGATCGAGCCGCTTGGCGAGAGGCTGTCCGGCTATTTCCACTTCTTCGGCCTCAAGGGCGGTCTGTTGATGCAGCTCGGCCGTGGCGAAGAGGCGCGTGTCGCCTTCGATCGCGCCATTGCGTTGGCCAACACGGCAGCGGAAGCCGCCCATATCCGCATGCATATCGACCGGCTGATGCGAGACGGAGCCGTGAAGGCGCCGGCGAAGACAGCGCACTAAGCCTGTTCCTCCTCTGGCTCAATCGTGCAATCTCGGCTTGGACCATGCCGGGGTGGCGATTTTCCCCTGAAACGAGTAATGGCACGCCATGACAGCGCCTGCGGCATGCGGGCGATAATGGCGCCAAGGCTCGACCGCCGCCCTATGATGGCGAGCGGATCTGAAAGGGACAAAAATGACGATAGCGAAGGAAACGGCCGAACTTCTGGCGAAACTGGGTGTGGCCAAGGACGCGCTGACCGGCGGCGACCTCGTCGTGCGCAGTCCGGTGACGGGTGAACAGATCGCGGCGCTGAAGACGATTTCGCCGGCCGATGCGGCCAAGACCATCGATGCCGCGCACACGGCGTTCCAGGCCTGGCGGATGGTGCCGGGTCCCCGGCGCGGCGAACTGGTGCGGGTGCTCGGCGAGGAGTTGCGCGCGCACAAAACCGAGCTCGGCCGGCTGGTGTCGATCGAGGTCGGCAAGATCCCGTCGGAAGGCCTCGGCGAAGTCCAGGAAATGATCGACATCTGCGATTTCGCCGTCGGCCTTTCCCGCCAGCTCTACGGTCTAACCATCGCCACCGAGCGTCCGGGACATCGCATGATGGAGACCTGGCATCCGCTCGGCGTCGTCGGCGTCATTTCGGCCTTCAACTTCCCGGTCGCGGTGTGGTCGTGGAACGCGGCGCTCGCGCTGGTCTGCGGCGACGCCGTGGTGTGGAAGCCCTCGGAAAAGACGCCGCTGACGGCGCTCGCCTGCGAGGCGATTTTTGCCGGCGCGGTCAAGCGCTTCGGCGCAGATGCGCCGCAGGGCCTGGCACCGGTGCTGATTGGCGACCGCTCCGTCGGCGAGATCCTGGTCGACCACCCGAAGGTGGCGCTGGTTTCGGCCACCGGCTCGACCCGCATGGGCCGGGATGTCGGCCCGCGTCTGGCCAAGCGCTTTGCCCGCGCCGTGCTCGAACTCGGCGGCAACAATGCCGGCATCGTCTGCCCGACCGCCGATCTCGACATGGCGCTGCGCGCCATCGCCTTTGGCGCCATGGGCACCGCCGGCCAGCGCTGCACGACGCTGCGGCGCCTGTTCGTGCATGACAGCGTCTATGACGCGCTGCTGCCGCGGCTGAAGAAGGCCTATGAGAGCGTCTCGGTCGGCAATCCGCTGGAGACGTCTTCGCTCGTCGGGCCGCTGATCGACAAGGCGGCCTTCGACGCCATGCAGAAGGCGCTCAAGGAAGCCACCGCTCACGGCGGCAAGCTGACCGGCGGTTCGCGGGTCGAGAATGGCCATCCCGATGCCTATTACGTGCATCCGGCGCTGGTCGAAATGCCGAAGCAGGTGGCTCCTGTCACCGAAGAAACCTTCGCGCCGATCCTCTACGTGATGAAATATTCCGATTTCGATGCCGTGCTCGACGAGCACAATGCGGTCGGCGCCGGACTGTCGTCGTCGATCTTCACCCGCGACCTGCAGGAATCCGAGCGCTTCCTCGGCGTCGATGGTTCGGATTGCGGCATCGCCAACGTCAACATCGGCACGTCGGGCGCCGAGATCGGCGGCGCCTTCGGCGGCGAGAAGGAAACCGGCGGCGGGCGCGAGAGCGGCTCCGATGCCTGGAAGGCCTATATGCGCCGCGCCACCAACACGGTGAACTATTCCAAGGCGCTGCCGCTGGCGCAGGGCGTGTCATTCGACATCGATTGAGATGCTGCGCCCGGCTTTTGACCAGTTGATCCACCCGAACCCGTCGGGCGGATCGCTGCCGCTCGCGCGGATCGTTCCGCTTTCAGGCTTCGCCCCCGCTGTCCAGATGTCCGTATCCCGACGGCGGAAAGGCCACCTCGGCCATGCGCCCGGACGGGTCCTCGCGGTCGGCACGATCGGCTGCGCAACAGCGTCTGCGCCGAACGTTCAGCCAGCGTGCGGCGACGCCGGTCGGCAGGCCTCGAACGCGGCATCGATGACGGCAAGCTTGGCGGCCTGCACGGTCATGTATTCCTGGTAGAAGCTGTTGGACACCCACATCACCGAATGCCCGCGCCGGCCCAGCCAGCCGACGCTGCCGAGCTTTTCGGCGTCGCGCAATTTGCGCGCAAGATGGGTGCGCGAGAGTTTTAGCCAACTGGCGAATTCGCCGATCGAAACCACGCTGGTCGGGATCCGGTCGAGGGCGGCATTGTCGGGATCGATGCCGGACATCAGCCAATCCATGACGATGCCGCCATTGTTGAGCCAGATGAACAGCGAAAACGTCTGCTTGGGCTCACGCACTGGGTTGGAGGAGAGCAGGCCTTCCGCCACCAGCGGCTGCAGCCTGGAAATCATGCCGTGCTGCTCGAGAAAGGCGGCGAGGCGGCTGCCGCTGTCGAGACCGTCGAGCGTGCGCAGATGCGCAACCACCCAGCCGTCGAATTCCTTCAGCGTCGCTGCCGTCACCTGAAAGGGATGGGCTCGTCCATCACCGGTGTGCGGCAGGTATTCGATGATGTGATAGTATAGCATCTCCTTGATGAAGGCTTCGGCCGTGTTGCGGCTAGCGACGGAATAGTGAAGCACGGCATCGATGAAGCGGGCCAGTGTCAGTTCCGTGCGGGGATCGCGCGGGTCGCGGGCGAAATGCAGGGCTAGGCCGGTGTGAGCCAGCAACCAGCGCTGTTGCGTGGCGAACACGGCGGCCAGGCGTGGGCTCGTTTCATAGATATGCAGCAACGCCTTCGACTGCGCCTCGACATGACGGTGCAGCGCCGGATGGCCGGCAATATATTCGAAATTCAGCGCCATCCTCCTCGTCCTCCGGCCAGCCCCCCGGCAGCGAAGACGTGCAATCACATTTCCAGCCTTAGCCGCCCGTGTCCGGCCATGCCAACCCGGACAAAAGGCCTAGAGCGATCAACCGTTCTACAGACACGTTGAAACCCCCGTCATCTCTTGATTTCGAGGCAAATTGCTTGAGAAGCGCCGCGCGCTTCTGCAGAGAAAACCGTGTCACACTTTTTTGGAAACGCTCTGGTCCGTTCGCGCCTAGGGCGTGTCGGAAAACGCTAAGCCATTGCAACCGTTGAAAAACCTACCGCAATAATAGTCAGCCCGGCAGCCTGCGGTTGAATTTGCCTTAAGATCGCCAGCACGTTGCGCGCGGTCCGTTTGTATCCAGGCGGTTCGCCACGTCGGAGCGCCTGGGCTATCGTTCCGGCTATTACGGCCGCAAGCGCGAGGTGATGGAGAGCCATCGCGTCCTAGCCACCAAGACCACATCGTGGCAAACTTCTTGTTAACCACATGCTCGGTGAAATTATCGGATTAACCCCAGATGCCACTATCGAGGTTATGTTCCGTACCTTAGCGTTCAATATGAGTTCAAGGGATGTGTGGATTCGGGGGTTATTTCGGGTCAATCCGGGATGCGGAAGCTTTGCTCACGCACATGGTAGCCGCAATTGCCCATCGTGGGCCGGATGAGCAAGGGAAATTCGTAGCACCCGATGCCGGGCTCGGGCATGCGCGGCTGTCGGTGATCGGCATCGGCGATGGCCAGCAACCGATGTCCGACGAGGCCGGCAATTTGACGATTGCGTTCAACGGCGAGATTTTCAACTACATAGAACTGCGCGAAGGGCTGATCGCCAAGGGCCGGCACTTTCGGACGTCGAGCGACACAGAGGTCATCCTTCAGCTCTATGAGGAGATGGGCGAAGACTGCTTGTCTCTCCTGAACGGTGATTTCGCCTTGGCGATATGGGACAATCGGCAGCGACGAATGGTGCTTGCACGAGACCGGATGGGTGTCCGGCCGCTCTTCTACACAAGTAAGGACGGGGTGCTTTACTTTGCCTCGGAGATCAAAGCCCTGTTGAAGGTCCCGGGTGTCTCCGCTGAAATTGATCCGATTGCGCTGGATCAGATCTTTACGCTGTGGGCGCCGATCGCTCCGCGCACGGCGTTCCGCAATATCCACGAGTTGGAACCGGCAAGTGTGATGATCGCGACGCAGGGGCAGGTCACGGTCAGACGATACTGGCACCTGGACTATCCGCATCGTGATGAGCCGTCGAAGATCACGAACGAGGACCACGCGGCAGAGGAGTTGCAAGCCCTTCTGACCGATGCGGTGAGGCTTCGCATGCGGGCCGACGTGCCGGTCGGTTCCTATCTTTCCGGAGGGCTCGATTCGTCGCTCGTTTCGGCGCTTGCCGCCGGCATGACTCCTCGGAGACTGGAGACATTTTCCGTAACCTTCGACAGCGCCGAGCATGACGAAAGCGCCTTTCAGACCGAAATGGCCTCGGCGCTCGGCACGCGCCACCACGCCATAGAATGCGGCGCCCGCGATATCGCCAGCGTCTTTCCTGAGGTCATCCGCTTTGCCGAGCGGCCGATCATCCGCACGGCGCCAGCGCCACTCTACAAATTGTCCGCCCTGGTTCGCCAGGCCGGCCTGAAGGTGGTGCTGACGGGTGAAGGCGCCGACGAGGTCTTCGCCGGTTACGACGTCTTCAAGGAGGCGCGTGTCCGCCGGTTCTGCGGGCGGCAGCCCACATCGCGCATGAGGCCGCAGCTGTTCCGCCGGCTTTACCCGTATCTGCCGGGCCTGCAACAGCAATCGGTGGAGTATCTGGCTGCCTTCTTCGGCACCAGCAACGCTGCCCTCGACGATCCGCTGTTCTCGCATCGGCCACGCTTCAAGACCACGGCGGCGGCGAAAATCTTCTTTTCCGGCGACCTGCGCGCGACGTTGAAGGGTTATGACGCAGCTGAAGAGCTGACCAGCCGCCTACCCGAGGCGTTTTCCCTATGGCATCCGCTGCATCAGGCGCAATATCTCGAAACCCGCTTCCTCCTGCCCGGCTACATCCTCTCCAGCCAAGGCGATCGGATGGCCATGGCGCACGGCATCGAAGGGCGGTTTCCTTTCCTGGATCATCGCGTGGTAGAGTTCGCGGCAAGACTTCCGCCGGAGATGAAACTGAAAGGCTTGATGGAGAAGCACATATTGCGCAAGGTGGCCAGGCACCACCTTCCGGCGGCGATCGGTAAACGCACCAAGCAACCTTACCGCGCCCCGGAGGCCCGCTCCTTCGTCGGGGCGGAGGAACTAGACTATGTTCGTGACTGCCTGGGCGAGGCGAGCATTACCGCCGGCGGCCTGTTCAACGCCAAGGCGGTGGCCAAGCTCCACGAGAAATGCCGCATGGAGACCGCGACCGGATTTCGCGACAACGCCGCCTTCGTCGGCATTCTGTCGACGCAGCTGTGGCAGAAGAATTTCGCCGGCCAAGCGGTCGGCGCGGCAAGAGCGGCCTGAGACGGCGAGGAAAAGGAAAGACACGATGACGGCAATCAAGGACAGGGTCAGAAGCTTTATCGTCGACAACTTCCTGTTCGGCGACACCTCCTACAAACTGTCGGATTCAGCCTCGCTGATCGAGAACGACATTATCGACTCGACTGCGGTGCTTGAGCTGGTGGCCTTCATCGAGGACAATTTCGGCATCGCGATGGTGGATGCCGACATCGTTCCGACCAACCTGGACTCGCTTGACCGCATCTCGTCCTTCATCGAGGCGAGAGCACAAACGCTGGCAGCGTAAGCGCCAACGGCGAGGAACGTCCCGTGCGGATCGAGCATTTTCTGGTGGCGAAGGCTGCTGCCCACCCGGCCAAGACGGCATTGGTCACCAGGGGCAAAAGGCTGAGCTACGAAGAACTCGACGACCTTTCGAGCCGGCTGGCCACCGCTCTCTTCATGAATGGGATCAGGCGCGACGACCGCGTTCTGATCTTCATGGACAATTGCTGGGAGGCCGCCGTATCGATCTTTGCCGCACTCAAGGCAGGTGCGACCTTCAGTCCGATCAACCCCTCCACAAAGGCCGACAAGCTCGGTTACGTCATCGCCGATTGCGACGCCAGGGCGGTCCTGACGCAGGCGAAGCTGGTGCCCGTGGTCACCGAAGCCTGCGCATCGCAAGGCAAGACCGGCATCTTCGTGGCTTCCACCCCTGGGGCCGATGGGCAATGCCCGGCAGGGGCCGCGTCCCTGACTGACTGCCTGACGTTCGATGGCGCGGAGGTGAACCATCGCGGCATCGACGTCGACCTTGCGATGCTGATCTACACGTCAGGTTCGACCGGCCGGCCCAAGGGTGTGATGATGACGCATCGCAATTGCGACGCTGCCGCGGGGTCGATCGCCACCTATCTGCGCAACGCGCCGGACGACATCATCCTGAACGTCCTCCCGCTTGCCTTCGACTATGGCCTCTATCAGTTGCTGATGGCAGTCAGGCTCGGGGCCACGCTGGTGCTCGAGAAGTCCTTCGCCTTCCCGCACGAGATCTTCGAACGCATCCGCAAAGAGGGCGTCACCGGCCTTCCGCTGGTGCCTACCATGGCGGCGATGATCCTGCAGATGCGTGATCTGGCGCCGGGTTTCCTGCCCAGCCTCCGCTATATTTCCAACACCGCGGCCGCCTTGCCGCCAGCCCACATAGAACGCCTGCGCTCGCTGCTGCCCGGCGTCCGGATCTATTCGATGTATGGGCTGACCGAATGCAAGCGCTGCACCTATTTGCCACCCGAGGAACTTGACCGCCGGCCAGGGTCGGTCGGCATAGCCATCCCCAACACGGAAGCCTTTGTCGTCGACGACCTTGGACAACGCGTGCCGGCGGGCGTGGCAGGTGAGCTCGTTATCCGCGGTCCGCACGTCATGCAGGGCTATTGGCGCAACCAGGCCGCGACGGAACGAGCGCTCCGGCCGGGGCCTAACCCTTGGGAAAAGGTGCTCTATACGGGCGACCTGTTCCAGACCGACGAGGACGGCTTTCTCTATTTTGTCGGGCGTAAGGACGATATCATCAAGACGCGTGGCGAGAAGGTCGCCCCCAAGGAAGTGGAGGCAGTGCTCCACGCCCATCCAGGTATCGCGGAAGCGGTGGTCGTCGGCGTGCCGGATCCGGTGCTGGGGCATGCGATTGGCGCGCTCGTCGTGCGGTCCGATCCGGCGCTTGGCGGAAAGGACATCATTCGTCACTGCGCGCGGCACCTGGAGGATTTCATGGTCCCCAAAATCATAGAGTTCCGCAGCGAATTACCGAAGACGGAGTCGGGCAAGGTCAGCCGCCGGCTCGCGGCTGAGATGATGGAGGCCGAGCAATGAACATCGGCTCAACCCAGGATGCGCCGGCCTTCACGCAAGCCCTGGTCATCGATCCCGCCGCCGAAACGGACAGGATCGTGGCGGCCCTGCGCGAGCAGTTGCGCGGCATTCGCAAGCGCGGCCTCGTGCTCGGTCTTTCGGGCGGTATAGATTCCAGCGTTTCGGCTGCATTGGCCGCGCGTGCCGTCGGCCACCAGAATGTGCTGTGCGTCCTCATGCCGGAAAGCGATTCCGACCCCGAAAGCCTGCGACTCGGCCATCTGGTCGCCGACACTTTCGGCGTCGAGGCCGTTGTGGAGGATATCGGGCCGACCCTGCGGGCAATGGGCTGCTATGAACGCCGCGACGCCTTCATCCGCGAAATGGTCCCGGACTATGGCAAGGGCTGGGCCTCGAAGATCGTGATCGCGAACGTGCTCGAAGGCGAGGGCTACAACATCTCCTCGCTGGTGGTGCAGGACCCGCAAGGCAAGCAGACGAAACTGCGGATGCCGGTGGCGGTCTATCTCGGCATCGTTGCCGCCACCAACATGAAGCAGCGCACCCGCAAGCAGATCGAATATTATCATGCCGACCGGCTGAACTTCGCCGTGCTCGGCACACCGAACCGGCTGGAATACGATCAGGGGTTCTTCGTCAAGAACGGCGACGGCGCCGCCGACGTCAAGCCGATCGCGCATCTCTACAAGACGCAGGTCTATGCGCTAGCCGCCTATCTCGGCATTCCGGAAGAGGTCCGCAACCGGCCGCCGACCACCGACACCTACTCGCTGGCGCAGACGCAGGAAGAATTCTACTTCTCCCTGCCTTACGATCGGATGGATCTGTGTCTCTACGGCCTCAACAACGGCGTGTCCGCCGAGGTGGTAGGGCAAGCGGCGGGATTGACCGCCTCACAGATCGAACGCGTCTGGGCCGACATCGCCGCCAAGCGAAAGGCAACGCGCTATCTGCACCTGCGCCCGCAGCTCGTTGACGGCGTGGACGAAGTCGGCTCCTGACCTATGCATATCGAGCAAAAGTGATCCGGTCTTGCGATACGACATGCATGAAAGAAATACTGAGCTCTTGTCTTTACGCAATTCCGGACGGAAAGCCGCGCACCCTTTCCTGGAATTGCTGTAGGCGGAACGCTTCAGGTGAAGCGGCCGCCGATCAACTGGCTCCACTGCTCGCCCGCAAGCCCGTTCAGAAAGACCTGCGCGTTCTTCATGGCATCGAGAAGCTCGGGATCGCGTGAATGCACGACGGTCGAGGCGACCGGTATGAAGGCTATGCGTCTTACAAGCATGGCGTCTAGAAGCGCGGGCTGGACGCGGCCGCGCAAGCCGGAGACACCGCGCCGGGCGGCATGCTCGACCAGGCAATCGATCACCGGCCCGGCCTGGCCGGGAAGAGCGAGGACCTGCAGCACGCGGCCGATCCCGTCCGGTCGCGCGTAATAGGCGAAAGCGCCGACATTGGCGCCGTTCGGCGATGCCACCGACACGTAGACAAGCTCTCCGAAATCCGGCTTTTGCGCCGCATCGCCCAGAATATGGTTGAGCTGACCTTCCGCCCACTGCGGACGTAGCGGAAATTGGGCGCAAAGCGGCTCCAGCAGCCCCGCAAAGCTGCCGCTGTCGATCTCGGAGGTCCGAAATGCCCCCCGGCTCGATGCGTTGGCGACGACGCCGGTCCAGCGTCGTTGACTGCCCTTCATTTTGCGAAGGTAGAGCCGGTCGACGATCCGGGCGAGCGGGTTGAACATCCAGGCAAGCTTCATGTGATTGGCAAAAAGGCTGAGCATGAAGGTCGCCGGCCGCATCACGCGAACCCAGTCAAGACTGTATTGCGGCAGCACAACGCCGCGAAGCCGCGTCCACAGTTTCACGGACGTATCATTGGCGGTTTCGCTGAAGGAGATGTCCTGCGGACCATCGAGGAAGGCCTTCAACAGGCGGGCACCGGCCATCGGATCGGTCTCGTGATCCTCGACCATCAGCGAGCTGCAGATGGCAGCGTAGAGCTGCCGGCCGTTGAATTTCATTGGCAGCGCATGAACGCCGACGAAGCCGGAAACCTGGCCGGCGTCATTGACATGGACAAGCGAACGGAGCCCGCTGCCCCAGTCGGGTGCGTCCAGATAAAACCGCCTCATGTAATCGACGAGGGAGGCCGGCGCTGGCCCCCGCTTCTTGCGCAGCATGCGTTGAAACATGCCCGCGACGGCCGCAAGGTCGGCCTGATCGAGGGCGCGGACGACGCTCACGCCGGGCTCCCGGTTCCGGGAACCCGGCCACCATGTTTGCGCGCCATGGCGACACGGGGCTGGCCGTCGGCCGTCACGGCAAAGGTTGGGGTTTCGTAGGATTTCGTTCTCGATAAAAGGGTTGCTATCTGCCGATCTTGACCTTCGCCGAACTCAAATAGCAGCCATCCGCCTGGCTTGAGGAAAGCTGCGGCATCCCGGACCAGCCTTTGGAGGATCGAAATACCGTAAGGGCCGCCGTCGAAAGCTTCCCGAGGTTCGTTCTCCAACAGATGCGCGCTTTCGCTATCGAGACGGGATGAGGAAATATAGGGCGGGTTGCACACGACCATGTCGGCAGCGCCGTGGAGGCCGTCACCCTTGATCGCGGCAAATAGGTCGCCTTGCCGGACCTTGATCCTGTCCTGCAGGGCGAGGCGCACAACATTGCGGCGGGCAAGCGAAACCGTGCTGTCGGTCAGGTCCGCGGCCCATGCCCGAGACCGAGGACATTCGCTGACGATGCCCACGGCAAGATTGCCGCTGCCGCAGCACATGTCGATCAGGATGGTTTCGTGCGCCTGTTCGCCAAGAATGGCCGCGGCCGTCCGGCCAAGCAGTTCCGTTTCGGCTCGCGGCACCAGAACGTCAGGCGCGAGTTCCAGCTCAACCCGCATGAAGCGGTGCAATCGCGGCCAATTGCGATCGTTTGCACGGCCGGCAGGAAGGCTGTGATGCTGCGGCAAGGAAAATCCCTATCCTGAGGATAAAACGCGGGTTCCCTGTTGTTACCAACTCCGGGTAAATTGATGTTAAAGATCATGATTGGATTGGGAGTAACCGGCCTATGTTGGCGGCGTCCTGTCCCATCAATGGCGAATTCCTGTGCCGCCGCAAGCCGATCCATGCGCTAATTCAGAGCAACGCCTCGTACCGGTCTCCGATCTTTTCAATTTCGAAAACCGCCGCCCTGCTTTTCAGGATCGCGGCGGTTGTCGGCTGGTCGAGCATTCTGGCCATCGCCACTGCCAGGGCCCCGGCATCGCCGACCGGCACCAGGGCGCCGACGCGGCCGTCATCAAGTATTTCGCGCGGGCCGTGCGGCGCGTCCGTGGAGACCACCGGAATCCCCGCTGCCATGGCCTCGACCAGAACATTGCCGAAGCCCTCGCTGGTCGATGATAGGACGAACAAGTCAGCTACGGCGTAGCAGGCCGCCGGATCATTGACATAGCCCGCAAACAGAACGTCTGCGCCGATACCGGATTCTTCGGCATAGGCGCGCAGCTCGTCGGCCAGCGGACCCTCGCCGAAGATGACAAGCCGGGCCCGGCGGCCGGCGCGCAGCACAGCGAAGGCCCGCAGCAACGTCCAATGATCCTTAACGGGCACCAGGCGTCCGGCGGTGATGATGACGGGGCCGTCGCCCATCGCCGCGAGCTCTGCCTGCCAGGCGTAGGAGCGTTGCTGGGATGCCGCAGCCGGCGGCAGCGGGTTGTTGATCACCACGACCTTGGATTTCGGGAAGCCTCGGGCCACAAGATCGCCGCCGACACCTTCAGAAACCGCGATGGCCCTGGTGGCGCGGGCCGCAACCAGGGCCGAAAGCCAGACCGCCATTTTCGCGCCAAGGCTGCCGGAAGGCAATGAGGCGGCGGCGTGGAAACTCGGGAAGAACCGCGCCCTGCTTCGCGCGAGGGAAAGCGCCAGCGCCACGACCAGATTGGCGAATTCCGGGGCGCTGTAGATCGCGTCGGGAGAAACGCGGCCAAGCAGGCCCGCGCTTCGCACGATGCCTTTCAATGTCGCCCACTTGCCATAACCCTCGCCGCGAATGGGGAGGCCGAAATCGACCAGATGTACGGCAGGCGAAAGCAGGGCGGCATTGGGCCCCTGCGCGTTCCAGGTAAAAAGCGTGACGTTGTGGCCGCGCGATGCCAGTTCGTTCGCCATCAGGACGAATACACGCTCGGCGCCGCCGCCCCTGAGGCTGGCAATGTGAAAGACAATCCGCTTCGCCATTTCAGGCGCGGCTGGCAATGACGTCCGGGCGGTTCGGCGGAAGACGCATGTCGCGCACGATACCCAGGGTAATGGCGAGCAACATGCCAAGGATCATGCCGCCAATGGCCCCCAGGCCGATCATCACGACCGTGCGCGGGGGCCATGAACGGCCCTTTGGCGGCACTGCGGTGGAAATCACCTGCACATTGGTGCTGTCGATCTGTTCGCGCTCGGTTATCTGGCGTGCCCGCGACAGGAAGCTCTCATAGATAGCCGTCTTCGACGCGGCGTCACGTTCAAGTTCACGCAAGGCGACCTCGGAATCGCTATCCGAGAACACGTTGCCCTTCAAGTCATTCATCTTGGCATTGAGGGAGGCCGACGAGGTTTTGGCGGCATCGAGATTGACCTTCGCCAGGCGCAGGGTGCGCGCGTATTCGGCGCTGAGTTGCGCGCTGACCGTGTTGTACTCCGTCTTCAGCCTGACGATCGACGGATGACGGGGGCCAAAGGTCATCGACTGCGAATCGATCTGCTGGCGCAGGCCGTTGGCCGTTGCGCGCAGCGCCACAAGCGCCTCCGACGTGGCGGGACCGGAATTGGTGCCGTTTGCGCCGGCGGCAAGCAGGGCGTCGTAACTTGCCTGCGCGGCGATGACGCGCGATTGCGTCTCCACGATCTGGCCGTTGAGCTGGGTCATGGTTTGCGAGGAAACAAGCTGCCCATTGCTGGTGGCCAGATTGTGGCTGCGCCTATAGGCCTCGACCTTCTCTTCGGCCGCCTGCACATCGCTCTTGAGCTGGCCCAGCCGCCCGTCCAGCGCGGCCGCGGCACGGCTGGCGCCGGAAGCCTCGGCGCTGGCCAGCTCTTCCTGGAAAGTCTTGACGATATCCTGCGAAATCAGGATCGCCTTAGCGGGGGTTTCCGCCGATACCATCAAGGTCGTGACAAACGACTTTTCATCCGCGATGCTGCTAACCCGTTCCGCCAGGTTCTTCAGGGCGGTAAGCTTTGGATCGGGTTTGGCGCCGTCCGTCCCTGTGCGGCTACGGTCCGCGTCGAAGAACTCCGGGTCACTGGCCAGGTCAAGATCGTCTACAACACGTGAAAGCACGCTGCCCGAGGTCAAGATGCGCTCTTTGCTGCGCGCGCTGAGCAGCTGTCCATCGACCTGGGCCGATTGCGGGTAAAGATCATTCGGAACAACCTGAAGATTGGCGGGATTGATGAGGATGTCCGTGGTCACGGTGTAGCGCTGCTTGCTCAGCAGAGCGTAGGCACCGCCGATGATCCCGCCGGCTATTGCCAGCAGGCATACCAGAGCGAGGCCGGCGCGCAGCCAGACAAACAGACGCCCGAAATCGAGTTCGAGAAAGGTTCCGATCTTGTTGAGCGTCACCGTCGTGACGGGCTCGGCTACAGGCGGCGCCACGGGTGCAGGCGACACAGGGGCCGACGTTACAGGGGCCGACGTTACAGGGGCCGACGTTACAGCGGGTGCCGCCGCATGTGCCATGATCGGCGCGGTTTGTTGCGGCTTTGGCCTGCTGGCGCGCCGCGCATTTTCGATCCGTTCATAGGGGCTAATGCCGGCGGCGGCCGCGGCTGGAGGAGGACCGGAAGCGGCGGACATCATGCTAACCCTTTAATATTCAATACGCACAGCCTGCTTTACGGAAACATCGTTAACATTTCATTTTCCAGGCGTGTCAGGCGGAACAGCGACCCTTCCACCCTTGGTCGGTATTCTGCCACGCCCGTCGTAGCCTGGCAAAGCGTGCAGGCGTTTCAAATGGAAATACAAGAGGTCGTCGCGAGGGCACCCGCAAGGAGCGGGCTTGGCGTCATGTCGCTGTTGATGCTGGTTGGCCTTGAAGGGGCGTGCCGGTTTGGCGCCCATCCGGCTTTCGATAAGCGAGCAACAAGATGACGAGCAGCATGATATCCGGCGCCTTCGAAGAAAGGGCATTGTTTGACAATGCCGCGAGAATGGACGCGGCCGCTGCGATATGGGCGGCCCGAGGCGTATTGCGCAGGAGCTTGAAAAGGAACCGGAAGAAAGCAAACGCGAAGAGCAAGGCGATCGGCAGGCCAAACAAAAGCGTAAGAACGACCGGCGTGCTTTCGATGAAGGGGAGGTTGAGCTTTTCGTTGACGATCTTCAACAACTCGTTGGGATTCATGCCAAGCAGGATGTCCCTCCATTCAACGAACTTGAATACATCGTAGATCTTGACGCGCGCATCGTAATTTTGATCAAAGAGCGTATTGCTGAAGCGGTTCAGCAGCCCCGCCGAAAAGAGTATCGCAATCAGTATGGCGCCACCGGCCAGCGTCAGCATCAGCACCAGGAGTTTGGCCTGGCGTTGATGTCTGGGTGACAAGTCCGGCCAAGGCAGGAACACGAGCAGGAACAGGATCTCGCCGCAAGCGAGCAGCAGGGCGGTGCGCGCGCCCGAAGCGGCCGTGCCGATGAAGAGAATGAAGATGCAAAGCGCGCACACCCAGATACGCCACCGCGTCAATGCAACGAAACCTATGGCGGTGGTGCAAAGCGCGCCCAGCGCCAGCGGATGGGCCGACAGTCCGATCGGCCGAAAGTCCAGCTCAACGAGGGGATAGGGCAGGAATCGATGCTGGGTGACGGCCTCGATCGTTCCGATGATGGCGCTGAGGACAATCATGCCGACGATGACATTGCCAAGCGCCCTGCGCACATGGTCACCCAGGGCAAGCATGATCATCGCCGCGGCACAAGAGACCAGATAGGAATCGATTATGAAGCCGGCCGAGCCGGCACGGCCTATCACGAAGAGATAAGGCACCAGCCACAACAGCAGCAGCGAATATAACAATGTCGCCTTGAACAGCCTGACTTCATCGCCTTCGAGCCGAATTGGCCGGGTCGTGGCGATGACGACAAGCAGCAGAAAGATGGCATAGGTCCCGATATGCAGCTTTTCGGGAAACGACCCCCCCTCCGTCGAATAGGACATCACCATATTCATCAATTGCGGAGAGATGGTCGAGCGGAGCAGGAAAGCGAAGGCCGCGAGGAGAAAGAACAGGAGTGTGAGGGCGTCTTGGCGGCTGGCCTGCGCGGTCACGAACTGTTGCTCTGTGGGGGTGACACTCACGATTATCCGACCAGCGTTGCGGCTTGCGATTGAGATGGCAGGGGACGAACGCACCCCCGGGTACATTTTCCTGCAAGAACGTAAAGGAATATGGATAACCCGATCTTAACAGTGGCGATGCCCGGCATGGGCTATTTCATGAAGTCGGTAACCCACACTTAATTGGCCGGTCGTATTGATGGCGATGCTTTGCAGGCGTCCGACGCGCTGCCTGTGGACGGCACAATGGCATCAGGCGCCGGCAAAGCCCAGGAGATCAAGGTGAAGAAGTTCTATTCGATTCAGTATCTTCGCGCCTGCGCCGCCTTGCTGGTTCTGTTCGCACACGCCTTTTCCTATCAGATTGGCGTGGACAATCTGATTATTGTGACGGCGGGCCGCCTGGGCGTCGTTCTGTTCTTTGTCATCAGCGGTTTCATAATGGTCCATATTACGGGAGATGGTCCGTTTTCCGCTGCCACCTTCCTGAAACGCCGAGCAATCCGGATCATCCCCCTTTACTGGCTTTTCACCAGCCTCGCCGCGGTTCTGGCGGCGCTCGCGCCAAGTCTCTTCCAGAAGACCGTCTTTACGTGGCCCCACTATCTTCAGTCGCTCCTCTTCATTGTTCACGAAGCGCCTGGACGGGATAGCGCCAGTCCAATCCTCTCACTCGGCTGGACGCTCAATTACGAGGTATTTTTCTATATCGCTTTTGCGGTGTTCGCATTCCTGTCCGTGACCTCGCGCGTATTTGTGCTGACGGTCTTTTTCATTGCGATGTGGATAGCCGGGCTGTGGCTGGCTCCCACCAACCCTGTTATCCAGTTCTATCTCAACCCTTCTCCGGTGGCATTCGTCATCGGTATGTGGATAGGGCGGCGCTATTTGGACGGTGATTTCACTTCCGACATACGCCATGCCTGGATATTCGGCGTAATGACCGCTGCGGGCGGGGTGCTTTCATTCGTCGATGACGGTACGCCGCTCTTGGGTCAGATCAGCTTCGCGGGACAAGCAATGTGGGCGGCGGGCCTACTTCATCTCAGCCTCATTCTGGAGCCGAAACTCAAGCACTGGAGCCTTCTCGAGCAGTTGGGCGACGCTTCCTACGCGCTTTATCTGTCGCATATCTTCGTGATCGGCGCTGTGGCGTACCTGGCCAGACGCACCGTCGGATACGAGCATCCGACAACGGTATTGTTGGTGTCGGTGGTCAGCATCGTGGCAGCCTGCCTCGTCAGTCTGGTGATTTACGAGATGATCGAGAAGCCGATTCTTCAGACCCTGAACGGCAAAAGGAAGACGAGAAACACACCGCTTCCTCATATTGCCACGGAGAACAAATAAGCAGGCCAAGCAACGGGACGGTCACGGCTTTCAGCGCTTCAGTCAGCCCGCGCTGTCCACGACCTCGACATTGCCGGCGCGGTTAAGCGTATGAATGCCCGTGCGTGCCCATGCCGGACCCGCGCCGATCGGCCGGGGCGAGGCGAAGCGGACATCGGACGCGTCGAGTCGCTCAAGCTGCATCAGCCCCAGACCACCGCCATAGGCACTCGATCCGTTCTGCACCGGCAGCACCAGGGCATCGTCCTGGCGGATAAAGGCGCCGCCCGGCCGGGTGGCCGAATGATCGACGGCAATGGGATTGAGCGGATGGGCGACCCATGGCCCGCGCAGCGAGGGCGCGCAATAGACCGCCATCGTGTCCGATGCGCTGCCGTAGCCGAACCGCTCCGTTCCAACCAGCCAGAAGCGACCGTCGGATTCGAGCAGCGTCGCGTCGTTGAAATCCCTGTCCGTCATCAGCACCGTGTCGCGGACCCAGCGGTCGGGAAACTGCGCCGCGCGATAGAGCACAAGTTCGCGAGCCGAACCACTTTCGGGGATCATGAAAATCTCGCCATCGTGTGCGAACACCTGCGGATACGACAGGTGGTGCGCTTCCTCCAATACAACCCTTGGAACACCGAAAGTGCCATCGTCACCGAGCTCGGCGACGGAAATCACGCCGCGACTCGTCGCGTAGGGGAATTCCTCGACAAACAGATGATGGCGGCGGTCGGCCTCGAAGACGAACGGGTCGGCATAGAAGCGTTGGCCATCGTCCGGCAGGACTGTGAACGGTTTGCCGTCGAGTTGCCCGGTTTCGGCGATGCCTGGTCCGTCGATCACCCGATAGGCAACCTGCCAATAGAAGGGGCGTCGTCCCCGCCTGATTTTTTGCACGGCGCGATCGATCAAAGCCCTGCCGAAAAGGGGCACATAGTGTCGAACAAAACTGTCGTTCTTCAGGATCGGCACCGGGTTGTCGCTTACCGGCACAAGCTTGCCCGCAAAGAAGCGGGCGACGGTTTGCATGATCAGCGACATGGCGCCGGCGAGCAGGTCGTTGCAGCTTCGAGATAGCCAGAGCCTGTCTGCCAGCATCGGTCTAGCCTGGGCCACGACAACGCCATCGAGGCGAGCGCCAAGTTCAGGCAATTGTCCGCTCGCCAACATTGCGGCAACGCCGGCTGGAAAGCTGTTGCGACCGCAAAATTCGAGCCTCAGGACTGGCGCGTCTTGCCCCGTTGCGCTGGCAGTGAGATCTATGACGAGGTCCGGAGGGCCGCGATCGATGGGCGGCAACGGCTCGGACCGGCCCGCCAGCGAGGGACCGAAACGCCGGCTCTCGATCGCCAAGACAGTGTCCAGCCCCCGAGCGGTTGGCGCCGGCGCCGGCGCGTGGCAACTCGAGACCCCATAACCTGCCGCACCCAACCGCATGAAAAGCTCATTTTCCCAGCGCCGGGATGCGACGGCGTGGCCGATGATTAAAATATTAGTCAACCCAAGTTATTCTCGTTAAAGCAAAAAATGGCTTTGCTCTGGTATCTTTCCCCACAGTTCCTGGCAAGGGTTGCCCAAGGGGGGCTGCGGACTCTAGCGTTAATCATACGTTAATTTTTTTGAATACGAAGGCGGTTCAGGGCGCTATTGTTAGGCTGAAAGCACATGTCAGCCGGGCGCCCACGCTTTCGGTGACCAGGGTCAACCATGAACGCCGTTTCACATCCGAACTTGCCCTCAAGGCGAAAACTGCTGATCGTGTTCGGCACGAGGCCGGAGGCGCTCAAATGTTTTCCGGTGGCGCGGGCCGCGCTCGCCCATCCAGGCTTCACCACGGAAATATGTGTGACGGGCCAGCATCGCGAGATGGTCAATCAGGTCATTGAACTGACGGGCCTGCCGGTGCACTACGATCTCAACATCATGCAGCCAGGTCAGACGTTGTTCGACGTGACCTCGCGCGTGCTCCTCGGAATGGCGGGGGTGCTGGAGAAGGCGAAGCCGGACATCGTCGTCGTCCAGGGCGACACAACCACCGCGATGACCGCGGCTCTAGCTGCCTTCTACAAGCGGATTCCGGTTGCCCATATCGAGGCGGGATTGCGCAGCCACAACATCAACTCTCCCTTTCCGGAGGAACTGAACCGCAAGATTGCCGGCAACATCGCCACCTGGCATTTTGCGCCGACCACCGAGGCGCGCGACAATCTCATCGCCGAAGGAAAGGCTGCGAACACCATCTTCGTAACCGGCAATACCGTTATCGACACGCTGCTGCATTTCTCCAGCGAGATCGATGCCGACAAGCTGATGAACGCCAAGCTCGCCGCTCGTTTCCCCTTCATCGATCCGACCAAGAAAATGATACTCGTCACCGGTCATCGCCGTGAGAATTTCGATGGCGGCATCCAGAGAATCTGCACCGCGCTGAAGGCATTGTCGGCGCGCAGGGATGTGCAGATCATCTACCCGGTCCATCCCAACCCGAATGTGCGCTCCGTGGTCGAGGCCGAAATCGGGACGGTGCCGAACATCCACCTGATCGACCCGCAGGACTATTTGCCGTTCCTGTACCTGCAGAAACAGAGCTACCTGGTGTTGACCGACAGCGGCGGCGTGCAGGAAGAGGCGCCTTCACTCGGCAAGCCGGTGCTGGTGATGCGGGAAAACACGGAGCGACCCGAAGGGATCGCCGCTGGTACTGCCCGGCTGGTCGGCACCGATATCGAAAAAATTCTGGCCAATGCCAATAGCCTGCTCGATGATGAGAGCGTCTATCGCGGCATGGCGGAGAGGCACAATCCATACGGCAATGGCCAAGCTGCGAGCCGGATCGTTGAGGAATTGCTGAATCATGGCTGAAATCAAAACCGTTTCCGTTATCGGCATGGGCTATATCGGCCTGCCGACCTGTGCCATTTTTGCCAGCCGCGGACTCGATGTCATCGGTGTCGATATCAACGAGGCGGTGGTCGCGAAGGTCAACCGCGGCGAAATCCACATCATCGAACCGGACCTGGATGGTTTGATCCAGAAAGTCGTCGCCAATGGCAAGCTCAAGGCATTCAGTACGCCTCAGCCGGCCGATGCCTATATTATCGCCGTTCCAACTCCGATCACCCCGGACCGCAAGCCGGATGTCAGCTACGTGCTTGCGGCAGCGCGAAGCATCGCTCCGGTGCTAAAACGGGACGACCTGGTGGTGCTGGAATCAACATCGCCGGTCGGTACGACGCGTGTCATGACAGCGCTGCTCGCGGAACTGCGACCCGATCTCAAATTTCCCGTCGCACATGGCGAGGAAGCTGACGTCCTGGTCGCCTACTCTCCCGAGCGCGTGCTGCCGGGAAAGGTGCTGACCGAACTGATCAACAATGATCGCTCGATCGGCGGGCTGTCCCGAAAGTCTTCGGAGCGGACAGCGGCACTCTATTCAAGCTTCGTCGCCGGCGACCTGTTCATAACCCAGGCCGAAAGCGCGGAACTGGTTAAGCTGACCGAAAATGCGTTCCGCGATGTCAATATCGCCTTCGCCAATGAGCTTGCGGCGGTGTGCCAGGATCTGTCGCTCAACGTCTGGGAGGTAATCGATCTCGCCAACCGGCATCCCCGCGTGAACATCCTGCAGCCGAGCCCGGGCGTGGGCGGCCACTGCATTGCGATCGATCCGTATTTTATCATCGACGCCGCACCGAACAATACGCGGCTGATCAGTTCGGCACGGCGCATCAATTCCGAGCGACCCTTGTCGGTGGTCAGGGACATCGAGGCATTGCTCGACCCGACCCGCAAGCAGACGATCGCCTGTCTTGGCCTCAGCTTCAAACCCAATATCGACGATATGCGCGAGAGCCCGGCTGTCGAGGTTGTTAAGCTTCTGTCCAAGATTCCCAATATCAAGATCGTCGCTGCCGAGCCCAATGCGCGTCAGTTGCCACACGAGCTCGAGGGCAGCGGCGTCATGTTCACCGATGCACTTTCCGCTATTGACCAATCCGATATCGTCGTCCTGCTGGTCGACCATCGACAATTCAATCTGATCGATCCCGAAGCGCTCAAGGACAAGAAGCTCGTCGACACACGGGGCCTGTGGACCTGGCGCAAGGCGCGCAAGCCCGACGCCCGCATCGAAGGCAAGAAATCCGAAATGGAACGCTCGCAGTCTCTCGCTCGCACCGGAGAAGCGGCATGAACTCGCATGACCCGGCATGGGCGCAACACTCCCTATTGGCATCACGCCGCCGCGAGTTTCTCGGTGCGACCATCCATGCGCTGACCATGGCCGAGACGCTGGCCATCGCAGACGAGGCGATGGCGACGCGGCGGCCGCTTCATCATGTTGTCGTGAACGTCGCCAAGCTTGTGAACATGCGCAAGAATGCCGAACTGCGCGAGGATGTCGTCGGGGCGGATATGGTCAATGTCGACGGCAAAGGCGTGCTTTGGGGCGCACGGCTCTGCGGCGTCGAGTTGCCGGAGCGTGTGACGGGCGTCGACGTCATGATCAACCTGCTTGCGCTGTGCGCCAAGCGTGGCTATCGCCCCTACCTGCTGGGCGCTGAACAGCACATTCTCGACGCAGTTGAAAGCCGACTTGCCAGAGATCATCCGAGCCTGGCCATTGCCGGCCGGCGCAATGGGTATTTCAAGGCGGAGGAAGAGGCCGCGATCGTCGAGGCCATCAACGCTTCAGGTGCCGACTGCCTGTTTGTGGCGATGCCCACGCCGAGCAAGGAGCGCTTTCTCAAGCGCTATCGCGACGCACTCGCTCCGAGTTTCGTCATGGGCGTGGGCGGCAGCTTCGACGTCTATGGTGGAAAGGTCGCCCGGGCACCGAAACTGGTTCAGGCGGCGGGCCTGGAGTGGCTGTTTCGCGTGGCGCAGGAGCCGCGACGCTTGTGGCGCCGCTACTACGATACCAACACCGCCTATGCACTGCTGCTGTGGCGTGAGTTCTGGTCTCGCCGGGGACGCCGAAACGTCAATCCGTAGGCTCGCGACTTTCAGACAAGCATGCCTCATTGCGCGGGATTTATGCGATCCGGAGCCGTGCCCTTAGCTTGCCGATGAACTGCGTCACGGCCGCGGGGTGAAACAACCAGGTCAGTCCCAGGAAAGCCGCAGCGCCGGCGACACCGCCCGCCGCGAGCGGAAAGATCGCCGGCATATTGCCCAGCGCAGTGCTGGCAAGGCTGGCGGCCAGTCCGGTGCAGATAGAAATGATGGCCGAGACAGCGATGTCGCGCCAGGGAACCGGCACCGGCGTGAGCCTCTCGGCGATGACGATGCAGGCTGCAAGACCTGCCAGCGATCCGCCCGCCAACGCCAACGCCGCGCCAACCTCCGCCATGGTGGGGATCAACAGAAAAGACAGTGAAATCGTTGCCACCGAGCCGAAGGAATTGGCGATGATCAGCAACCACGGCCGCTTATGTGCGTGCACCACGACGCCATAAACGAAGCTTGTGAGATTGGCACAAAGAACGCTGAAGGCGATGATCGGAAACAGCAGACCGAAGCGACCATGATATTCCGCGGGCAGCAGGAGTCGCGTGATGTCGCCGCTGAGCGCGATAAGCATTGCTGCGACCGGCAGGCAAAGGCGTATCATCAAGGCCATGAGTTGCGACAACAACCGCCCGGACGCCTCGGATCCCTCTTCGTCGAAGCGGCTGACCACTTCTGGAAATGCGCCCATGTTGATTGCGTTGGCGACCATATCGATCGGCTGCCGAGCCAATGCGTAGGCGGCTGCGAAGACAGCCACCGCGCCGGCATCGTAGTAGAGCTTGAGGAAGACGCGTTCAGCGCTGTTGAGACCGAAACCGACCAGCGCCATGATGACGAGGGGCACGCCGAGGGCAAAAAACTCCTTGTGGGTGAAGCGCGGCGGGCCGCCAATAACGCGCCCGGATGCCACCACGCACGCCACGATGCCGGCAATCAGCACGGCGAGGCTCGAGCCGAGCGATACCGTCAGAAACGAGCGTTGGAAGATAAGGATGGCGGCGATCGGCAAGGCCAGTTGCAGCAGGCCGCGCAGATATTCAAGCATCGAATAGAGGGAATGACGCTGCTGCATTTGCAGCACCGTCAACGCGAACCGGCTGATGGAGCCGGCAATCAGATAGCTGCAGACGGCGATTGCAAATTCGATCCAGCGCTCCGGCACGATCACCGCCGAGGCGATCACGGATATGATCAGGGCCAGCACCGTGGTGGCAAGCAATACCTGTCCGGCAAGCATCAGGCTGCCACGGCTGACGTCGCCTTTTCCACCAAGCCGCAGCAAGGCAATGCGCAGCCAGTTGGTAACGGCAACATCCGTCATTTCGCCCACGGTGACCACCAGGGTCAGCAGGCCATACTCGGTCTGGTCGATCAACCGCGTCATGACGACCAGCAGGAGCAGAGCGGAAACCCGCGTCAGCAGAATAGCTGGGCCATAGATGAGTGTGGAACGGAGCAGCAAAGGGTTGTCCCGGAAAATTTGCCGTCGATTAACCGTTGACCGACGGGTATTCCAGCATGATGACGGCAAAGGGTGAACGGATACAGTTTGAACCAAAAGATTTGTCGTAAACCTTTTTTGGAACCTTTGCTTTACGGTCACCCGGCATCCGCAATCCAAATGGTGTCATGTTGCAGCGTCTCGCCCACAATAGAAAAATACATGTCCTGGTCGCAACGCCCTCGGGCGTTTCGGGACAAGGCGGCATTGACCGGATCATGGGGGCGCTGAAGCAGGAGTTCGAACGGCAAGAGATCGCCGACATCGATCTGCGCTTTCTTTCCAGCCGTGGCCCGGGACATGTCGGGCTTTCGATCTTCTACATGCTTGGTTTTTGCGCGCGGATGCTTGCGGCCCGCCTCGACAGACGCGCCGACGTCATTCACATCAATATATCGGTCTCCGGCAGCACCTATCGCAAGATGATGATCGCCGCCTGCGCCAGGCTGTTGTCGATACCATATGTCCTTCATCTGCATGGGGCGCAGTATCAGACATTCTGGAAAGATGATCATAGTTTCATGAGCCGCCGTATCAGGGCTCTGTTCGAGCATGCCGGCCGGGTGATTGTCCTGGGGGGGCTTTGGCGCGATTTCGTCGCCAGCCGGGCACCGGCGAACGGCGGCAATATTGTCATCGTTCCCAACGCCACGGCAGTTCCTTCCCTGGCGCATGTCGGCGGAGGCGATCACGTGCACATCCTGTTCCTCGGCCGCATCGGCGAGCGAAAGGGCGTGCCGCAGTTGGGCGAGGCGCTGGAGCGGATGAAACATCTCAGGGGTTGGCGTGCCACGATCGCCGGCGATGGTGAGGTCGAGCCGGCACGAGCGAGGTCGGTCGCTCTAGGGATTGCCGACCGTATTGCTTTTCCGGGCTGGGTGGGACCTGACGAGGTCGCATCACTGATCGCTTCGGCCGATATTCTGGTGCTCCCCTCGTTCGCCGAAAATCTGCCAATGTCGGTGATCGAAGGCATGGCGGCCGGCCTGGCTGTCGTGGCCACCCCGGTTGGCGCGGTCGAGGACATCATCACCCACGAACAATCCGGTCTGTTGGTGCCGCCCGGCGATGTGGCGGCGTTGACCGAGGCGTTAACTCGGCTGGTCGAGGATACGGCGCTGCGCGCGCGGCTTGGCGCCGCCGCCATGGCGGTGCACCGGGAAAGGCTTGAGCTTGCACCGTTTGTCGACGCGATCTGCGATGTCTGGAGATCGGTCGCGTCCGAGGCGCGATCGGTCAAGCGCTGACGCTGTCCTTCATTGTCGTCACTGCGGCGGGCCAAGCGCGAATTCGCGGTGGAATATCTCCAGGTTCAAAAGCGCCCATATCAGTTTTTCGTGGTCCGCGGCGCGCTCGGCGTGCTCCGTGACAATCTGGTCCAGCTTCTTGGCGCTCAAATAGCTACGGATGACCGAATGGGACGAACACAGATGGTCTCGTACATAATCGCTCATCGACCCGCGGAACCATTCGGCGACGGGCACCTTGAAGCCGATCTTTGGCCGGTTGAGGGCCTCGTCGGGAACCATGCCGGCCATGCAGTCGCGCAGGATCTGTTTGCTGCCCAGGAGACCGAGCCTGTAACGATCGGGCAGCTGGCTGACGAAGGAAACCAGATCGCGATCAAGGAATGGCATTCGCCCCTCGATTGAACCGGCCATCATCATCCGGTCGCCCCGTTCCAAGAGGTTGTCGGGCAACCACGATGTCTGATCAAAAAACAACACACGGCGCAGATGGGATTCCGTCACACTCGAAGAGAACGGGAAATCGTTGCGGTCATGGCCGCAAGTGGCCAACCCACCGAGGAGCGAATCGCGTTCCCGCGCCGTCATGGCTCCAAACCAGGAGATCATCCGGGTTGCAAAGTCCCGTTCACCCGCGCTTCGGGCAAATATGTCGAACTTGGCCGATGCGCCGGGCAATGCGCGCATCAAAGGGGCGAGGAGATTGTTGTGAAGCGACGCTGGAACAAGTGACCGGTAGACACCCGCCAGAGACTCTGCGCGATGTTTGGGGTAGCCGCCGAGAATCTCGTCCGCCCCTTCGCCCGTAAGCACCATCTTGACGTCCCGCGAGGCTCGAACCGACATCAGGTAAATTGGAATGTCCGTACTTTGTGAAACAGGTGCCCCCCGATGGCGGACCATCTTAGGCAGATGATTCATCAGGTCATCCGCCTGGATGACGATTTCGCAATGATCGGTCTTGAAATGATCGGCGACGCGCCGGGCGAATGGAAGCTCGCTGTAAGCCTGTTCGCTGAAACCGACCGAAAACGTACGAATCGGGTTGTCGCTGTGCCTGGTCATCAGGGCAACGATTGCCGACGAGTCGAGCCCCCCGGATAGAAAGGCGCCAAACCGCGCATCACTGCGCATCCTGATCTCGACAGAACGGTCGAGCAATTCCAGAAATCGTCGCTTGGCGGTTCCTGGATCGATATCCGCTGTCAGATCGGTCTGATCCGGGGGCGCATAATAGCGCGTTTCCGTTACTTCCCCTTGCGACCACACAGCGTAGCTTCCCGGGTTGAGCTTGCGGATCTGTTTGAAAAGCGTCCGCGGTCCAGGCACGTAACGCCAGGTCAGATACTCGCGCACTCCATCCAGATCGAGCTGCTGGCCATCTGGCTGCGCAGACAACAACGCGCTGATCTCCGAGGCAAACGACAGCAAATTTCTGCCTTGCATGAGGTAAAGGGGTTTTTTTCCAAAGGGGTCGCGAGCGAGGATCAATTCGCGCCGTTGAGCGTCCCACAGCGCAAAAGCGAACATCCCGCTCAATCGGTCGAACATGGCCAGGCGCCACTGGTCATAAGCCCTGAGCAGCACTTCCGTGTCGGAGCGTGTGCGAAAACGGTGGCCGAGACCGATCAACTCCTCACGCAGCTCGATGTAGTTGTATATTTCGCCGTTGAAAATAATCCGGAGCCGTCCGTCCTCGGTCTGCATCGGCTGATTTGAATCGGCGTTTAAGTCAATAATCGCCAGGCGGCGATGCACCAATGCCAACTGGTCCTCGCCTGTGTTCAGGTCCAGGAGTTCGATGCCTTCGGCATCGGGACCACGATGCTGCAAGGCATTCGACATCCCGGCGGCCCGATCTTGTGGCTTCTCGACCCTGCGCCCAATCCAGCCGGCAATTCCGCACATTCTTTCCCTTGGCCCTCTTTCCCTTGTTTGCGTATGATCGAGGACACCAATCTACAGCGAATATATTAAATAGCTGCTCGGTGGAGTGATTTTAAAACTGAGCCTGATTTGGTTCGATCAGGCCCTCTCGGCTGCAACTGGAGACGACAGTCCTTGGGTTTCACGCGATTGATCGCCAGCAACCAGGCAGACCGCTCGAACCGATCCTGACCCGATGACGAGTTATGGCAGGCCCAGTGCCCGCAACATCTCCCGGTCCGGGATCGCAGGCCCCTTGGGTTGGATAACACTCATTCCGTAAGGATTGGAGAATTCCCAGGCCGACCACGGCATCGCGAAGCGTTCCGCCTCTCTGCGCACTGCCATGAGATAGCGCAGGCGATCAGCATCGAAAGCTCCCATGCGGCCATCCGCAGACATC
Source organism: Mesorhizobium sp. M0001 (assembly GCF_040324255.1). Lineage (NCBI taxonomy): Bacteria > Pseudomonadati > Pseudomonadota > Alphaproteobacteria > Hyphomicrobiales > Phyllobacteriaceae > Mesorhizobium > Mesorhizobium sp. M0001. The sequence goes on from NZ_JAMYVS010000002.1 coordinate 725,675, forward strand.
AGGATAACGCCGAATTCGCCCACGAACAGGCGTCGGCTCGCTATGCCATGGGCTTCAGCCCAGTCGACCGCCTGACGGAAACCCGCTTCGAGCTGGCTCTGCCCCCAATTCTGCTCAAAGTATCGGGCGATCGTTTCACGCGCCGAGGCCATGTTCATCACCTCTTCGATCTGGCTCAAGCCGGCGGCGTCCATCTGCGCCTTGAGGGTTTCGGCGACCACTTCGGGCGTGCTGGCGTCGGCAGGCCAGGGAAGGCCGGAGGAGAAAGCGTTCTTGTCATCGGCCCGCTGGTGCGTGAAGCTGTGCGGATCATACATGTGGAAGCTGTAATAGACGTTGGGGTCGTCGAAGTTGGGGTCCAGGTTGACCAGTCCCGCGATGCTCCCGCCGCAGGCGCCGGTCGCGACGATGGTGAGTTCGCTGCTGACGGCGCGAATATCGCGAACCGTGCCTGCCATGATCCGCTGCCAGTCATCGCTGCCGCTTGAATCGCAAGGGTAGTAGGCGGGCTCGTTATAGGGCTCGAGGGCGACCTTGTCGGCGCCAATTTTGATCAGCATGGCAGCCACCGCCACTACCATTTTGCGATAGCGGGCAACACCCTCGCTGTCGGCCCCGCCATAGATCATTTCCATGCTGTAGGCCGGAACCTGGCTGACGCCATGCAGATCGAAAACCACCTTGAGCCCGCTTGAAACGACCCGCTGCACCGCAGCGGCAAGCATGTCCAGCGCCTGTTGTCGTTTGGCGCCCTCGCTGGCAAGCAGAGGGCCAGGGTCGACACTCAGCCGGACAAAGTCGAAGCCCATGGATCGAATGCGACCAAACTGGTCGCCGTCCGGCCAATCGGTGAGCGGCCTGCCGCCCGCAAGCCATTCCTTCTCGCTGCGATAGGGCGGCCATTTGTAGGAACCATCTTTCTCCACCGGCGACCAGTTGAGCCATTCATGGACGCCAACGCCGCGCTCAAGCGGGATCGGCGCCGCCTCGGCTGACAAAGCCATGCCAAGCGCGCACGCTATGACGTAGACAACTTTTCTCATCGCAAAACTCCGCGTCATGGCCGAAGATATTAACCGCGGGAACGGAAAAGAGGATGCCGCCACACGCTTTTTCGACGGGATGGTGTATGAGGATCAAAATCTTGGCGGAGCGCGGATGAGGGTCGGGTGGTATTTCAACCGATTGCGCAGCATGGAGTTGGCCGAGATATTGCATCGGTTGGACGAGCAGCGCCGGAGGACCGTTTCGCGCCGCCGCGACAACGGCTGGCAGCGCTATGCGTCGCCGCAGTTGCACCCGGTGCTGCACGGATTGCGGAATGCTGTGCCGGCCGCTGCGACACCAGCCCAGCGGCAAGCTATCGAGGCGGCTGCGCAAAACACTCTTCGGGGCCAGTTTTCAGCACTTGGGCAGACCTGGCCACAGCGAGACCCCTATACTCTCTTTCCACCCGAGCTCTGGCGCCTTGATCCGGTGACCGGCCGGCTTTGGCCAGGCCCCAAGACCCATACTTTCGATATCGATTTTCGCCATGCCACCGGCCGTGGCGATGTAAAATATGTCTGGGAAATCAACCGGCTGCAGCAACTGCCGCCACTGGCTGCCCATCTGCTTCTCACCGGCGATGATCAATCCCGTGCGGCCATCGAGGCGGCGATCGAGAGCTGGCATTTCGCCAACCCACCATTTCGGGGCGTTGGCTGGGCCTCGGGCATCGAGGTCGCGCTACGAGCCATCAGCCTGATTGTCACGCTCGACCTCGTCGGCGACCGGCTTGGCGCGGCGACGCGAGAAAAAGTCGGTGAAATACTGGCGGCAAGCGCCTATTGGCTGCCGCGGTTTCCCTCCCGTTTTTCGTCCGCCAACAACCATCTCGTCGCGGAATTGGCTGGCGAATATTTGATCGGTCTGGCTTTCGGGGCCGAGGTGGCTCGCGAGTCGCTCCTGGCTGAGGTGCTCAAACAGATCCTGGCCGATGGCGCCGGGGCCGAGCAGACCCCGACCTACGCCGCCTTCAGTGCCGAACTTTTCCTGCTGTGCGCTGCGGCGGCGCGCCAGGCCGGACTGCCTTTTCCCCAGCCCGTCGAAGCGCGTTTGGCCGCTTTCGCCAATTTCGCAGGCTGGCTCCCGCCGAAAACCAGCGGCTTCGGCGACAATGATGAAGGCCGCGTGATCACGCTGGGGGGCGAAACCGATTATGTCGGATCGGTCGCGGCCGCCATCCGTGGTTTTCTACGGATGCCGGGCAGCGCACCGGAGCCTGGCGATTTTCGTGCGCTTTTCTTCGGCGCGCCACCGCGGCCGGCGCCGGTGCCGAATGGATTGCATACATTCACGCAAGGCGGGCTCTCCGTCTGGCGCGGCGAGATGAATGGTCGCAACGTCCATCTGACATACGACCACGGCCCGCTGGGCTACCTTTCGATAGCGGCGCACGGTCATGCCGACGCGCTGTCGCTCACCCTGTGCATTGACGGCGATCCGGTGCTGGTCGACCCCGGCACATGGCTCTATGGTTCGGGGGGAGGCTGGCGCGACTGGTTCCGCTCGACACCGGCGCACAACACGCTGAACCTAGAGGGTAAAAGCCAAAGCATCATCTCCGGGGCGTTCAACTGGTCGCACAAGGCGGTTGCGACATTGGTGGAGAGCGAGCCGGGGCCGCACTGGAGGCTGTGTGCCCGACATGACGGGTACAAAGGCCGCTTCGGCGTTGTGCATCAACGCGCCGTGACACGCGATGGCGACGGCATCCTCGTGACCGACCAACTGCTCGGCGGCAGCCGCGTCGCTGAGATCGTCTTCCAACTCGCCGCCGACCTCCACGCCAACAGGGATGGAAACATTGTCACGATATTGCGCGGCGCTGAACCTTTGATGACTATCCACTTTCCAGACGCAGCGATCCACATCCGTTCCGGCGGCGACACACCGGGCCAGGGCGGCTGGGTTTCGCCGCGTTTTGGTGCAAGGCAGCCAGCCGAACGCCTCGCATGGCGTGGCCAAGTAGGCGAAAAGGGAGTAGTCATCCGGCTCGCGCCAAGTCCGCCGCAGACCCGATAACGGGCAGGTTGCAGGCGCAGCGTTCGACATTAATTACGTTCAGATATTTAGCGGTTTTGACACCGTTGATCTGCTAATTTGGCCATGATTGTTCTGCCAGTCGCATCCCGATACACAGTTGCGGGCAGCATATGATAGGCCTGGCAATATGTGCTTCGCGACGAGCCGGATCACCATTTCACCACCTAGGAGCCACTGCATCGATGTTTTCGGAATTCGCCAGAGTGATCGTGGAAAAACTCTCACACATCGATCTGCTGACACTCGGTCTCCTGTTGCTCACGGCGCTGGGGAGCGCGGTGGTCGCCTACTGGCGAACGGTCGAACAGAAATCCTTCCGGGACTTTTTCGACTTCGCCTTTCCCGCGGAAGTCATCATGCACCCATCGGCGCGAGCGGACGCATTGTTCTGGATCACGAAAAGGCTGGTGATGCCCTTCCTGCTCATTCCCGCCGGTGTCACCTTCGTTGCCGCCACGGGATATGCAACAAACCAGGCAGTCGGCTGGCTCTTCAGCATCTCGCAACCGCTGATACCCGGCCCCGCCGGCCCAGTGACGATCATCCTCTTCACCGCAACCATGCTCGTTGCTTACGATATCTCCTACTACCTATATCACGTTGCCCAGCACCGTTTCCCGTTCCTGTGGGAATTGCACAAGGTGCATCATTCGGCCGAAGTGATGGTTGGGATCACCAAGGACCGGGTTCACCCCCTGGACGATCTGATGAACCGGATCTGGGACGGCGTCATACCGGGGATCAGTTTCGGCTTGTGGAGCCTGATTGCGCTTGATCCGGTCGAGATCGCCATATTTGGCATCAACGTCTATGTCATTCGCAACATTCTCATGATGGACTTTGTTCGCCACACGCATCTGAAGATTTCCTTCGGCCGGTTGAACGGCGTCATCTTGTGTCCGCACTGGCACCAGGTGCATCACAGTGTCGACCCTCGCCACTACGACAAGAATTTCGGGCTGCTTTTTTCATTCTGGGATCGCATATTCGGAACGCAGTTCATCCCGGATCCGGACGAAGACCTCAAGTTTGGACTGATAGATCGCGACGTACGCGACTATCAGTCGCTTTTCGGACTTTACGTGCTGCCGCTCAAGAAAATGGCAAACCATATCATGCGACTTTTTCAAAAGCGCATCGATGTCGCGCAGCCGCAGGACCGTCTCCAACCATGAACAAAATGGCTTCGATTGACGCTGTTGGTGCGGAGCGACTGGAAATCGTCAGTTCGACGGATCGCCTGGCCGCCATCGAAGCCGAATGGGTAGACCTATGGCATCGTACCCATGCACTGATCTTTCAGAGCCATGCCTGGGTTTCGGCATGGTGGAGCACCGTGCGTGACCGCGACCGGCGCTCGCTGCGGATCGGCCTGGTATGGAGCGATGACAGGCTGGTCGCTGTCATTCCCCTGGCGATCGGCAGACGAAAAGGACTTCGGCTCCTCGAATGGGCCGCCAATAGCTATACGGACTATGGTGATATTCTTGTCGCGCCGGAATGCTCCCTATCGGCCCTCCAGAACCTCTGGAACCGGATCTGTTCGGCGGGTGGCTTCGATCTTGCTTTTATCAATCGTCTGTCGCCGGATGCGGCAGCCCGCAGGATTTTTACACCGGGCTCTTCCAGCGGCGTCAAGCTTCGCGCCAATCACCGGGAGGAAGTCAGTTATCGCGTCGCTGGACAGTGGGCCAGCGGAGCAGCATGGCTGGCGGACCAGCCGAAAAAGATGCGCCAGAACTATCGGCGCGGCATCAAGATACTGGAAGAAACAGGCGAAGTGAAATTCCGCCTCCTGTCGGCCGACGAGCCGCTGCAGCCATTGCTGGAGCGACTGTCGGCGCTGAAGCGCAGATGGCTGGAAAAGCACACGCGTGAATCCGACCTTTTCGAAGAGGGCGAGCCGGTTCTTGCCGCCCTGGTGGACGCGCTGTCACGCGCCGGTGTGCTGCGCATTTTCGTACTTGAATGCAATGGTGCGATGGTCGCGGTTTCCATCAACATCGTCCAGCACAACGTCATGATGGCATTCGTTACCACCTACGACCCTGACTTTAGCCGAGCGTCGCCGGGTGCGGTCCTGATTACGGAGTATATACAGTGGTCGTTTGATCACGGCTTGGGATTGGTCGATTTCCTCTGTGGCGGAGAGGCCTTCAAACATAGGTTTGCAACACAGGCCGTTACCCTCCAATCCGTTCTTGGGGCACGCACTGTGCAGGGCGCGCTCGCTTCTCTCGCTGATCGTATCTGTCAGACGATCCGCGTACGCTCACGCGGATTGGCGTCGGCGAATCCAGAGCGCCCGCCCGATGAGACTGCTTAATTTAGCTGGATAACTTGGGCATAAGCCGCCGAGCGTTGAGGGCTGGCGTGCGACATGGGCGCGCCATTCGAAAATCCGCGTCGATTGCGCCTCGGAATTGGGACCGAATGGGTCCGCAGGTGGAGACTTCAGCCAATTCCCGCAAATCACGTCTCTCGAGGCACAGTTTGTTGTCTGCGAAGCGTCGCAACACGTTCGTTGGCGTCACAACGGTAGCAGGCTAGGTCCTGAAAATCATTGAAGATTTTTTCGGACAGGGCGCCTACCATAGGTCGGCGTTTTTTCTATAATTTCAGTAGCTTAAGGTAGGCTGGTAGCGGGAGAGGGACTTGAACCCCCGACCCCAGGATTATGATTCCCGTGCTCTAACCAACTGAGCTACCCCGCCAGGGCGGCGAAAGGCCCGAAATCCGCCTTAAATCGAAAGGCATTTCGAGGCGTTCGCCAAGGTCGCGCGGATATAAGGTTGGGAGGGCGAGCCTGTCAAGCATCGATGCGCGAGGGCGCCGGCATATTGTCGCCGGTAAAAGCTTTGCCGGGCTGGCATCTCCGGTAAGCCACCGGGGTTGAGTTCGACGGGGCACGCCGCTATGTCTCGGCCAAGAAATTAGAGTTTGAAGCTGATGAAGCCGCGCATTGCAGTCCTCGGTTGCGGATACTGGGGCAGCAACCACATCCGCACCCTCAAGGCGCTCGGCGCGCTACATGCGGTTTCCGATGCCAATCGGGCGCGGGCCGAAGGCTTTGCCAGCGAGCAGGACTGCCTGGCGATCGAGCCCGACCAGCTGTTCGTGCGTGATGATATCGACGCCATCGTCATGGCGCTGCCGCCGCAATTCCATGCCGATCTTGCCGTGCGCGCCGCTGAGGCCGGCAAGGACGTGCTGGTGGAAAAGCCGATTGCGTTGACCGTGCCCGACGCCGAGCGCGCCGTGCAGGCGGCCAGGGACAACGGCCGCGTGTTCATGGTCGGCCATGTCTTGCGATTCCATCCCGCCTTCGAGACGCTGAAGGCGCTGATCGACAATGGCGAGCTCGGCGAGGTTCGCTACATCCACTCGCACCGGCTCGGCCTCGGCAAATTCCACACCGAGAACGACGCACTGTGGGATCTGGCGCCGCACGATCTGTCGATGATCCTGGCCATCACCGGCACCGAGCCGATCGACGTCAGGGGCGAGGGGGCCGCACTCCTCGACAATCTCAGCGATTTCGCGCATCTGCACATGCGTTTTCCCAATGGCTTGCGCAGCCATCTCTTCACCTCGCGGCTCAATCCCTATCGCGAGCGGCGGCTGACCGTGGTCGGCACCAAGGCAATGGCGGTGTTCGACGATGTCGAGCCATGGGAGCGCAAGCTGGCCGTCTACCGCCACGCGGTGTGGCAGGACAGCGGCCAGTGGGCCTTCACCACCAACGAGCCGTCCTATGTCGCGGTCGGCCAGGGCATGCCGCTGACGCGCGAGCTCGAGCACTTCATCCAGTGTATCGAGACGCGAGCCGAGCCGCGCACCAGCGGCGAGGAAGCCATCAGGGTGCTCCGCATCCTGACGGCGGGTACAGTCACGCACACAAAGTCCTGAGACCGTATCGAAACTCTGCCCTTAAGGCAGATCGAAACTAAAACTGTCTCCGAGAGGGGTAGTGTTTACTCTGCGGGAATCTGCGCCGGCCTGGCTGCGAGCCGGCTGAGCATGGCTTCGGCCTCGGCGCCGCGCTCGGAGCGCTCGATGAAGCCGCCGCCGAAGACGCGGGCTTCGTTGCCGTCGTCGGAATAGAGCACGCAGGCCTGTCCGGGCGCGATGCCGGACTCGCCGTCGACCAGTTCGACAAAGGTGCTGCCGGCGCGGTGATGCAGCACGGCCGGGCGCGGCGGCCGCGTCGAGCGGACCTTGGCGAACAGCTCCATGCCGGCGGCCGGAATGTCGGACAGCGCGCGATCGCCCAGCCAGTTCATGTTGCGCAGATAGATCTTGTGGGTCTCCAGCGCCTCGCGCGGGCCGACGATGACACGGGCCCGGTCGGCGTCGAGATGGACGACGTAAAGCGGCTCGCCCGAGGCGATGCCGATGCCGCGGCGCTGGCCGATCGTATAGCGCAGGATGCCGTCATGGCGACCGAGCACGCGGCCGTCGATATGGACGATGTCGCCTGGGTTGGCGGCAGCTGGCTTCAGCTTGGCGATGATGTCGGAATATTTGCCCTGCGGCACGAAGCAGATGTCCTGACTGTCCTGCTTGGCGGCAACGGTCAGCCCCATTTCTTCGGCGATGGCCCGCACCGCAGGCTTGGACAGCCCACCCAGCGGAAAGCGCAGATAGTCGATCTGCGCCTGCGTGGTGGCAAACAGGAAATAGCTCTGGTCGCGGTCGGCATCGACGGGCCGGAACAGCGCGCGGTGGGCGCCATTGGCCCCGGAGCGGATATAGTGGCCGGTGGCGAGCGCATCGGCGCCAAGGTCCTTGGCGGTGGCCAAAAGGTCGGCGAACTTCACCGTCTGATTGCAAGAGACGCACGGAATGGGCGTTTCGCCGGCGACGTAGCTTTCGGCAAACGGGTCGATGACCGCCTTACGGAAGCGCTCCTCATAGTCGAGCACGTAATGCGGAATGCCCAGTGTCTCGGAAACGCGGCGGGCATCGTCAATGTCCTGGCCGGCGCAGCACGACCCGGCCCGGTGCGTTGCGGCGCCATGGTCGTAGAGCTGCAGCGTGACGCCGACGACATCATAGCCTTCGCGCTTCAAAAGGCCGGCAACGACAGACGAATCCACACCGCCCGACATGGCGACGACGATGCGGGTGTTTTGCGGGCTGGCGGGAAGGTCGAGGCTGTTCATGGTTCTTTCGTTCTGCGCGGCGCTTCAATGGCAGTGGCGCGAATATAGGTCAACCACACCAGCGGCGCCAGCTTTGCGGCGGTGCCGATTTTGCGGGAAAATTGCGCGCCTGCCCGCCGTTGCCTCAAATGCCGACGAAAAGACTAACGCGGCGTTCATGATCCTTACCTACTCATTAGGGTTCGCTTAGGCAATTTTTAAAGCTGTGGCGGTAATGTGGTGGGGATTGGGTCTTTGAGTTTTTAGTAGAGAGTACGATGACCGATCTTGTTAGACCGCGAGTCAAATATGTTATTGGGCCTGACGGCAGCCCTCTTACGATTGCCGATCTTCCGCCGACGAATACACGTCGCTGGGTTATCCGGCGCAAGGCGGAAGTGGTTGCTGCGGTGCGCGGCGGGCTTTTGAGCCTCGACGAGGCATGCCAGCGCTACAAGCTGACCACCGAGGAATTCCTGTCCTGGCAAGCGTCGATCGACGAATACGGCCTTGCCGGGCTGCGCACGACGCGCATCCAGCAATACCGGCACTAGAGCCAGGACCACAACAGAAAAGGGCGCGGTAACCGCGCCCTTTTGCCTGTCGGTAATGCCTGCTTCAGACCGTCAGCACCACCTTGCCGATCGGCCTAGTGGCGAGAAAAGCGTGCGCGGCGCCCGCCTGTTCGAGCGGAAACGCCTTTGCCACATGGACCGCAAGCTTTCCCGCATCGACCAGTTTGCCAAGTTCGACGAGGCCTTCACGGTCGGGCACGACGGACATGCGCTCGACGCGGATCCCACGCGCAGCAGCCTTGGCTCGGGTGGTGTCGTGGATATTGAGCAGCGACACCAGGGCGCCACCGTCCTTCAGGACTGTCAGCGATTGGTCGGCATGGTCGCCGCCCATCGGCTCCAGCACCAAGTCGACGTCGCTGACCTCGGCGGTGAAATCTCGCTTGGTGTAGTCGACCACTTCATCGGCGCCGAGCGAGCGGACGAAATCGAGTTTCTTCGGGCTGGCGGTGGCGATGACATAAGCGCCGTGCGCCTTGGCGATCTGCACCGCCAGATGCCCGACGCCGCCGGCCGCAGCATGGATCAACACGCGCTGGCCGCGCTTCAGGCCGCCATGGCGGACAAGGCCTTGCCAGGCGGTCAGACCGGCCAGCGGCAGCGCGCCGGCATGATTGTGGTCAATGCCTTGCGGCTTCGGTGCGATTTCATCGGCCGGGGCCACAGCGAGCTCCGCATAGGCCGCGGCCTGCTTGGGAAAACGCGGCATGCCGAACACGGCGTCACCGACCCTGAGGCCGCCATCGACGCCTGGGCCTACCGCCTCGACCGTACCTGAAATATCCCAGCCCAAAGTGAAGGGCGGTTCGCCCAGCAATGGATAGTAGCCGGCGCGCACCGAGCCATCGACCGGATTGATGCCGGCAGCATGCACGCGCACGAGCACTTCGCCGGACTTGGGCGAGGGCGCGGGGCGATCGGCGATGACGAGGACGTCGGGTCCGCCGACTGAATTCTGGACAACGGCACGCATGGGAGGCTCCTGCTGGGGTTTCTGTGCCACTATCATTTGGATAGTAATATTCCCTTGTCCAGTATGTACCTTTTCCATATATAGGCACCTCATGGATAGTGATAATGATTGCGGCTCCGGCTATGACGCCTTCCAGCGGACGTGTCCTTCGCACGCCGTGCTCGAGATGCTGGCCAGCAAATGGGTCTATCTGACGGTTTGTGCGCTGCGCCGTGGCCAGATGCGCAACGGCGAACTGGCGCGTAAGCTCGAAGGCATCACGCCTAAAATGCTGACGCAGACGCTGCGCGTCCTCGAGCGCGACGGGCTTGTGCGGCGCGAAATCTTTCCGGTGATCCCGCCGCGGGTCGAATATGAATTGACCGAACTTGGCCAGAACCTGGCGGGGCTGCTCACCCAGATACGCTCCTGGTCGGAAGAGCATGTGCCTGACATCAAGCAAGCGCGGGCGAGGGCGGCGGCGAACCTGGAAAGGGATTTGGCACGGGCCTGAAGCTGCGGCCGCCTTACGGGCCGGATCAGCAGCGCCGGAGCCTTTTGGCGCGCTACACGCAAAGCAAAGCGCGGCGTCAGGCGGCGCCGGTCGGGTTAAAACCCTGCCGTCAGCCGATCATGGCGCTGCGACCGCCGAGTTCCGCGTCGCGGATCTTGGTGTCGCGCGATTCCAGCATCTCGGCCTTGGAAAGCTCCGCTTCAGCTTCGCCGAGTAATGATTCGGCAGCACTTCGCTGCTGGGCGAGGTCGCTTTGAGAGTTTCTGAGGTTATCACGGCGCAGACGCGCCGCCTTGGCGAAGGTCGGATAGGCAAAATGATTGATGTCGGTGATGCCGGCCTTCTTCTCCTCGGCGGTGATCTGAAGCTCCAGTTCAACGGCCATGCGCTCGAACTCGGCGATCATCATGTCGAGCTGCAGCAGCTGCCGCCGCTTCTCATTCACCTGAAATTGCTTCAGCCGAACGAGGTTTTCACGTGACTTCATGATTCGGTACTCCCGGAAACGCACACCTGCACATATCGTCCAATCCGCCCGCCAGGGCCTGGCGCCGCCCGTATCCACCGGCATTCCCCGAACTATGGGAAACAAATCCCTAAAGTTTTTTGCCGGCGGTAACCATTCGTTTACGCGCATTGTTAATCATAAGGGCGAGGACTTAAGGCCGGGTAAAAATTCCGGCTCCCGATACGGAAGCCGGCCAGCGAGTCCCTTGAGTCACTTAGTCCGACTTATTAATGTGTAGCATTAGCGATTTGGTTCTGTGATTCATCATTAGATTCAAGAGGGTGTAGAAAGGGGTTAAAAAATCTGGTACCGTCCTTGGTGCGGAATTAGGTTTTGTTAACCATTCGATGGCAGCCTCTGTTCAGGCAATCACTGCTCCGGTCCCGGATGGGTCGTGACATGGTCCGGCGGCAGAAAAGGGGAATGAAATGCGCGTTCTGCTGATAGAAGACGACAGTGCAACCGCTCAGAGCATCGAGCTGATGCTCAAATCTGAAAGTTTTAATGTTTACACGACCGACCTCGGCGAAGAAGGTGTCGATCTCGGTAAACTTTATGATTACGATATCATTCTTCTCGACCTCAACCTTCCCGATATGTCCGGCTACGAAGTCTTGCGGACACTTCGCCTGTCCAAGGTGAAGACGCCGATCCTGATCCTGTCCGGCATGGCCGGTATAGAGGACAAGGTGCGCGGCCTGGGCTTCGGCGCCGACGACTATATGACCAAGCCGTTCCACAAGGACGAACTGGTCGCCCGCATTCATGCCATCGTGCGCCGTTCCAAGGGCCATGCCCAGTCGGTCATCACCACCGGCGACCTGGTGGTCAATCTCGACGCCAAGACCGTCGAAGTCGGCGGCCAGCGCGTGCATCTGACCGGCAAGGAATACCAGATGCTGGAGTTGCTCTCGCTGCGCAAGGGCACCACGCTGACCAAGGAAATGTTCCTCAACCACCTTTATGGCGGCATGGACGAACCGGAACTGAAGATCATCGACGTCTTCATTTGCAAGCTGCGCAAGAAGCTCGACGCAGCATCCGGTGGGCAGAACTACATCGAGACGGTCTGGGGTCGCGGCTATGTGCTGCGCGAGCCGGAAGACATCCGCGTCAGCGCCTGAGCGAACACCATCCGATTGAATTTAATGAGAAAACCCGGCTCAGGCCGGGTTTTTTGCTGTCCTTCTTGGCCGAGGACGTGCCGAGTCAGGCGGCAACCTTCAAGGTACGAAAACGTTCGAGCAGTTGCGGCCGGTTGAACGGCTTCAACAGATAACCCTGGGCGCCGGCGCGCTTTGCCTTCATGATCGAGGCAACATCGACCTCGACCAGTGAGATCAGAATCTGCGGTTTGATCGTGCTCTCCATGGCGCGAACCTGGCGAATGACGTCGACCGCTTGCATGTCCGGCAGGGCGCCGTCGACGACAATCACATCAGGCATCTCGGCAGCGCACATCTCGACAGCATCAAGTCCAGTTGCCGCTTCGATCACCACCATGTCGGAGCCGCCAAGAATCCGTTTTGCAACCTTTCTGATGACGCTCGAATCGTCGACAAACATGCAGCGCTTCATTTCCGGGTCCTCTTTGCCATGGTGCGAACCGGCGGCATCCGGGTATCGGGATGCACACTAGGCCAATCTGGTAAAGAAGCAGAAAAGCCGTTAGGTAAAGTTTTTACAAACATGTCGTTTGCAGCCCCATTCTGCAGGGGCGTTGCCGGCGATGAAACTTGCCTGTTCTGAATTGCCGCAAATATCAGCGGGAAAAGATACTTGATTGTTCTTGATGCTCGGCGTCCTGCCGAACGGCTTCGCTCAGGCCGCGGACAGCACGATCTCTTCGGCGGTCGCGTGAATCGAGATCGTCATGTTGGCCTCACGCGCCAGCAGCAGCGTGTAGTAGGGCTGGACGGTATGGGCGTCGATAGGCTCCTCGGGCTTGTTGCCGGAATGGAGTTCGAGGAATTTCGGCGGCACGCGCAGCATCGGGCCGCTTGCGGCAAGCGCAAAGCGCGGCTCGGTGTCGAGGTTTTCCAGCGTGACCACCAATCTGCCGCCGCGCGGGATGGCAGCATTGGCGACGAGCAGCAAATTGAGCAGCAACTTGACCTTGTTCTTGGGCAGCAGGGCGCGAACCCCGTTCCAGATCAATTCCGGCTTCTCGTTCTTCAGGAAGGCGATGGCGACGGACTCGGCATCGCCGGTGTCGATCATCATGCCGGCCGAACCGGCGGCGCCGAAGGCGATGCGAGCGAATTGCAGGCGGGCCGAAGCGTTTCTGGCGCTCTGCCGGATCAGTTTCATGGCGTCTTCGTCGGCGCCGCCCTCGTCCAGGAGTTCAAGGCCGTTGTTGATGGCGCCGACCGGCGAAATGATGTCGTGGCAGACTCGGCTGCACAACAAGGCTGCGAGATCGGGTGCGGAGAGAGAGAAAAGCTCAGCCATCGGCGAAAAATCCCTGCTAAAATTCACATCCTGGTGGCCGCGCGACCGACTGCCACGCTCACCACCCGAATCACGCTCTCTCCCCAGGCATTCTGAATACACAGCGCCCGAGCGTGCAGCAACAATCCACAATTCTCGTGAGAAAAAACGGCATCTTTGCACAGGATGGGAGCCCGCGCAGACAGTCAGAAACAGCCTTCGAACCGCCATGTTCATGTGGGAGGTTAATGGTTGAAAAAGGATTACGGCATAGTTTGCCCGTAACAGTCATCCTTAACGGCCGCCTAAAGAGCCGGACGGGGTGCGAGGCGTCGGCGAAAGTGCTCCCTGACGGAGATTGGAAGCATGGTTTCCCGATTCTACGACCGGACGTTTGTCCGCGTCTTCTTCATGGCGATTGCCCTCATGGGCGCTCTCGCTTTCTCAACCTCTGCGTCGCGGGCACAGGAATACACCGCTCAGGAGATCGTCGATTCCGGTCACAAGTTCTTCGGCGCGACGTCGGGCGGTCTCGCCACCGTCGTCGAGAAGATTTTTGCCTCCTACGGCCTGCCCAATGGCTATCTGCTCGGCGAAGAGGGCTCCGGCGCGCTGATCGGCGGCCTTACCTATGGCGAAGGTACGCTCTACACCAAGAATGCCGGCGACCATAAGGTGTTCTGGCAAGGGCCTTCGCTCGGCTGGGATTTCGGCGGCGAGGGATCGCGGGTGATGATGCTCGTCTATAACCTCGACGACGTCAGCAATCTCTACAATCGGTTCGGCGGCGTTGCCGGTTCGGCCTATGTCGTGGCCGGCGTCGGCTTCAACGTGCTGCAGAACAACAGGGTGCTGCTGGTGCCGATCCGCACCGGCGTCGGCGCGCGGCTTGGCGTCAATCTCGGCTATCTGAAGCTGACGCAGAGGCCGACCTGGAATCCTTTCTGAGCGATTCCGACCACACTTCGACCCGATCAACAGATTCTGACCCGGTGCAGCTGCGGCAAACCCTTGCCGCAGCGCTGGATTTGCGTCATGCGAACATGGCAAAGTCCAGACTTGGCGGTTGCCGGATAGCGGCCCGCCCGTAACGGGTAGTCACCTTGGTTCAGTCGATCCTGTTCTTCGCCCTCGGCTTTCTGTGCGCAGGCTTTCTGGCGCTGCTGGTCGCGCCGGCCATCTGGCGGCGGGCGGTCGCGCTGACACGCAAGCGTGTCGAGGCGTCGGTGCCCCGAACGCTGGCCGAGATCCAGGCCGACAAGGACAGCTTGCGGGCCGAGTTCGCCATGACGACGCGCCGGCTCGAAATCAGCATCAAGACGCTGCGTGAGCAGGCGAATGAGCAACTCGTCGAAATCAATCGCGGCCGCGAGGCGCTGAAGGGCCTGGCGGTCGAGCGCAAAGACAAGAAGCAGGCGCTTTCGGAGCTCGGGGAAAAAAACGAATTGCTGCTGCATCGCGAGCAGCAGATACAACAGCTGTCGGACAGGCTTGCACAAACAGAGCGCATGATGGAAAAGCGCGCGCTCGAGCTGGAAAAGCTCGAGCATATGTACGACGACGCGTCCTTCTCCTCCAGCAATCGTCAGATCGAACTGGTGGCTCGCGAATCCGAGCTGGAAAAACTTGCCAACGACATTTCAGTGCTGCGCGGCCAGCGCAAGGAGGCCGACAGGCGCCATCAGGAAGTCGTCGCCGAGGCCAAGGCCACGCGCGATGCCTTGAAGGCCGAAAAGAAAAGAACCGCTGATCTCGACAGAAAGCTCGAGCGTCTGCTCGCCACGCTTGCCGATCGCGAGGACAAGCTCGATCGCCGCGAAAAGGAACTGGCCCGGCTTCGCGAACGGGTGAAGGGCGAGGCTGCGGGAGGCGCCGCGGCTGCTGGCCTAGTTGGTGCGCAAGACAGCGCCCGCGCCAGGAACGAGGACATCGACAAGACGCTCGCCAAGCTCGAAGGCGACCGAGAGCGGCTCGAAGCCAGGCTGACGACGCTGGCCCGCGAAAACAAGCGGATGAAGGCGGAGCTTGGCGGTTCTGGATCCGCGAAGCCCGGGAATGGCCCCGGCAATGGCAATGATGCCGGTTCTGCCTTGCGCGAACAGATGAACAATCTGGCGGCTGAGGTCGTCCATTTGACGGCCAAGCTCGAAGGACCCGGTTCACCGATCGCCAAGGCGCTGGCGGCGCCGCAGGAAACGCGGTCGGGAACCACCAGCCTCGCCGATCGCGTGCGGGCGTTGCAGAAGGCAGATTTGCCGAGCTGAGTTTCAAGCCCCGGCTTGGAATTGCCTGACTACGCCTATCAGGGCGAAAAATGGTGCAGCGCAATGGCTGACGCGGCAGCGACATTCAGGCTGTCGAACCCTTCCGACATCGCGATCCGCACCGTCCGCAGGCGGGCAAGCAGGCTCTCCGGGAGGCCCTCGCCTTCGGTGCCGAGATAGAGCGCCAGTCGTTTCGGTCGCGCGGCATCACGAATGTCAGCCTCACCACGCGGCGACAAAGCGACCTGGCCGAAGCCCAACTCGCCGAGCTTCGCGATGAAAGCTTCAGTGTCGCCGAAGGACGCAAAGGGCACCTTCAACGCGGCGCCGACGGAGACGCGGATCGCCTTGCGATACAGTGGGTCGCAACAGGTGGCGTCGACGAAGACGGCATCGGCGCCGAAGGCGGCGGCATTGCGGAAGATCGATCCGATATTGTCATGGTTGGCGATGCCGATGAGAACGACGATCAACGCTTCGGCAGGCAAGGTGTCGAGCAAGGCCTCGGCGGGCTGTGGCGTGCCCTTGCTGCCGATCGCCAATATACCGCGATGCATGTGGAAGCCGGCGATCCTGTCCATGACGGCGCTTGCCGCAACGTAGACCGGCAGGTCGGCAGGGGC
Organism: Mesorhizobium sp. M0001; assembly: GCF_040324255.1. Taxonomy (NCBI): domain Bacteria; kingdom Pseudomonadati; phylum Pseudomonadota; class Alphaproteobacteria; order Hyphomicrobiales; family Phyllobacteriaceae; genus Mesorhizobium; species Mesorhizobium sp. M0001. The sequence goes on from NZ_JAMYVS010000002.1 coordinate 741,772, forward strand.
CTTGCGCAGGATGTCGTGGAGCCCGGCCAGCCGGTTTTCGAGGACCAGGACCGACTCCGCAGCAAAGCGTCCGGCTGACAGCAGGACGTCCAGCACCACCTTGCCTTCGGCAACGAACCGGCCATGGCGGCCGGTGAGATCGCGCTCGCGGATGTCGAGATAGGCGGCGACCCGCGGATCGCGCGCGTCGTCGATCTGGATCGGATCCATCAATACCTCGGCCGGCGAAAAATCGTCAGCGAGGTAAGGAGCGATCGGAGCCGCCAGTCAAGCCCTGCAGGTCAAGTCCCGGCGCGGCGCAGACGCGTTGCCATCTGGGACAAGTCGCCTATCCCGAAAATGCCGTCCAGCATGCGCAACAGTTCGCGCACCGCTTCGGACTTGCAGGAATAGTAGATCATCTGCCGGTCGCGGCGGGTCTCGACAAGATCGAGCGCCCTGAGCTTGGCCAGATGTTGCGACAAAGCGGACTGGCTGAGCATCACCTTTTCGGCGATGGCGCCGACCGACATTTCACCGTCGGCCAGATAGCTCATGATCAAGAGCCGCTTTTCGTTGCCCATAAGGGTCAGAAATGTCGCCGCCGATTCGGCATTGGCGATTAGTTTGGTCGAGACCATCGATGCCCCATGTTTTCCTGCTCATCCAAACGCTATGGGGGCAAATAGCGTTGGCTGCTATAATTCAGCTATGGATCACGCTGCTGATTCAGCGTCGCCTGAATCGTAGATGATTTCGCCCAAATCTCAAGACGTGCTTTTGATTCATGACGATTATCCTTGCGTAGCTGGCGCACGACCGGCTTTGGCCATGTCGACCAGAACCGGCCGCAGGTCGCGCGCGGTCTTCAATGGCTGCGGAAAATAGACCCTGCAAACGGTGTCGCCCGATGCCAGGTCCATGCCATCGGCATCGAAGCCGGTCATGGTCCAACCATCACCTTCAACCCTGGCGAAATGATGGGCATAGACGGCGATGGCGTCGAGATGGTCGGCATTCATGTGGTCGAGAGCGGATTGTTCGCTGGCGGCCAGCTCGTCGACGATCAACCCCTCGGTGATGAGATCGGCACGGTCGAGCAGGTAGGCCTTGCCGAAGCCGCCATTCAGCCTGGCGCGCTCCGGCTCGAGGCGAAAGATCGAGAAATCGCCGAGCCCGGCATAGAGCTTTGCCTTGGGATTGCGGTTGAGATAGCGCCGCTCGGCGCGGGCATGCGCGCTCGACCCGCGTTCCAGCGGCTGCGCCCGGCAGACCAGCGTTATCCTGGGATGCGCCAGCGGATCGCCCTTGCCGGGTTCGCCGACAAGCAGCGAGCAGCGCGGCTCGGCAAGGATGGCGCCGGTATGGGCTGACAGCGCCGAGACAAGGATCAGAGGCGTGCCATCGATGTCGGTGGCGACTCCGACCCTGGAGGCCAGCGGTGCGCCGGTCGACGGCTCGATCACCGCGAAGGCGCCGAACCGGGCGCTGCGGATCAGCGTTGCGGCCAGCCTGATCGCCTCGGCGTCCGTCGCGCGTATGACGTCCTTCTTCGGCTGGTCCAAAATGCTCACCAGGTAAGTTGATTTTCTAAATCCAGTTATTGGCCAATCATGCCGGCTTTGACAAGCGCTTTGATCTCGGCTGTCGAAAAGCCGAAGCGCGCCAGCACAGTCTGGGGCAGCTGATCGTCATCTTCAGGCATGCCGGCAAGCGCCGGCTGCGAGGCCGAGAAGCGTGGCGCGGGCGCGGGGCGCTCGAGCGCACCGGCTTTCACAAATGCGTGACGCGCCCGGTTGTGCGGATGATCCCTGGCTTCGGCCAGCGACAGAACCGGCGCCACGCAGGCGTCGCTTGCGGCAAACAGCGCGTCCCAGTCGTCGCGTGTCTTCTGCCGGAACCTGTCGGCAATGGCCGCGCGCATGTCCGGCCACAACGCCTTGTCGTATTGGCCGCGGACAAAATCCTCGCCGAGCGGCAGCAGCCTTGCGAAGGCGGCGAAGAAGCGCGGCTCAAGGCAACCGACCGCAACGTGGCGTGCATCCGCCGTCTCATAGCTATCGTAGAAGGGCGCACCGGAATCGAGCAGGTTGGCGCCGCGCCGGTCACTCCACAGACCTGCCGACATGAAGGCGTGTATGGGAGCCGCCAGCATCGAAGCGCCCTCGACCATCGCCGCGTCGATCACCTGGCCTTTGCCGGAGCGCGAGCGCTCGAACAGCGCTGCAAGCACCCCGGCGATCAGCATCATGGCGCCGCCGCCATTGTCGGCGATCAGATTCAGCGGCGGCACCGGCCGGCCTTCCTCCCGGCCGATGGCATGCAACACACCGGAATAGGCGAGGTAGGTGATGTCGTGGCCGGCGCGACCTGCGAGCGGCCCGTCCTGGCCGAAGCCGGTCATGCGGCCGTAAATCAGCGCCGGATTGCGCGCCAATGCAGCATCCGGGCCGAGACCGAGCCGCTCCATCACACCGGGGCGAAAGCCTTCGACAAACAGATCGGCCTTTTCGACAAGGTGCAGCAGCAGTTCCGTGCCTTTTGCCTGCTTGAGGTCGACGCGCAGGATGGAGCGGCCGTGACGGTCGAGATTGTACGCATCGGAGAGCGGCAGCAGGGGTTGGTCCGAACCGGTGCGCTCGATGCGCAGCACCTCGGCGCCCATGTCCGACAGCATCAGCCCCGCCAGCGGCACCGGGCCAAGCCCAGCCATCTCGATGACTTTCAGGCCGGCCAGCGGACCGGTCTTCACTGCGCCGGCCGCCATGGCCGTCTATTTCGGCGCCATGCGGATTGCCCCATCGAGGCGGATGGTTTCGCCGTTCAGCATCTGGTTTTCGACGATATGCAGGGCGAGCGCGGCATATTCGGACGGCTCGCCGAGGCGGGACGGGAAGGGCACGGCCGCGCCGAGCGAATCCTGCACCTCCTGCGGCATGCCGGCCATCATTGGCGTCTTGAAGATGCCGGGCGCGATGGTGCAGACGCGAATGCCGGAGCGCGCCAGGTCGCGGGCAACCGGCAGCGTCATGCCGACGACGCCGCCCTTGGATGCGGCATAGGCGGCCTGGCCGATCTGGCCATCATAAGCGGCCACCGACGCGGTGTTGACGATGACGCCGCGCTCGCCGCCCTGCAGCGGTTCGAGTTTGGCGGCACGGTCGGCGACGAGGCGGATCATGTTGAAGGTGCCGATCAAATTGATCTCGATCACCTTGCGGTACTGGTCGAGCGGATGTGGACCATCCTTGCCGATCGTCTTCACGCCGATGGCAATGCCCGCGCAATTGACCAGGATGCGCGCTGGCCCAAGTCTCTTTTCCACCTCGGTGACCGCGGCCGCACCGCTGTCGGCGCTGCTCACATCGCACTGGATGGCGGCGCCGCCAATGTCGCCCGCCACCTTCGATGCCCGGTCGATGCCGATATCGAAAATGGCGACGCGCGCGCCCTTGTCGGCCAGCGCGCGGGCGGTTGCCTCGCCGAGGCCGGAGCCGCCGCCGGTTACGATCGCAATCTGGCCGTTCGGGTTCATGCTGCATGCTCCGTGCTGTTCCGGGTCATGCTACGGAGGTCGCCGCCATGGTGCAACCTGACCAATGGGGATCCATCGCGACCGGTGCCGTGACCGATCCTGGAGCTCAGGCCATCACTGGTGCCTGCTCCGCGATCCTGGCAAGGCTGGCATGGCCGACCTCGCCGGAGAGCCGCGCCACGGCACCGGGCACGATCTCGTGCGACAGCAGCCGGTCGAGGTCGACCGGGCGCGGCATGGAGATCTGGCCGCGGGGGATCTTTCTGAAGCCGAGCGGGCCGTAATAAGGCTCGTCGCCGACAAGGATCACCGCCGGCGCGCCGGCCTTGGCGGCCGCCTCCAGCGCGATCGCCACGAGCCGGCGGCCGATGCCGAGATTTTTGAAGGCGGGCCGCACGGCAAGCGGCCCGAGCATCAGCGCGCGGCCGGCGCCGGCGGCGATGCGGGTCATGCGCACCGAAGCAATGACGATGTCGCCATCCATGGCGACAAAGGACAGCGAGCGCTCGTGGCCGCCGGTCTCGCGGATCTTGTAGGCGGCCAGCACGAAACGGCCGGGGCCAAAGGCTTCGTCGTTGATGGCTTCGATTTCGGGATCATGCGCCGGAGTTTCCGGCAGGTATTTCACGTCGGCAAGGCTCATGGTCTTCGCGGTCCGATAAAGAGGAAAGGTTGCTGCAAGCGGCAGCGTTCGCCAGTCAGCGCTTTCTAAGCGCGGGCGCCCTTTCGTCGTCGGTCAAACCGGATCAAGCCAAGATCGAACATGCGGAGTGTCCGCTAGCATCAATTTCCGGCGGCTGCAATCGGCTGTTTTCATCCGGCGTTTCATACGAGTGACGCTCTGTTCAGCAGATGACGGCTTCGGCATTGCCGCCTTGCGACTACATTGGCCAAGGCACGCAAGGAGATTTCGTATGGGATTGCTGGTCGAAGGCAAATGGCAGGGCCGTCCGGCCAATGTCGATAGCAGCGGCAGGTTCATCCGCGCCGAGACGCAGTGGCGTGACTGGATCACGCGCGACGGCGCGCCGGCGCAAGGTCGTACGCGCGGCTTCAAGGCCGAGCCCGGACGCTACCATCTTTATGTCTCGCTCGCCTGTCCGTGGGCGCACCGCACGCTGATCTTTCGCGCGCTGAAGAAGCTAGAAGACATCATCCCGGTTTCAGTCGTGCATCATTTCCTCGGTGCTGAGGGCTGGACGTTTTTGGCCGAGGATGGCGCCACCGGCGACACGCTCTACGGCCTCGACTTCCTGCACCAAATCTACACCAAGGCCGATCCAGCCTATTCGGGCCGGGTTTCGGTGCCGGTGCTGTGGGACAAGAAGGAAGAGACCATCGTCTCCAATGAATCCGCCGAAATCATCCGCATGCTCAATTCGGCCTTCGACGAGTGGGGCGATGCCGCTCTCGATTCCTATCCGCCAGGCCTGCGCGGCGAGATCGACAAGGTCAATGCGCTGGTCTTTCCAGCCGTCAACAACGGCGTCTACCGTGCCGGCTTTGCCACCACGCAAGCGGCCTATGAAGAGGCGTTCGGCGAGCTGTTCGCGGCGCTCGACACGCTGGAGGGCCGACTGTCAAAACAGCGCTATCTCACTGGCGAGCGTGTCACCGAGGCCGATTGGCGGCTGTTCACCACGCTGGTGCGTTTCGACCCGGTCTATTTCGGCCATTTCAAATGCAATCTGCGCCGTATAGCCGACTATCCGAACCTTTCGAACTATCTGCGTGACCTCTACCAGGTGCCTGGTATCGCCGGCACGGTGAACCTGCACCACATCAAAATGCACTATTACGGCAGCCACGAGAGCATCAACCCGACGCGCATCGTGCCGGTCGGGCCTGGGCTCGACTATGGCGCGCCGCACGACCGGGCGCGGTTCAGGCAGGCGGCGTGAGCATCGGATTGACAGCCTACCAGTACGGCGATACCGGCTGGCCTTCAAAAACCTCGGCAAGCCGCCGCAGCGTCGCCGGCGTCGTGCCATGCGGCAAGCGGTCGAGCGGAAAGAAGCCTGCTTCGGCGATCTCGTGGTCCGGCAGTTTCGGCGCGGTCTGGTTGAAGGTTTCGATGAGATAGAGGCCGACATGGTCGCGGCGGCTGGAGCGGCGGTTGAAATGCATCGATTTCAGCACCGGCTGGGCTGTCAGCGCGATGTTGCCTTCCTCGGCCAGTTCGCGCACCAGCGCCTCACCGAGCGTCTCGCCGACTTCGACGCCCCCGCCCGGCAATTGCCAGCCGGGAACGTAGGTGTGGCGGATGAGGAAGACAGTGTTCGAGGCGCGATCGTGGATCAGGCCGCGCACGCCCAGCGTCATCGGCCGCCGCAGCAGGAAATAGAGATGGAACAGCCTTGCCCTGAGGCCTGCCCAACCGGTCTGGCGAAACGCCTGCTCCGGGTCCGATATAGCCATGACTAGCGAAACCGTGGATGGGCAGGAAACAGTGAGTGGAAAGCGGGGAACGCGTCGCCTATGAAGGAAGGATGTTCAGGCTCGCGCATATTTCCGATGTCCATCTGGGGCCGCTTCCCGGTGTAACCTATCGCGAACTCGCGTCCAAGCGCGTCGTCGGCTACGTCAACTGGCAGCGCAACCGCCGCCGCCATATGCACGATGCCGTCATCGACACCATCGTCGCCGACATGAAGGCGAGCACACCCGACCACCTCACCGTTACCGGCGATCTGGTCAATCTGGCGCTCGACGGCGAGATCGAGATGGCCAAGCACTGGCTTGAGACGCTGGGTTCGCCGGAGGATGTCTCGGTGGTGCCGGGCAACCACGACGCCTATGTGCCGGGCGCCTTCGACAAGGTCTGCCGCTCCTGGGCGGCGTGGATGAGCGGCGACGGCGTGACTGCGCCGATCGACCGCAACGCTTTTCCCTATCTGCGCGTACGCGGCAATGTCGCGCTGATCGGCGTTTCGACGGCGCGCGCCACGGCGCCGTTCATGGCCAACGGCTTCTTCCTCGAAGGTCAGGCGCAAAGGCTGGCGACAGTGCTCGACGCAACGAACAAACGCGGCCTGTTGCGGGTGATCATGATCCATCATCCGCCGGTGCGCGGCGCCGTCGCCCAGCAAAAGCGCCTGTTCGGCATCTCCCGCTTCCACAAGACCGTTCATAGGCATGGCGCCGAACTTGTGCTGCACGGCCATTCGCATCTGCCGTCGCTGTTCTTCATCGGCGGGCGCGGCGCCAGGATTCCGGTCGTCGGCGTCGCCGCCGCCGGGCAGTCGCCAGGCAGCAAGAACCCGGCGGCACAGTACAATCTGCTCGATATTGACGGGGAGAAGGGCAATTGGCTGATTCGCCTGACGCGGCGCGGCCTGACCGGGCCGGCCTTGCCGCCATCGGACCTGCAGGTCATTGAACTCGGCGCGCAGACACCGAGGCCTTCAGATCGTTGATCAGAAGCTGATCTTCATCGCCATCAGGCGATCCCAAAACAGCGCGGCCGCCACCGCCAGGCCAACAAGCGCGCCGGCGGCGACGAAGCCCAGGCCTGCAAAGAAGGTTGACCAGCTCTTGCCTGGCGCGGCTGCTTGCAAGGGCGGCTCCGCTTCGACCACCGCAGGGCGTTTCAGGTCGGCGACGGCCGGCTCGACACCGCCCTCCATCATGCGCTGGCGCTCGACGATACGCTCCGCCACATAGCGCGTGACCTGATCGGCGACCGGTTTCATATCGGTCGATTCGGCGAGCACGACGCGGCCGATGCGGGTATCCCTGAGAAAGCGGTAGGTGCGGCGGTCGCGCCCCATGGCGACATGGCTGACGGCGTCGATCCACAGGCGGGGCTGCAGGCCGGAGGAGACGACGAAGTCGAAATTGTCCATGTCAGCGGGCACGTCGGCAAAGACCGGGGCGAGCTCGGCCGCGAGCAGATCAAGCCGCATCCGGTGCGCCTCGCGCATGTCGACCACGACATCGTCGCGATCGGCGAAGGCATTTTTCACATCGCGAACGGCGTCGGACAGTTTGCGGGAGGTGTCGATGGGGGTGATGTTTTCGCCAGTGTCCTTCATCGGCGTCGCCTCGCTGATATGGTTAATTGCGAGTTAACACAGGCGGCGGCAAAATGCACTGGCGAGATGCGGGGCGCAAGTAAGTTAGCTCGCCGCGGCCTCGAATGTCGGACGCAGGCGCCTGCCGCGGCGTGCCATGTTTCGGCGCACGGCCTGGGCGACCACATCAGGCACTTCCTCGACCAGCATATGGCCGGCATCGAGCACGTGATGAATATGAAAATGCGCCGGCAGACAATCAGCCTGGGTAAAGGGCAGCACCGGATCGTCCGTTCCCCAAACCACCATCACCGGCATGTCGAGGGTGTCCAGCTGTTCGCGGGGTATGACCCCCTGCCGCTCGTTCCTGGTCATGACGGCCGATATCTCAATCAGCTTGCGCAACTGGCCGGGCGACGGCGTAGGTCCGCCAGGACGCCAACGATGCGTTCGGGCGGCGGGCTTCGCGGTCCCGACATGGCGGCAAGGCAGGCGCGGATTTCCCGTCTGTCGGCGGCCGCGGCGTAGCGGCGCAACAGCGGTCCGTTGATCTCGGGGCCAACACCGCCCGGCGCCAGAAGCGTCAGCGAGCCTATCCTTTCAGGCTCGGCAAGCGCCATCAGGGAGGCGACCGCGCCGCCCATCGAATGACCGGCGACATGCACCCTTGCTATCCCGCGTGCGGCGATATCGGCGAGAACCGCTCGCGCCGCTGTTTTGGCCGGGCCGCTGCCAGGAAATTCGAGAGACAGTCCGTGTCCCGGAAGATCGTAGGCCAAGGTCCTGACATCGGGCCCTAGCGACGCGGTCACCTCGCGCCAGATATCATGGCAACCACCGAAGCCATGCAGCAGGACGACCGTCTTCGGCCCGGCGCCCCGCTCGGCAACATAGAGGGATGAGACCATGAAAATGTGCGATTATTGCAAGACTGGAGAGGAAATTCGAATCGAGGCTGGATTGCTCCCAGTCCAGACCGATGGCCAGTAAAGTTTTCGCGATCCGGAAAGACTAGCTGGCGTTGCCGAGGCCCGCGGCGCGCAGCGCCTCAACCAGCCGGTCGGTCAGATCGGCGGGATATTTGCGCTCGGCGAAGGCCGCGCGCGGATCGGCGGCGAATTTCGGGAATTTGGTGGTCAGCTCATCCAGAAGCTTGGCTGCCAGCTGTTCGCGGCCGGCAGCCTTGGCGCCGATCAGCCGCGCCGCCAGATAATGCGATTTCATCGCCGTCGTGCGCAGCGACTCGCTGGCTATCGCGGCCTTGTTCATCTCGCCCAGCATGAATTGCCCGGCGAAAAGCCCAAAATCCCACCATGTCGGATGGCCGCTGAACGTCTCGACGGCATGGGTCAGGATGGGTGTTCCCTCGGCATATTTGCCGGCAAAGATCAGGCCATAGCCGTAAGCGGCAGCCATGCCGAGGTCGTAGGGGTTGAGCTCATAGGCCTTGCGCATCCAGCGGATCGATTCCTCGGTGTTGCCGAGGCGCGAATTGAGGTAGCCATAGGCGCGGTGCGCATAGGGGCTGGTCGGTCCCATCTGGATGGCGCGATGGGCGAAAGACATTGCCTGTTCGACCGTCGCGCCAGGCGGATAGGCGTAATGATCGGTTGCGGCCTCAAGGGTCAGGGAGGCCAGTTCCGAATAGACCAACGACGATTTCGCACCCTGGCCGGCGAGGTTGTCCAGGCAGCGATAGGCGGCCTCGTGCGTCCTGGTGCTCTGGTCGAGATAGTATCTGTCGTTGAGGATCAGGCAGCTCGTCAGCCCGGTCTGAATGCCGTTCTGTTCGATGTAGCTGTAGAGCGGGCCGGAGGCGGGAACGGTCGAGCTGAGGATGGCGGCGATACGATCCTCGACGGTGCCAGGTGCGCTGTCGGCGGCCGTCAGACTGCGGGACAAAAGCACGCGGCCGGTCGCCACGCTCTGCAGTTCGAGCGTCACGTCACCTGCCATTGGTCCCGGCAGGACATCGAAAACGAAGCTGGTCGGGTCGGTGCTTGGGTCGCGCTTGCTGTCGGCGTCGCGGCCGATGAAGTCGATGGTGTCGAAACCGGCAAGGCCGGCGCGCAGCGAAGCGGCGACGCGGCCGGCCTCGGGGCCGGTGGCCTTCACGGCGATGTAGACGAGGGGCAGGGCCTCCATCGACGGCGATGCGATGCTGCTCGTTACGCCAGCGGTCTCGACCACCGAGGTCGGATCACTGCTGGCAAGCAATGCGCCGCTGCCCTGGCGCAGGATGAGCACGCCCAGCATGAGGATGACCAGCGTCATGGCGACCCAGAAGAACTGGAGATGGCGCGCCAGCGAAGGCCCAGGTTCTGTAACCCCCGCGGCCGTCGCGCCAGCGGGAACGGCGTCAAGAGCCGTCTGGTCGGGCGATCCGGGCAAGGCGGCTACCGCCGCCGCAAGCGGCTCCTGCCCAACCGGCAGGCGTATGGCGTTGAGCTCATAGGACGGCACGTAGCCGCCGCGCGGAATGGCAATGCGAACCGGTTCGGCTATGCCTTCATTGGCGAAATAATGCTGGAGAAGTTCGCGTAGCCGGCCTGCCTGCACCCGGACAACGGCGTCGGTCGACGAATCGAAATCGCCGTCCTTGCCGAAGACGTCCATGGCGATGGAGAAACCCTTGAGCCTGTCGGCTTCGCCGGCCTGCTCGCGCTCAACAAGATAGCGCAGCAACTTGCGCGCGCGCTCGGAACGGCCGAACGTTTCGCTGGCGAGCAGTCGCTCCAGTGTCTCGCGCACTGCGGGGGCGGCAGGCGTGGCATGCTGCAAGTGTCGATCCTCTCGAACTCGGCACAGGTTGAGGCGCAATCATATAGAGCCTGCACTTCCATACAAGCATGCTTATGTTATGCGATCGCGTAACACACCGGATAGTTACTGGTGGAGACACGAAAAACCGGAATTTCTCCCGGCAAATGAGGGATTTCCGGGCGCCGCGGACATTCGGCGCCCAGGAAAATATCAGCCGGCCTTGCGGCTAATTATTCGGTTGGCGGCCGAAACAACGGCTTCCAGCGAGGCGGCGACGATGTTGGTGTTGATGCCGGCGCCGAACAGCTTGCCGCCGGGATATTCCATCTCGACATAGGAAATCGCCGAGGCGTTCGAGCCGCGCTGGAGCGAATGTTCGGAATAATCAAGCACCGACATGTCGACGCCAACATGACGCGACAGCGCATCGACGAAGCCGTCGATCGGGCCGGTGCCGGAGCCGGCGATTGTCGTCTCCTTGCCGTTGTCGAGGATCACCGCCTCGACCACGCGCCGGCCCTTTTTCTCGGTATCGGGATAGGTGTGATGGTCGAGGAACTTCAGTCGTGCGCCGGGCTGGTCGACATAGGTTTCGATAAAGCGGTCATGGATGCGTTTTGCCGGCACTTCCTTGCCTTCGGCGTCGGTGATCGCCTGGATCTCCTGGCTGAACTCGATCTGCAGGTTGCGCGGCAGATTGAGGCCGTAATCGGCCTGCAGTACATAGGCGATGCCGCCTTTGCCCGACTGCGAGTTGATGCGGATGATCGCCTCGTAGCTGCGTCCGACATCGGCCGGATCGATCGGCAGATAGGGCACTTCCCAGACCGGCGTGTTGGCCTTCTTCAAGGCCTTCATGCCCTTGTTGATGGCGTCCTGGTGCGAGCCGGAAAAGGCGGTGTAGACGAGTTCGCCGACATAGGGATGGCGCTCGGAGATCTTCAGCTGGTTGGAATATTCGTAGACGTCCTTCATCCGGTTGATGTCGGAGCAATCCAGATGGGGATCGACGCCTTGCGTGTACATGTTGAGCGCCAGCGTCACGATGTCGACATTGCCGGTGCGCTCGCCATTGCCGAACAGCGTGCCTTCGACGCGGTCCGCACCCGCCATCAGGCCGAGCTCGGTGGTGGCGATGCCGGTGCCGCGATCGTTGTGGGGGTGCAGCGAGATCAGCAGGTTCTCGCGGTCGTCCAGGTTGCGGCACATCCATTCGATCCGGTCGGCATAGATGTTGGGCGTCGACATCTCGACGGTCGACGGCAGGTTGATGATCAGTCTGTTGTCGGCTGTCGGCTTCACGATCTCGGTGACGGCGTTGCATATCTCCAGCGCGACTTCGAGCTCGGTGCCGGTAAAGCTTTCGGGCGAATATTCGAAGCGATAACCGCCGCCGGCTTTGGCCGCCATGTCGGTGATCATCTTGGCCGCGTCGGTGGCGATGCGCTTGATACCGCCGACATCCTTCTCGAAGACGACGCGACGCTGCAACTCGCTGGTCGAATTGTAGAAATGCACGATCGGGTTGGTGGCGCCCTTCAGAGATTCGAAGGTGCGGGTGATGAGTTCGGGACGGCACTGCACCAGCACCTGTAGCGAAACATCAGCCGGCACATTGCCTTCCTCGATGCACCAGCGGGCGAAATCGAAATCGGTCTGCGAGGCCGAGGGGAAACCGATCTCGATCTCCTTGAAACCCATGTCGAGCAGCAGGGCGAACATGCGCGCCTTGCGCTCATGACCCATCGGATCGATCAGCGCCTGGTTGCCGTCGCGCAAATCGACCGAGCACCAGACCGGTGCCTTGTCGATGACCTTGTTGGGCCAGGTGCGGTCGGTGAGACCGACCGTCGGGTAGGGCTGGTATTTTCGGGCCGCGCCCGGCATGTGGCCGGCCGCGCGTTTTACGCTTTCGGCTTCGCCGGCGCGGATGTCTTCTCGTGCGTTCATCGTCTTGTTCTCCCGGCGGCTCGCGGATCGGTCTTCGGACGGATTCCAGGGCGAGCAGCGCCTTATCAGATTTTCGTTCGCTTGATGTGAATTGCCAATTTCTGAACTGGCCAAGGAGCGTGCGCGTAAGCGGCGGTTCGACCGCCGGGCGCTCCTTCAGCGAACCCGGCGATCGCCGATAAGGCCGAGAAGAAGCAGGGTCGATGCCAGCGCGCGCACGGTCTCGCCGGCAAAGCCGGTCGGACGGGAAGCGACGGAGGAGACGCGCGTGTTCATGGCGGGGTTCATACAGGAGCCGCCATGGACAGGCAAGTGGGCTGCCATTCCACCACTCGCGAGCACTCTTCCCCATGCGCGGCAAATGCGCCAGACTTGCGTGTAGCCGAGCCCGCAATGCTTCGCCGTCGGAGGGATCATCCGTGAATTTTGTTTTCTTCTCGCCGCATTTTCCCGCCAACGGCGCCGATTTCTGCGACCGGCTGAAAAAGGCCGGCGCTACGGTGCTGGGCATTGGCGATGCGCCTTATGAGGCGCTGGACGGCAAGCTGAAGGTGGCCCTGTCGGAATATTACCGCATCGCCGACATGGAGGACTACGATCCGGTGTTCCGGGCCATGGGTCATTTCATCCACAAATGGGGCCGGATCGAGCGCTTCGAGTCACTCAACGAGCATTGGCTGGAGCTGGAGGCCAACATCCGCACCGACTTCAACATCTACGGAACCAAGCTCGATTTCGTGAAGAATTTGAAGCGCAAGAGCCGCATGCGTGCATTCTTTCGCAAGAGCGGCGTCGACACCATCGCCCAGCGCAAATGCTCCGACCGGGCCGGTGCCATGACCTTCATCCGCCGCGTCGGCTATCCCGTGGTGGTGAAGCCCGATTCCGGTTCCGGCGCCTCGAACACCTTCAAGATTTCCAACGCCAGGGAGCTTGACCAGTTCTTCAGAGACAAGCCCGAGGACGTGACCTTCGTCATGGAGCAGTTCATCGAGGGGCTGGTGGTGACCTTCGATGGGCTGGTCAACCGTGACGGCGAGGTGGTGCTGGCGGCCAGCCACCGCTACGACCAGAGCATCATGGAAGTGGTCAACAAGGACCGCCACATGAGCTACACCTGCTTTCCCAAGGTCCGACCGGCGATCGAAGAAGCCGGCCGCAAGATCCTCAAAGCGTTCGACGTGCGCGAGCGCTTCTTCCACATCGAGCTGTTCGAAACCAAGGACGACCGCGTCATCGCGCTTGAGGTCAACATGCGGCCGCCCGGCGCCTGGATGACCGATGCGATCAACTACACGTTCGACATCGACGTCTACGCGGCCTGGGCGGACATGGTGGTGAAGGATGCCGCCGGCGGGCCTTACGAGGGCAAATATTTCGCCGCCTATGCAAGCCGCAAGCGGCGCCTCGACTATTTGCACAGCCATGAGGACGTGATAGCCGCGCATCGCGACAAGATCGTCCATCATCAGCCAATTGAAGAGGTTTTCAGCCGCGCCATGGGAAATTACGCCTACCAGATGCGCTCGAAGGACGAGAGAGAGCTGCGCGCGGCCGTCGCCTACATCCACGCGGAAAAGGCTTAGACGCGATGGACATCTCTTATCACAAGGGTTTCTCCGGCAATCTCGGCCGCGACATGGAATACAAGCGCTACGGCCATGCCGGCCGGCCGGTGGTGGTGTTCCCGACGTCGCAGGGGCGGTTCTACCAATTCGAGGATTCCGGAGGGGTTGGAGCGCTGGCCGAATTCATCGATACCGGCCGCATCCAGCTGTTCGCGGTCGACGGCGTCGATTCGGAATCGTTCTTCAACAAGCATGCCGGCGCCGCCCACCGTATCGGTCGCCACGAGGCTTATTTCCGATATGTGCGCGAGGAGGCGCTGCCGGAGTTTCTGGCGACCGCCGAGCAAGCCAATGGCGGGCGCAAATTAAAGCCGCTGTTCACCGGCTGTTCGATGGGCGGTTATCATTCCTCGAACTTCGTCTTTCGCTTTCCCGAACTCGCCAGCGGCGTCATCGCGCTGTCGGGCGTCTATTCGGCGGGCGACTTCTTCGGCAAGGTGCTGGAAGGCGACATTTTCTACAATTCGCCGCTCGACTATCTGCCCGGCATCGTAGACCCAAAACTGCTTGCCCGGCTGAAGTCGCTGAGGATGATCTTCTGCTGCGGGCAGGGCGCCTGGGAAGAGCGGATGCTGGTCGAGACCCGCAGGCTGGAACAGATCCTGCGCGACAAATCCATTCCCGCCTGGGTCGACTATTGGGGCGGCGATGTCAGTCATGACTGGCCATGGTGGCACAAGCAGCTGGTCTATTTCTTCGGCCGCTGGCTGGATGATGATCTGATGCACCGGCTCGATTGATGACCACACCCGAACCTATCCGCCGCTTTATCGAGGCCACCAATGCGGGTGATAGCGAAGCCGTTCTCCACACGTTCACAGCCGACGCGTCCCTGACCGACTGGGGGCGGTCCTTCCAAGGCCGCCAGCAGATCGCGCGCTGGAACCAGTCGGACAATATCGGCGTGAAGTCCAATCTTCGCATTGTCCGCATCGCCGAGGTCGAGGGCAGCTACCGCGTCCGCATTGCCGTGAAAGGCAATGGCTTCAACGGCGAGGGTGACATGACCTTCGTGCTGGACGGCCACCGCATAGCGAGCCTCGTCATCTCCTGACGCGGCTCAGCTACCCTTCCTGGCAAACCGGCAGAGCAATGGTCTCGTGTTCCACCGCCCATCCACGGCGCAAGCCGAGAAAGACGACAAGGGCGGTGACGATGGTGATTGCCGCCAGCACGATCAGCAGCCTGTCGAACGCGATCTCATAGGCCTGGACCAGGACCGTGGCTCCGGCACCCGGCAAGCGGGCTGCCGCTTCGCCGATGTTGCCGGTCACCAGCAGCTGCGCGGCGGCGGTTGCATCCAGGGAAGACGCCGTTCCCTGAGCCGCCAGTTGGGCTGCCGTGAAACCCGACAGGACTGCCATGACGATCGCCAGCGCCACGCCTTCGCAAGCGACGCGGGTGGTGTTGAAGATGCCGACCGCCATGCCGGCACGCTCTTTCGGCACGACGCCGACGGCAAGTCCGTCCATCAGCCCCCAGGGCAAGGCGATGCCGACGCCGATGAGGATCAGCGGCGCCACCAGCGCTGCGACGACAGGCGGTGTCAGGCTCAGCCAGACAAGGCCGCCGGCGGCCACAAGCAGGCCGACACCGCAGATCGTTGCCGGAGCGATCCAGCGCGCTACCTGGCCGGCGAGCAGTGGCAGGATCAACAGCGGTCCCGACAGGCAGATCATCAACTGCCCCGCCTTGATCTCGCTCATCCCCTCGATGCCGATGAAGCGGATCGGCAACAGCACCAGCAGGACGACGAAGCCATAGGCGGGAGCGGCCGCCAGGAACTGGACGCCGACGAAGCGGGGAAAGCGGAACAGCGAGAGATCGAGCATCGGCCGGCGCACGCGCCGCTCGACGACGACGAAAGCGGCAAAGCAAAGGGCGGCCGCCACGAGAAGCGCGATCACCAGGGGATCGGTCCAGCCGCTCTGCGGCGCTTGCAGCACGCCGTAGGTCAGCGATGCCAGCGCGATCGTAAAGGTGCCGGCTCCCGCCCAGTCGAGGCCGGTCGCATCCGGATCGCGCGATTCCCTGATGGTGCGCAGGCCGAGCAAAGCGGCTGCAATCGCGAGCACTGCCACCAAGACGAAGATCGATCGCCAGCCGAAAGCATCTATGAGCAGGCCCGACGCGATCGGCCCAAAAGCGAGGCCGATGCCGAAACTGGTGCCGAGGAAGGAGAAGGCGCGCAGCCGCAATGGCCCATCGAATTCCTGGGCAAGAGCGGAGGCGCCGCCGGCAAAGGCGGCGGCACTGCCGAGCCCTTGCGCAGCCCTGAGCACATCGAACCAGACGATATCAGGAGCAAACATCGATCCCAGCGATGCCAGCACATAGGTGGCGAGGCCAACAAGGAAGAGCCGCTTGCGGCCATGATTGTCGGCCAGCGCGCCTGATGCCATCAAGGTGGCGGCGAAGGTCAGCATGAAGGCGTTGGTCACCCAGTTGAGCGCGATCGGGCTGCCGCCGAGGTCGGCCGCAATGCGGGAAAGCGCGACGGCCGGGCCGGTGAAGGTCAAGGGCATTGTCATGGCGGCAAGGCATACCGACAACAGGACAAGCCATGGCGCGACCGCGCCGTTTGTGGTCTTCGGGGTCATAATTTTCCTATCTGAACCAGGATCCGCCGGCCTGCCGCAAGCTTGGTGCGCCGGTCGTAACGGGAAGATAGGCTCGCGACACTTCGAGAAAAATAGTGTTAAATATCCAGATATACCGGACTGAAACGCTCGAATGGAGAGATGCGATGGAACGCCTCAATGGGCTCCTGGCCTTTGCCCGCACGGCTGAGTTCGGCAGCTTCATCGCTGCGGGCCGCACGCTCGGAATCTCGGCATCGGCCGTCGGCAAGAGCGTCGCCAGGCTCGAGCAGGATCTCGGCGTAAGGTTGCTTCAGCGCAGCACGCGCCGCATCGGCCTGACCGAAGAGGGCAAGCTGTTCAACGAGCGGGTGCGGCGCATCCTCGACGACATCGACGATGCCGAGGCGATGCTGTCGCGGAGCCGCGAAACACCGCATGGGCGGCTGCGCGTTTCGACGCCGATCGTGACCTATCATTTGCTGTTCCCGGTGCTGTCGGAGTTCATGGCGCGCTATCCCGAAATCGAACTCGACATCGACTTTAACGACCGCATCGTCGACCTCATCGACGAAGGCGTCGACATCGCGATCCGCAGCGGCGACCTGCCGGATTCGCGCCTGGTGGCGCGGCCGCTTGCACCCTTCCGGCTGCTGTTGTGTGCGGCACCCTCCTATATCGAGCAGCACGGCAACCCGAGCCGCCCGGACGATCTCGTGAACCATTACGGCATCCGCTTCCGCTTTCCCAACAGCGGCAAGCTGCAAGGCTGGCCGTTCATCGGCGGCAGCGCCGAGCCGCAGGTCCGCTCGATGCTGACCTGCAACAACACGGAGGCGCTGAAGGGCGCCACGATGGCCGGGCTCGGCATCAGCTCGATGCCCGATTTCCTGGTCCGCGAGGCGCTGCGTGACGGCCAGCTACGCACGGTGCTGGACGACCATGTCGACGGCCGCGGCCAGTTCCGGTTGTTGTGGCCGTCCAATCGTCATTTGTCGCCGAAGGTTCGCGCCTTCGTCGATTTCCTTCCCGACCGGCTTGCCGCGACGCTGAGCGGCTCTTGAATTAGTCCTTCGCGGCCGACGGCGATAACGAAGACAGCGAGGAATAGCTCTGCTTCTCAGTAGGTGGCGCGGCCGCCGGACAGGTCGAAGGTCGCGCCGGTGGTGAAGGAATTTTCGTCCGATAGCATGAAGGCGATCATCGCAGCCGCCTCTTCGACTTCGACGAACCGGCCTCGCGGCACCTTGCCCAGCATGTAGGCGACCTGGGCCTCAGTGAGCTGTTCGAGGATGCGGGTGCGGGCGGGCGATGGGGTCAGCGCGTTGACGGCGATGTCGTGGCCGGCCAGTTCCTTACCGAGCGATTTTGTCAGCGCGAGCACGCCGGCCTTGGCGGCGGAATAGGCGGCGGCATTCGGATTGCCTTCCTTGCCTGCGACCGAGGCGATGTTGACGATGCGGCCGTAGCTGCGCGCGATCATGCCGGGCACCAGGCGCTTGCAGCAGTAGAAGACGCCGTTGAGGTCGATGTCGATTATCTGGCGCCAGGCGGCAGGATCATAATCCGCCACCGTCGCTGCCGGTCCGGCGATGCCGGCATTGTTTACCAGCAGATCGACCGGACCAAGCGAGCGCTCGGTTTCGGTCGCGGCGCTGTCGACGGCCTCCATCAGCGATTGATCGCACAGCAAACCCTCGACCCGGCCGAGCGGGGCGAGTTCGGAAACGGCCTTCGCCATGGCGGTCTCGTCCACATCCCAGATGGCGACGCTGGCGCCCGATGACAGCAGTCGCCGGGCGACAGCAAGGCCGATGCCTTGCGCGCCGCCGGTCACCACGGCGACCCGGCCTGAGAGATCGACGGCATTCACACGACGTTTCATGGGCACTTTTCCTCTTCCCTGGATATTTGAATCTCAGTCCCTGACGGCTCTCGCCATCAGCCGCGCTATGCTCGGCCCGGCGATGAGCACGACCAGGAAGCGGGCCGACTGCAAGGCCATGACGAAGGATATGTCGACGTTCTGGGCGGCGGCGGCAATGATGGCGACGCTGTCCATGCCGCCGGGGCTGGTCGCGAGATAGGCGGTCAGCGGATCGATACCAAGGACGTGGCTGATCAGCCAGGCTAGCCCGCCGCAAAAGGCGATCAGCACGACGATAGAGCCGACGATCTGCGGCAGCGCCCGTGTCGCATGACGCAGGATCGCCCGGGTAAAATTCAGCCCTATCGACCAGCCGACCATCGCATAGGAGAGCGCCAGCAGCCATGGCGGCAATTGCATCGCCACGCCGAAGCCGAGATGGACGATGGTGCCGATGATGAAGGTGCCGAGGAAGAAGGGTGACGGCAGCCGGCACAACCGGCCGAGCAGGCCGCCGACCAGCGCCACGCCGAGCGTGGCGGCAAAGGCTGCCGGTTCGATCGGCGGGAACCAGACGATGGCTGGTACCTCGATGCCCGAAGTGTCGACCCACATCTTGGCGACGAGTGCTGCCGTCATCGAGACGAAGATGACGCGCAGATACTGCATGAAGGCGACGAGGCGCTGATCGGCGCCGAAGGCACCGGCCATCAGCACCATGGCAGTGGCAGCACCCGGCGACGAGCCCCAGACCGCGGTGGTGCCGGGCAGGATGCGCCAGCGGCTGATCAACCAGCCAAGCAGGCTGGACGCCGCAAGGGTCGCCAGCACCACGACAAGGACCAGCGGCCATTCCTTGTAGAACACCGAAAAAATGTCGGTGGAGATCGACGCCGCGACCAGACAGCCGACCAAGGCCTGGGCGGCGGCGAACAGCGGCCGCGGCACGCGCACCGTGGCGCCATTGGTGCCGGCAAGGATCGCCGCCAGCATCGGGCCGATCAGCAGCGCCGCCGGCAGTGCGGCGTATTCCAGCGCGCCGGCGAACAGCAGCGAGACGATCAGCAGCACCACCCACTGCCGAACCGGACGCATGCGCGCCATGCGTTCGACGGCCGGTTGGTCTGGCGAAGAGTCCATGTTTGGGTCTTAGACCTGGAAGAGAAAAATGCGAACGCTGTCTCGGACGAAATTCACGACCCCGACCCCGCGTTGGGATGTCACTCGTTCTTGATGGCGGGCAGGCCGAAACCGCCGGCCGGATGGGTCTCGACCTGGAATTCGAAGCCGGCGATGATCGGCCGGGCCTTGGCGATCGCTGCCTGGACCTCCGGCAGCTGCAGCGAAGCCTTGTGGCTTGCGGCGTCGGTCCACACTTCGGTCACCCAGATCGCGTCGGCATCGGCCGGGTCGCGGGCGATGACATAACTCAGGCAACCCGGCATGGCGCCGGTCGAGGCGAGCAGCACATCCATGATCGCGTCGCGCTGGCCGCGCGACGCCCGCATCTTTCCGATCAATCCGTACATTGCCTCTCCCCTTCTTCCAACCTCAGCAAACGTGCGCACGACATGCATGGTTGCGAGACGCAGTATGCAATTGCCGGCTCACGGCATCAACTGGCCACCGTTCACCTCGATCACCTGGCCGGTGATGTAACCACTCAGGAGATCGGAGGATAGGAAGAGATAGGCGCCGACGCAGTCTTCGGCCGTGCCGGCACGCCCTTGAGGAATGGTGGCGACCATGCCCTTCATCTGCTCGTCGGTGGAATAGCGCTCATGGAAGGGTGTCGCGATGGTGCCCGGCGCCACCGCGTTGACGCGGATGCCGAAGCCGATCAGTTCCTTGGCCATGCCGCGCGTCACATTGGAGACAAAGGCCTTGGCCGAACCGTACAGCCCGGCGCCGCCGCCAGCGCCATTGCGCGCCGCGATCGACGAGGTGTTGACGATGAAGCCGCCCTGCTTCTTCAGCCATGGCATCGCCTTGCGCGAGGCCGTCAGCACCGAGCGGGCGTTGAGGTCCATCACCGCGTCGTAGTGCGCCTCGGTCTGCTCCGCATAAGGTACGCGGCCGAGCATGCCGCCGGCATTGTTGATCAGCCCGTCGAGCCGCCCGAATGTTTCGGCGCTCTCCTCGACTACCCGCTCGACATCGGCTGCCTGTGAGAAGTCGCCCTGTGTCAGGAACACCTCACCGCCGCTGTCGCGGATGTTTTTGGCCAGCGTTTCTGCGGCCTCCCGGCTCGAATTGTAGTGCAGGGCGACCCGGCATTTCTGGGCGGCGTAGGCCAGTGCAAGGGCGGCACCGATGCCGGTCGAAGCGCCGGTGACCAGCACCGCCTTGCCGGCAAGATCGGGGATGACGAGGGTGGTCGCGGTCATGAGCACTTTCCTTCGGGCTGTTTGGCCACCCTTCGTAGGCTCTCATGGCCTTCACGTTCAAGCCCGTGGCGGCTCAGGGCCGGAGATAGGCGTAGCCCTGGCGCTGCAGTTCGGCGAGCTTGACGACGCCGCCCTTGTCGGCGGCGTGGAAGCCCTCGAGCAGGTCGGCAAGCGTGATCTCCATGCCTTGCATGGTGTTGCCGCAGGCATGCGGCTCAAGGCCCTGCTGGACAAGGCCGGCAAAGCGTCCCGAGATCGCCGCCGATATGCCTTTCGACTTGAAGCCGGCGAGGGCCGGACCATGCACGACCAACACGATGTCGACATTGCCGCCGGTGCCTTCATAGTGGTTCTTGATGTTGCCGAGCACGAAGTTGACCTTATCGAGGTCGCTGAGGTGATAGGCGACCTTCGGTCTGTCTTCAGCGGCGGCGGCCCGGCTCAGCCCGAACAGGCCGGCGGCACCGGCAAGGCTGGCCCGGAACATGTCGCGTCGACGCATGGCATCCTCTCGGCTTGGCGCTCCCCGCAAATTGCGTGGCTGCGGCCATGATACTAGCATAAATTCACGTTACGTCCTGTCGATGCGAGGAGGGGGTCACATGGCGTTCAGGAAGTGGAAGGTTGTTGCCAGCGCTGGATTTGGCGCCGTGCTGCTCGGCGCGTTTGAGGGTTTTGCCGGCGATGCGCTTAAATTACCCGAACTCAGCCCGAATGGCGTCGATGCGTGTTTCGGCCGCGTCTATGATGCGGCGCACCTCAAGGCGCATCCAAAGCAGAAGGTGGCGCGGATCTTCTTCCTCTATGGCCATGATCCGGTGAGCCATCCGAACGAGGAGCCGATGGCAAACGCCGACACCTCCTACAACGGTTTTCTCACCACCATGGTGCGCGGCGCCAAGGCGCCGCAATGGGCCGGCGGCTGGTGCAATCACGAGTCCGAGGACGGCAAGTCAGGTCCGATCCGCTGCGGCATGGACTGCGACCGCACCATGGCGTCGCTGAAGCTCGACGACAAAGGCCGCCTGATCCTCACCGATGTCTCGTCCGATCTCTATCTCGACGCCGGATCGGAGGACGAACTGGGCGAAGCCGAATATGACCGGCAGGCGCTGGGCTCGGAGGACGATAATTTCCGTCTCGACCCGATGCCGGCCGCAACCTGCCAGGCTGAATTCGCCAAGATCGACCCGATCGATCCGGCGCTTGGGGCTCCCTTGCGCGAGCGACTGAAACCGGACCAACCCTTCTGCTTCGGGCGAGACTACGATGCCGCGCATCTCTCCTCGCATCCCGACCAGGTGACGCAGTCGATCCGGGTCTTCCGCGGGCCGGTCGAACTCGCCTCCTTTGCCTCAGGCGATGTCGCCAACTGGCCCGACGGCTCCGATGTCGCCGTCTCGGTGACCACCAGGAAGAACGGGACGAAGGTCACGCAGACCTATTCCTGCCAGGGTGAAGCGGATCAATGGCGCTGCGCGGCCAGTTCGAAGATGAGCAACTTTTCCTGCGATATCGCGCAAAAGGAAATCTTCCTCAAGCGCGGCGCCAACGGCACCCTGATGCTGGCCAACCCCAATAGCAGCCTGGCGATTGTCGATCTGTGCTCGGCGGATGGCAAGACCAAGTCCGATGACAAGGTCTACCGTTTGGAGGCTATGCCGCAGACGGCCTGCACTCGTTGAGTTCGATCTTGTCTATGACGCTACCATGGTATATATCTTTGCTATATCTCATTTGAGGATAGCACATGGACAAGGCAAAGGTGTTCTGGTCAGGCCGGTCACAAGCTGTGCGCTTGCCTAAGGAGTTTCGGTTCGAGGCAGACGAGGTTTCGATCCGTCGTCATGGGCAAACTGTCATCTTGGAGCCGCTTGCGCAGGATTGGGCATGGCTCGACCAGGTCATCGGACCGGTTGACGACGATTTCGTCCAGGGAGCGCTGGAGCGTCAGGATGGTCAGGATCGACCTGCTTTGGATGACCTCTTTAAGTGACCTACCTGCTCGACACCAATGCCGTCATAGCGATCATCGCGGGCGACGAGGGTCTGCTGGCTTTGCTCAAACGGCATGCACCACAAGACTTTGCTCTCTCGGCGGTCGTTTTGCATGAGCTGTACTACGGCGCTGAAAAGAGCCAGCGAAAGGTCCAAAATCTGGCGCGCATCGAAGCTTTGCAGTTCCCGGTACTTGAATTCGACCGAGACGACGCGAGACATGCCGGCGAGATTCGTGCTGGGCTTGCGGCACTGGGAACCCCGATTGGTCCCTACGATGCGCTGATTGGCGGGCAGGCACGTGCTCGGGACCTCACGCTGATAACCCGCAATATCCGGGAATTCGAGCGGATCAAAGATCTCACTATCGAAACGTGGTAACTCGCCTCACGCGAACGGCACCGCCGTCGTGCCTTTCGGCAGCTTCGCCTCGTCGTCCGGCTCGACATGGATGGTGACGCGCACCGAGGGGATTTCGGCCTTCAGCGCGTCCTCGATGCGGTCGCAAATGACGTGGCTGGCGCCGACCGTCATGTCGGCGTCGACGACCAGGTGGAACTCGATGAAGGTGGCGCGGCCGGCGATGCGGGTCTTGAGGTCATGAACCTCCAGCGCGCCCTTGCAATTGGCCGAGATGATGTCGCGAATGTGGATGTGTTCGGTCGTGTCCACTGCGCGGTCCATCAGCCCGTTCATCGACGAGCCGATGACGTGCCAGCCCTGCCACAGGATGTTGAGCGCGACGATGACGGCAAGCGCCGGATCAAGGATCTGCCAACCGGTCAGGATAGCGCCGACGAGGCCGCCGAAGACGCCGACCGAGGTCACGACGTCGGTCATGATGTGCCGGCCGTCGGCGACCAGCGCCGGTGATTTTGCGCTGCGCCCGGCGCGGATCAGCGTCCAGGCCCAGAAGGCGTTGATGACGGTGGCGACGCCGTTGATCGCCAAGCCCTCCCAGGGTTGTTCGAGCGGGGTCGGCGTCTGCCAGGAGCGCCAGACCTCGTTGAGGATCAAAAGCGCGGCGAGCACGATCAGCACGCCTTCCAGCACCGCCGAAAAATACTCGGCCTTGTGGTGGCCGAACGGATGGTCCTGGTCGGCCGGCTTGTAGCTGACCAGGACCGCCCAATAGGCGGCGGCCGAGGCTATGACGTTGACGATCGATTCCAATGCGTCCGAATAGAGCGCAACGGAGCCGGTGACGTACCAGGCGGCAAGCTTGAGCGCGAGCACCACGCAGGCGATGACAATCGACCAGAAGGCAAGGCTGGCGATCCTTTGCCTGGCCGCTGCCTTCGCTGCGATCGCCGCCATGTTGTCCGTTGCCGCCATCTTTTCTAAGCGGCCTTTTCCTTGGCCTTGCGCGGCAGATGCGCAACGATGTTTTCGATGATGCGCATGCCGGCATTGTGGCCGAGCGTCATGATCGATTCCGGATGGAACTGGACGGCGGCGATCGGCTCCTTGCGGTGTTCGAAGGCCATGATGATGCCATCCTCGGTCTCGGCGGTGACGATGAAATCGTCGGGCAGCCGCACCGGATCGGCAAAGATCGAGTGGTAGCGGCCGACGGTCACTTCCTTGGGCAGGCCGGAGAAGATGATTCCGGGCTTGGAGACGCGGATGCGCGACGGCTTGCCGTGCATCGGCACGTGCAACTGCCTGAGTTCGCCGCCATAGGCCTCGGCCAGCGCCTGCAGGCCAAGGCAGACGCCGAAGATCGGCAGGTCGCGGGCGCGGGCGTTCTTGATGGTCGCGGCGCAGTCGAAATCCTTCGGCGTGCCCGGTCCGGGCGACAGCACGACGAGATCGGGCTTCAGCCGTTCGAAGACTTCTTCCGGCACCGGCGAACGCACGGTCGAGACATTGGCACCGGTCTGGCGGAAATAGTTGGCCAGTGTGTGGACAAAGGAGTCTTCGTGGTCGACGAGCAGGATGTTGACGCCGTCGCCGACGCGCGCGGTGGTGCGTTCGGCGCCTGCGGCATTGCCCAATTTGGCGTCGCGAATGGCGGAGAGCATGGCGGATGCCTTCAGTTCGGTTTCGGCTTCTTCTTCCTCGGGGATGCTGTCGAAGAGCAACGTGGCGCCTGCTCGCACCTCGGCAATGCCGTCCTTGATGCGGATGGTGCGGAGCGTCAGGCCGGTGTTCATGTCGCCGTTGAAATTGACCATGCCGATGGCGCCGCCATACCAGGCACGCGGGCTCTTTTCGTTCTGCTCGATGAAGCGCATCGCCCACAGTTTCGGCGCACCGGTGACGGTGACCGCCCAGGCATGCGACAGGAAGGCGTCGAAGGCATCCATGCCTTCGCGCAGGCGCCCTTCGATGTGATCGACGGTGTGGATCAGGCGTGAATACATCTCGATCTGGCGGCGGCCGATGACGCGCACCGAGCCCGGATCGCAGACCCTGGACTTGTCGTTGCGGTCGACGTCCGAGCACATGGTCAGCTCGGATTCATCCTTCTTGGAATTGAGCAGCTTCAGGATCTGCTCGCTGTCGGAAATGGCGTCATCGCCGCGCTTGATGGTGCCGGAGATCGGGCAGGTCTCGACGCGGCGGCCGTTGACGCGCACGAACATTTCGGGCGAGGCGCCGATCAGATACTCGTTTTCGCCGAGATTGATGAAGAAGGAATAGGGCGACGGGTTGATCGACTTCAGCTTGCGCGAGATTTCGGAAGGCTGCGTCTCGCAGCGTTCGTAGAACATCTGCCCGGGCACGACCTCGAACAGGTCGCCGCGCTTGAAACTGTCCATCGCCTTGCGCACCAGATTGGCGTATTCGCCAGGCTCATGGTCGCCGCGCGGCGGGATGCGGTCGGCGGTCTTGAACGGTTCGGCGATTTCGTCGCGCGGCAGCCCCCCGGTTGAAAAACCGTCGCCGGAATAGTCGTAGCGGTCGGTCCAGGCCTTGGTCGAATAATGGTCGACGACCAGGATCTCGTCAGGCAGGAACAGCACGAGATCGCGCTGGCTCTGTTTGCGCTCGAGCTTGTAGTCGACCGGATCGAACTGGAAGGCGAGGTCGTAACCGAAGGCGCCGTAAAGGCCGAGATTGGCGTCTTCATCGGTCTTGAACAGAGCGGTGATGGCGCGCAGCACAGTAAACACAGAGGGGACGCGGCTGCGCTCTTCCTCGGTGAAGACGCGGCCGGGCTTGGCGACATCGAGGCGGATCAGCTTTTTCGAGGTTTCAGCAATCGTCACCTCGGCAACGCCGGCCAGCGTCTTGCCGATCACCGGCAGCAGCACTTCGCCACGGCCATTCAGCGCCTCGATGCGCATGGCGCGGCCACGCGCGGAAATCACCAGCGGCGGATCGATGATGGCCGTATCCCAGCGTGTGTAGCGGCCCGGATATTCGTAATTCGAGGAAAACACCGCACCACGGCGCGAGTTCAAGCCATCGACATAGGCATCGATCGCACCGGCGTAAGGCTTGTCGTGGCGTTCGCGGGTGATGGTGACACCACCTGCGGTCACGAAGCTTTCCGCGCCGTTTTCCAGAGCCTTCATCGTCATTGCCGTCTCCATATGGCTTGTTGGGGCAACGGACCCGGGAATGGCTTTGAAAAAACAAATGGCCGCCCGGACATTCCGTTGCGGCCACCCTCTATTTTCACGCGCACGCGTTCGAACAGGCCGCTGTCAGCGAGCCCACCACCAAATGGTCTTGATCGAGCGCATGTTCATGGGCGAAATCCATAGCGGCGAAAAGCCGGATGCGCAACAGGTTTGAAAGGCCTGTTTGTGGCCGCCGCTTCTGCAGCCCATGGCACATCGCCAAGGCTTGGGGTCCTGCCTAGACTGTTCGTCCAACATCGGAAAGACGGGAAGACAGCAATGACCGAGCAGATCGAGCGCGCACGCACGTTCCATGCCCTTCATGTCAAGGGCAACCCGATCGTTCTCTACAATGCCTGGGATCCGGGCTCGGCCAAGATCGTCGAGAGGGCGGGCGCCAAGGCGATCGCCACCGGAAGCTGGCCGGTCGCGGCTGCTTTTGGTTATGCCGATGGCGAGAAAATTCCGCTGGAGCTAGCGCTGGACAACATCAGGCGCATCGTGGCGGCAGTCGACCTGCCGGTGACCATGGACCTCGAAGGCGGCTACGGCGTCGAGCCGGAGACTGTCGCCCAGACGGTGACACGTGCCCTGCAGGCCGGCGCCATCGGTTTCAATTTCGAGGACCAGATCGTCGGCGGCGCTGGTCTGCACGACATCGCGGTACAGGTGAAGCGGATCGAGGCGGCAGCGGCGGCGGTGAAGGCTTCCGGCATTCCCGCCTACATCAACGCCCGTACCGACATTTTCCTCAAGGCCAAGCCGGATGCGCATGACAGCGTGCTGCTCGACCAGGCCATCGAGCGGGCGCACGCTTATGAAAAGGCAGGAGCTAGCGGCTTCTTTGCGCCGGGGCTCGGCGACGAGGGTCTGATCGAGGCGCTGTGCAAGGCCACCGTGCTGCCGGTCAACATCATCGCGCTGGCGCATGTGCCGCCGCGCCAGCGCCTGGCCGAGCTTGGTGTCGCCCGTGTCAGCCACGGCCCGGTGCCGTACCGGCAGATGGCCGAATGGCTCGAGGCCAAAGCGCGGCTGGCGATTTCGGGTTAGCTCAGTCCTCCAGCGTGCCTGACCTCGCGTCGGCGCTCTTCTTGTCGCCGACCAGCTTCAAGAGATCCTCGCCGGCGCGGATGATGCGGCGCGAGCGGCGGGTCAGGATGACGCCGTCCTGCGGTGCCAGCACCTCGGTGCGGCCGCCGGCCTCGCCCGGTGTGTGGACGATGGTGGCGAGGCGCGCGCCCTTCGCGACGCGGTCACCGGGCCTGACGTCGTAGAGGATGGCGCCGGCCCGGGGCGCCGGCATCATGTCGATATTTTCGAGCGGCGCGACGAGGCCCTTGAACGGGCCGGGTTCGGGAAGGGCGGCGTCGGCGATCACGCCGCGCGCCGCCAGCAGCCGGTAGAGGCCTTCGGCATCGGAACTTGCCAGCGCGCCGTCGACATCCAGCATGCCACGGTATTCAACCGTGGTGGCAACGCGGCGGTCGAGCTTCGCCACGTTGGCGGGGACGTTCTGGTAGGGCATGATCGTGGCGCCCTCGAAGGTGCCGTCGGTGTCCTCGCTCCACAACACCACGGCGTCGATACCCATTGCGGCGGCGCAATCGGCCATCGCCGGCCACAGGCTGGCGTGGACGTAGAGATAGGCAAGGCCCTCGTCGTCGCAATGCAGGTCGAGCACGATGTCGTGGCCGAGCGACAGCTGCACCAGACGGGTCTTCAATCGCTGGTCGGGGGTGCCAAGCGTGGTGTCGGGCAAAAGCTTGGCGTCCGGTGCTGCGAGCAACGGAAAGCCGCGGTTGAAATTGTTGCGGGTGCCGAGATGAAAGCGGCCCTGGTGCTCGCCGAAATGATATTGCGCGCGGCCGATCGGATTGGCCCAGGGCACGACCGTGATGCTGCCCTTGATGCGGCCTTCGGCTTCGGCCTTGTTCAGCGCCGGCATCAGCGCGTCGATGGCGACGACACCAGGCAGTTCACCGGCGTGGAGTGCTGCCTGGAGATAGGCCGAAGGTGCTGCCTTGTCGGCGCCGGCGAAGCGGAACACCGGGAATTCGTAGGAAACGCCTTCGGTATCGCCGGCGATGCGTTCGATCGATTTCTGCATGGGATGCCTCCAGGATAAGAGGCAGAACACATGCACTTTTGCCGAAGGGCTGTCGATTGGTCCAGTTCGCGCCGCCATGGGCGCAATGGAATTATTCGGCGGCGGCCGGAACCGTCGTTATCGGCGCCGATCCTTCGAGCGCCTGCGAGACAACGGCTACGCTGACCGCCAGCAGGGCCAGCACCGCGCCGGCCAGCGGCAAATGAGCATAGGAAACGCCGGCCGACAGAGCCACGCCGCCGATCCAGGCGCCGCTGGCATTGCCGATATTGAATGCGCCCTGGTTGAGCGTGGCGGCGAGGTTCGGCCCTTCCGAAGCCGCTTCGACGACGCGGATCTGCAGCGGCGGCACGACGACGAAGATCAGCAGTCCCCACAAGAAGACGACGCCGATGGCGACGCTGGCGATAGCGCCGAACTGCGTGAAGCCGACAAACAGAACTGCCATCAAAAGCAGCGTGCCGATGACCGTCGGCATCAATTTCCAGTCGGCCAGCCGGCCGCCGATGATGTTGCCTATGGTCATGCCGGCGCCGAACAGTAGCAGGACCCAGGTGACCGCGGAGGTCGACAGGCCGGAGACATCGGTAAGGTAGGGCTTGATGTAGGTGAAGACGGCAAACAGGCTGGCCGAGGCCAGCGAGGCGATCAGCATGGCGAGCCAGACTTGCAGCTTGCCCAGCACGCGCAGTTCACTGCGCAGGCCGCCGCCGCTCGGTTCGGCGACATTGGATGGCACCAGCCAGGCGATGGCCGCAACAGAGATCAGGCCGATGCCAACGACGGCAAAGAAGGTGGAGCGCCAGCCGAAGGCTTCGCCAAGCGCCGTGCCGGCGGGAACGCCGAGAATATTGGAGAGCGTCAATCCCGCGAACATCATCGCCATGGCGCTGGCGCGCTTGTTGCGCGGCACCAGGCTGGCGGCAACGACCGAGCCGATGCCGAAGAAGGCGCCATGGCCGAAGGCGGTGAAAACGCGAGCGGCCATCAGGAGCCAGTAATTGGGCGCGATGGCGCAGAGCAGATTGCCGACGACGAACATCGCCGTCAGCGCGACCAGGACCGGCTTGCGCGGCAAATGCGCGGTGGCCATGGCGACGATGGGTGCGCCGAAGACGACGCCCAGCGCATAGCCGGTGACCAGCAGGCCGGCCGAGGGGATCGACACGCCGAGATCGGCCGCAACCTCCGGCAACAGGCCCATGATGACGAATTCGGTGGTGCCGATGCAGAAGGACGCAATGGCAAGCGCAAGGATCGGCAAAGGCATGGAAAATCCAGACTGAATCGGTTCAATTCAGACTGAACGAGAAGCCTTGCCGCGCGCAATGCACATTGCTGCAACGCACCAATGCAGAAAGCGCTGAGCTTGACGCGGGGCTATGTCAGGCGAGCGGCTTCAGCTCCTGGGCGATGGTTGGCAACAGCTCCGAGACGTTGGGGTGGATATGCACGGCGCGCGCCAGCGTATCGACCGGCGCCTTGGCGTACATCAGGTCGAGCACGCAGTGCACCGCCTCGTCGCCGCCGGGGCCGAGCACGGAGCAGCCGAGGATTTGCCTGGTGTCGGCATCGACCAGGATTTTCATGAAACCTTGCGTCTCGCCCTTTTCGATGGCGCGGCCGACGCGGGTCATTGGCCGCTGGCCGACCAGCGCCTTGCGCCCGGATTTCTTCACCGCCGCCTCGGTCATGCCGCAGCGGCCGAGCGGCGGATCGATGTAGAGCGCATAGGCCTCGATGCGGTCGCTGACCTTGCGCGGATCGTCGTCGAGCAGATTGGCGGCGACGATCTCATAATCGTTGTAGGAGGTGTGGGTGAAGGCGCCCTTGCCGTTGCAGTCGCCCATTGCCCAGATGCCGGGCACGCTGGTGCGCAGCTGGTCGTCGACGGTGACGAAGCCGCGCAGATCGACCGCGACGCCGGCCTTATCGAGGCCGAGATCGTCGGTGTTGGGGGTGCGGCCGAGTGCCAGAAGCACATGCGAGCCGACCGCCGGCGGCTTGCCGGATGAGAAGGTCACGGCGATCTCCTTGCCCTGTCTGGCAAAGCGGATGTCGTCGGCGCCGACATGGACTTCTATGGCTTCGTTTTCGAAGATCGACAGGATGGCCGCCGACACGTCCTCGTCCTCGCGGCCGGTCAGGCGCGAACTCTTCTCGATGACGGTGACTTCAGAGCCGAAGCGGCGAAACATCTGCGCGAATTCAAGAGAGATGTAGCTGCCGCCGACGACGATGAGATGGCGAGGCAAAACGTCGAGGTCCATCATCGAGGAGTTGGTGAGGTAGTCGACGTCGTTGACGCCGGGCAGGTCGGGCACCGAGGCGCGGCCGCCGGTGTTGAGGAAGATCTTTTCGGCGGTCAGAAGGTCGCCGCCGACACGCACGGTGTTGGCGGATTCGAAGCGGGCATGGCCGCGATAAAGCGTGCAGCCCTTCATGCCGGCGATCCACGTCTCCAGATTGCTGCGGGAGTCGTTTGTGACCTTGTCCTTGCGCGCCTTGATCCTCTTGTAGTCCACGCCGACAGGGCCTGAGAACGTCACGCCGTAGTCCGCGGCACGCCGCGCCAGATGCGCGGCATAGGCGCTGGCGACCATGGTCTTGGTCGGCATGCAGCCGGTGTTGACGCAGGTGCCGCCGACCAGCTTGCGCTCGATCAACGCAACGCTCATGCCGGCTGACGTGAGCCGGCCGGCGAGAGGAGGGCCGGCCTGTCCGGCGCCGATGATGATGGCGTCGTATGTCTTGGCGTCTGAGGCTTGGGCAGTCATACCACCGCCGCCACGATCAGCAGGCCGCCGATGATCGCCACCGCGTCCTCGATGAGGGCGGCAGGCAAATCCTTGCCGAAGGCGGCGGCCAACCGGCCGCGCGCTTCGGCGCCGCCATAGGTGCCGATGACAGCACCGATGGCGCCGGCAATCAGGCCGCCAATGGTGGAACCGGCAGTGGCGCCGATCACCGCGCCGCTGAAGGCGCCAAGCAGGATGCGGGCGCCGAATTGCTGCGGCACCTTGCGGCTCGGCGTCGAGGGCAGCTGGTCGGTGACCAGTTCGACGATGGCGAGGATGGTGAAGATACCGACGGCGGCCCAATGGCCCATGAAACTTGCCCAGGTGCCGGCCACCGGCAGCCATCCGAGATAGGCGCCCCAGGCGATCGCGCCCGGCGCGGTCATGGCGCGAAGACCGGCAATGACGCCGATCAGAAGTGCAAGCAAATAGAGCATGTCGATCCCCTCGAAAGCAGGCCCGGGACTGGCCCACGAGGCAAGCTAGCATAGGTCCTGCGTTTGACGAGAGTAGGCGATGGTGCTTCTTCCATCAGTGAGCATTGTACTTTGGTAACCAGTCGAACACGACGAAGGGACGGAGTCGCTGTGATGGCCGGAAGCGAACGCACAAGGATGATTGCAGGCGAATGGTACACCTGCATCGACGACGAACTGGAGGCGCTCCGCGTGATCGCGCGAGATGCGGTGTTCGAGCACAACGCGCTGCCGCCCCAGCAACGCGGCAATATCGGCCCGACGCTATTGGCGCTGCTCGGCAGCGCGGGCGCAGGCTCCCGGATCGAGGCGCCGTTCCACTGCGCCTACGGTTTCAACATCCATCTCGGCGACGGCGCCTTCCTCAATGCCGGCTGCACCATCCTCGACCCCGCGCCGGTGCGTATCGGCAGGCGGACGCTTCTCGGCCCCAATGTGCAGATCTACTGCGCCGAGCACCACAAGGAGGCCGCGGGCCGTCAGGCGGGACTGGAGATTGCCCGGCCGGTCACCATCGGCAATGACGCCTGGATCGGCGGCAGCGCCATCATCCTCGGCGGCATCAGCATCGGCGATGGCGCCATAGTCGGCGCCGGCGCGGTGGTGACGCGCGACGTCCCTGACAACACCACGGTGGTCGGCAATCCGGCGCGGGCGGTCAAGCGGGGCTGAACTCGTCGTGGGCGGTCAGTATGAAGCCGTGCGTGCCATGCGCTCGTCCGGACCGGCTCGCCGCGAGAATTCACGCCGGTATTGGGCCGGTGACGTCTTGAGCCGTGCGGCGAAATGCTGGCGCAGCGAGGTGGCGCTGCCGAAGCCGGCTTCGAAGGCCACCATGTCCATCGATTTTTCCGTCGCCTCCAGCAGCCGTTGCGCCAGTTCGGTGCGTTGGCCGGCCAACCATTCGCCAAAGCTGGTGCCGATCGATTTCTGGAAACGGCGGGTGAAAGTGCGCCGGGTCAGGCCCGCGGCCTCCGCGACGCGGTCGAGGTTGTGCGTTTGTCCGAGCGTTGCCCGCACCGTGTCCAGCGCCAGGGTGAAGCGGTCGGTGGCCGGGGTTTTCGCCAGCGGGCGCTCGATGAACTGCGCCTGCCCACCCTGCCGGTGCGGCGACAGCACGATGTGCCTTGCCAGCCGCAGCGCTACCTCTGCGCCATAGCGCGCGCGCACAATGTGCAGGCAGCAGTCGAGCCCGGCGGCGACGCCGGCCGAGGTGACGATGTCGCCGTCGTCGACATAGAGCACGTCGGCGTCGACTTCGATGTCCGGGTACAATGCCTGCAACCGGTCGGTGGAGGCCCAATGTGTCGTCGCACGCCGGCCCGCAAGCAGCCCGGCGGCGGCAATGGCGAAGGTGCCGAGACAGAGGCCGACGATCAGCGCACCGCGCCGGTGCGCGTGGGTGAGCGCTGCCAGGAGCGGCGGCGGAAGTGGGGCCTCGAGATCCTTCCAGCTCGGAACGATGACGATGTCGGCATCGTCGAATGCGGAAAGGCCATACGGCACCGCGATGGTCAGCCCGGCATCGGTGTGGATCGCTCCATCGTCGAGCGCGCAGACGCGAAAGTCGAAACGCGGCAGGCCAAGCTTGGTGCGGTCGGTGCCGAACACCACGCACGGCACGGAGAGGTGGAACGGGCTGATGCCGTCAAAGGCGAGAACGGCAATGATCGGGTCGGCCATGCGTGTTTCCAGCAAGCGAAAAGCGGATTGTCCCAATTCTTTCGACTGATGTCAATCGGGCCACTTTTGGCAGTCGGGCGATTCGCCTATTTCCTGTCCCATTCAAGCTCGAAGGAGAACACCATGTCCGCCAATATCACGCCGCGCCGCGCACTCATCGTTATCGATGTCCAGAATGATTATGATGGCGGCAACCTCGCCATCCAGTGTCCGCCGTTCCGCGACAGCGTCGTCAATGTCGCGCGCGCTATGGATGCCGCCGCTGCGGCCGGCGTGAAGGTGGTGGTCGTCAAGCAGATGGCGCCCGAGACCTCGCCAGTCTTCGCCAAGGGCAGCCATGGCGGCGAACTGCATCCCGAGATCGCCCGGCGAAGCCGCGACCACTATGTCGAGAAGTCACTGCCTAGCGCCTTTGCCGGCACCGACCTCGAGGCGTGGCTGCGCGCCAATACCATCGATACGATAACGGTGATCGGCTACATGACGCATAATTGCGACCTGTCGAGCATCATCCACGCCGCGCATGTCGGCTTTGCGGTCGAGTTCCTGTCCGACGCCACCGGTTCGCTGCCTTACGCCAACAGCGCCGGCTACGCCTCGGCCGAGGAGATCCACCGCGTGGTGTCCATCATCCTGCAGTCGCGCTTTGCGGCCGTGCTCAAGACCGCCGAATGGATCGATTGCCTG
This sequence comes from Mesorhizobium sp. M0001, assembly GCF_040324255.1. NCBI lineage: Bacteria > Pseudomonadati > Pseudomonadota > Alphaproteobacteria > Hyphomicrobiales > Phyllobacteriaceae > Mesorhizobium > Mesorhizobium sp. M0001. Next base: position 775,794 of record NZ_JAMYVS010000002.1, read on the forward strand.
AAGACCGGTGCTTTGCCCGAACGCGACACGCCCTATGCGTCCAACCAGCGCGCGCTGGCGCGCAACGCTGCATAGGCAAATTGCCGCGAAGGAACAGGGGCGCCGCAGTCTGCGGCGCCCCTTGGCGTTCCTGATCACGAACACCGGGGCGTGGCCTCGTTTGGAAGTCTTTTCGGCTGGGCCCATTCACTTTCGGGATGATGAGCCGGCTAAACGCAAGAAACTCAGATCGGGCTCTATCTCAGGATGGGGAACTGGAGAACAGAGTGAAGTCTTTCACAGACGAAGGCCTCTCTCCGAGGAACGGTATATCTGGATCAAGGGGTGGGACGGGGTAGACTTCCCCGGGAGAAACAAGTGAAAGCGCGAATTGCACGAACTACAGTCGTTCTCGCCTTGGCTGGTGCCGCGGCACTCTTGCCATGGCCCGCTTTCGCCCAGGTCCCTTCGCACGCGCCGGGGACGATCTGCTTCACTCAATCCTTCTGGTGCTGGGCGCAGCCGCCCGGCCCGCCCGGATATCCGTGCGGGTGCCCGTCGCAATACGGCTATGTGCCGGGCTATCTAGGGTAGTCGTCAGGCGGGGGGATTTCACGATGACGACGACACCGGCCGACCCTCTCGTTTCTGGACTCATCGCGGACGCCAAGCTGGTCGCCAACTACGGCCGCTACGGTGTGTTCAAGGACAGTTCCCTGTTTGCGGCCATCGGCAATGCCGAAAAGCTCGACGATGCGACGGCCAGCCAGCCTGAGGTCGTCAATCTTCAGACGGTTTTCAACGATTGTTCCGGCACCGTGCCATTTGCCACCCTGGCGGCACTGCGATCGGGCTGGTCGCCCGGTGACATGTCGCGCAAGACCGCGCTGGCGACGTACTTTCTCGTGGCTCTTTCCGTGCTTTTCATGGTTGTAACCGGAAGATTGACGTACATTTACAACAAGGGAGTCGCGATAAACTCCGAACTCATAGAAATCGACAACAATGATTTCAGCGCACGGTTCGGACAGGCGATACGCCAGGTTTGGGCGACGAAGAAACAACTGAGCTCGGCATCGTCCGAGCAGGCTTCGACCACGGATCTGACGCTTCTGAAGGACGCCTATTACAATTCGGAAGATAGCCTTCACGCTCTCGACCAGCGCTTTTCCTCCCTGGTGAGAAGAGCGCAAGGGTTCATGACTGAGGACGCGCAATTCCCGATCTGGGGAATGCAATGGATGTACTGCAAATTTTATTCAACCTCCACGGCAGATGGCGTAGCGGCGGGCCAGGCTCAGTATTCCCAGCAAGGTGCCATAGACCAGTTCTGTGACCAGCCGCTGGGGGTGAGTAAATCCACGCCTCCAGACAAGCTCAAGGAGCTCCCCAATCAGCCGGATGCCTATTGCGCGCAGATAAACACCGAAAAGAAAAACCCGAACAATCTTGAAGGTACGTCTTCGGAAAAAGTGACGGACGTGAATGCCGATTTCGACGAGGCAACGCGCAGCCTGCAGTGCGACGGAGTGATCACGATCGCGCCGAACTCGATCTACACGCTGACCGCGCAGATAAAGACGCTGGACGAGGTTCTCAGCCCATATGCCTTGTGGATACTCCCGGCCTTCTACGGCGCGCTCGGAGCCATCATGTTTCACATGCGGATGATCCTCAATCCGCTGCTGCCCAATCCACCGCTGTCGCGGCTGATCCACAGGATCGCACTGGGGGCGCTGGCCGGCATGGTGCTTGCCTGGTTTGTAGCACCGGGCACCAAGCTTGGAGAGGAGGCTTCGGGAATAGGCTTCAGCCTCTTCACCTTCTCCTTCCTGTTTGGGTTCAGTCTGGATATCTTCTTCACCATTCTCGACCAGTTCGTCAGCATGTCGGTCGCCGGGATCAAGAAGTTCGGGTCCTCGACAGTGGCGTGAGAAGCCCGGCAAGCAAAAGGGCGCCGCATGGCTGCGGCGCCCTTGGTTGTCGAGACAAATCTCAGAACAGGCCTTCGATCTGGCCGGCCTCGTTGAGGAAGATTTTTTCCGAGGACGGCGCCTTGGGCAGGCCGGGCATGGTCATGACCTCGCCGCAGATGACGACGACGAAGCCGGCGCCCGCCGAAAGCCTGACCTCGCGCACCGGCACGGTGTGCCCGGTCGGCGCGCCGCGCAGGTTCGGGTCGGTCGAGAAGGAATATTGGGTCTTGGCCATGCAGACCGGCAGGTGCCCGTAGCCGGCCTGCTCCCAGGCATGCAGCTGGTCGCGCACCGACTTGTCGGCGATCGCCTCGTCGCCGCGATAGATGCGCTGGACGATGGTGTTGATCTTCTCGAACAGCGGCATTGCGTCGGGATAGAGCGGCGCGAACTGCGAGGCGCCGGATTCGGCGATCTCGACGACCTTGCGCGCCAACTCCTCAATGCCGGCAGAGCCATTGGCCCAATGCTTGCACAGGATCGCCTCGGCGCCGAGCGAGGCGACGAAATCCTTCATCGCCTGGATTTCCACCTCGGTATCGGTGGTGAAATGATTGATCGCCACGATCGCAGGCACGCCGAACTGTTTCACATTCTCGATGTGGCGGCCCAGATTGAGGCAGCCCTTCTTGACTGCCTCGATGTTTTCCTTGCCGAGGTCTTCCTTCTTGACGCCGCCATTCATCTTCATGGCGCGCACGGTGGCGACGATGACGGCAGCCGCCGGCTTCAAACCCGCCTTGCGGCACTTGATGTCGAAGAATTTTTCGGCTCCGAGGTCGGCGCCGAAGCCGGCTTCGGTGACGACGTAGTCGGCGAGCTTCAGCGCCGTGGTGGTGGCGACCACCGAGTTGCAGCCATGCGCGATGTTGGCGAACGGGCCGCCATGCACGAAGGCAGGGTTGTTCTCCAGCGTCTGCACCAGGTTTGGCTGCATGGCGTCCTTCAGCAGCACCGCCATGGCGCCGTCGGCCTTGAGGTCGCGGGCATAGACCGGCGTCTTGTCGCGGCGGTAGGCGACGATGATGTCGCCGAGGCGCTTTTCCAGATCCTTGAGGTCGGTGGACAGGCACAGGATAGCCATCACTTCAGAGGCGACGGTGATGTCGAAGCCTGCCTCGCGCGGATAACCGTTGGCGACGCCGCCGAGCGAGCAGATGATTTCGCGCAGCGCCCGGTCGTTCATGTCCATGACGCGGCGCCAGGCGACGCGGCGGGTGTCGATGCCGAGCTCATTGCCCCAGTAGATGTGGTTGTCGATCAGCGCCGACAGAAGATTGTGCGCCGTGGTGATGGCGTGGAAGTCGCCGGTGAAGTGGAGGTTCATGTCCTCCATCGGCACGACCTGCGCGTAGCCGCCGCCGGCGGCACCGCCCTTGACGCCGAAATTCGGGCCGAGCGAAGCCTCGCGGATGCAGACGATCGCCTTCTTGCCGATGCGGTTGAGGCCATCACCGAGGCCGACGGTGGTGGTCGTCTTGCCTTCGCCGGCCGGCGTCGGGTTGATGGCGGTGACGAGGATCAGCTTGCCGTCCTTGTTGCCCTTCACCGATTTGATGAATTCGGCCGAAATCTTCGCCTTGTCGTGGCCGTAGGGCAAAAGGTGCTCGGTCGGGATGCCGATCTTGGCGCCGATCTCCTGGATCTGCTTTTTCTTGGCGCCGCGCGCGATCTCGATGTCGGACTTCACTTCGGCCATGACGGCTTTCCTTCGGATTGGACGGTGGAGGGGACGGGTTTGATCTCACTCGCAGGCATGTTGAACCAGGGCGCGGGCATGTTCTAACCCTGTCGCTCCCGCGGCGTCAACTTGCATGCAACTATGTTTCCTATGAAGAAAGTGTCTCCGCGGCCGGCCGACCTGTCGCCGGTTCTTCCTGGCTCCGTTGCCGCGCCGTATAGAAGCCAGAGGACGCGACGTTCCGCCGTCTCAAAACAGCCGCCCAATGCACGGAATGCGACAGAGGCGACGGCGCAAATTCGCCATCGCTCGCCGGGAAAGCTGTGGACGCTACTGAGTCAGGACGTTGCTGATCTCGACCATGTTGGAGCGCACGCGAAGCACGTAGAAACCCATCGTCGTCAGGTGCGTCGGCATGATCCAGCCATCCTCGCGGCCATTGGCGATGATGAAGGGCTGGATGCGCAGGGCCGAGACGAATTGCGCATCCATCGTGTCCCACAGATTGCCGAGATGCTTTTCCTTGATGACGTCCTCGAAGTCGGCCTGGGCGCCCTTCATCAGGCCGTAATAGGCATAGAGCTGGCCATAGGCGAACCAGAAGCGGTCGTCGGCGCGGAAGTCGAACCAGCCATTGTTATGGTTTTCGGCGCGCTCCTTGAGGATCGCGGAGGTGGAACCGATGTCGGAGGAGATGCGGTCGATATACTGCTTCAGATTGTCGGCGCGGGCATCGAACGTCGCCTGGCAGCTGCCGAGGCGGGCGTTGAAGGAGCGTAGCTTGGTGACGGCATCGCGATAATAGCTCGGCGTCGGCGTCTTGGGGCCGAACGGGTTGAGGCCGAAATACCAGGTCTCCTCGTCGAACTGCAGATTGCCGCGCGCATCCTGCAGGTCGCCGTCGATCTGCGATGTGGTGCGAACACGGCCGAGATTGTCGGCAAGCTCGGTGGCGGTACGCCGCACCGCCTGGTTGATGCCGCGCTGGAACGAGGCCTTGTTGTCCATGAACGGCGTGTTGTCCCAGTCGATGCCGAACAGGCCGAGTTTGTAGAGGATCATCGACGAGATCCAGGCATTCTGGTTGACGTTGAAGTCCGTCAGGTCGGCCGCCACCTGGGCGATGCCCGAATTGCCGCAGGTCTTGGCGGTGTCGGTGCCGGCGCCGGCGGCGACCTGTTCGCCGGCGGAAATGTTGCGGTTCTCGAAGGTGTATTTGTCGACGTAGTTGGGATCGAACTTGTTCCACCACTGGGTGGCGTAGAAGAAATTGGCGTAGAGGCCGATCAATACCAGAAGCGCGAGGCCGACCACAGCCTTCAGGATCCAGCCGCGCTGCGTATACCAGCGCCCAGCCCAGAGGAACGGCCACAGGATCGCGCCGATGACGAGGCCGATGCCGCGGCCGATCCATTGGAAGATGCGGGTGAAGAAATTCACGATCGGATCAAGCATGGCTCTCGTTCACCCCTCAGTCAGTCAGGCCGTAAAGGCGCGTGCGAAACGCCACTTTGTCTTTCAAATATGTGGTTTTCAGAACGTCCACAACATGCGACCGCCAGGCGTCGCTGTAGCCGTCATAGTCCTTGTAGAAGCCCGGCTTGTTGAAGACGTAACGCGAGACAAAGTCCTGCGGCACGAAATCCGAGATCAGCTGGTTGGTCAGCCAGGCGTCGGGATGGTCGGGCTTGCCACGCACGACCAGGAAGCGCTGTTGCGGAAACACATCCTCGATCTTGAGATGGCCGAGCTGGGCGATCTCACGCTTGGCGGCGTTGAGAAAGGGGAAATTGCCGTCCTTGGTGATCAGATCGGCATGGCCATGGATCCAGGTCTGCAGCCAGACCTTGTCGACCTCGGTCAAATTGCGGTTCGGCTCTGTGTCGCGGATGAGAGAGCGCACCACCATCTCGGCGCGATGCTCGAGATAGCCCGAGCTTTCGACCCATGACGCGCGCGGCAATTCGATGCGGCCGGTGCTGGCCAGGAACTTGAACACCTTGTCGGCATCGTTGATCGAGAGATAGCTGACCTGCCAGGGCCGCGAACGGCGAAAGCCGGGGGCGGCCGGGTCGCCGATGACGGTGGTCATATCAGGATCGACGAAGACGTAGACGCCGCCGAAATGGCTGGTCCAGTAGGCGTTGTGGCGGAAGATCACCTGGTCGGGCACCAGCGCATTCTCACGGATATCGCCGCAGACCTTCGCCAGCTCCACCATACGGCTCAGCATGGTGTTGTCGCGCCAGGCATCGGGCTCCTGCTTCAGCCGGTCGACCAGCTTGCCGAGTTCGGCGGCCTTGCCCAGCACGTCCTCGGCCGAAAGCACCCGGAACTCGACCTGGCTGATCGACAGCAGATCCTCGATGTCGTTGACCAGGGGAACGGAATCCTCGATCTCGCCGTAGATGACATCCTTGATGGTCAGCGCATCGATGGCGCGCTGGTTCTTGGACATGAACTCGAACATCAGCTGCGAGGTGTTGGAAAAGGCGGTGTGCACCACCGGCAGATCGATCTGCGAAGGCGTCAGGATGATGAAGCGGCGGTTGACCTCATTGGGGTCGAGATAATCGTAATCGCCGCATTCCTCGGCCACTTCGGGCGAGAAGCCGGTGCGGTCGATCTGGAAGCTCTTCAGCTTGGTGGGCTTGAGGCCGAAGGCAACAAGCGCCCTGTTGTAGCGCTGGATGAGGTGCGACTCGTCGACGGTGAGCAAGCGGCCGTAGATCAGCTCATTGTCGCGGAGAAGGTCGGGTTTTTTGGCGTGGCTCATGCAGAACGTTCCGAGCGGCGTTGCCTGTTGTGGCGAAGCGCCAACGCTGACGCCTCCCTCTCCCCGTTCTTCACGGGGAGAGGGTAAGGGTGAGGGGCAGCGCTAGCATTCAAGGACATGTCTCCCCATGGCCTTTGGCGGCAATAAATCGAAGATCATTGGTCCGGATGTCCCGATCGAGGCGCTGTTCGATAGCTGCCAGTATGGTCGGAGCGATCTCTGGTCCACGCATGCGCCGCCCCTCACCCTTGCCCTCGCCGCGTGAAGGACGGGGAGAGGGGGGCGTCAGCGTTAGCGCCAAGCCTTTCAGCACCCGCGGGCAGCGAAGGAAGTTCACGCATTCCAGAGCCCCTTCTTCTTCATCTCCTCCATCTCGCGCCCCGCCCGTTCGCGCAGGCGTGCGTCGCGCAGCAGCTTCTCCACCGCGGCGTCGTCGGATTTGTCGGAATAGCGGAACTCCGAGTCGGCGTAGCGGTTGATCTCCTGCATGACCATGTCCATCGAGAACGGCCCCCGCAGTTCCTCGATCATGGCCTTCTTTTCGTCGTAGCCCTTGTGCATGAAGACTTCCGGCTTCTCGAACCAGTCGTCGGGCAGCTCGATGTCCATGGCGCGCATCTTGATGGCGTCGGTGACGTTCTTGATGGCTCGGCCGGTGAAGCGCGGCTCGGCATCCTTGATCAGGTGCAGATAAGTGCCGATGTCGGCCATCGATTTCGGCGCGCCATTCTCCTTCATGTAGCGCTCATAGACCTTCATCAGCCCGTCTTCCTGAGGCTTCTCGTGCTCCTCATAGGCTTCGGTCACCGCGCGCTGGATCTCCTGCGCGGCGTAGAGCTTGTGGTCGCCGAGTGGGATCTTGTGGTTCTTGCCGGCAAGCAGGACGAAGATGTCGATATAGTCGTCGCGGCTCTGTGGGCCGTCGACCAGCCAGCGGGCCCCGGCGCGCTGGCGCAGCGCATCGTCGACATTTTCGGGATAGTTGGAAAACATGCCGAACGAGCAATTGCCGCGCACCACCGTGCCGGCGCCGGCAAAGGCGTCCATCAAGACGCCGGTGATTTCCTGTTGGCCGGCCGAGGCGCGGTCGTCGGAGCGGCGGGCCGCCACCTGGTCGATGTCGTCGACGGTGCCGAAACCGATGACGCGTGGGTTCAAGACATTGTTGATGAACTGGCGGCAATTCTGGCCGGATTTGCCCTGGTAGGACGAGATCTGGTCGACGCCGAAATTCTCATAGGCGAAGGGATAGCCGGCAACCTGACAATAATTGTTGACGAGGCCGGCGATCATCTGGATCAGCGTCGTCTTGCCGGTGCCCGGCGCGCCGTCGCCGATGAAGGTGAAGAGGAAGCCCCCGAGTTCGACGAACGGGTTCAGCTCGCGCTCGAAATCGTAGGCCATCAGCATCTTGGCGAGCTTGACCGACTGGTATTTGGCAATGTGGTTGCCGACGACCTCTTCCGGCTTCTTGAAGGTCATCACCAGCGGCTTGGAGCGCTTGCCGGGCGCGACGTCGAAGCCGTCGAGGGTGAAATCGTCGGCGTCGATGCGGATATGGGCGTTCTCGAACGGGCCGATGCCGTCGAAGCGGCCTTTACGGGCCAAGAGCCCGTCAATGGCAACACGGGCGAAAGCACGCGCCCGGGTCGTCAGGTCGCCATCGTCCTTCGACCCGGTGATCGCCTTGTCCAACCCAGCCACGATCGACTTCACCGCGTCCTGCGGCGTGTCGAACAGGAAGTCGGGTTCGGGGATATCGTTGGGCGCCTCGCCATCGCTGTCGATCAGCTGGAACAGATAGGAGGCAAGGCTGAAGGCCGAAACGTAAGCAGAGGCTGACAGAAGCTTCTTGAAGGTCGCGGCTTCATCGCCTTCGAGCGGTGCGCGGGTGTTCTTGGCCTGCAGGCTTTCAAGGTCGGAGCCTTCGGCGAAGACATCGGAAATGGCGAGCGCAATCGCCAGGCCGCGGCGGGCGCGAAACAAAAGCGTGTGCTGCGGGATGCTCATCAACTGGTCGTCGGGATGGATCGCGGCGACGGTCTTGGTAAGCTCGACCTCGCGGGTACGGCGCACCGAGCCGACCGAGACTGTCGAGACGAAGCGGCGATTGGTGCCGGCAAGCGCGGTGCCGGATTCGCGTGAAGGATCCTCCAGCACGACGACGCGAGTGATGAAGCTTTGCGCGGTTGCGCGGTGCTTTTCGATAGCCGCTTCCGGAATGGTGGTCAGGCCGGTGTCCATGAAGGATGCTCCGCGATGTGACGGTCAGACATCTGAAATCACCTGCCCATTTGACAGGATGTGAACCTTGTAGCCGGAAAAGATCTTTTGAGCTTCGCCGGCGGCGTAGAGTGCTTGATAGGCTTCGTGCGAGATCAGGGCGTGGTTCTCGTAGCTCGACACACCCTGGCGCGCGGCTTCGAGATCGTCGGTGTTGATAAAGAATTCCTGCGTGGTCTTCTCGCTCGAAAACAGGCCCTTGCGGCCGGGTTTCTCGCCCTTGGAGTAGACCTCCTGGATGGTCCAGGTGAGCAGCCAGGCATTTTCCGGTTTGCGCACCTTGGCCAGCACCTCGGTCACGGTCGAATTGTTGTCCGTAATGCCTGCGGAATAAAAGGGGCCGAGCACGACGCGGCGCAGCTGCTTAGGGTGCAGCGGCTCGAAATCCTTGTCGAGATTGACCGCAATCGTTGCGGGCGAAAGCGTGTAGGCGGAATTCTTCTCGGTGAAATCGTCGAAGCGATGGGCGAGTTCGGGGTTGAGCAGGCCGTCCACCGGCAGCGGGATGTCGACCCGTTCATTGAGCTTGCCGCTGCTGTCAACGAGCTGCCGGATCATGCTTTCGGAGGAATCCTCCACCGTCACCATGTAGACCAGCGGCAGGTTGGCGCTGCCGTCGAAGCTCGCCCAGTGCACGAGGTAATAGGGGCGCCCGGTCTTTGGATTGACCGAGACCTTGGCCGTCTGCGCCAGCGAGAACGGGCCAAAAGTCTGTTCGCTCTTGACGTCCTCGAGATAGAGCCGCTCGGCCATCGACTTCTGCAGCGCTTCGGGGAATTCCTTGTGGCGCAGGATGAAGTCGGCCATTTCCTCGCGCAATTCGCCGGCCAGCGGAATGTTGGCCAGCCGCGCCTCGGCCTGGCGGCGGTCGTTTTCCAGTTCGAGCAGGTTCTGGAAGACGGGATAGCCGCTGTCGGCGCGCGAAATGCGGAACGTGTCCATGAAGCCGAGCCGGTTGCGCCAGCAGGAAAACGATTTGTCCAGCCGGGCAATGTATTCGGCGACAATCTTGGCGACGATGCCGTGCCGGTAAAGCGGCGAGCGGTCGTCGCGCATGAACACTTCGAGGCCGCTGAGTGCCGCCGTGATGGCGGAAAAATAGCGCGCCGCCGCTTCGTTTTCGGGAGTCATGCCGGTGTGCCCGCGTGCAGCCGCTCCTTACGACTGCACGTAGTTGGCCGAATTGTGCTTCTTCATCACGTCGTCGAAACGGCGGGCGAAGGCGTCGTCGGCGAGCTTCTTGCGGCGCTGGATGTCGGAGCTGGCGACCATGTTCTTCTCGTGCATTTCGAGAAGATCGCCGATGTGCTTTTGCGAGGCGGCGCCAATGCCGGCCATGGTCTCTTCGGCGGTGTTGTCAACCTGGCTGCCCAGCGTGTTGATCTTGTGGGCGACATCCTGCTGGGCGGCGGTCTTCAAGGAATCTTCCAGTGCCTTGTAGAGCACGATGCGCTGCTCGGTATCGATGGTCAGCTTGTTGATAAGCGTCGACTGGGCTGCGATCTGATTGTTAAGCGAATCGACGAAGGTCTGGAACATCGAGGTGTAGCGTTCCAGCGTCTGGCTCTCGGCCAGAAGCTCCTGCTCCTTGGCTTGCTTTTCATTGTATTCGGTCGCCAGTTTCGAGCGCTCGCCCTCAAGCTGCGTGCGCTCCTTCTGACTGGTAGAAGCGGCGATCTTGTTTTCGATGTCGAGCAGCAGCGGATTGACCTCCTCGATGCGCTTCTGCACCGCCTCGAGGTTGGTCATGGTGACCTTGCGGCGCTCGATCACCTGCGACAGGCTGTTTTCCGAGGTCTTGTAGCGCTGGTCGAGGACCTCTTTCTGCGCTTTCAGGATGCCGACGATGGTGTCGGACTTGACCAGAAGCTCCTGCAGATTGCCGGCCAGCGACATGTTGCGGACGCGGTCGGTGCGCATGCGCTGCTTGCGTTGCGCCGAGAAGACACCGACGAAGCTTTCCCAGCCGGTGTAGTTCTTCATGCTCTCGAATTCAGTGCCGAAGACGTTGGTGGCGTCTTCCAGCCCGATGATCAGGTCGGCGATGTTGCCTTCCATCACCTTCTGCTGCTTCAGCACGTCCTCGATGCGGGCATTCTCGATGTCGAAATTGGCGTCTCCGATCTTCTTGTCGGCGGTGGCCAGCGTATCAAGCACGGTGCCGGACTGCTCGATCTTGGAGCGCATGTCCTGCACGACCTGCCTGGTCTTGGCAATTTCGGCATCGAAATTCTGCAATGTCGCCATAGGGGCCTCCCGCTTCGGCTTCCGGTCGCTGGCTGCGAACAGCGGCGAATATATGTGGGGTATCAGGGGATTGAAAGACGCAAGACAAGACCCGCCCCGAAAACAAAAACATACGCGGGCGTCTTGAAAGGCAATGAAGGCGGGGTCATGGCGTGATTAACCAGCCGGCCAAGTGTCGTTCAACCGTCATTGAACTTTGGCGTCTGCGAAGCAGTCGATCTCGGACAGTGTAGGTGTCCCGAATTCGATAGAGGGCCCAATGAGTTGCAAGCGCGAGATCACGCTACGCATCGCGCCGTTCAAGGCTTCGGATCGGCCTTCAGATAGGCGATGACGTTGGCGATGTCCTCGTCGCTGCTCAGGCCGGAGAAGCCCATCCTGTTGCCGGGTACTTTCAGCTTGGGAGCGCCAAGATAGGCTTTGAGGTTGGCTTCGTCCCAGACCAGGCCGGCCGCGCCGGCGTCCTTCATGGCCTGCGAATAGTTGAAATTCTGGGCGGTGCCGGCGGTGCGGCCGACGATACCGAGGAGATGCGGGCCGACCTTGTCGCGGTCGCTTGCCGCCTCGTGACAGGCCATGCAGCGGTAGAACACTTTCTTGCCAAGTGCTGCATCGCCGTCGGCCAGCGCGGCGAGGATACCGGCCAAGTAAATGACAAGGGCTGATGAAATGGCTCGAAGCATGGCGGTTCCCGGCTGGCTCTGGCTGAGGGCAAAATAGGCTGCAGGCCTTAACAAACGCCGTATGCCGGTGGATAGCAGCCGGGCTCAATCCGTGCGCGGGATCGCCGCGACCGCCTGCTTGACCTGCTTTTCAATCGCCGCCGACGAATGATTGTCGCGCACGAAAGCGCGGCCGATCTCCGCCATCTCGGCGGCCGCTTGCGGGCGTGTCGCGAGATCGATGATTTTCAATGCCAACTTGCCGGCATCGTCGCTGGACAGGAAATGCCTGCCCGCCTGCAGGCCAAGCCCTTCGACGGCCTTTTCGGTAGCGGCGACGACAAGGCCCGCCGCCATCGCCTCCAGCACCTTGATGCGGGTTCCGCCGCCGAAGTGCAGCGGGATCGGCGCATAGCCGGCGCGGCCAAGCAATTCCGGCAGATGCGGCGGGTTCTCGATCAACCGCAGACCATGCCTGGTGCATAGACCGCGCACGACATCGCGCGGGTTTCTGCCGGCGACGGTGATCGACCAGGGCCGGCCGGAGGCGGCGAGGCGCGGCGCCATCGCGCGGCCGATCTGCTTGACGGCATCGATGTTGGGGAAATAGCCGAGATGGCCTATGAAACACAGGCTGAGTTCACTGAAGCGCTCGGCAGCAATCGGCAGGGAAAGCACGCTCTCGTCTGGAATGGGGTTGGCGACGAACCTGACGTCGTTGACGGGGCCGAGAGCGGACAGAAGCGCTTCGTCGGCCCGCGAACAAACCCAGACCTGGTCGGCCAGGGCAGCCGCACACCTGTCGGCTTCGCGCGCCTCTGCCTTCCTTCGCCTGTTTTGGCGCCAGTCTCGAATTTGCTGCCACAGCGTCAGGCCGGCGATCCGGTCGGACACCGTCCGGGAATCAATGTTGTGCTGGTCAAGGACGGTGCGCGCGCGATGCTTCGGCGCCAGCGTCAGCAGCTGCGAAAGCACGATCTCCTCGATTACCACGAGATCGGGCGCGAATTCCCTCCAGATGGCGTCGGCTTCGGCCAGCTCGTCGTCCGGCATCATATGCACGGTCGGGTGCGGGCCGCGCCTGCCCCACGGCGCCCTGCCGCGCGCTGCCTCGATGATCCGGTGACGGATGTTCGGCGGTGTGGAGGGTGCCGGGGCGCCAGTCAGGCTTACCGTCAGGACCTCGCCCATCGATGCCAGGGCGCGTGCATTGGCGGCGTTCCGGATCTCTCCGCCGGAGACCGGCGGAAACGGGCAATCGACTGTGAACTGCAGAATTTTCATGTTGTCCCGGCCGTTCAGCCTCTGGTGAAGCCAATGAAATCGTCGGGCGCGGCGCGGCCCATTTCCTCTTCCCAGTGGCGGCGGCACAGCGAGATATAGACGTCCTTGCCGATCGCCACCTGTTCGCCTTGTCTGGCCACCTTGCCGTCAGCGCCGAGACGCACGACCATCGTCGCCTTGCGGCCGCAGCGGCAGATGGTGCGCACTTCGCGCAGATCGTCTGCGATGGCGAGAAGCGCTCGCGAACCGGAAAACAGATTGCCCTGGAAATCGGTGCGCAGGCCGTAGCACATCACCGGGATGTTCAGGCGGTCGGCGATACGGGCGAGCTGCCAGACCTGCTCTTCCTCGAGAAATTGCGCCTCGTCGACAAAGATGCAATGCACCGTCGTATGTTCGTGATGCTCGGCGACGCGAGCGTAGAGATCGTCGCCGTCGCGGAACATCTCGGCCTCCGTCTCCAGGCCGATGCGCGACGAGATCAGCCCGGTGTCGCCCTTTCTGTAGTGGCCGGCGACGAACAGCATCGTCGTCATACCACGTTCGCGATAATTGTAGGACGCCTGCAGCAGCATTGTCGTTTTGCCGGCATTCATCGTCGCATAGTGGAAGTAGAGCTTGGCCATGCCGTCCTTTTAAGCCGAGTTGGCGCGGCGCGGGGAGAGGGCACCGCTGCATTTGATGGGAAAAGCCGTCTGCAATCGAAAAAGCGGCGGGCGTGTCGCTGTTTGGCCAGTCCGCGCCGTTGATCGTGATTGTCTTAGCGCTTGAAACCACACCAGAATGGTGTTTGGCTGACGAAACAAGGCGGGCAGAGAAACCGTAACTACGCTTCGCCAAAGAATCACAATGGGAGACTGCCAATGTCGCGTATGAACACCTTCGTCGCCGGCCTCGGCCTGGCGACTTTTCTGTCCACGAGCGCTGCACTTGCCGGCGATCCGGAGAGCTGCAAGGCGGTGCGCCTTTCCGATGTCGGCTGGACCGACATCCAGGCAACCACCGGCGTCGCTTCGGTGCTGCTCACCGCGCTCGGCTACGAGCCGCAGACGATCCAGCTATCGGTACCGGTGACCATGGCGTCGCTGAAAAACAAGGATCTCGACGTCTTCCTCGGCAACTGGATGCCGTCGATGACCAACGACATCAAGGACTACACCGCCGATGGTTCGGTCGAGACGATCGGCACCAACCTGACCGGCGCCGGCTACGGCATCGTCGTACCGACCTATGTCGCGGAGGCCGGCGTCAAGTCGCTGACCGACATCGGCAAGTTCAAGGACAAGTTCAACGGCAAGATTTACGGCATCGAGGCGGGCAATGACGGCAACCGCATCATCCTCGACATGATCAAGAACCCGAAGGACAATCTCGAAGGCTTCGAGCTGGTCGAGTCCTCGGAAGCCGGCATGCTGACGCAGGCCGAGCAGTCGATCAAGAACAATGAGTGGATCGCGTTCCTCGGCTGGACGCCGCATCCGGTGATGGGCGCCATGAAGCTCACCTATCTCGACGGCATGGGCGACAGCGGCTTCGGCGCCGCCACCGTCTACACCAATGTGCGCAAGGGCTACACCACCGAATGCCCGAATGCCGGCAAGTTCATCGCCAACCTGAAATTCAACCTGGACATGGAAGGCGAGATGATGGACGCGATCCTGAAGGGCGGCGACGCCAACACGGTCGCAGCCGACTGGCTGAAGAAGCACCCTGACGCGGTTGCGCCGTGGATTGCCGGCGTCACCACCTTCGATGGCGGCGATGCGGCAGCGGCGGTCAAGACCGCGCTCGGAAGCTGAGCCGACTGAATTCGGCAAAGCCGAACCAGGAAGGGCAGCCAATCTAGAAAAGGCTGCCCTTCTTCATATCCTGTGAGAAGATGACCTAACGACAGCGGAGGCCGGAAGCAGGCGGTCTCTCGCATGAGAGGGGCGATATGGATCCGATTTCGAAATTCATGGTCGATCACAAGATACCGATCGGCGCCTGGGGAAAGGCGTTCTTCGGTTTCCTCACCGACAATTTCGACACCGTGTTCAGGGCCTTCTCGAATGGCCTCAATTTCCTGCTCGACGGGCTGGTCGGCATCCTTTTGATGGTGCCGCCGGTGCTGCTGGCGCTGATCATCGCCATCATCGCCTGGCTGCTGCAGCGCTCTCGGCCGCTGGCCATAGGCGTCTTTCTCGGCCTGATCTTCATCATCAACCAGAATCTCTGGAAGCAGACGGTGCAGACGCTGGTGCTGGTCGTGGCCGCCGCCGCCATGGCGATGGCCATCGGCGTGCCGCTCGGTATCTGGGCCGCGCACAAGCCGAAGGTCTACCGCATCATGCTGCCGGTGCTCGACCTGATGCAGACGCTGCCGACCTTCGTCTACCTGATCCCGGTCCTGACCCTGTTCGGTCTCGGCAACGCGCCCGGCCTCATCGTCACCATCATCTTCGTCATCCCGACCGCGGTCCGGCTCACCCATCTCGGCGTCGTCTCGGTGCCGAAGTCGATCATCGAGGCCGGCGAGGCGTTCGGCGCCACCAAGCAGCAGCTGCTGTGGAAGGTCGAATTGCCCTCAGCGCTGCCGACCATCATGGCCGGGCTGACGCAATCGATCATGCTGTCGCTGTCGATGGTGGTGTTTGCAGCACTGATCGGCGCCGGCGGCCTCGGCACTGAAATCAACCGCGCGCTCGGCTCGCGCCGCATCGATCTCGGGCTGGAGGCGGGCCTGGCGATTGTCGTACTCGCCATCGTGCTCGACCGGATGACGCGTATCGGCGTTGGAGGCAAGAAATGACCGTCGCCGTCGATTTCAAAAATGTCGATATCGTCTTCGGGTCCGACCAGGCCGGTTCGCTGGCGCTGATCGACGGCGGCGCCACGCGCGCCGAAATCCTCGAAAAGACCGGCAATGTGCTGGGTTGCGCCGGCGCCAGCCTGACCGTGCATGAGGGCGAAATCTCGGTGCTGATGGGCCTGTCCGGCTCCGGCAAGTCGACGCTGCTGCGGGCGGTCAACCGGCTCAACGTGGTGTCGCGCGGCCAGGTGCTGGTCAAGGACGGCGACAATATCGTCGATGTCGTGACCTGCGATCAGGCGACGCTGCGGCGGCTGCGGCAGAAGCAGGTGGCGATGGTGTTCCAGCAGTTCGGCCTGCTGCCTTGGCGTACGGTGGAGGAGAATGTCGGCCTCGGCCTCGAACTCGCCGGCGTGCCGGAGCAAGAGCGCAAGGAGCGCGTGCAACGCCAGCTGAAACTGGTCAATCTCGACCAGTGGTCGAAGAAATACGCGCATGAGCTGTCCGGCGGCATGCAGCAGCGCGTCGGCCTGGCCCGTGCCTTCGCCACCGAGGCGCCGATCCTGCTGATGGACGAGCCGTTCTCGGCGCTCGATCCGCTGATCCGCACCAAGCTGCAGGACGAATTGCTGCAGCTGCAGGCGGAGCTGAAGAAGACCATCATCTTCGTCAGCCATGATCTGGAAGAGGCGCTGAAGATCGGCACCCACATCACCATCATGGAGGGCGGTCGCATCGTGCAGACCGGGGCGCCGGAAGACATCGTGCTCAAGCCCGCCAATGACTATGTCCGCGACTTCATCGCCAATGTGAATCCGTTGTCGGTGCTGACCGCCTGGAACGTCATGCGCGACAGCCGCGACCTCGAGCACGGCGATAATGGCTGGGTGTGGCTCGACCGGCGCAAGACGACGCGCTTTAAGATCGACGAGCACGGGCTGGTGGCGGCGGCGGAACGCGACGGCAAACCGGCGGTATGGGTTTCATGCGCCGATGTCGAGGCGCAGCCGGAGGAGACGGCGCAGGTGTTCTGGGCCAACCCCGGCACGTCGCTGAAGACGGTGATGCTGGCCATGCACCGCTCGCAGACGGCACCCGTGGCGCTGTTCGACGACCAGTCGCGCTTTGTCGGCGCGATCGGGATACGCGATGTGCTGAGCGCGGTGTTGCGGCGTTAAGCCAGACCGATGCGCGTGGCGCCGAGCTTGAACAGGGCTGTGGCATCCCGGTCGAAGCGGAAGGTGTCGATTAAGTCGTCGGCTCGGTAATCCGGAAGCGTCTTGCGGATGGCGGCGGCGAAGTTTTTCGCCTCGTCCAGCCGCCCAGCCAACGCCAGGCAGTGGGCGGCGATCGACAGGATGATGACATGTGCGTTGGGGCGGGCGGCCGCCTTCAGCGCCCATTCGGCCGCCTCGTCGAACTGGCCGAGGCGGACATGCGCCATGGCGCGTGCGCCCAGCATGCCGAACAGCATCGGGTCGAACGGCGACAGATGGCGCGAATGATCCGACGATCCGATCGCCGCGTGCGGGTCGCCCGACTGCGAATGCACGAAGGACAGCGCATAGTGGCCAAGCGCGAAGTTCGGGCTGAGGTCGACGGCTCTTTGCAGTTCGAGCACGGACGCGTCACCCTCGCCGCGCAGCCACAGCGCCCGGCCCATCGCCCAGTGCGCGGCGGGATTATGATCGTCGACCAAAAGGCTCTGGCCGGCCGCCTCAAAGGCAAGCACGCTGTCCTGGTCGCGGTCGCCCCAGCGCTGGAAGGCGCTCTGCCAATGGGTGAAGGAGAGGCCGGCATAGGCGCGGGTGAAGGTCGGATCCTGCCTGACAGCAATGTCGAAGAAATGCCGTGCGAGGTCGTTCTCGCTGCGGGTGAAGCGATACATGTGCCAGAGTCCTCGATGGTAGGCCTCCCAGGCATTGAGCGAATTGGGCGCCTTCAGCATGGCGCGGTTGCGCTCGACCATCTCTATCTCGGATGAGATAGAGGCCACGATGCTGTTGCCGATATCGTCGAGGACAATGAAGATGTCCTCGGCCTTGCGCTCGAAGGTCTCGGCCCAGACGATCCTGGCCGTGCGAACCTCGACAAGCTCGACAGTGACGATCAGGCGACCCGTCGCGCTGCGCACCGTGCCGGTGGCGACATAGTCGACATTCAGCCTTCGGCCGGCATCTTCCGGCGCGATGTTCCTTTCCGCCAGGGCAAAGACCGAGCCCCGGGCGATGACAAAGAAGTCCCTGAGCTTGGCGAGGCGGGTAATGATGTCGTGGGTCAAGCCATCGGCCAGCCCGCCACGGACGCCGCTACCGGCGTCTTCGGCAAATGGCGTTACGGCCAGCGAAGCCTTGTGCGGCGTCGCGGCTTCTGAACCGGCAGGCATGACTGACGCCTGGTTCGGCCCGGGCGGAGCTGCCGGTTGTGCCGGCAAAATCGCGCAGGGCCGTTCGCTGCGGATGGACAGCCACGCCTCGCGCACCGGGCCGAAATCCAGCTCTTCCGACTGGAACAACTGCGCCGCAGCGGCAAGATGGTCTTCGCAGGCGCCGAACTGGCCGCGCCGCGCCAGCCTCACCAGGAGTGCGACATGGGCGCTGCTGTCGAACGGGGTCAATTCCAGCCATTTTTCGAGATGGGCGGAGACGTCTTCGGAATCGGCCGGCAGCGTCTTGACCAGATGTTCCAGTATAGCAGCTTGGCAGGAACCGAAACGGCGGCGCTGCGCGGTCAGCCAGCTGTTGAAGAGAGGGCTGCGGTCGATCTCCAGCCCTTCGAGGAAGTCGCCGACGAACAGGTCGGAGAGCAACTGCAGTCGCGTCGGCTCGAGCGTTTCGATGCCTGCGGCAGCCGCCGCCGCGACATCCAGAACGTCGACTGAGATGCCGTCGAGATCGAGCGCGATCGTATCGCCCGATGTTTCGATCCTGCGGCGGCCCGGTTCGTCGAGCGCGGCCCGCAGCTTGCTCAGGCACCAGCGCAGCTCACCCCTGGGATCATTTGGAACATCCCACAGCAACTCGCAGAGCTTGCCACGTCCGACCGGATGGGGCGCCAGCGCCAGATAGCCCAGCAGCGCGCGCAGCTTGCGCGATGCCGGCAAGACCACCGGGACGCCGTCGCGCGCAATTGTCGGCGGCCCAAACAGGCGCACGACAACACCTTGATGGCTGCTCGCCAGGCTCGATTCCACGCCAGATACCACGCCTGCTCCCACGCTGACCTGCCGGCCCCTGCTTTACCACCGAGCACGACAAAGTGCACCCGGCTCGCAAAATTTGTGCGCCGAATGTGGTGTTTACCACACTGCCGCACGTCAAGGACCTGTAGTGCGGCAAGGTGTCGAAATCTCGCCGCCCAAACCGCCGGTGTGTAACCGGCCCGTGAGCAAGAACCAGGAGTCTACCATGTTGCATCAGCAGAAAATCAGAACCACGGCCGGCCGCGGCCGCCTGTTCGACAGCATTCTCGACACCATCGGCGACACGCCGGTCATCCGCGTCAATAATCTCGGACCGGCGCACGCCACCATCTACGTCAAGGCCGAGTTCTTCAATCCGGCGGCGTCGGTGAAGGACCGGCTGGCGCTCAACATCATCGAGGAAGGTGAACGCACCGGCGCGCTCAAGCCTGGACAGACCATTGTCGAGGCGACCAGCGGCAACACCGGCATCGGTCTTGCCATGGTCTGTGCGCAGAAGGGCTACAAGCTGGTGGTGACGATGGCCGACAGTTTCTCGGTCGAGCGCCGCAAGCTGATGCGGATGCTGGGCGCCAAGGTGGTGCTGACGCCGCGCGCCGAGAAAGGCTTCGGCATGTACAAGAAGGCGGCGGAACTGGCCGAAGCCAATGGCTGGTTCCTGGCCCGCCAGTTCGAGACCAAGGCCAACGCCGACATTCATGAAGCTACCACGGGACGCGAGATCGTCAACGATTTCGCCGGCTCGCGGCTCGACTATTTCGTCACCGGCTACGGCACCGGCGGCACCGTCGCCGGCGTGGCGCGGGTGCTGCGCCGCGAGCGGCCTGAGACCCGGATCATGCTCACCGAACCGGCCAACGCGCAGCTTGTCGGCAGCGGCAAGCCGCAGATGCGTGGCGCCGGCGGAGCGCCGGCCGCCAGCCATCCGGCTTTCGAACCGCACCCGATCCAGGGCTGGACGCCGGATTTCATCCCGCACGTCCTGCAGGAGGCCATCGATGGCAACTTCTATGACGAGGTGATGCCGATCGCCGGGCCGGAGGGCATGAAATGGGCCAAGGCGCTGGCGCAGCAGGAAGGCATCTTCACCGGCATTTCCGGCGGTTCGGCTTTTGCCGTGGCGCGCCAGATCGCCGGCACGGCGCCGGCCGGATCGGTGATCCTGTGCATGCTTCCCGATACCGGTGAACGCTACATGACCACGCCTTTGTTCGACGGCATCGAGGCCGAGATGAATGCGGAAGAGCTTGCTCTCTCGCGCTCGACGCCCGGTTGTCAGTTCCCGGCATGATGACGCGGGAGCAAATTGCATGGACGCGATGCCTGGACACTCGGCTACCAGTACCGAGGAAACGCTTGACCCCTCGGACTGGGCCGATGTGCAAAGCCTGTCGCATCGGATCGTTGACGATGCCGTCGCTTACCTGCGCGATGTCAGGCAACGGCCGGTGTGGCAGGAGATGCCTGGAGATGTGAGGGATTTCTTCACCGCCTCGCTGCCGCAATCGCCGACCCCGCTTGCCGACATCTATGGCGATGTCGTGGACAAGGTGATGCCCTATCCGATGGGCAACATCCATCCGCGCTTCTGGTCCTGGTATATGGGGTCGAGCAATTTTACCGGCGCGATCGGCGATTTCCTGGCGGCAATCCAGGGCTCCAATCTCGGCGGCGGCAACCATGCCGCCGCCCTGATGGACGGCCAGGTGGTCGACTGGTGCAAGCAGATGATGGGCATGCCGGCTTCGGCCAGCGGCACGCTGGTCAGCGGCGGCTCGATGGCCAACATCATCGGGCTCACCGTGGCGCGCAACACCAAGGCCGGCATCGGCGTGCGCGAGCACGGCGTTGCCGCCATCGAAAAGCCGTTGCGTTTCTATGGCTCGGACCAGGTCCATTCCTGTCACCGCAAGGGGATGGAAGCGCTCGGTCTCGGCAACAAGGCGCTGCGCCGCATTGCCAGCGACGCCGGCCTGCGCATCGACATTGAAGGTTTGAGGACTGCGATATCGGAAGATCGCGCGGCCGGGTTCAAGCCGGCCTGCATCATCGGCAACGCCGGCACTGTCAACACCGGCGCCATCGACGATCTGCAGGCGCTGGCCAAGCTGGCGCATGAGGAGGACCTCTGGTTCCATGTCGACGGCTGCATCGGCGCGCTGATCGCGATCGCGCCTGAGAATGCACATCGCGTCGCCGGCATCGAATGGGCCGATTCCATCGCGCTCGATCCGCACAAATGGCTGCATGCGCCTTTCGAGGCAGGCTGCGCGCTGGTGCGGGATGCCTCGGCGCATCGCAAGACCTTCGCGGTGACGCCGGAATATCTGGAGTCGACACCGCGCGGCCTCGCCTCCGGCCAATGGCTGCACGATTACGGCCTGCAGACGTCACGCGGCTTCAAGGCACTCAAAGTGTGGATGGCATTGCGAGAACACGGCGTCGAAAAATTCGGCCGCCTGATCGACCAGAACATTGCGCAGGGGCAGTATCTCTCAGGGCTGATCGCGGCCGAACCAGCGCTCGAACTGACGGCGCCGACCAGCATCAACATCGTCTGCTTCCGCTATCGCGCGGATGGTCTCGATGGCGAGCGCGCGAAAGCGCTCAACACCGAGATCATGCTGAGGCTTCAGGAAGACGGAACCGCCGCCATTTCCGATACCACGGTGCAAGGCCGGCATTGCCTCAGGGTGGCGATCAACAACCACCGGACCCGGCGCGAGGATCTCGACCTTCTCGTCGCCGAAACGGTCCGCCTGGGCAACGAGATCGCTTCTGCCTGACCGGCCATGGGGTAGAGCAAGCGGCTCTCAGCCGCTGGCGGCCTCCTGGAAATCGCCCTTCGTCACGGGGAACGCCAGGCCGGGAAGGTAAAATGTGATCGGCCGGATTTCGTAGACTGCCGAGGGATTCACGCGGCGCAAGTCGCGCGCGGCTGCAATCGCCGCCTCCTGCGTGGCGCAGTCGAGGACATAAAGACCCAGCAATTGTTCCTTGGTCTCGGCAAACGGCCCGTCGATGACGATGCCTTCGCCCGGACCGCGCAGCGTCACGGCGTCGGCGGTCGCGCCCAGTCTTGCCGCCGGCCCGAGCTTGCCTTCGCGGGTCAGCCTGGCGTTGACTTCGAGCAGGTCGTGCATCAGCGCCGCATCCTGCTGCGGCGTCAGGGACTGGATGGTCTGTTCGACGTGATAGGCCAGGATGGCGTAAAACATGCGGCGATCTCCTCCTGTTCGAGCGGCTGCACTATTGCAAGGTTGGGTTGGCTGATCCACCCCCGGTGCCCATCGAGACGCTAGTCTGCTGCCTCATGCCGCCAGCGGCAGGCTGAGCTCCGTCAGCAGGCCGCCGCAGGGACGGTTGGACAGGTTGACATCGCCGCCGGCGGCACGCGCAATGTTGCGGGCAATGGTCAGGCCGAGGCCGAGACCGCCGGTCTGGCGGTTGCGCGATTGCTCCAGCCGCACGAAGGAACCGAACACCTGGTCGAGCTGCGCCTGCGGTATGCCCGGCCCCTCGTCGCGGATGACCAGCGTGACCGTGCCGTCCGACTGCCGCAGGCTGACATGGGCTTTCTTGCCGTAGGTCACGGCATTCTGGACCAGATTGTTGACGCAGCGCTTCAGCGCCACCGGTCGCGCGATGCAGATCATGCCACGCGGCCTGGCGCCGTCATGGTCGAACGTGACGTCCTCGAAACTGTCGGCGATCGATTCCACCAGCGACCAGAAATCGATCCGCTCGCTCTTCTCCTCGGTGACTTCGAAGGTGGCGAAGTCGATGACGGAGCTGGCGATGCTCTCGATGTCGGCGAGGTCGTGGGCCAGCGCCTCGCGCGCGGTCGATCTGCGCAACAGTTCGAGGCGCAGCCGCATGCGGGTCAGCGGCGTGCGCAGATCGTGGGCGAGCGCGGCGGCCAGATGTTCGCGGTCCTCGACATAGTCGCGCAGCCGGACCTGCATGGCGTTGACGGCTTTGGCCGCGGCGCGGATTTCGCGGCTGCCGGTCTCGGCGATCGGCGGGCTCTTCAGATCCGTGCCGATCCGGTTGACCGCGGTTTCCATCATCCGATAGGGCGCCGTCAGCCGGCGCAGCGACCAGATCGACATGATCACCACCAGGGCCGCGATCAGCGAATAGAGCGGCAGGCTGTCGAAGCTCAATATCGGTCCGACCGGCGTGTTGGGCTCGGTGAAATTCAGCCATTGGCCGTCGGCGAAGCGGACAGAGGCCGTCAGCTTGTCGCTTTGGGCGAAGCTGGCCGCCAGCGATAACAGGTCACGCTCCACCGCGCCCACATCCTTGGTCACGGCCACACCGCCAGGCGCGTTGGCTGCCTGGGTTGCCG
The DNA here is from genome assembly GCF_040324255.1 of Mesorhizobium sp. M0001. Lineage (NCBI taxonomy): Bacteria > Pseudomonadati > Pseudomonadota > Alphaproteobacteria > Hyphomicrobiales > Phyllobacteriaceae > Mesorhizobium > Mesorhizobium sp. M0001. The sequence continues at coordinate 799,026 of NZ_JAMYVS010000002.1, forward strand.
GATCGCGCCGGACGCGGGCGTCGGTGATGCCGAATTTCGACAGCCGCCCGACCAGGATGTCCTCGAGTTCGGCCAGTTCGTCGTCGCCGGCGATCGACGAGGTGACCGCGGGCGTGTCCGAAACGGTGAGCGCATAGGTGGCGTTGAACAGACCGGAGGCCGTCAGCTTGCGCTGCTCCGGCGTGTCGTCATGCATCAGCTGCACCAGCGAATAGGCGCGGTCGTTAAGCCGGTAGAGATCGACCTCGTCATTGGCGACGGCACGATCGCGCGAGACGATGTAGAGCGTGGCGACCTGGCTGATCAGCAGGCCGGCAATGACGATGAGCAAAACCCAGACCGGCAGGGTTTGCGGCAGGAAACGTCTCATTCGGAGGTGGTCTCGGGCAGGAACTGGTAGCCGCCGCTGCGCACAGTCAGGATCAGTTTCGGCGTCTTGGGGTCGTCTTCCATCTTGCGCCTGAGACGGCTGACCAGGATGTCGATGCTGCGGTCGAAGGAATAGTCGCTGTCACCGCCGGAAAGCTCGATGAGCTGGTCACGGGTGAGGACGCGCTGCGCGCTTTTGACGAAGGTCTGCAACAGGTTGAACTCCGCCATCGTCAGTTCGACCCTGACGTCGCCCGGCGCCATCAGCCGGCGGCGCGAGCAGTCCATCGTCCAGCCGGCAAAATGATAGATCTGCTTGGTGGTGGCCCGCTTCGGCTCGGCAGCACCATTGCGCCTCAAAACGGCGCGGATACGGGCCAGCAGCTCGCGCGGATCGAAGGGTTTGGGCACATAATCGTCGGCGCCCATTTCCAGGCCGACGACGCGGTCGGTGGTCTCGGTGACCGCCGTCAGCATGATGATCGGCGTCGAGTAGCTGGCGCGCAGGTCGCGGCAGAGCTCCAGCCCGCTCTTTCCCGGCAGCATCACATCAAGCACGATCAGGTCTACCTGCGTGCGGCGCAGTATGTCTTCCATCTCGACGCCGTCGGCGGCAACCGTGGTGCGCAGGCCGCGCTTCTGGAAGAATTCCTGAAGCAGGTCGCGAATGCCCTTGTCGTCGTCGACGATCAGTATGTGCGCATCGGATTTCACGGCGATCCTGTCATTGCTGGCGGCCGGTCGGCGGCTGCCTTCTGAGTCTGCTTCTGTGGCGTCACCCACACGATAGAATTCTGGCCACATGTTGGCCAGCGGCGATGATCGCCCGCAAAGCCGATTTGCCAGAAACAATTCAGAAACAAAATTCTATAGTCCGGAAAAACTCCCGAAAAAAATCAAGGGCATAAAGGGTGCCGTGGCGGTCAGGACATCGGCTGCGACGCGAAGTCTCCGGAGTAACGGACATCACCAATGCACAGGTTCACGATCAGCTTGATGGGTGCGCTGCTCAGCATTCCGCTCGTCACAGCCGCGGTCGGAGCCACAACCGCAAAGGTGACGCCGATCACAAGGAGCGAGCGCTGCATCGATCTCAATCGCCAGGTAGACGAAGCCCTTGAAACCCATGCCGCGGCAACGCAGGTCACCGCGGCGAAAGCACTGCAAAGAAAGGGAAACCGGTTCTGCGCCAACAAGAAACAGGCACAGGGTATCCGGATGCTCGCGAACGCTTTGAAGCTGCTTGGAGTGACACCGATCGACCCGGTTCAGTGACACTCGAAACACGACCCGCACAAAGAAGGAAATGAAGCCATGAAAAAGTCCATCCTCTCCGCCACCGGTCTCGCCGTCGCTCTCGCTTTCGCAATGCCGGCTCTGGGCAATGCCGCTGCCACCACGACCGCTGCTCCGGCTGCTTCCACGACCACCGCTCCGGCGACCACGACCGCCAAGCCCCCGGTGAAGAAGGTCGTCGCCAAGAAGCCCGTCAAGAAGCACAAGAAGGCGAAGAAGGTCGTCAAGACGGACGCCCCGAAGGCCTGATCCAGACAGCCAACAGGCTTGTCTGTAACAAGGCCGCTCCAGCACCCCCCCGGCTGGAGCGGCCTTGTCGTGTGAGCATGATTACCCGTTGATGGGTGCCGGCCACCCAGGACTTTAACCCGTTTGCAATGCCGGTCCGGTAGGATAGCCCGCATGAAGAAGCGGCTTTCATCCATTCTGCGCTCGATGGCCATCGGCGGCCTTGTGGCCTCGGCAATGGTCAGGGTGCTGATCCAGTTCACCGCCAGCCCGGTGCCCGATCCGGTGAGCGGGCGCACAGAGCCGTCGCTGTTTGCACCGGCAATCTCCAGCAGCTGGCAATACATCACACCATGGCAAAGCCTGCTGCTTACCGTGATCACCGGCGCGGCGCTGGCCTGCTTCTTCGGCTGGCTCGCGGTCGCCTGGGTCGAATACAAGGCGGCCGGATCAAGGCCGGATGCGGCATCCAGCGCACGGCAATTCCAGGCTCGTCGCGTCGCCAATCGCCAGGGCCGTTGAACCGCAGCATACACTTCCTAAATTTGTGAACGGCAGCACTTCCGGGAAGCCGGTTTGGCGCGCCGATCAAAATGGACGACGGCTTTCCCCCATGACAAAGTGAGAGCGACCCCTCGCGCGATACCGGTTCCCGATGCCTGAAATCAGTTCCAAACCCCGCACCAAGACCAAGCCGCGGACCGAGCGGCCGAAGCTCTACAAGGTCATCCTCATCAATGACGATTTTACGCCGCGCGAATTCGTGGTGACGGTGCTGAAGGGCGAGTTCAAGCTCAGCGAAGACCAGGCTAACCGGGTGATGATCACCGCGCACCGGCTCGGCGTTTGCGTCGTTGCCGTCTTCACCAGGGATGTCGCCGAGACCAAGGCGACACGGGCCGTCGACGCGGCCAAGGCCAAGGGGTACCCGCTGCTGTTTACGACGGAGCCGGAGGAGTAGGTTGAGCGTCTTTCTCCCCGTATAGTGACGGGGAGAAGGGATCCTTACCTTCCCTCTCTGTACCACATCGCGCCCATGGCCAGCAGCAGCAGGCAAAGGCCGAGGAAGCCGCCGAACAGGGGTACGCGCGAGACGGCTTTGAGCACGCTGTCGTCGGTGCTGCGCAGGCCGATCCAGTCTGCGCCCGAGGCCGCACCGGAGGCGCGGACCGGGACGATGGAGGGCAGGGTGACGCTGCCGGTGAGCTGGCCAAGGGTGGAGGAGGCCGCCAGCCGGCGCACGCTGCCGCCGGTGGCCTCAGTCGGAGCCTTCAACCGGTCCTCGGTAGAGACGACGTCGGAGAATTCCGGCGCGTTGACCGGGCCGACATGGGCGAGTGCGGTCAGGTCACCATTGCCGATCTGGTAGAGGCCGATCTCCTTGGTCTCGATGCTGCCCAGGAAAACGCCGGGTTCGGACTTCTCCAGCTTGATGATCAGCGCCTTGCCCGAAGGGGTGATCACCTGCGCCGGGCCGGGATCGTCGCTCATCGTCTGGCGGCGGATTTCCAGCATCATGCCGCGGCCGTCGGCGGTCAGCCGCTCTTCCTCGAGTTCAGGTTCCTTCATCAGCCAGTGGGCGATGCGGCGGTAAAGCTGGACATGCGGCCCGCCACCCTCGAAGCCGCGCGCCCATAGCCAGCCCTGATCGGACAGAAGCATGCCGACGCGGCCTTCGCCCTTATGATCGAGCAGAAGCAGCGGGCGGTTGTCGGCGCCCTTCATCACCACTTCGCCTTCGGGGTTCTGCACGCCGATGGTGCGGAACCAGCGGCTCCAGCGCGGCGGCTCGGTCGCCGAGCCGTCGAGGCCGCGCGTCACCGGATGGCGCTGGCCGAGATCGGTGAGGCGCGGATAGAAGGCCTTGTCGATGACTTCGCCGGTCGGCATTGCCGGCAGCGACGACATTAGCGGGGTGCGGGCGATCGAGGAGTCGCCGGCATATTCCGGCCCGGCGGCGATCAGCAGCGCGCCGCCCTTTTCGACGTATTCGGAGATGTAGTCGTAATAGAGGATCGGCAGCACGTCGCGGTGCTGGTAGCGGTCGAAGATGATGAGATCGAAATCCTTGATCTTCTCGACGAACAACTCGCGGGTCGGGAAGGCGATCAGCGACAGTTCGTTGATCGGCGTGCCGTCCTGCTTTTCCGGCGGCCGCAGAATGGTGAAATGGACGAGATCGACCGAGGCGTCGGATTTCAGCAGATTGCGCCACGTGCGCTCGCCGGCATGCGGTTCGCCGGAAACCAAAAGCACGCGCAAGTTCTCGCGGATGCCGTCGATCAGCGCGATGGCGCGGTTGTTGGCGTCGGTCAGTTCGCCCGGCTCGCGGTCAATAGAGAGTTCGACGATGTTGCGGCCGGCGCCGGGGATGGTCACCTGCAGCGGCATCGCCTGGCCGATGGTCGCTTCTTCGACCGCGACCTGCTCTCCATTGACCGAGACGCGGACATCGACCGGGCCGGTTTCGCCGTCGGTGGCGATGACGCGGTAGGTCATGTCGAGCGGCTTGCCGACGAGGCCGAAGCGTGGCGCGTTCTCGAAGCGGATGCGGCGGTCCTTCTCGTGCTCGTTGCCGGTGATCAGCGCGTGCAGCGGCGCATTGAAGTCGGGGGCGGCCGGTGCGTCATGCACCTCGCCATCGGTGATCATGATGGCGCCACCGATGCGCGAGGGCGGCACGTCGCGGAAAGCGCCTTCAAGCGCTGCAAAAAGCTTGGTCTCGGTGCGCTCGTCGGCGGCTTCCGACTTGCCGGCCTCGACGACGCGGACGTCGAACTGCTTGAAGCGGCCAAGGCGCTGCTGCAAACCGGCAAGCGCTTCGTCGGTCTGTTTGGTCCGGTCGCCGATATCCTGGCTCTGGCTGCGGTCGACGATGACGGCAACGACGCTCTTCAGCGCCTCGCGCTCCTCATCGAGGAAGACCGGATTGAGGAGTGCTGCGCCCAGCGCAATCAGCGCCGCGAAGCGGAAGATCGCGCCGCGCTGGCGAAACCACAAGCCGACAGCCGCCAGCACCAGCAGCGGTGCGAGCACCAAAGCCAGCAAGGGCCAGGACAGCAGCGGTTCGAAGGAAATCGACCAGTTCATAGGCTTACTGCCCCAGCCGTTCGAGCAGGATCGGCACGTGCACCTGGTCGGATTTGTAGTTGCCGGTCAGCATGTACATCATGATGTTGACGCCGGCGCGCAGCGCATAGATGCGCTGCATCGGATCCGATGGCACGGTCGGCAAAAGCGGGTCACCATTCTCGTCGACGGCCCAGGCGCCGGCAAAATCATTGGCGGTGATCAGGATCGGCGAGACGCCGTCGCCGACGCGTACCGGCCGATTCTCGGCATTGCTGGCCTCGAGCGAGGCTTCCACCCAGAGCGGGCTGCCGGAGAAGCGGCCGGGAAATTCGGGCAGGATGAAGAAGGATTTGGTCAGCACATGGTCGGCGGGCACCGGCTCCAGCGGCGGCACGTTGAGATTGCCGAGAATGTCGCGCAACCGTTCCGTCGCCGGGCTCGCCGAATCCGCACCGATGCCGTTGGCGAACTGGTCGCGCGTGTCGAACAGCACCGTGCCGCCCTGCTGCATATAGGCGTCGATGCGGGCGATCGCGGCTTGACTCGGCATCGGCGCGGAGGGATCGATCGGCCAGTAGATCAGCGGATAGAAGGAAAGCTCGTCCTTCGAGATATCGACGCCCGCCGGCGCGCCCGGCTCGAGCGCGGTCTTCTCGATCAGGAAGCGGGTCAAGCCTTCGAGCCCTGCGCGGCTGATCGAATCGTCACCGGGCACACCGGTCAGCACATAGGCGATGCGGGTCTTGGCAATGTCCTCGATAGCGGCGGCATCGCCGGGCTTGGCGTCGTCGGCGCGGGCGAGGTCGGCATGGCCAAACAGCATGCCGAGGCCAAGCAGCAGCGCAGCCGTCGTTGCCGCGGCCGATCGGGCGCGGCGCGGTCGGCGCGACATCAGCCCGCCCATCCAGAACACCGCCAGCGTGTCGAGCAGCATAAGCACAAGTGCCGCTGTGACCAGCGATCCCTTGAGGTCGCGCGATTCATCGAAAGCGTACTGGATATTGGTCACCGGCACTGTGAATTGCGGGCGCACCAGCGGCGCGAAGGCGGTGGCCGGGTCGAGCAGATTGTGGGCGAAAACGCCGGTTTCCGAGCCATAGAGGCCGGGCGGGTTCTCGAACGTCACCGGCAGCGAGCCGGCGCCAGGGACCAGCGGTCGTGCGTCCGGCGTCGGCGGCACCAAAGTGCCGTCGGCGGCTATCATGCGATAAGGCGCCAGCGACGTAGCAGCGGCTTCGGCGTTGGCAACCGCCGCACCCTGGTTGCGCGACAGCTGCACGATGCGCCGCAGCATCTCGACGAAGCTGCCGGAGATCGGCAGCGTCGACCATGTCGCTTCCGGGGTGATATGGAACAGCACCAGCGTGCCCTTGCCCTTCTTCAACCCGGTCACCAGCGGGGTGCCATCGGCAAGGGTTGCCCAGGTGCGCTCGACGATGTCCGGCGTCGGTTCGGCCAACACCTGCCGGCTCACCGTGACCTCGGCCGGCGGTGCGAGGTCGGCGAACGGGCCGTTCTTCGGGAATTCGGTCACCGCTTGTGGCGTCGTCCATGACAGCGCGCCGCCAAGCGAGCGCTCGCCGGTGCGCAGCCTGACCGGCAACAGATCATCGTCATTGCCGGCGGCGGCCAGCCGCGAACCGGCAAAGCGCACCAGCGTGCCGCCATTGTCGACCCAGTCGACCAGCCGCTGATGGACCTGTGGCGGAATGGTACCGATATCGGCCATGACGATCATCGCCGGCTTCTGGTCGAGAAGCTGCGGGATGGCGTCGGCGAGATCGACGCTCGACGGTTCGACCAGATCGGCGAAAGGCTGCAGCGCGCGCCTGATGTAATAGAGCGGCGACAGAAGCGGCTGCGCCTGGTCGGCCTCGGCCTGCGATAAAAGTCCGACGCGGCGGCGCTTGGAGCTTTCGTCGAGCACGCGCACAGCACCTGCCTGGCGTTCGCCGTCGAGCGCGATCGAGGCGAAGTCGTTGCGCAGTTCGAACGGCACCGCCATCGTGCCGGTGGCGGTAGTCTCACCCGGCGCGAAGGTCAGCGTCGCGTCGGCGATGCGGCGGCCCTTGTCGTCGAAGGCGCCGGCGGTGACTTGTGCCGGCGCCGGATCGCCGGGCGCGCGGATGGCGGTCAGGGCGAAGCCGTCGACCTGATTTTGGGCGCCAGTGAGCCCAGTCAGCGCCAGCCGGTCGGAATAGGCCCAGACGACACGGGCGGCGTTTTTCGACAGCAGTGTGTTGAAGGCGGCCTCGTCGCCCTTTGCCGCAAGGCCGTCGGCGAGAACGGCAACGCTGGCGCCGGGCAAGGTTTCCAGCACGCCGGCGACGCGGGCATAGACAGCGGGTCGGTCGGTCGGGATCGGCCTCGGCTTGGCGGCGCGCAGCCGGTCGAGGGCAGCCGCCGCATCGAAGGGGCCGATCTCGGCGTTCGGCTTTTCGGCGGTGAAGGCGATGACGACCGGTACGCCGTTCGAACCGGCATCGGCGATCAGCCGCTGGGCGGTGGCGACGCGCTTGCCCCAGTCGGCAGCACTCGCCCAGTCATTGTCGATGACGAGCGCCAGGGCGGCGCCCTCGGCCGGCAATTTTTCGCGCGGATTGAAAACGGGTTCGGCTAATGCCGCGACGACAAGGGCTGCCATCAACAGCCGCAGCAGCGTCAGCCACCACGGGCTCTGCTGCGGCGTTTCCTCGCGCTTCAGCACGCGAGCGAGGATCTTCAGCGGCGGAAACATTTCGGACTGCGGCTTGGGCGGTGTGAGCCTGAGCAGCCACCAGATCACCGGCAGCGCGAGCAGGCCCCACAACACCATGGGAGCGCCAAAGGAGAGCGGCAGCCAGCTCATGCGCCGGCCCTTCCCACGAATGCGCCATCGGCGGTCATCGCCATGTGGATGCGCACCAGCGCCTCGGAAGCGAGGCGATCGGTGTGGTTGACGGTGTAGCTCCAGCCGAGGCGCTTGCACCAGCTGGCCATCTCCTGGCGGCGGGCGGTGTAGAGCAGGCGGTATTCGTCGCCGAGCATTTCGGCGCGGCCGGCGGTCAACTTGTCGCCGGTCTCGGGATCGGTGAATTCGGTGCGGCCGGCATAAGGAAAGGTCTCCTCCGCCGGATCGGCAACCTCGATCAGATGCGCACGCACGCCATGCCGCGCCAGCACATCGAGCCATTCCATGGTCTCCTCGACCGGGTCGAGGAAATCGCTCACGACGACGATGTCGCAGAAGCGGCGGATGGCGGACAGGTCAGGCTTTGCTGGCAGGTCCGCGGCGTGCATCAACTGCGCTGCGATGCGCTCGGCGCCGTTGCGGGCGGTGAACGGATCTGTCAGGCCGGGCCATGCGATGCGCTCGCCGCTGCGCGACAAAAGTTCGGCCATGGCCAGTGCCAGCACCAGCGCGCGCGATTCCTTGGAAACGCTGGCGCCAGTCGATTTGTAGAGCATGGAGGGCGATGGGTCGGCCCAAAGCCACACCGTGTGGGCTGCTTCCCATTCGCGGTCGCGCACATAGGTGTGGTCGTCGCGGGCCGAACGGCGCCAGTCGATGCGCGAGGAATCGCCTTCGACATAGGGGCGGAACTGCCAGAAATTCTCGCCGATGCCGCGCTTGCGGCGGCCATGCCAGCCGGCAATTACCGTATTGACGATACGGCGTGCCTCGACCAGCAGGTCCGGCACCAGCGAAGCCCGCAACCGGCCCCTGGCGAGCGCGTCGCGCGTCGCTGCCGGTGCCTGGACTTCGCCGATACGCGCCATCAGATTCCTTTGGCCAGTTTCGCTACCACGTCGCGCACGGTCGTGCCCTCGGCGCGGGCGGCAAAGGTCAGCGCCATGCGGTGCTGCAGCACCGGTTCGGCCAGCGCGCGGATATCGTCCACCGACGGCGCCAGCCGCCCGTCATAAAGCGCGCGCGCACGGGCGCACAGCGTCAGCGCCTGGCTGGCGCGCGGGCCGGGACCCCAGGCGACATGCTTGTCGGTCTCGGCATTGCCCTGGCCGGGACGCGCCGAACGCACCAGTTTGAGGATGGCGTCGACGACGCTTTCGGGCACCGGCATACGGCGGATCAGCGTCTGGATTTCCCTCAGCCGCGCCGGCTGCAGGACGTTTTGCGCCTTGGCGTCCTCGATGCCGGTGGTTTCGAGCAGGATGCGCCGCTCGGCCTCGATTTCAGGATAAAGGATATCGACCTGCATCAGGAAGCGGTCGAGTTGCGCTTCGGGCAGGGGGTAGGTGCCTTCCTGCTCCAGCGGGTTTTGCGTCGCCAGCACATGGAAGGGCGCGGGCAGGTCGTGGCGAATGCCGGCGATGGTGACGTGATATTCCTGCATCGCCTGCAGCAGCGCCGACTGGGTGCGCGGCGAGGCGCGGTTGATCTCGTCGGCCATCAGCAATTGCGCGAAGATCGGGCCGGAGATGAAGCGGAAGGAGCGCCTGCCGGCCTCGTCCTGCTCCATCACCTCTGAGCCGAGAATGTCCGACGGCATCAGGTCGGGTGTGAACTGGATGCGGCGCGAATCGAGGCCGAGCACGACACCGAGCGTTTCGACCAGCTTGGTCTTGGCAAGGCCGGGCACGCCGACCAGCAGCGCATGGCCGCCGGCAAGCAGCGCCACCAGCGTGCGCTCGACCACCACTTCCTGGCCGAAAATGACGCGGCCGACGCCGTCGCGCACCCTGGAAATATCGGCCAGCGCCGTCTCGGCCTGGGCGATCATGTCCTTTTCGCTGATTGGGCTTTCCTTGACCATTACGCTCATGCCGCATCGATCCTTGTGCTGGAAGTACCGGCTTGCACTGTAGTGCCTTAGAATGCCGCGATTCGGCTTCGCCTGGCGCCTACGAATGAATTTAAATCACAGCCTTAGGCTGACAAGCGGAACAACAGTGACTATTTCGTGACCATGACGGAACGCTCCGAACATCGCGAGCACAGCCTTACTGCCGCAACCGAGGCGCGCGGTCTCGAAGCGTTGATCTCGCGTGCGGCTCGCGCCGGCAAGGGCGCGGCGCCGGTGGAGCGCTGGAATCCCGACTTTTGCGGCGATCTAGACATGGAGATCAAACAAGACGGAACGTGGTTCTATCTCGGCACGCCGATCGGCCGCATGCCGCTGGTGCAGCTGTTTTCCAGCGTGCTGCGCAAGGACGAGGATGGCAGGACCTATCTGGTGACGCCGGTCGAACGGGTCGGCATCCGCGTCGTGGACGCGCCTTTCATCGCGGTTGAAATGGATGTTTCCGGCGCGGGCGCCGAGCAGACCATCACTTTCCGCACCAATGTCGGCGATGTCGTCGAGGCCGGACCTGGCCATCCGCTGCGCTTCGTCGACGAGAACGAGACCGGCGGGCTAAAACCCTATGTGCTTGTGCGCGGGCGGCTGGAAGCGCTGGTGGCGCGGCCGGTGATGTACGAACTGGTCGAGCATGGCGAGGAGATCGATATCGGCGGCAAGACGATGTTTGCCGTGCGCTCGAAAGGCGAAATCTATCCGATCATGCCGGCGGAAAAACTGAAGCGGCTGAGCGCATGATGGATCAGGTGAGGCCGCCGCCGTTTTCCACAGCGGATTTTCGCGCGCGGGTCGCGGCGCAAGCTGAAGTCCATGCCGGCGACGATTATGGCGATCATCGCTTCAACCCCGGCCATCCACGGTTGACGCAGCTCAAAGCGCTGCGCGACGCCGCGGTGCTGATCCCGGTCGTCGATCATGGACGCGATGCGACCGTGCTTTTGACCAAGCGGGCGGAAAAACTGCGCAGCCATTCCGGGCAGGTGGCTTTTCCTGGCGGCACCATTGATCCCACCGATGCGACCCCGGAAGCAGCGGCCTTGCGCGAGACCTTCGAGGAGATCGGCCTCGGCCATGACCGCATCGAGATCATCGGCCGCATGCCCGATTATGTCGCCGGCAGCGGCTATCGCATCGCGCCGGTGCTGGCGATCGTCGAGCCCGGTTTTACGCTGTCGCTCAATTCCGACGAGGTCGACGCCGCCTTCGAAGTACCGCTTTCGTTCCTGATGGATCCGGCCAACCACACCAGGGACAGCCGCATGTGGAACGACCTGGAATGGTTCTTCTACGATATGCCCTATGGCGGCCAGCGCATCTGGGGCGTCACCGCCGGCATCATCCGCACGCTCTATGAAAGGCTCTATGCTTGAGTGATCCGGTATCGCTGGCGGGCAGAGCCGACTGGCTGGGTGAAAAGCATCTGCAGCGGCTGCTTGCCGTGCTGGCGCAAGGCGGCGAGGAAGCCCGCATCGCGGGCGGTGCGGTGCGCAATGCACTGATTGGGCAGCCGGTCGCCGATATCGACGTTGCTACCACTTGCCTGCCCGAGGAAACCGTTCGCCGCGCCGAGGCGGCGGGCTTCAAGGCGGTGCCGACCGGCATCGAGCACGGCACGATCACGGTGATTGCCGGCGGCGCGCCCTATGAGGTCACCACGCTGCGCGCCGACATCGAGACCGATGGCCGCCGCGCCAAAGTGTCGTTCGGCCGCGACTGGAAGGCCGACGCCGAACGGCGCGATTTCACCATCAACGCGCTCTATGCGGAGGCTGACGGGACGGTCGTCGACCTGGTCGGCGGCGTCGGCGATATCGAGGCACGAAGGCTGCGCTTCATTGGCGATGCCGAGCAGCGGATCCGCGAAGACTATCTGCGCATCCTGCGTTTCTTCCGCTTTTTCGCCTGGTACGGCGAGGGTCGGCCCGATGCCGAGGGATTGAAGGCCTGCGCCCGGCTCAAGGACGGTCTCGCCCATCTCTCGGCCGAACGCATCTGGTCCGAGCTGAAGAAGTTGTTATCGGCCCCAGATCCGTCGCGCGCCTTGCTGTGGATGCGCCAGGCCGGCGGGCTCACCAGCGCCCTGCCGGAAAGCGAGAAATGGGGCATCGATGCCATTCATGGGCTGATCAAGACAGAAAAGGATCTGGGCTGGGCGCCGGACCCGCTGCTCAGGCTGGAGGCGATCGTGCCGCCCGATGCGGCGAGGATGAAGACACTGGCCGAGCGGCTGAAACTTTCGACCACTGAGGCGGAGCGCCTGCGCCACTGGGCGCTGACGGCTGCCGTCGAGCCCAAGACAAGCGAAGCGGAACTGGCCAAGAAACTCTATTCCGGCGAGCGCCAGGGTTTTCTCGATCGCCTGCGGCTGTCGCTGGCGTCGGCGCGAGCGCGGGCTCTCGAGGACAATGACGCGCTGGTTCAGGCCGGCGGGTTTTCGCGCCTGCTCGCTTTTGCGCTGAAATGGGAAAAACCGGTGTTCCCAGTCAAGGGCGGCGATCTGACGGCGCTTGGCGCGTCGCCGGGGCCAATGCTCGGTGCGATTCTGAAAAACCTGGAAAAGGAATGGATCGGGTCCGGCTTTGCGCTCGATCGCGACGCGCTGCTGGAGCGCGCCGCGGAAGCCTTGAAGGCCAGATAGGACTGCTCAGGCCGCGTCGCGAACTTTCTCGATGCGCGAGCGGATCGCCTCGATCATCGTCTCGCGAATGACCGTTTCGCCATGTGTCTCGCGCATATGGTCGACGGCGCGGCGCATGACCTCGGCTTCCTCACCGGCACGCGTGTGCCACTCACAGCCGGGAACCAGCGAGCCGCAATGGAATTCCTTCATGGGATTTTCTCCTTTTCCTCCTTGGAGCCTGTGCCTCTCATGGGCACACGAAGCTCCGCCATCTCTGTTCCGCGCCCTGTCACAGCAGTCGGTTTCGGGGGCGCGCACGGGGGAGTTAGCATAACACGGTTCCACGAGTTTGGTTGCCGTGGGGGCGAAAAAGGCGGAGCAGCGCTGCTCCGCCCCCTCTTGCCAGGCTAAGCCAAGGCGAGAACGTTCGGTCTTGTCCCGATCACTTCTCGATCTTGACGGACTCGGCAACCTTGTTCTTGCCGCTCATGTCCCAGGAAACGCGGACCTTTTCGCCTGCCTTCAGGCCAGGATCCTTGAAGGTCTTGGGCAGCGTAAAGGTCGATCCATCGTCCAGAACGAGGCTCATGGCCGTGCCATCATAGGTCTTGACCGTGCCCGTGGTGTGCTTGACCGCGGCAAAGGCAATCGAGCCGGAAGCGAGAAGGGCAGCGGCGGCTGCCGAAACAATGAGCTTTCGCATGTAATACTCCTGGAAATGCGGGCATCCGTTTGGAAAATGCTCCGCCTTGTTCAGGGCCGTCCGGTAGCGTCGTGTCGCGGTTCGGGACTGAACCGCCGGCGCTTCCCGGCCCGAAACGACAAATAGTCGTTTTATTTCAATTGCCTATTAGACGAAAAAGATAATGGCGATGCCACATTGGCTGCCCAGATTCGGCGAATGGGACGTCAATGCGGCTCACGTTTCGCTCACCGATTTTTTACGGCCACCTGACCTCCGGCGGCAGGCTGGACAGGATCGAAGCGACATTGCCGCCGGTCTTCAGGCCGAAGATGGTGCCGCGATCGTGAAGAAGGTTGAATTCGACGTAACGGCCGCGGCGAATGAGCTGCTCGTCGCGGTCGTCGTCGGTCCAGTTCTCGTTGAAATGGGCGCGAACCAGGTGTCCGTAGACGACAAGGAAAGAACGCCCGACATCCTGGACGAAGTTCAAATCGGCATTCCAGCCGCCTTTCTCCTCCCCCGAATGCAGCCAGTCGAAAAAGATCCCGCCGACGCCGCGCGGCTCGTGGCGGTGCGGCAGATAGAAATACTCGTCGCACCAGGCCTTGAATTTGGGGTGGTCGGCGATCGCAGCGTTCTTCTCGCAGGCGAACTGCATGGCTCGATGGAAGGCGACCGTGTCGGGGTGATCTTCCGTGCGGTTGCGGTCGAGCACCGGCGTCAGATCGGCGCCGCCGCCAAACCAGTGGCGCGACGTCACGACCATGCGGGTGTTCATGTGCACGGCCGGCACGTTGGGGTTCCAGGGATGCGCGATCAACGAAATGCCTGATGCCCAGAAGCTCGGGTCTTCCTCGGCGCCGGGCATCTGCTTCCTGAATTCGGGCGAGAATTCGCCATAGACGGTCGAAGTATGGACGCCGACCTTCTCGAAGACGCGGCCGCGCATCATCGACATGGCGCCGCCGCCGCCCTTTCCATTGTCGCGTTCCCACGGCGTCTTCTCGAAGCTGCCGGGCGACCATTCGGCCAGTGGTCCCTGCAGTTCCTGTTCGATCTGCTCGAAGGTTGTGCAAATGCGCTCGCGCAGCGTCTCGAACCAGAGCCTAGCCTTCATTTTCTTCTGTTCGATGTCGGGTGGCAGGCCTGCCGGTATTTCTGGTCGTTCCAAAATGCTGTCTCCGGTCGCGGCCGACAAAGGACCTAGTGGAGTGAATTTGACATTTGCACACAGCGTGGCGCAGGGCACGATGCAAATGTCAAATTCGAAAACTCCACCAGAAACATAAACTTGCTAGCGGTCCTTGTGATTCCAACATTCGCAACGGCGCCTGGGGATTAGGGAGGCGAATGTTGGAATCGGACCACTAGCCTTTTCCGGGCGCGATCCCTAATCTCTTAGGGGCAAGGGTCAAGTGTCATCTGGTTCGGCCCAGGAGTTCTTTCATGCGCACGCCGGCAAGACCGCCGCTGCATGGCCTGAAGAAAAGGCTCGATCGTTCACGCGCCGAGCGCGAGCGCATGCCGCGTGACGGGTTTTTGCGCGAGACCTTCGTCCTGCCGCGCCCGGATGCGCGGCTCAAGGCCAAGGAATGGTTCGAGCGTTTTCCCAAGCAGGCCTACTGGACCGAGATCGAAAGCTGGTTCGAGCGGCCGGGCGACGTAATCGAATTCACCATACGGCGGCTGCCCGCGGCGGATTAGGATTCCACAAGCAGTCGCCTTGCGCCCGGCCCTTGCGCACTCAAGCGATCTTCCCTGTTTCGCAGCGGGCATTTGTCGATCGACATGCAGCCGCAGCCGATGCAGTCGGTAAGGCCGTCGCGCAGCTTCTTTAGCTGAGTGATCTTGCGATCGAGGTCGTCGCGCCAGCCGGTCGACAACAGGTTCCAGTCCTCGCGCGTCGGGGTACGGCCTTCTGGCAGCGATTCAAGTGCGGCGCCGATCTCGGCCAGCGAGATGCCGACCTCCTGGGCGATCCGGATGATCGCCACCCGCCGCAGCACGTCGCGGCCATAGCGCCGCTGGTTGCCCGACGTGCGGTGGCTGCGGATCAGCCCGCGCGCCTCGTAGAAATGCAGCGCCGACACCGCCACGCCGCTGCGCATGGCCAACTGGCCGACCGTCAATTCCTTTACCGGAGCCATCTCGATTTTCCGCTTGACCTCAACTTAAGTTGAGCTTGTAGCCAGGAAATGTCGATAGGGTAATTGAGGAGAAGGCGATGTGCGCCTGGGTGAGAATGATGCAAGACGCAACGGCCGTTGGCGATGACGAGAACGCGTTGAAGGGTCTAGCCGAGCTGCCGGATGGCTTCACCGGCGACCATGGCGACCGACAGCGCGACGTTGATGCTGCGCGTGCCCGGCTGCATCCGGATCGTCAGCCGCGCATCCGCCGCCTGATGGACAGGATCCGGCACCCCAGCGGATTCGCGGCCGAACAGCAGGATGTCGCCTTGGGCGAAGCTGAAGCCAGTATAGGGGGTCGCGGCTTTGGTGGTGAGCAGCACCAGCCGGCAGGCTTGGCCCTTGCGCCAATCTTCGAAGGCGTTCCAGTCGACATGCCGGGTCAGGGCAGCCATTTCGAGGTAGTCCATCCCGGCGCGCTTGAGCGCTTTGTCGGAGAGCGGAAAGCCGGCTGGTTCGATGATGTCGGCGCCAAGGCCGAGGCAGGCGGCGAAGCGCAGGATTGTTCCGGTGTTGCCGGCGATGTCAGGCTGGTAGAGGGCGATGCGGAGACGGTGGTTCATTTCCGCGTCTTTCTAATAAGTGGCAGATCGGCCACAGCGGGTGGCTGGTTTTGGAAATTGCTGGACCTGCGGGTGGCCATTTTCTGCGAAGTCGATTATACCGCACGCATTGTCAACCCGAACCGATGGAGGGGTATTTCATGATGACCATGCACATCCAGCGCCCCTCCCGTGGGCTTACCTGCCTTCCGGCGGTTTCGGTACGACGATTTACCTGATTTTTTAGATCTGATCGCATCGATTCCCGCCGAACCCAATTTTCGGCTCTCGAAGGAATCCTGCGATGTTTTTCAACCGGTTAAAGGGGCCAAGCGCCCCAGCTGAGCATGTCGCGACCGAGGCCTATCCTCGTGTCTCGACGGATGCAATCCGTGCCTCCGGCCGAATGCCGGCGCATGACATTGCTTCGCCTTTTTATGTCTATTTTCACACGGAGGACGGACCGATGTTCGATCCCTATAAGATACCTGGTTCAAGAAGCCTGCACGAACGCAAGACAGCGACCTGGGCGTTGCTGGTCGGCGAGACCTATTCGTCGGCGGTTCATGCCGAGACGCGCCGGCGTCCGCATCGCGGCATGTTGCCTGATGTCGATTTCTCGCGTGCGGTTCCCGACCACAGCCGGCCGTCGCTGGTGCGCCGGATCATCCGGCTGATCCGGCCGGGCGCGAAAAACCGGACTGCTGGCGGCGTGCCGTCAGCTCAGTCGAAGGCTTCTGTCGGTGAAAAGCCCGCAAGTCCCTATATTGCGCGAAGCAGGACCGATGGCCCGGGTGATTCCGGGCCGTCGGTCCCCGCCGACGTACGGTCTGGGGACGCGGAGCGCCCCGGGGATTTTTCCCGCGCCGCATGAGCGGACAAAAGTTTTGTGAGCATCACTATGTTCAGCTGGTTTGAAAGAAGGCTCGATCCGTTCCCCGCAGCGGAACCGGTCGAGCCGCCGAAGACGCTGGTTGCCTTCTGCGTGCACTATACGCGCGGCGCCTGGCCATACATCATCGTCGACGCGGTGCTGGTGACGGCGATTGCCATCGCGGAAGTGTGGATGTTCGGCTTCATGGGCCACATCGTCGACTGGCTGTCCGGGCAGAACCGCGAAACCTTCCTGCAGACCGAGAGCTGGAAGCTTGCCGGCATGGCCTTCGTCGTGCTGTT
This sequence comes from Mesorhizobium sp. M0001, assembly GCF_040324255.1. NCBI lineage: Bacteria > Pseudomonadati > Pseudomonadota > Alphaproteobacteria > Hyphomicrobiales > Phyllobacteriaceae > Mesorhizobium > Mesorhizobium sp. M0001. Next base: position 816,002 of record NZ_JAMYVS010000002.1, read on the forward strand.
CGCGCTGCCGGGTACGGTATGGCTGCATTCTTTGCTCAACCAGCAGACGCTGATGGGCAACTACCCCATGCGCATCCGATGGCAGGTGCATCGTTATCTCTTGAAGCAGTCGATGAGCTTCTACCAGGACGAATTTGCCGGCCGCATCGCCACCAAGCTGATGCAGACGGCACTCGCCGTGCGCGAATGCGTCATCAAGGTGATCGAGGTGCTCAATTACGTCATCGTCTATTTCCTCGGCATGCTGTTCATCGTCGGCTCGGCCGACTTGCGGCTGGCGGCACCTCTCGGCGTCTGGCTGCTCGGCTATATCGGGTTGTTGCGCTATATCATCCCGAAGCTGGGCAAGGTCGGCGAGGCGCAGGCCAATGCGCGCTCGACGATGACCGGCCGCGTCGTCGACAGCTACACCAACATCCAGACGGTCAAGTTGTTTTCCCATGCACGGCGCGAAGCAACGTTCGCGAGAGAAGGCATGGCAGGCTTCCTCGACACGGTCTACCGGTCGATGCGGCTGGTGACGGTGCTTTACGGGCTGCTCTATATCCTCAACGCGCTGCTCCTGTTTTCGGTGACGGCGCTGGCGCTGTGGCTGTGGCTCGGCCAAGCGGTGACGATCGGTGCCGTCGCCGTGGTCATCGGCCTCGTGCTCCGTATGTGGGGCATGTCGCAGTGGATCATGTGGGAAATGTCGAGCCTGTTCGAGAACATCGGCACGGTGCAAGACGGCATCGCCTCGATCTCGCTGCCGCGCCTGGTCGAAGACCGGCCGGGGGCGAAGGACATTGCCGTCACCAAGGGCGAGATCCGCTTCGACGACATTCGTTTCCACTATGGCAAGCAGAAGGGCGTCATCGAGAACCTGTCGCTGACGGTGAAGCCCGGCGAGAAAGTCGGCATTGTCGGGCGCTCGGGTGCGGGCAAGTCGACGCTGGTCAATCTCCTGTTGCGGTTCTACGACCTCGAGAACGGCCGGATCCTGATCGACGGCCAGGAGATCGCTTCGGTGACGCAGGATTCGCTGCGCGCGCAGATCGGCATGGTGACGCAGGACACTTCGCTGCTGCATCGTTCGGTGCGCGACAACATTCTTTACGGGCGGCCCGATGCGACGGAGGAAATGCTTGTCGAGGCAGCCGGGCGGGCCGAGGCGCTGGAGTTTATCGGCAGGCTTTCGGATCACACCGGACGTAAAGGGCTCGACGCTCATGTCGGCGACCGCGGCGTCAAATTGTCCGGCGGCCAGCGGCAACGCATCGCCATTGCTCGCGTTATGTTGAAGGACGCACCGATACTTATCCTTGACGAAGCGACGTCGGCGCTGGATTCCGAAGCCGAGGCCGCCATCCAGGAGAATCTCTACAAGCTCATGCAAGGCAAGACCGTCATCGCCATTGCGCACCGGCTGTCGACCATCGCGGCGATGGACAGGCTCGTCGTCCTCGACAAGGGCCGTGTCATCGAGGAGGGGTCGCACGAGGAACTCGTCGCCAGCGGCGGGCTCTACGCGCAGCTCTGGCAGCGCCAGTCGGGCGGGTTCCTGCTCGATGACGGTCCGGTCGATGCCGCCAATGACGCTGTTGCCAACGACATCGGCGTGAAGGGTGAAGCCGCAGAGTGATGACGTCAGCATGATGACAGCCGTCTATCGCTGGTTCGAGGACTGGGTCTATCCGTTCAGGGAGCCGGCGGACCTTCGGCCACCGCCAAGCGTCGGCGGCTTCCTCTGGCACTATGTCGGCCAGGCGAAGTTCGCCTTCTTCGCCATGCTGGTCATCGGCGGCATCGCGCCGCTGATCGAGGCCGGGCTTTTCTACTTCGTCGGGCGGCTGGTCGATATTCTCGATCAGCTTCCCGGCGAGCGCAGCTGGGACGCGCTGTGGACCGCCGCCGGGCCTGAGCTTGTCTTCATGATCGCAGTGGTGCTGGTCATCCGCACCATCGTCGTCGGCCTGTCGGCGCTGGTCAACGAACAGACGATCACGCCGGGGTTCTACAATCTGGTGCGCTGGCAGGCGCACCGGCACGTATCGCGCCAGTCCTACACCTTCTTCCAGAACGATTTCGCCGGCCGTATCGCGACAAAAGTCTGGCAGGCGGGGCAGGCGACCGGCGACCTGATGGAGAGCTTCATCGAGGTCATCTGGTTCATGCTCATCTATACGGTGACGACCTTGGCGCTGGTCGCCGGGCTGGATCTGCGCCTGGCCGTGCTGGTGGTGATCTGGATCCTCGCGTTCGCCTGGCTGGCCAAGCTCTATCTGCCCTCGATCCGCAGGCATGCCGAGGCCACGGCTGAAGCTGGCTCGATGATCAATGGGCGCATCATCGATTCCTATTCCAACGTGCAGACGCTGAAGCTATTCTCGGCCGACGGCGACGACCGCTACATCAAGAACGGCTTCGACATCTATCTCGATGCACTACGGCCCTTCACCCGCCGGCTGACCGGCGTGCGCATGGCGCTGACGACGCTGTCGGGCATCATGATCACCGCGATTGGCTGCTTTGCCGTCTATCTCTGGGTCGAAGGGTCGATCACCGTCGGCGCCGTCGCGTTCACGCTGTCGCTGGTCTTGCGGCTCAACATGCTGCTCGGGCGCGTGATGATGCAGCTCAACGGCATATTGCGAAATCTCGGCGTCCTGGAAAACTCCAAGGCGCTGATCTCGCAGCCGCTTGGCCTTGTCGATGCGCCGGATGCGAAAGAGCTTGTCGTCGCCGGCGGCCGCATCGAGGTGAAGAATGTCGAGTTCCACTACGGCAAGGGTTTTGGCGTGCTGAATGGCATCGACCTTGTGGTCAAGCCTGGCGAGAAGGTCGGGCTGGTCGGGCCGTCCGGTGCGGGCAAGACGACCTTAGCCAATCTCATCCTGCGCCTCTACGACCTCGAGAGCGGGAAAATCCTGATCGACGGGCAAGACGTCGCCGAGGTGACGCAGAACTCGCTGCGCGCCAATATCGGCGTGGTCAGCCAGGACACGGCGCTGTTCCACCGCTCGCTACGCGACAACATCAAGCTCGGCATGCCGGATGCAACTGACGCCGAGGTGATCGCGGCGGCGAAGAAGGCCGAGGCGCACGAGTTCATATTGGGCCTGCGCGACAACCGGGACCGTACCGGCTACGAGGCTTTTGTCGGCGAGCGCGGCGTGAAACTGTCGGGCGGCCAGCGCCAGCGCGTCGCGATCGCCCGCGTCTTCCTCAAGGATGCGCCGATCCTGATCCTCGACGAGGCGACCTCGGCGCTCGATTCCGACATCGAGGCGGCGATCCAGGAGAATTTGGCCAGGCTGATGGAGAACAAGACGGTCATCGCCATAGCGCACCGGCTGTCGACCATCGCCGCGCTCGACCGTCTTGTGGTGCTGGACGGAGGCCGCATCGTCGAACAGGGCACGCATGACGAGCTGGTGGCGCTCGACGGGCTCTATGCGCGGCTGTGGAAGCGGCAGTCCGGCGGCTTCCTCTACCACGAGGAAAGCGTGCTGGAAGAGACACAGCCGGCGGAGTAGGGCATGGCAGGGTCGCCTGATGTCGGCTGCGTCCTCAAGCGGCTGCGGCCAACCGCGCCGGCCTTCGATGCGCTGAAGGAGGAGAGCCGGCTGGAGGGCTACTGGATGCTGGTGCGGCTGGCGGATGGCTGGGCAGGCGGCTGCAATAAGTTCCTGAAACGAGGCGAGGCGCTGTTTGGCGCATGGCATGGCCGAGAACTCGCTGGTGTGTGCGGGTTGAACATCGATCCTTATTTCGAAGGCAGGGACCACGGCCGGGTCAGGCACCTGTTCGTCAGCGCGCGTCATCGCCGCAGCGGCGTTGGCCGCATGCTGGTCGAGACCGTCATTGACAGGGCACGTCAGCATTTTGCCGTGCTGAACACCCGCGCGCCACAAGGAGCCTTTGGGTTCTATGAACGGCTTGGCTTCCAGCCGGTGGTGGGCGAAGAATTCGTCACGCACCGCATGATGCTCTCTCAAGACAGAAAAGGAGGCTGAGATGTCACTGCGTCCGCCATCCCTAGGCGCCTCGGCTGCCGAAGCCGCGTTCGACGCCCACGGCCATGAGATACTGGCTGAAAAGGCCGCAGCGCTCGGCCGTGCCGGCCAACGGGTCGAGGAAACGCTGGCCAAGCTCCGTCAGAACAACGACGACGAGGAGCAGCGACCGCGGCTGCTCAAGGAGGCTGCCGCAGCGGTGCACGCCTATTTCATCCAGCGTGAACTCTGCGGCCTGCGCCGGCATGAGTCGGTCATCCGCGAATACGATATCCCAAGGGCCGTGCTGGTCAGGCTCGGTGCAAGCTAGAGGTCACCAGCCGGCAACAATCATTCCAGCCATTCGGTGATGAAGCTGCCGTTTTCGTGGATGTCGGTCGTTTCGAGCGGGCCTGGGCCAAGATTGGTGAATTTGTGCGGCGTATCGGGCGGCACGATCAGGATCTGGCCGGCCGTGGCCTCGATCTGCTGGTCGCCGATCGTGAACAGGCCGGTGCCTTGCCGGATGATGAAGATTTCACAATAGGGATGCGTGTGCAGGCGCGGGCCGCCGCCAATCTCTTCCTGATAGTTGAAAATCAGGCAGGAGTTGGAGTCGTAGGCGCCGCATTGCAGTTCGCCCTGCCAGCGGCCGGGCGTCCTGGTCCAGGTCTCGCGGTCGATAATATGTGCCATGCCGGCGAGACTAGATCACGGCAACCTGTCCTGTCGAGACAGGCGGGGAGCCTCGGATTTGCTTATATTTCCCTGTTGTTTAGCCGCCTTTGCCGACCTTTGGGCATCTGGCCAACTGACGCGCTGTTCTGTCCCCGCGACAATCTGCCCTTGTGGCTTCAGCCCGCTGGACAAAAACGGGCTTCACGCATAAACCGAAATCCAAATGCCGGAGGAATTCGCTAGCTTGTTCGCCATGCGCTGTCGGGCCGGCGCGATGGAGCGGGGACAAAGCTCGGCCGCCGGCTCGGAAGAGGCGAAAGGATCAGGCACCCGTGAGCGCAACCGACACCCAGGATCCCAACCGTCGTGATTTTCTCTACGTCGCCACCGGCATGGCCGCAGTGGTTGGCGCAGGCGCCGTTGCCTGGCCCTTCATCGACCAGATGCGCCCCGATGCCTCGACGCTGGCGCTGGCCTCGGTCGAGGTCGACGTCGCCTCGCTGACGCCTGGCATGTCGCTGATCGTCAAATGGCGCGGCAAGCCGGTCGTGGTGCGCAACCGCACCGAGCAGGAGATGAAGGACGGCGAGGCCGTGAACCTTGCCGACCTCAAGGATCCTATTGCCCGCAACGCCAATCTGCCCGCCGATGCGCCGGCGACCGACGCCAACCGCACCACGCCCGGCAAGGAAGCCTGGATGGTGATGGTGCAGGTCTGCACGCATCTGGGCTGCATTCCGCTTGGCCAGGAAGGCGATTTCGGCGGCTGGTTCTGCCCGTGCCACGGTTCGGTGTACGATACCGCCGGCCGCATCCGCAAAGGCCCGGCGCCGGAAAACATGGCCGTGCCGGTATTCAAGTTCATTTCCGATACCAAAATCCTTATCGGTTGAGGCAGGGGATATTTCGATGAGCGAGGGACACTCGACCTATACGCCCAAGACCGGTATCGAACGCTGGTTCGACGCCCGCATGCCGCTGCCGCGCATGGTCTATGACAGCTTCATCGCTTATCCGGTGCCGCGCAACCTCAACTATGCGTGGACCTTCGGCGGCATCCTCACGATCATGCTGGTGGCGCAGATCCTGACCGGTATCGTGCTGGCCATGCACTATACCGCCGACACCAATCTCGCCTTCAATTCGGTCGAGAAGATCATGCGCGACGTCAATTCGGGCTGGCTGTTGCGCTACATGCATTCCAACGGCGCCTCGTTCTTCTTCGTCGCCGTCTACATCCACATCTTCCGCGGGCTTTATTACGGCTCCTACAAGGCGCCGCGCGAGCTGCTGTGGATCCTCGGCTGCATCATCTATCTGCTGATGATGGCGACCGGCTTCATGGGCTATGTGCTGCCCTGGGGTCAGATGAGCTTCTGGGGCGCCACCGTCATCACCGGCTTCTTCAGCGCCATTCCGCTGGTCGGAAACTGGATCCAGGAACTGCTGCTCGGCGGTTTTGCCGTCGACAACCCGACGCTCAACCGCTTCTTTGCGCTGCACTATTTGCTGCCGTTCATGATTGCCGGCGTCGTCGTGCTGCACGTCTGGGCGCTGCACGTGGTCGGCCAGTCGAACCCGACCGGCATCGAGGTGAAATCGAAGACCGACACCGTTGCCTTTACGCCCTATGCGACCATCAAGGATGCATTCGGCATGATCGTGTTCCTGTTCTTCTTCGCCTATTTCGTCTTCTACCTGCCGAACTTTCTCGGCCATCCGGACAATTACACGATCGCCAACCCGCTGAAGACGCCGGCCCACATCGTGCCGGAATGGTACTTCCTGCCGTTCTACGCGATCCTGCGCGCGATCACCTTCAACATCGGGCCGATCAACTCCAAGCTCGGCGGCGTGCTGTGCATGTTCGGCGCCATCGTCATGCTGTTCCTGGTGCCGTGGCTCGACACCTCCAAGGTGCGCTCGGCGGTCTACCGGCCCTGGTACAAGCTGTTCTTCTGGCTGTTCGTCGCCGACGCTGTCCTGCTTGGCTGGCTTGGCTCGCAGCCGGCGGAAGGCGGCGGTCTGTTGACCCTCCTGATAGGTGAGGTCTCGGGCAACTATGTTGGCTACGCTCAAGCGGCGACACTGTTCTACTTCGCCTTCTTCCTCGTCATCCTGCCGGTGCTTGGCCTGATCGAGACGCCACGCAGACTGCCGAATTCGATCACCGAGGCGGTGCTGGAGAAGAACAAGGGTGCCGGAGGGGGACATCCGGCCGGTGCGACCGCCGCGCCGGAAACCAAAGGCTGAGTGAGAATCTAAGGGGATTTGGCATGAAAAAGATTCTCACCTCGCTCGCCCTGCTAGGCGTGTTTGCCGCTGGCATCGGAGCCGTCGGCAGTGTGGCGATCGCCGCTGAAGAGGCGCACAACGCGGCGGCACCGACGCATTTCCCGATCCACGAGCCGAAGGAGATGGACTGGACTTTTGCCGGTCCGTTCGGCACCTACGACAAGGCGCAGCTGCAGCGTGGCCTGAAGGTCTACAAGGAAGTCTGCTCGGCCTGCCACTCGATGAATTTGGTGGCGTTCCGCACGCTGGAGGACCTCGGCTATTCGGAAGCGCAGATCAAGTCGCTGTCGGCCGAGTACACCATCCATGATGGACCCAACGATGCCGGCGACATGTTCGACCGGCCGGGCAAGCCGTCCGACCATTTCCCGGCGCCGTTCGCCAATGAGGAGGCGGCTGCCGCTTCCAACGGCGGCGCTGCCCCACCGGATATGTCGCTGCTGGCCAAGGCGCGCGGCGTCGAGCGCGGCTTCCCGCGCTTCGTCTTCGACATCTTCACGCAATATGCGCAGGGCGGCCCGGACTACATCCATTCGCTGCTGACCGGCTACGACGAGACGCCACCTGCCGGCATGGTGATCCCCGAAGGCACCCACTATAATCCATACTTCATGTCCGGCGTGTCGCTGAAGATGCCCAAGCCGCTCTCCGATGGCCAGGTCACCTACGATGACGGTTCGCCGCAGACGATCGACCAGTATTCGCGCGACGTCTCGGCGTTCCTGATGTGGGCGGCCGAGCCGCATATGGAAGACCGCAAGAAGACCGGCTTCCGCGTGCTGGTGTTTCTGCTTCTGTTCGGGGCGCTGATGTATCTGACCAAGCGCAAGGTGTGGGAAGGCGTGGCGCACTAAGCCGCATCTTATTCCTCGGAAATGGAAAGGGCGTCTTCGGACGCCCTTTTTGCTTGCCAAACCGGACATGGTTCGCATCTTGGCGCAGCAGCCGTCCAGTAAGAAGTCCGTTGGCACGGCGCCATGCGATTGGTATTGCACGCGCGCCCGGCGGATCGCCGGCTAGAGGGGCATTTGGATCGATGATGCGGCTACGCGACTGTCACAACTTTTCCGATTTCCGGCGCATGGCCCAGCAGCGGTTACCGGGGCCAATCTTCAACTACATCGATGGCGCGGCCGACGACGAGGTCACCTATCGCCGCAACACCGAGAGTTTCGAGCGCTGCGACCTCGTTCCCAGCGTGCTGCGCGGGGTAAGTGAGATCGACATGTCTGTGACGGTGATGGGCCAGAAGCTGGCCATGCCCGTCTATTGCTCGCCGACCGCCTTGCAGCGGCTGTTCCATCATCAAGGCGAGCGCGCGGTGGCTAAGGCTTCGGCCAAATTCGGCACTATGTTTGGCGTGTCCTCGCTCGGCACCGTCAGTCTTGAGGAAGCGCGCAAGATCAGCAGCAGCCCGCAGGTCTACCAGTTCTATTTCCACCGGGATCGCGGCCTCAACCGGGCGATGATGCAGCGGGCGAAAGCGGTTGGCGTCGAAGTGATGATGCTGACCGTCGACAGCATCACCGGAGGCAACCGCGAGCGCGACAAGCGCACCGGCTTTGCCATCCCCTTCAAGCTCAACCTTGCCGGCATGCTGCAGTTCGCGCTGAAGCCGGGCTGGGCGATCAACTATTTCACCCATGAGGGGTTCAAGCTGCCGCAGCTCGACGAGCATGTCGACATGGGCGGCGGCACGATGTCGATCAGCCGCTACTTCACCGAGATGCTCGATCCGTCGATGACTTGGGACGATGTTGCCGAGATGGTCAGACTGTGGGGAGGTCCGTTCTGTCTCAAGGGCGTCATGTCGGTGGAGGATGCCAAGCGCGCCGTCGAGATCGGCTGCAGCGGCATTGTGCTGTCCAACCATGGCGGCCGGCAGCTGGACGGCTCGCGGGCGGCGTTCGACCAACTGGCCGAGATCGTCGATGCCGTCGGCGACAGAATAGACGTCATCATGGATGGCGGCGTGCAGCGCGGCACCCATGTGCTGAAGGCGCTGTCGCTCGGCGCCAAGGCTGTTGGCGTCGGCCGCTATTATCTGTTCCCCCTGGCGGCGGCCGGCCAGCCGGGCGTAGAGCGGGCGCTGGAGCAGATGCGGGTCGAGATCGAGCGCGGCATGAAGCTGATGGGCTGCAGTTCGATCGAACAATTGTCGCGCAACAACCTCCGTTTCAGGTAATCTCGACCCATGAAATCCTCGCTCGAAGACACGCTGCTCGCCGCGATCCGCACCATTCCGGACTACCCCAAGCCCGGCATCCTGTTTCGCGACATCACCACTTTGCTCGGCAATGCGCGCGCCTTCCGCCGCGCCATCGACGAGCTGGTGCATCCCTATGCCGGCCAGAAGATCGACAAGATCGCCGGCATCGAGGCACGCGGCTTCATCCTCGGCGGTGCGGTCGCGCACCAGCTTTCGGCCGGTTTCGTGCCGATCCGGAAGAAGGGCAAGCTGCCTTACGAGACGGTACGCGTCGCCTACAGCCTGGAATACGGGCTGGACGAGATGGAGATGCACAAGGACGGCGTTGCGCCGGGCGAGAAGGTGATCCTGGTTGACGACCTGATCGCGACCGGCGGCACGGCGGAGGCGGCGGTCAAGCTGCTAAGGCAGATCGGTGCCGATATTCTTGCCGCGTGCTTCGTCATCGACCTGCCGGATCTCGGCGGACGGGCGAAGCTCGAAGCGCTGGGCGTGCCGGTGCGGACGTTGATCGGGTTTGAGGGGCATTAGGGAGTAGTTAATAGTTAATAGTGAATAGTGAATAGTGAATAGTGAATAGTGAATAGTGAATAGTGAATAGTGAATAGTGAATGTCAGCGTTCAATGACAGGCGCTAGGCTTACTCACACACTCTGATATTGAATACTCACTACTCACCATTCACTACCCAGCCTTCACCAGCACCGCGCTGTCGAACTCCAGCACCTTGTCGCCCGTAGAATCGAATCCTTCCGAGCGCAGCGCGAGCAGCCGCCAGCCGGGGCGATTGGCGAGCGGGCGGTGGGACAGGGCCGTGCGCATGAAGGTGACGGTTTCTCCGGCATAGACCGGCTTTGGCCATTTCAGGTTCCTGAAGCCGGGGGAGGGGCCGAATTCTGGTACCGGGCCGGGTCCGGTCCATTGAGAAGCGTCCATAGGATTTTTGAGATTGAGCTTCATCCAGGTGGCCGCGGTGTGCCAGCCTGAGGCGCAGAGGCGGCCGAACACGCTTTTCTTCGCCGCCTCCTCGTCGACATGAAAGACCTGTGGATCGTATTTGCAGGCGAACGCCTTGATCGCCTCGGCTTCGAATGTGTGCGAACCGAGGTTGATGGTATCGCCGATGCGGAAGAACGCGTCGAGGCTCATGCGCCGGCCTCGCGGGTCAAGAACATGACAGTGTTCTCAAGTTCGAAGACGCTTTCACCGCGCTGGTTGAACAGTTCGCTGCGCAAGGTGACGAGGCCGAGCTGAGGCCTGGATTTCGACAGGCGCCTGGCAAGCACGCTGGTGCTGCCGGCCAGTGTGTCGCCGGCCAGCACCGGCTTCTTCCATTTGACCTGGTCGATGCCGGGCGCGCCTTGCGCGGTCGAGTCGAGCAGGAAGGCGTCGCACAGCATGCGCATGAAGATCGCGCAGGTGTGCCAGCCGGAGGCGGCCAAGCCGCCAAGGATGCTGGCCTTGCCGGCGGCTTCGTCGAGATGCATCGGCTGCGGGTCGAATTCGGTGGCGAATTCGATGATTTCGGCCGCACTCACCTGCTTGGCGCCGAGGTCGATCGATGCGCCGTCGGTGAAATCCTCGTAGGCCCAGCTTTTTGCGGTCATGATCCCAATCCGGTTGTACGATCACCGGGCATCCGGATGCCGTCCGGGCGGCGTTTGGTCAAGCGAATTCTATTGGGCCTACAACCAGCCGCGGCGGCGGAAATACCAGAACGGCAGGATCGCCGACAGGATCATCAGGCCGATGGCGAAGGGATAGCCGAGCTCCCATTTCAGCTCCGGGATGACGTCGAAATTCATGCCGTAGATCGAAGCTACCAGCGTCGGCGGCAGGAAGATGACGGCGGCGACCGAGAAGATCTTGATGATGGCGTTCTGCTCGATCGAGATCATGCCGAGCGTCGCGTCGAGCAGGAACGAGATCTTCTGCGACAGGAAGGTGGCATGGTCGGCGAGCGACAGCACGTCGCGCGATACTGTCTTGATGCGGGCGCGGACGTCCTTGCTCATCTTGATCTGGGTCGCGACGTGGGCAAGGAAGCCGGTGAGGCGCTGCAGCGAGATCAGGCTGTCGCGGATCGAGGAGGCAATGTCTTCCTTGCGGCCTATGGCCTTGAGCAGTTCCTGGAAATCGCGATTGCGCTTGTTCACCTTGGTCGACCGCGCTTCGAAGATATCGCGCGAGATCGTCTCGATGTCACGGCCGGCGCGTTCGAGAATATCGGCTAGGCGATCGACGATCGCCTCCAGCAGGCCGATCAGGATGGTGTTGCCGGTGGTGCAGCCTGTCGCCACCTTCTCGGCGCGCAGGGGAAAGGTCTTGAACGCCTTCGGCTCATGATAGCGGATGGTGACCAGTCTCGGGCCGGCAAGCACAAAGGTAACCGGTGACATCAAGGGATCATCGATTTCGGTCTGCGCCGGCAAGGTGGCGGTCATGAAGTAGGCGCCGTCCTCGATGTAGAGGCGGCTCGAAATCTCGATCTCCTCCATCTCCTCGCGCGTCGGGATGGCAACACCGAGCCAAGTCTCGATCGTCGTTTCTTCTTCCTTGGTCGGGTTGAGAAGGTCGGCCCAGACGACCTGATCGCCATTGGCCACGAGATCGTCGGCGAGGCGCAGGCGATCATTGTCGACGACGAAGGCCTTGATCATCGCCGGTCTCCGTTGGTTGAGCCCAAGGTTTCGTTTAATAGCGATGGGTCTTGCACGCGCCGCCGTTCCCACGGGGACGGCCAAGTCGCATGCAAACGGCCATAGACCCGGTGCCAAGGGCAGTCAAGCGAAGCGGCATGCCGGCTCCTCCACTTGACGCAGCCGTGATCGGTCGCCGTCAGCGCGCCAGCCGCGGCGCCTCAGGTGTTGAACTTGAACAGCAGGACATCGCCATCCTGGACGACATATTCCTTGCCTTCGTCGCGCGCCTTGCCGGCTTCCTTGGCCGCCACTTCGCCGCCCAGTGTGACGTAGTCGTTGTAGGCGATGGTCTGGGCGCGGATGAAGCCGCGCTCGAAATCGGTGTGGATGACGCCGGCCGCCTGCGGGGCCTTGTCGCCCTTGTGGATCGTCCAGGCGCGCGTCTCCTTCGGCCCGGCGGTGAAATAGGTGATGAGATGCAACAGATCGTAGCCGGCGCGGATGACCTTGTTGAGGCCAGGTTCGTCGAGGCCGAGCGAGGACAGGAACTCCATCTCTTCCTCGTCGGAGAGCTGGGCGACTTCGGCTTCGATCGCGGCCGAGATCACCACGGTGCCGGCGCCCTGCGCGGTCGCCATCCTTTCCACGGCCCTGGTGTGCTCGTTGCCGGTGGCGGCGTCGGCTTCGGCGACGTTGCACACATAGAGCACGGGGTGCGAGGTCAAGAGGTTCAGTCCCTGCAGGATGCGCAGGTCTTCCGCTGAAATGCCGTTGAGCAGGATGCGGGTCGGCTTGCCGGCCTGGAGGAGCTCGAGTGCGGCCTCCATCATCGGCAGCACGGTGGTTGCTTCCTTGTCCTTGCTGCCGGCGCGCTTGCGGATCTGCACGATGCGGCGCTCGAGGCTGTCGAGGTCGGCGAGCATCAGCTCGGTCTCGACCGTATCGGCGTCGGCGACAGGGTCGATCTTGCCCTCGACATGGGTGATGTCGTCATCCTCGAAACAGCGCAGCACATGCACGATGGCGTCGACCTCACGGATGTTGGCGAGGAACTGGTTGCCCAGCCCTTCGCCCTTGGAGGCGCCGCGCACCAGGCCGGCGATGTCGACGAAGGAGATGCGGGTCGGGATGATCTCCTTAGACTTGGCGATTGCGGCGATCTTCTGCAGCCGCGGATCAGGCACCGCCACCTCGCCGGTGTTCGGTTCGATGGTGCAGAACGGATAGTTGGCGGCCTGCGCCGCCGCCGTCCTGGTCAATGCGTTGAAAAGCGTCGACTTGCCGACGTTGGGCAAGCCAACGATGCCGCATTTGAAACCCATGTGTCCGGTCCTATCGGGAAACTAGAAATTTGATGAGGGCTATGGGCGATAGGGGTGAGCAACGTCAAGCCCCGCGGTCCCGATCCTATCGACGCTCAGTCCTTCTTGCCGAACAGTTTCTTCAGCATGGCGGCCATCGGGCCGCTTTCCGGCAGCTTGGCCGGCGCCTGCTGTGGCCGTGCCTGGCGGATGTGGCTTTGAGCTTTCGGGCCCTCAGCCTTCGGCGCCTTTGGCGGCGGACGGTCGTCGTCGCCGGTTGGCGTTAGTTTGTCGCGCAAGGCCAGCGTCACCCGGTTCATGAAAGAACTGTCGTCGCCCTTGGCCAGCAGCCCGGCATCGTCGGCGATGGTGTTGAGCAGCACGTCCAGCCATTCGCGGTCGGCCTTGGCGAAGTCGCCGAGCACATGGCCATGCACCATTTCCCGGACGCCGGGATGGCCGACGCCGATGCGCACGCGGCGAAAGTTCTTGCCGACATGCTGGTCGAGCGAGCGGATGCCGTTGTGGCCGCCGGCGCCACCGCCGACCTTGACCCGCAATTTGCCGGCCGGCAGGTCAATCTCGTCGTAGAAGACGGTCAGCGCCTCGGGGCCGAGCTTGTAGAAGCGCAGGGCTTCGCCGACCGGCTGTCCCGACAGGTTCATGAAGGTCTGCGGCTTGATCAGGAGAATCTTTTCGCCGGCAATCGTGCCTTCGGCGATCAGGCCCTGGAACTTCTTCGACCAGGGCGAAAACGAATGGCGGCGGGCAATTGCGTCCGCCGCCATGAAGCCGACATTGTGCCGGTTATCAGCGTATTTCGCGCCCGGATTGCCGAGGCCTGCAAAGACAAGCATCGTGAACTCCAGGCCCGAAAATTACTTCTCTTCGGCAGCAGGAGCCGCCGCTTCGGGGGCTGCCGCTTCCGCCGTCTCTTCCGTCTCCGGCTTCATCGCCGAGGAGCCGGCAATGGTCGCGATGGTGAAGTCGCGATCGGAGATCACCGGCTTGACGCCGGCCGGCAAGGTAACCGCCGAGATGTGGATCGAATCGCCAATGTCGGCGCCGGTGAGATCGACGGTGATGAATTCCGGGATCGCATTGGCCGGGCAGTGGAACTCGACTTCGTGACGCACGATGTTGAGCACGCCGCCGCGCTTGATGCCGGGCGACTTGTCTTCATTGATGAAGTGGACAGGCACGTCGACGTTGACCTCGGTGTCCTTGCCGATGCGCAGGAAGTCGACATGGACCGGGAAATCCTTGACGGGGTCGAGCTGGAAATCCTTGGGCAGAACCTGGATTTTCTTGCCGTCGACATCGATCGTGGCGATCGTGGTCAAAAACCCGCCGCCATGGATTTTGTAGAAGACGTCCTTATAGTTCAGCGCAATCGCCAGGGGAGGCTGTCTGTCGCCGTAGATAACTGCAGGCACTTTACCGTTGCGGCGAACTGCACGGGCGGACCCCTTACCGACCTGTTCGCGCGCTTCGGCCTTGAGCTCGTAAGTATCGTGGCTCATGGCATTTCCTTTCGCGTTTTATGGAGCGTTTGCGGTGGCAGTGTGCCTGGACCGTAAACGTCGAAAGCCGCCAGGCCTGGATGTCCGAATGCCAGAAACCGCATACGCGGAGCTTTGTTCGGGATCACAAGGGAAGGCAGCCTTCCGCCGCGTTGCCTCCAAGGGTGTCTACGCGGGTGGCGGCTCTATAGCGGAAGGCGGGCAGGCGTGCAAGCCATGGCGGGCAAGGGCGGCCGATGCCTGCGTTGGGCGCGCCGCATTGCGCTCAGGCCGGCAGGTCGGTGGGCGGATTTGATCCGTTTCCCTTGGCGCCACCGAGCGTGGACAGAGCGCTCAGCAGTTTCGTCCGGTCCTTGCCGATCATGAGCACGCCGCTGTCGGGCGCCAGCAGCGCCGAGAACGGAAGCATGGCAGCGCCGATCGAGGAGGCCTCAGGGCCGAATTGCCCCGACACGATCTCCGGCGCGACGATGCCGATTGCGCTGGCCTGGTTGAACTGGGCCTGCACCCTTGCCAGCAGTTCGAGATGGATCGGCCTGGGCAGGATCGAGTCGAGAACGATGGCCTCGATGTCGATGATGGAGGTGATGGCGATGATCGCCTCGACCAGCGCGCTCGCACAATCGTCGATCCATTCGAACAGCGGCACGCGCGCTTCGGCTGGCAACGGATCGAGTTCCCGCACACGATTGATCACCACGCCGCGCGACCTCAGGTGATTGACCAGCACATAGATCGAGGCGCGATGCAGTAGGCTCTGGTAGCGCGCAGGCTTCGCCGCCACCGAATCGAGGCTTGAGGGCGAGACGGGCAAGGGTCCGAGGGCAGCGCTGTTGCCATGCGGCCCGGTGTGGACCCTGCCGCCTTGCACCAGGCCGCCGCCGACAAAAGTGTCGATCGAGATGTGCATGAAATCGCGGAAGCGGGCGCCGGCGCCCTGGACAAGTTCGGCCAGCGCCGCCGACGTGGCGTCGTTTTCCACGAACACCGGCGTCTTCGCCGGCGTGGCAAAGCAAGTCGTCAGGTCGATCGCTTCCCAGCGGCTGCCGAGATCGTCGGGAAAGCCGAGTTCCTCGCTCCAGCCGCCGAGGAAATAGGGTGAGGCAATGCCGACGCCGACGATGCTGGCATCGCCAAGCCCATCCACCAGCTTTTCGAAGGTGGCCAGCGCCATGTTGCCGGCCTTCAGCACCAGATCAGGATCGGGGAAGCGGTATTCGTGCGACTCTCTTGCTCGGATTTCACCGGCGAAGTCGACCAGAACGGCTTCCAGCGCACGCCGGCCGATCTTGATGCCGACGCTGTAGATGCGTTCCGGTGTCAGCCGGTACAGCGTGGAGGGCGATCCGCGTTGTCCGAACCTTTTTCCCACTTGCTTTACGAAACCGGAGGATTCCAGGCCGTCGACGATCGCAGCGACCGCCGCCGGCGTCAGGCTTGCTGCGCGCGCCAGATCGGACTTGGAGGCTTCCTTGAGGCGACGGATGGCGTCGAGCACGAAACGCTCGTTGTAGTGGCGAACTTTGACAGAATTGCTGCCTTTCCCTGACAAAACCCACGTCTCCTCAAATGTCGCCGTCTTACCGCAAGAGGCCGAAACCACCTTCGGCCGAAGCATCCTGCGATGCCTGTGCGAGAGGCGACAGTGCGCGTCGGAACCATGGAAGTCAATTTTGCCGTTGCGCCTTTGCGCTATTTAATATAGCAAATTGAAAAAATAACTAGTCAGGGAGGAGACGTGCTGCACTCGGGCACACAAAGCGAAGCCGACGCTGCGGTGGTGCGGGCTGTTCCTGTTGCCCTGGTTCAGGCGACGAAGGCTTTCGGCGGCACGATTGCGCTCAAGGACGCCTCCTTCGAATTGCGCTCCGGCGAGGTGCTGGCGCTGCTTGGCGAAAACGGCGCCGGCAAGAGCACCTGCGTGAAGCTTCTGGCCGGTGTGCATTCTCCCACCAGCGGTCATGTCGAGGTTGACGGCAAATCAGCCGTCTTCCATTCGCCGCATGACGCGCAGGCGGCCGGCATTGCGGTCATGCACCAGCATCCTGGCCTGTTTCCCGATCTGTCGGTGGCGGAGAACATCTATCTCGGCCACATGCCGCGCGACCGCTTTGGCGGCATCGACAATGCCGCCATGCTGGCCGGCGCCCGCAAGGTGCTGGCCACCGTCGGGCTCGATGTGCCGGCGGCAACGCGGCTGGGAACACTGCGTACCTCTGAACAACAACTGGTCGAGATCGCCCGCGCGCTGTCGCTGGATGCCCGCGTGCTGATCATGGACGAACCCACGGCCGCATTGTCGCAACGCGAGGTCGAGCGGCTGTTTTCCGTCGTTGCCGATCTCAGGCTGCACGGCGTGGCGATGATGTTCGTCGGCCACCGCATGGATGAAATCTTCCGCATCGCCGACCGCATCGCGGTGCTGCGTGACGGGCGCCTGATCGGCGTCAAGCCGAAAGCCGAGCTTGGCCGCGCTGCCGCCATCAGCATGATGGTCGGCCGCGAAGTCACCGACCTCTATCCCGAACGGCGCCATGCCTCAGGCGCGCTGGTGCTGGAGGGGAAGGGACTTTCGCGCGCCGGCGGCTTTACCGGCATCGACCTCAAGCTTCACGCAGGTGAGGTGCTCGGCCTTGGCGGTCTGGTCGGCAGCGGACGCACCGAGATTGCGCGCGTGCTGTTCGGTATCGACCGGCCCGAGGCCGGCGAAATCCTGATCGACCGCAAGCCCGTGCAGTTCGCCTCGGCGCGCGACGCCATGGATGCGCGCATCGCCTATGTGTCGGAAGATCGCATGGGCCAGAGCCTGGTGATGGATTTCTCCATCCTCGACAATGCGGTGCTACCTGTTCTCGACAAGGCCGCACAACGCGGTCTCTACGGCACCGACCGCGCCATCGGTCTGGTGGCGGACTGGCTGAAGCGCATGAAGCTGCGCTTTTCCGGCTACGGGCAGCCGGTGAAAGAGTTATCCGGCGGCAACCAGCAGAAGGTGGTGCTGGCCAAATGGCTGCGCACCGAGCCGCGCGTGCTCATCCTCGACGAGCCGACGCAAGGCATCGATGTCGGCACCAAGGCGGAAGTGCATGCAATGATCGCTGACCTTGCCGCGCAAGGCATGGCGATCGTGCTGATCTCGTCAGAGATGCCCGAGCTGATCGGCATGTGCGACCGCATTATCGTGCTGCGCGAAGGCCGCCAGACTGCTGAGTTTTCGCGCGGACAAGCCACGCAGGAAAAGGTACTGGAAGCGGCGACCAGGACCGATGAACGCGCCGGCCAGGCAGCGCAGATAGAACGCGCCGCCGAGGAGGAAAAGGCAAAAGGACCGTTCGATTTTCTGAAGCGGCGGGAATTCGGCCTGCTTGCGGCGATGCTCGCCGTCGCCATTCCGGTCACCATCATCAACCCGCGCATGGTGAGCGCGGCGAACCTCACCGCTGTGTCGATGGACGCGGCCTTGCTGATTGTCGCCGCACTGGCGCAGATGCTGGTGCTGATCACCCGCAACATCGACCTGTCGATCGCAGCTGTGATCGGCCTCTCCGCCTATATGGCGGCCAGCATGGTTCAGGCCTATCCCGGATTGGACATCGGCATCGGCCTGATCACCGCCTGCGCGGTCGGCGGCTTTGCCGGACTGCTCAACGGCCTTGTCGTTACCAGGGGAAAGATCCCGGCCATCGTCGTTACGCTGGCTTCGATGTCGATCTTCCGCGGTTTCAACTCGATCTGGGCGGCGGGCGACCAGGTCAGCGCCGACGAAGTCACGCAAGCCTGGCTCGACATGACCGGGCTGAAGATCGCAGGCGTGCCGCTGATCGTCATCATCGCTATTGTCATCCTGTGCGCCGGCTATGTGCTGCTCTATCGCACCGCAACCGGGCGCGAGCTGTTTGCCACCGGTTCCAACCCGGACGGCGCAAGGCTGATCGGCATTCCGGTCGACCGGCGCATCCTGCTGGCCTTCGGCATGGCCGGCCTGCTAGGCGGCCTGTGCGGCGCCCTGTGGGCTTCGCGCTACGCCACCATCGATGCCCGCGTCGCGCTCGGCTTCGAACTCACGGTGATCGCCTCTGCGGTGGTCGGCGGCGTCGCCATCCGCGGCGGCTCGGGCACGCTGCTCGGCATCATCCTTGGCGCGCTCACGCTCTTGGTCATCAAGAACGGGCTGACGCTGGTGCGCGTCGATCCGCTCTGGCTGCAGGGCGTCTATGGCCTGGTGATCCTGGTTGCCATCGGCATCGACACCTTCATCGTGCGGCGCGCCGAACAGGCGAGACAGGCGAGGGCGAGATGAGAAAGTTTATCCGCTCGATCGACTTCTGGGATCTGCTGCTGGCGACCGCCTGCCTCGCCGTCTTTATCTATGCGGCGGTCTTCGTGCCGAATTTCGTCTCCGGCTTCAACCTCTCGCAATTGGCCGCAAGCGCCTCGGAAAAGGCGTTGCTGATCCTGCCGATGACGCTGCTCATCATCACCCGCGAGATCGACCTGTCGATCGCCTCGGTGCTGGCGCTGACATCCGTGGTGTTTGGCCTGCTCGTCCAGGGCGGCGTGCCGACGCTGGCGGCCATTCCGCTGACGCTGGTCTTCGGCGGCCTGCTCGGCGCCTTCAATGGCTATCTGGTTTCAGGGCTGGGGCTGCAGTCGCTGGTGGTGACGCTCGGCACCATGGCGCTCTATCGGGGCATTGGCTACATCCTGCTCGGCACCGGTTCGGTCAACATATTGCCGCCGGCGGTCGTCGATTTCGGCATCAGCAATCTGCCGGGCACACAAATCCCGTGGACCATCGTGCCGTTCCTGCTGCTGGCGCCGATCTTCGCGGTGGTGCTGCAGAAGACGCCGACCGGCAAGCGCATCTATGCGCTCGGCGGCAGCCCCGAAGTGGCGCGTTATTCCGGCATCGATACGCGCAAAATGGTGCTGAAGCTGTTCGTCGTTTCGGGCATGGTCGCAGCCATCGCCGGCATCGTCTATACCGCGCGCCTCTCCAACGCCCGCGCCAACAATGCGCTCGGCATGGAGCTCGATGTCATCACCATCGTGCTGCTCGGCGGCGTCAGCGTCTTCGGTGGTAAGGGGCGGCTCACGGGGGTCATGCTGGCGCTGCTGTTGATCGCCATCATCCGAAATGTGCTGGCGCTCAACCAGATCGGCGGCGACGCTCAAGGCATGATCATCGGCCTGCTTCTGATCGGCTCGCTGCTGGTCGGCAATTACTGGCGCTCCCTGGAGGAGCGGCTGTCAAGATCGCGCGTCCTGCGCGAAACCAAGGGGTGATCTCGGGCCCCTTTCTTCAAGCCCGAATTCTGACGGAGGAGACACAATGAAAGCGTTTAGAATAGCCCTGCTCGCATCCGCGGTTCTGCTTGCGCCGGCCTCGCTGGCCTACAGCCAGGAATGCGCCAAGGAACCGGTGACCGTCGGCTTCCTGCCCAAGCTCGACACCGATCCCTACTTCAAGGTGGCTTTCGGCGGCGCCGAGGAGGCTGCGAAGGAAATTGGCGGCACCGCCACCCAGGTTGCCCCGTCGCAAGCGACGGCCGAGGCACAGATCGAATTCATCAACAGCCTTGTGTCGCAGAAGGTCGGGGTCATCGCTATCGCCGGCAACGACGCCAATGCGGTTGCGCCTGCGCTGAAGCGCGCCGTTCAGCAAGGCGTCCGGGTGATCTCGTACGATTCCGACGTCGCGGCCGATGCGCGCGCGGTGTTCGTGAACCAGGTGAAGGGCGACAGTCTGGCCGAAATGATGCTGGAAAGCGCATTCAACCTCAGCGGCGGCGAAGGCGAGTTCGCCATCCTGTCGTCGACGCCGACGGCGACCAACCAGAACGCCTGGATCGACTTCATGAAGGCGAAGATGGCGGCAGAGCCGAAATACGCCAAGATGAAACTGGTGCAGGTCGCCTATGGCGAGGAGAGCGAGCAGGTCAACCAGCAGCAGGCCTTGGCGCTGGTGCAGGCGTTTCCGGATCTCAAGGTGATCATCGTGCCGGCAGGCATTGGCCTTCCGGCGGCCGCGCGCGCACTCGAGGAAGCCGGCATGATCGGCAAGGTCAAGCTGACCGGCCTTGCGCCGGCCACTTTGATTTCGAAATACATCAAGGATGGCTCTGCCCAGGATATCTGGTGGAATGTCACCGATCTCGGCTACCTGACCTATCAGGCGGCCCAGGCGCTGGCGCAGTGCAAGATCACCGGCAAGGAAGGTGAGAAGTTCACGGCGGGCAGGCTCGGCGAATACACGATCGGGGCCAGCGGCGAACTGATCCTTGGCCCGGCCAAGATCGTGACGCCGGAAAACCTGGCCGAGTTTAAGTTCTAAGCCTCCCAAGGCCCGGCGGGCGCCGGTTCAAGCCGGCGCCCGCTCGTTCAATTGTCAGTCGAAAAGCGTGAGGGCGACGATGAAACTCTTGCTGGCAGGCGAGACCTTCGCGGCGACGACCTCGGTTGCCGCCGGCGGCGATGTGCTGACGAGTGCGACGTGGGTAAACGGCGCGACGGCCTTCAATGCCGCACTTGCCGCAGAGGGCATAGCGGTGACGCAGATCGGTGGCGATCGCTGCGCGGCCGAATTTCCGTATGACCTCGACGCGCTGGCCGAATACCAGGCGGTGGTGATCTCCGATGTCGGCGCGCTGACCTTGCTGGTCACGCCGGAGGCCCGCGCCGGGCGCATCGGCGCCAACCGCCTCGACGTCCTCAAGGCCTATGTCGAAGGCGGTGGCGGGCTGATGCTGGCCGGCGGCTATATGGGGTTCCAGGGCATGTTCGGCACGGCGCGTTTCCACGACACCCCGGTCGAGGACATCCTGCCCGTGCGCTGCCTGCCATTCTCGGACGGGCTGGAAGTGCCGCAAGGCCTGCAGCCGTCGATCCTTCAGGCGTCGCATCCAATCCTTGCCGGTGTCGCGGGCCCGTTGCCGCCGATCCTCGGCATGAACAAACTCGATTTCAGGCGCGATGGCTCGTCCCAGCTGCTGGCGACCTGCCATTATCGTGGCACGGACTGGCCGCTGCTTGCTGCTCGCAGCGTTGGCCACGGCCGCACCGTCGCGTGGGCGACCGACATCGGCCCACACTGGCTGTCGCAGGACTTTTTGGGATGGCCGCTCTACGGCAAGCTGATGGGCAACGTCGTGCGCTGGCTGGCCGGCAAGGATTAAGTCTGGCGTGTTTGTAG
The DNA here is from genome assembly GCF_040324255.1 of Mesorhizobium sp. M0001. NCBI lineage: Bacteria > Pseudomonadati > Pseudomonadota > Alphaproteobacteria > Hyphomicrobiales > Phyllobacteriaceae > Mesorhizobium > Mesorhizobium sp. M0001. Next base: position 837,816 of record NZ_JAMYVS010000002.1, read on the forward strand.
GGCAGCTAGTCCGGCTTGCTGCTCAACGCTTCGCGCAGCGCCTGGATCCGCCGATTCAAGGCATCGAGATCAGCCATCGTCATGCCCGAGCGTTCGATCAGGGTTTCGTTGAGGCAGTTGCACTGGACGAGCAGCGCGCGGCCGGCAGGCGTCAGGTCGACCTGCACTTGGCGCTCGTCCGTCTGGCTGCGCTGGCGGGTGACGAGACCGGCCTGTTCCATGCGCTTCACCAGCGGCGTGATGGTGCTCGATTCCAAAGCGAGTCTGTGCGCAATCGAGCCGACCGACATCCCGCCGGCTTCGGCAAGTGCGTTCAGCACGAGATATTGCGGATAGGTGATGCCCATCTCGTCCAGCATGGGCTTGTAGGTGCGGTTGATTGCCATGCTGGTGGCGTAAAGCGAAAAACAGATCTGGTTGTCCAACGGGAGAGGCACGAGGCATTCCTTTGCCGACTGAGCACATCAATATGTACCACGAAAAATGATATCGCGATATATATTTTCTGTAGACAAGGATTTGGACCTGCGCTAGTCATATAGTTATCGCGATATTGATTATCGCGGAAGCAATCAATGGAGAGCGAGATGACCAAGGCCGGCAGCAGCACGATCACCACCAAGGACGGCACCGAAATTTTCTACAAGGATTGGGGAACGGGACAACCCATCGTCTTCCATCACGGCTGGCCGCTGAGCAGCGACGACTGGGACGCCCAGATGCTGTTCTTCCTGTCCAAGGGGTACCGCGTCATTGCCCATGACCGGCGCGGCCATGGCCGCTCGACCCAGACCGATACCGGCAACGAGATGGATACTTATGCCGCCGATGTCGCGGAAATTGCGGCGCATCTCGACCTCAAGGACGCTATCCATGTCGGTCATTCTACCGGTGGCGGCGAAGTGGCCCGCTATGTCGCGAAGTACGGCTCCGGCGGCCGTGTCGCCAAGGCCGCATTGCTCGGCGCGGTGCCGCCGATCATGCTGAAGACGGCGGCCAATCCCGGCGGCCTGCCGATCGAGGTTTTCGACGGTTTGCGCTCCGCCCAGGCAGCCAACCGCGCCCAGTTTTTCCACGATGTCGCGGCCGGCCCGTTCTACGGCTTCAACCGCCCCGGCGCCCAGGTGTCGCAGGCTGTCGTCGAGAATTGGTGGCGCCAGGGCATGATGGGCGGCACCAAGGCGCATTACGATTGCATCAAGGCGTTCTCGGAAACCGACTTCACCGACGATCTGAAGGCCATCGACGTGCCGGTGCTGGTGATGCATGGCGACGACGACCAGATCGTTCCGATCGCCGACTCCGCGCTGCTGGCTGTCAAGCTGCTCAAAAAGGGCGAGCTCAAGGTCTACAAGGGCTTCCCGCACGGCATGGCGACGACCCATGCCGATGTCATCAATGCCGACCTCCTGGCCTTCTTCAAGGCGTAGAACCGTTCAGTTGAATAGACATCGTCCAGTCGGATAAGCAAGGCACCCGCCGCCGGGCGGGTGCCTTTGCTTTCATCGAAATGTCAGCGAGACGGTGCCTATTTATCGAGAAAACCAGTGATCAGTTTGACGGTGTCGTCGGGGTTTTCCTCCATGATCCAGTGTCCGGAAGCGGGCACGATGCCGCCCGTGACATCGGTCGCAACAACCCGCAGGACATCGGCCTGCGTAGTGCCAGCGGATTTTTCACCGCCGACAGCCAGCACCGGCATGGTCAGTTTGCCGCCGGCGGCAAGCATCGCCTGGTTGTCGATCGCGTCCTGGTCAAACGCCTTGAACTGCTCGAAAGCGTCATGCATCGCATGCGGGCGGGCATAGAGTTTGGCGTAGTGCCTGCGCGTCGCCTCGTCGATCTTCTTGGGGTCAGCCGACAGCTCGTTGTAGAAGCGGTCGAGATAGATGCGCTCGCGCCCCGCGACCAGCCGCTCCATATCAGGGCCGCGGAAGTTGAAGTGCCAAAGCAGCGGGCTTTGCTTGATCTTTTCCCAGTCGCCTATGCCGGGCAGCGGCGCGTCGATGATAACCCATTTGGTGATGCGCTTGGGATACTGAGCGGCGAGCGCATAGCCGACCATGTTGCCGATGTCGTGGGTGACGAGATCTGCCTTGTCGATCTTCAGGGCATCCAACACGCCGGCGATGTCGACGGCCTGGTTCTTCTTGGCGTAGCCCGCTTCCGGGTGGGCCGACAGACCCATGCCGCGCAGGTCCGGCACGATGACGGTGTGGTCCTTTGCGAGGGCGATGGCCGCGGCGCCCCACATGTCTCCGGTATCGGCAAAGCCGTGCAGCAGCACGACGGCGGGACCCTTGCCGCCAACGCGCACATAGAGTTTGGTGCCGTTGGTTTCGACGGACTGCGTCTTGAAACCCGGCGGAAAGGGAACGATGCGTGCCGTCGCCGGCAAGGTAACAAGAAGCACACCCAATACGGCTAATACGATCTTGCGCATGTCATCCCCCAGAGACGTCGAAGGCCCCAAGCCTTCGTTGATGACTATCTCTAGCAGGCTTTTCAACCAGCGCATGGTGAAAGAATCACAGAGGGCGCAGCAATGCCGCGCCCTGCGTCAAATCCGCAAAATCGACCGGTTTTATCTGGCCGCCGCTTGCGCCTTCCTGGCTTCCTTCATGTTGGGCAGGAACACCGTCAGCAGGCCGAGCAGCGGCAGATACGAGCAGATCTGGAAGACGAAATCGATGCCCTTCATGTCGGCGACGACGCCGAGCACGGCGGCTGCAATGCCGCCCATGCCGAAGGCGAAGCCGAAGAAGATCCCGGCGATGGTGCCGACACGTCCCGGCACCAACTCCTGCGCAAACACGACGATGTTGGAGAAGGCCGAGGACAGGATCAGGCCGATCAGCACCGTCAGCACCATCGTCCATTCGAAATTGGCGTAGGGCAGCGCCAGCGTGAACGGCAGCACGCCGACGATCGAGAACCAGATCATCGCCTTCTGGCCGTAGCGGTCGCCGAACGGTCCGCCGAGCAGGATGCCCAGCGCCGAGGCGCCGAGGAACAGGAACAGCATGACCTGGCTCATCTGCACCGACACGCCGAACTTATGGATGGAATAAAAGGTGTAGTAGCTGGAGAGAGAGGCGATGTAGGCGTTCTTGGTCAGCACCAGCAGCGTCAGCACCGCCAGCGCTCCCATCACCTTCTTGCGCGGGAAGGGGGAGACGAAGCTTGCCGCCTTGCGATTGCCCTGCGCGGCGCGCATCCGGCTGTACCAGCCGCCGACCCGCGACAAAACGATGATGCCGATCAGAGACCCGACGGCGAACCATGAAATGCTGGTCTGGCCGAAGGGCACAACGATGAAGGCAGCGAGCAGCGGCCCCATCGACTGGCCGAAATTGCCGCCGACCTGGAACAAAGATTGCGCCAGGCCAAAGCGGCCGCCGGAGGCAAAGCGGGCAATGCGCGAGGATTCCGGATGGAAGATCGCCGAGCCGATGCCGATCAGCGAGGCGCCGACCAGAAGCAGCGCATAGTGGCCGGCATAGGCCAGAACGATCAGGCCAAGCAGCGAGGACGCCATGCCGTAGGGCAGTGAATAGGGCATTGGCCGCTTGTCGGTGATCATGCCGATGACCGGCTGCAGCAGCGACGCCGTGACCTGGAAGGTGAAGGTCAAAAGACCGATCTGCCAGAAATCGAGACCGTAATTCTCTTTCAGTAGCGGATAGATCGCCGGCAGCAGCGATTGCATGATGTCGTTGATGCCGTGGCAAAAGCTCACCGCCAGAATGACGGTGAAGGCGGTCGCCTGGGCTGAAGGGAGGCTGGCGCTTGGCTGCGGTGCAATGCTGGTGGCTGTCGTATCGGTCAAGGCAGGCTCCGAGGTCTTTTTGGCGGGTGTTTGCCCGCGGGCAGGCTTGGCGGCCGCTCCCGCGGACCGCCTTAAGGACGCTCGTCTGAAGCGCTTGGGCGACGCCCCTGCGGAGCGCCTTGGGGATGGCTGCCTTATAAGCCGCTTGCGAGGCGACTTCTTTCGTGGTTTGGTCCAATAGTTTCGCAAGTGGGCCATAGCCGATGCCACATGGCAGGGACATCTTCCGCGCCGGCAATGCCGATCTCGGCCGATTGCACGAAAGCCGCTGGCAGTGGCTGGAGGAGGTTTCCGGGCCAGCGGTGGCTTTGCCGACCGAATATCCGGACGGTTACCTCGTGCCGCAACACCGCCACAGCCGCAGCCAGCTGCTGCATGCGCTGGTCGGTGTCGTGCTGGTGACGACCAGGTACGGGCGCTGGATGGTGCCGCCCGACCACGCAATGTGGATACCGGCCGGCACCGAGCATTCTGTCGAAATGCTGGGCGACGTCTCGATGCGCTCGGTCTATGTCATGCCGGGCGCTATCCCCGGCCTGCCGGAAGGCTTGCGTGTCGTCGGCGTCACCGAGCTGATGCACAGCCTGATCGTAGAATCGGAAAAGCTGCCGCAAGGTGGCGAACTGGAAGGCCGCGGCGGGCTGATCATGAACCTGTTGCTGCACGAGATCCCGACCTTGCCGGAACGGCCGCTCGGGCTGCCGTTCCCGTCCGACCCGAAGCTGGCGGCGCTCTGCCGACGCTTTGTCGCGGCACCTTCGCCGCACGCCACGATCGACGAGTGGGCGGATGCCGCAGGCATGAGCCGCCGTTCGTTCACCCGCGCCTTCCAGCGCCAGACCGGATTGTCCTTGTCGACTTGGCGCCAGCAGGCCTGCCTGTTTGCGGCACTTCCCAGGCTCGCCGATGGCGAGCCGATCACCAGGGTGGCGCTCGACCTCGGTTATGACAGCGTGCCGGCATTCATAACCATGTTCAAGCGCATGCTCGGGGCCTCGCCGCGCGGCTATATGCGCGGCGCCCGCGACGAAGGCATGCGGCGGGCTCAGCCTCGACTTGAGGCCCCGGCGCCGTAGCGCCAGGAAAAGCCCGCAGCACTTTGTCGTAGGCCCTAGTCCAGCTGAACGCCGCTGGCCTTGACGATCGGTTCCCATTTGGCGAGTTCGGCCTTCACATGCGCTCCAAGCTCTTCCGGGGTGGAGGCCACGATCGAGGCGCTGAACTGGGCCATGCGGGCGATCACATCAGGGTCTTTCAGGGCTTCAACTGCCGCCTTCTCAAGAACGGCGACGACCTCCGGCGGCGTGCCTGCGGGCGCGAACAGAGCGTTCCAGCTGTAGGTTTCATAGCGGGGAATGGTTTCGGCAATGGCCGGTATGTCGGGGAAGGAGGGAACGCGCTCCTTGGTGGTGACGCCAAGCGCTCTCAGCGTCCCGCTCTTGATATGGCCCGATGAAGAGGGGAGGTTGTCGAACATCATCGGCACCTGATTGCCGATAACGTCGTTCAAGGCCGGTCCGGCGCCCTTGTAGGGAATGTGCTGCATACTGACGCCGGCCATCGTCTTGAAAAGCTCGCCGGAGAGATGCAGCGGGGTGCCATTGCCTGATGAGGCGTAGGCATATTTGTCCGGATCCTTCTTCAGCATCTCGATCAGTTCCTTGACGTTCTTGGCAGGGAATTCAGGGTTCACAACCAGGACGTTTGGCACCAGCACGAGCAACGATATCGGCGCAAAATCCTTCTCCGCATCGTAGGGCTTTGTCTTCAGGATCAGCGGGTTGAGCGCGTGGGTTGCGACCGTGCCCATCAGGATCGTGTAGCCGTCCGGTTCGGCTCGGGCGACCTGGGCAGCGCCGATGCTGCCCCCGGCGCCGCCGACATTTTCGACGACAATCTGCTGGCCCAGCTTTTCGGACATCTTGTTGGCGACCAGGCGCGCGACCAGATCCGTCGAGCCACCGGCAGAAAAGGGGACAACCATGGTGATGGTCCGGTCCGGAAAATCGGCGGCCCAGGCCGCCGGTGCTGAAAGGGTGGCTGCGATGGAAACCGCGAGCCCGAGCAAAGTCCTACGCCGCATCTGCTACTCCTCCGTTGATTGGAGGGGCAGTATGGCCATGGTGAACTCCTCGCACAATGCAACCATGGACTGACTGCCCGCCTCAGGAGATCGGGCTTGACACCGATGCTTCGGTTGGCGTGCGCGAGAACGCCTCACCCCTCAGTTCAATCAGCCTTGGTCCAGCTGAAAACAAGCCATTTGTATCGTGACGTCTCTTCAGGCTCGGCCGTGTAGGTCATCTGCATGTCGCCGCCCTCGGCGTAGATGTCGAGCCTGGGCGCCGTGTCCAGTTCGAGCCACAGGGAATCGTTCTTGAACGACCATGTCCCGCACCAGACGCAAGGCCCCGATGCCGGGTCACCCGGTTGGTGAAAATTGTAGCGGCCGTCCGCCGTGATCTCCAGATAGTCGAAGGCGCCATAAAAGGCGGTCACAGTCTGCTGAAATTCGGTCGCAGCCGCTTCCTGGTCGGGCTTCGCCGGCTCTTTCAGATCACGCGGTGGCCGGATTGCGGACCCTGCGATGCTCCATTTGCCGATGAAATCCTTTTCGGTGGGAAGATATTCCGTTTGCGCCTGCGCGGTCGAAACCGGAGCGATTGTCGGCGCATAGGCCGCGCTGGCGATGCCGATTGCGAGAAGCATTCCTGCGATGCCTGCAGCCTTGATTTGATTGCGCATCAGCTGGCTCCTTTCACGACGGTTTGGGGCAGATTCCAAAAACGAGATTACCCCCGAGCCAGGCCCGTGGGCACGCTTTTGGGCAACATGGATTAATCGAACAGGCTCGACACGGACTCTTCGGTCGCTGTGCGCGAAATCGCCTCGCCCATCAGGTCGGCGATGGAGATGACGCGGATATTCGGGGCGTCGAGCACGCCTTGCGTCGGCTGGATGGAATCGGTGATCACCAGTTCCTGCAGCTTCGAGCCGCTGATCCGGGCGACCGCACCGCCCGACAGCACGCCGTGGGTGATATAGGCGGTGACGCTGGTAGCGCCGTTGGCGAGCAGCGCATCGGCGGCGTTGCACAGCGTGCCGCCGGAATCGACGATGTCGTCGATCAGCAGGCAATCCTTGCCGGCGACCGCGCCGATGATGTTCATCACTTCGGATTCACCGGGACGTTCGCGGCGCTTGTCGACGATGGCCAGTTGTGCGTCGAAGCGTTTGGCGAGCGCGCGGGCGCGCACCACGCCGCCAATATCGGGCGAGACGACGACGACATTGGCAAGCTGTTTGTATTTTGCCTTCACGTCGCGGGCCATCACCGGCACCGAGAACAGATTGTCGGTCGGAATGTCGAAAAAACCCTGGATCTGGCCGGCATGGAGGTCGAGCGTCAAAACGCGGTCGACGCCAGCGCGGGTGATCATGTTGGCGACCAGCTTGGCCGAGATCGGTGTGCGGCCCGAGGCCCGGCGATCCTGCCTGGCGTAACCGAAATAGGGGATGACCGCGGTGATGCGCTTGGCCGAGGAGCGCATGAAGGCATCGATCATGATGAGCAGTTCCATCAGATGATCGTTGGTCGGGAACGAGGTCGACTGCAGGATGAAGACATCCTCGCCGCGCACGTTTTCCTGGATTTCGACGAAGATTTCCTGATCGGCGAAGCGTCTGACGCTGGCCTTGCCCAGCGGGACATTGAGATAGCGGGCGACCGCTTCGGCCAGCACCCGGTTGGAATTGCCCGCGAAAAGCTTCATGCACCGTTCCTGGCGAAGGATGGGGAGGTCCTCTTAATCGGGCTTGTAGCGAGCCGTGCCGGTATTGCAAGCCTCGTTGACGGGAATCCGCCGGCTAATCTCAAAAACGTCAACAGTGAACGGAAGCCGGTAACAGGCGGATCAGCCGGCGCTGCCGCCGAGCCAGGCCGCGAACTGGTCGATCGTCTGGTCGGCGATCGCCTGCATGGTAGCGGGTGCAACCGCGGGCCAGCCTTCGGCGGCATTGACCGAGGGCGCCTTCTGCTGGCCATTGATGCGGTGTAGCCGGTTGCCGGCGGGGTCATAGACGTCCCAGACATAGATAACGGTGGTGTCCTTGCCTTCCGTCATCGTCGAGAAGTAGCCCTTCAGCACATGGGTGGCGGCTTGGTCGGCGCTGCCGGCAAGGGTGATGCCGCGCTGCTTGGCGCGTGTCTGCAGTTCGGCCGTCAGCGGCGTTGCCGCTTCCACCGAGGCGCCGACGATCGGCGCGATCTGCAGCCGGGTCTTCGACAAAGCGGCGGCGCTCTGCGCGGGGTTGGCGGGTGTCGTGGCGCCGACGGCCGGCGCTGGTGTGGCGGCGGGCGCAATGCCCGGGGCAGCCAAGGGCTGAGCCGAGGCTGCCGGCGGCGTGATGGCGGACGGCTCAAGGACGTCCTTGGCGTTGGTGCAAGCGGCCAGCACAAGCGCTGCGAGCAATGACACGGTCGTCACATGCGATCGTCTCATCTGCCCGAAAACTCCTTAGTCGCGAACGCCCCCGCGTGGACCAACCATTATGGATTCACTGTACGATCAAGTCGAGATCATGGCGTGAAAGCGGCTTCGGCTGGGATTCGGTGGTCAGGTAGGTGCGGCCAAGCGTCATCGCCGTCTCGGTTTCGGAGTCCATGATGATCATGTGCGCGAACAATGTCATGTTGGGCGCGATCGGCTCGGGATTGCCCTGGTAGAACATCGGCATATCCATCCAGGACGGGGTGAAGCGGGCGCCGACGGAATAGCCGCAGGCGTTCAACCGATGCTTGGTCAGGCTGTGCGCCTCCAGCGTGCGGGCATGCGCGTCGAAGACGTCGCCGAAGGTGTTGCCGGGCGTCATCGCCTTCTCGACCGCCAGAAGAGCCGCGCGGGCGGCGTCGAACAGCTCCTGATGGCGCTTCGACGCCTTGCCGGTCAGCACGGTGCGCATCATCGGCGCGTGATAGTGATGGAACACGCCGGCCCATTCGAGCGTCAGCTGATCGTTCTTGGTCAGCTTGCGGCGCCCGGCCTTGTAGCGGCAGAGCAGCGCGTCGATGCCCGAGCCGATGATGAATTCATTGGCCGGATAGTCGCCGCCGCCGGCAAACACCGCGCCCTGCATGGCGGCAAGGATCAGCGCTTCGTCGCCGCCCTGCTTGATCAGCGGCAGGGCCGCGTCGAGCGCGTCGTCGGAAAGGTTGGCGGCCTTTTCGGCCTTGGCGATTTCAGCCGGGCTCTTGAACAGGCGCAGACGGCCGACAATACCGGAGGCGTCGGCGATCTGGCCGAAGGTCTGCAGCTGCTCGTCGACGCGGCGGCCGTTGAAGGCGGTCAGGCCATGGGTGTCGTATTCGACGCCGATGCGGGCGCCGAGGAGATTGAGGTCGTTGAGCAGGTTGCGCAGGTCGATCGCCGGGTTGGCGCCGTCGCGGTCGGTCCACAGCACGATGTTGCCGATGATCGAGGTGTGGCGCGCCTGGCGCAAATCGGCCGAGCGGGTGAGCAGCACCATCGAGCCGTCAGCCTTCACAACCAGGCACTGGAAGAAACAGAAGCCGAACGTGTCGTAGCCGGTTAGCCAGTACATGCTCTCCTGGGCGAAAAGCAGTACAGCATCGAGCTTCTTTTCCGTCATCTCGATCATCAACCGGTCACGCCGGGCGTCAAATTCCGACCGTTCGAAATGCAGCGCCATTATCCGTTCTCCAAAACAATTGCCGAAACCTGCCGACCGTAGTCCGGTTCCTTGCGATGCGTCGCGCGCCGGTAGGAAAAGAAGAGATCCTCCTCGGCATAGGTGCAGCGGCCAAGCCCCTCGGCGGTCACGCCAGCTTTCTTCAGCCGGTCGACCGTATAGAGGTTGAGATCGAACATTGCATGCGCCGGATTGGCCGAAGGCGCGAAATAGCCGATGTTTTCGGCATCGGCTTCGACGAAACGGGCGACGAATTCCGGCCCGACCTCGTAATTGTCGGGGCCGATCGAAGGACCGAGAACCGCAATGATGCGCTCACGGCGGGCGCCGAGGCTTTCCATCGCGGCAATGGTGTTTTCAAGCACACCGGTGAAAGCACCCTTCCAGCCGGCGTGTGCAGCGCCAATGATGCGCGCTTGCGCATCGGCGAACAGCACCGGGCCGCAATCGGCCGTCGAGGCGCCGATGGCGATGCCCGGCCGGTCGGTGACGATGGCGTCGGCCTTGGGCCGCGGGCCGGGAAAGGGTTCCCTGGCAATAACGACATCGGGCGAGTGGACCTGATGCGCGGTCAGGAGATGGCTGGCCGGCACACCCATCCAGGCAGCGACGCGGCGGCGGTTCTCGGCGACCAGCATCTGATCGTCATCCGAGCCGGTGCCGATGTTAAGTCCCTGATAGATGCCGCCGGAGACGCCGCCGATACGGGTGAAATAGCCATGGCGGATACCTCGCGGCTTGGCCGCTTCCAGCAGCGGCGAGCGAACAGGATCCGGTTTGGTCTGATTCAGCATGGATGGGTTTGTTGTCCGCGCCGGCGTTTTCGTCAAGGCGAAGTTCGGCCGAGTGATTGCGACAGTGCTGCCGCGTCGACTTTGCATTGGCCAAAAGCAGGCATGCGACCACAAGCGACATGGCGAGACGGCTTGTAACGATCTCTGAGGGTCAGACTGGCTGATGCGGCAGGATTTTCAGGATTTTGAACAGCGTGCCCATGCCGTCGGGGCCGGCCAGGCGCTCGACGGCATCGGCAATGGTTTGTCGTGCCTCTTGGCTTGCCTGGCTGCCCAACTGGCCAGCTCGCTCAAGCAATCCCGTGCCAAGCAGAAAGTCGCCCTGCGTCGCCAATTCCACATCGAGGCCATGCGCCCGCACGACGGCGGCCAGTGCAGCGAAGTCGACATGGGCGGTGAGATCGGCTTCGCCGGGATTGGCCAGCACATCTTCGGGGGCGTGCCTGCGCACGGCCTGCAATGTGTCGCCGAAACCGGGCTGGAGATGGCCGTAATCGGGGAACAGCCCGGCGCCGCCGTGGTCGGCTATGCGTTCGGCAATGGTCGCCATCAGTGCCGCGCGGGCCGGTGCTATTTCGAAAATAGAGCCTTGTGGCGCCTCGGCGGCGTCTTCCGGCAGCAGCGTCGCCTCGACCGAGCCGGCGCCGGCGAAGAAGCTCAACTCGTCTGAGACATCGAGGCCGATCACCCGTTCGCGCCAGCCGGCGCCGGCGCGGATGAACTGGCGGATCGGCACAGCGTCGAACAATTCGTTGCCGACAATCAGCAACGGCGCCTGCGGTAGTGTGGCGATGGTTTCGTGCCAGCCGAGCTCAACCGAAGTTTCGGCAAGCGTCTGCTTCTGGATTTCAGTCAGCCGCGGACTGGTCTCGACCAGAGCGAAGGATGCTCCGGCGGCGATAGCCGGATCGAGCCGCGTCAGGGTGCGAAGCATGTCCTTCATCAGCGTGCCGCGGCCAGGCCCGATCTCCGCGATGGTGACCGGCAGGGGTCGGCCGATCGCCAGCCAGGCCTGATAGAGCCAGACGGCGACGAGTTCGCCGAACATCTGGCTGATCTCGGGTGCGGTGACGAAGTCGCCGGCGGCGCCGAACGGCTCGCGCGTGGTGTAGTAGCCGTCGCTGGGATCGAACAGGCAGAGCGCCATGTACTCGTTGACGGGGAGGGGGCCGAGCGCGCCGATCAGGTCGACGATGCGGGTCTTCAGCCGTGTCATGCCGGCTGTGGTTGCGGCGCCGGTTTGGCTGTGGCCATCGCCCAGATGCCGGCCAGCACCATCGGCAGCGACAGCACCATGCCCATGGTGAGCCAGCCGCCGAGGAGGTAGCCGAGCTGCTGGTCGGGCTCGCGGAAGAACTCGACGAAGATGCGTGACAGGCCGTAGCCGCAAATGAAGGCGCCGCCGACAAAGCGCGGCGTCTTCAGCTTCAGCCGCGAATGGGTGAGGAAGCGCAGGACCAGGAACAGCACCGCGCCCTCGAGCAGCGCTTCGTAGAGCTGGCTCGGATGGCGAGGCTCCAGGCCCGCGACACAACCCGCCACGGTCTGCTGGAGACGCTCGTTGCAGAAGACGACGCCCCACGACACGTCGGTCACGCGACCCCAGAGTTCGGCATTGACGAAGTTCGCGATGCGGACGAGGCCGAGCCCGACCGGCACGCCGGCTGCCACCACGTCGAACAGCGTCCAGGTGCGGATGCCGCGCTTGAGGGAAAACAGCGTCATGGCGAGGATGACGCCAAGCAGGCCGCCATGGAACGACATGCCGCCCTGCCAGACGGCGAAGATGTCGAGCGGGTGGTCGATATAGCGCTTTAAATCGTAGAAAAGCACATAGCCGGTGCGTCCGCCGAGCACGACGCCGACGGCGGCCCAGACGATGAAATCGTCGAGGTCGATCGGCTTCATCGGCAAGACGCCATCAGGCCACAGCCTTGTGTTGGTGACGAGCCGCTTGGCGTACCACCAGGCGAACAGGATGCCGACGATATAGCCGATGCCGTACCAGTGCACAGCCAGCGGGCCGATCTGAACCAGGATCGGGTCGATGTTGGGGAAGGACAGCGACGCCATCGGCAGCGGGAAATAGTCGTTCAACAGGATCTCCTGGGAGGGCTCGCGTTAGGGCGCGGACCATGCGGCAGGGTTTTGGCGGGGTCAAGGCAAGGTGACGACAGCCTGATCGTCAGAGATAATGGGCTCAACCCTGCGGCTTGCCGGCGACCAATTGCCTGAGCGCATCGTTGATCCTGTCTTGCCAGCCGGGGCCATCTTCCTGGAAATGGTCGAGCACGGCGCGATCGATCCTGATCGAGACAAGCTCGCGAACGTTTGGTGCGGCGGAGGGTTCGCGAATGGGAGGCGCGGGTTTCTTGACCGGCTTGAAGGCCGCTTCAGCGGCTTCCATCGGATTGGTCGGTCGGCGCGGGGGCGTTGCCATTGGTTGATCCTGAATGAGAGTGACTCTTGCCTGGAGCAAGTCGTGAGGAAAACTAGGCCGCTGGTCTGTGAAGACCAGTAACTTCACTTGGTTCTCTCTGCCATTGCCCTGTATTTGGCTTCAAGCCTGTCCAGCACCTCGTCGCCAGGCTAGACCCGGCCCGCACTGGCATCCGAAATGCCCTTTGCGAGTGCTGCATCGAGTGCTGCAAAGCGCTTCTCCAAGTCCGCACTGTCCGTCACGGCAACCGTCGTTCCAAGAATCCATTTGCGATAATAGCAATCTGTCGGCCGGACCGTGAGCCAAATCGCGTCCGACATGAAGCCGCACCAGCTTCAACGTTCTTGCATTCCGCAGGCAGTGCCACTACGTCAATTCCAGCAAGCGAGGATTTGCCATGTCGACCGGACCGAACCGCATTCTCGATGAATTCGCCAAGCTGATGACCGATGCCGCGGGTGCCGCACAAGGCGTGCGCCGCGAGGTGGAGACTGCCTTCAAGGGGCAGGCCGAGCGCATCCTCAACACCATGGATGTGGTGCAGCGCGAGGAGTTCGAGGCTGCCCGCGACATGGCTGCCAAGGCCCGCGAAGAAAACACCAGGCTGGCCGCCCGCATCGACGCGCTCGAGGCCAGGCTTGCCGAATTGACCGGACAGGCCGCACCTGCGGCTGCGGCAAAGCCCAAAGCAAAAAAATAAAATTTGAACTTTTCCACAAAGCACAATCCGAAAAAATGCTTTGCCGTGAATCGTTTACCGGCAATGCATGAATCTTTGTGACAGCGCCTTTCCACATGCTGATGACGCAGTGCGAAAAATTAGGCTGTTCACGCGACTCCCGATCAATAGACTGAATTTGTTGCATGATTCGGAGCAGGGTCATGCGGCCGGGCGGTGGGGTCCGGTCCGGGGTCTTTGTGTCGTGAAGTCCTGGCCGTCCGAGTTCAAGACAAGATTGTTCGTCGTGTGTGCCCCGCGGAGCGTGTGGCGCTCCCCCTGAACACAGGAAGCATTCCATGGAACTTCTCGAACTCGAATTCTCCCGCGAAATCCATCCGGTGGATGTCATCGAGCAGGTCGCCCATAACAATGACTGGTCCTTCGAACGGGCCGGCGATGACGAAATCTCGATCTCGGTTGCCGGCAGCTGGACCGATTATCACGTCTCCTTCTCGTGGATGGAGGACTTCGAGGCGCTGCATCTGGCCTGTGCTTTCGACATCAAGGTGCCGGAAGCCCGCGCGCTGGAAGTGATGCGGCTTTTGTCGCTGATCAACGAGCAGATGCTGTTTGGCCATTTCGATCTCTGGGAGCAGGAGGGCGCGATCATGTTTCGCCAGTCGCTGCTGCTTGCCGGCGGGGTCGAACCGTCGAGCCAGCAGGTCGAGGTGCTTTTGTCGTCGGCGCTTGAAGCCTGCGAGTGCTATTTCCAGGCCTTCCAGTTCGTTGTCTGGTCGGGAACCTCGGCCAAGGATGCGCTGGCCGGCGTCCTGTTCGAGACCTATGGCAACGCTTGAGCTTCCATGAGTTCGAGCAGCGCGCGCAAGCCCGAGATCAGCTTTGCCGATTTTGATCGTGTCGACATCCGTGCCGGCACGATCGTTGAGGCCGAGCCTTTCCCCGAGGCGCGCAAACCCGCCTTCAAGCTGAAGATCGATTTCGGCCCTGAGATCGGCGTGAAGAAATCCTCGGCACAGATCACGAAATACTATGCGCCGGAAACGCTGGTGGGACGGCAGGTGTTTGCGGTGGTGAATTTCCCGCCGCGCCAGATCGGTCCGTTCATGTCGGAAGTGCTCACGCTCGGCTTCCCTGATGAGGAAGGCGCCGTGGTCCTTGGCGCCATCGAGCGCAAGGTGCCGGACGGCGGCAGGTTGTTTTAGGAAGATTGCGTCAGGCGGCCAGCTTGCGCCTTGTGCTCAGCGCCTCTTCGACCGTGTCCATGAACATTTCGGCGCAGGCTTTCCAGCTGTAGCGCATGGCGCGTTCGCGCGCCTCGGCGCGGTCGACATTGAGCGCGGCGAGCGAGGCCTCGCGCAGATCGGTCGACACCGCGCCGCCGATGCCGTCGCCGACAATGTCGATCGGTCCGGTGACCGGATAGGCGGCCACCGGCGTGCCGCTGGCCAGCGCCTCGATGATGACGTTGCCGAACGTGTCGGTGCGGCTGGGGAAAACGAAAACATCAGCCGAGGCGTAGATCTCGGCCAGCTCATCGTTCGGGCGATGGCCGAGGAAATGCGCCTGCGGGTACTTCGCCCTGAGCCTGGCCAGTTCCGGTCCTTCGCCGACGATCACCTTGCTGCCGGGCAGGCCGAGATCGAGGAAGGCGCTCAGGTTCTTCTCGATGGCGACGCGGCCGACGCACAGGAATACCGGGCCGGGAAAGCCGAGGTCCTTCTTCTTGTCCGGGCGGAAGTGATCGGTGTCGACGCCCCGCGTCCACGGCCTGAGCTTGGTGAAGCCTCGCGACGCAAGGTCCTCCGCCAGCGACTGGGTGGCGACCAGCGTGCCTTGTCCGGAATTGTGGAAATCACGCAGCCAGCGATAGGCCCAGCTCTCCGGCACCGGCAGGCGGGCGCTGAGATATTCGGGAAAGCGGGTGTGATAGCTGGTGGTAAAGGGACGGCCAGCATTGCGGCAATAGCGCCGCGCCATGATGCCGAGCGGGCCTTCGGTGACGATATGGATATGGTCCGCCTTGCGAGCCTCGATCAGCCGCGCGACATGACCGGGCGTGGTCAGCGCCAGCCTGATGTCGGGGTAGGTCGGCAACGGCAAGGTGCGAAAGATGTTCGGGGTCAGGAAGTCGACCGCAACGTCGAAGGTTTTCAGCGTTTCGGTGAGCCGCTCCAGCGTGTGGACGACGCCGTTGACTTGCGGCCGCCAGGCGTCGGTGACCATCAGGATGCGCATGGCGGTCCTTTGCTCGGGTCGACGGTTGCCTTGATGCGATAGCGGTACGGCCCGGCTGCCCTCGCTTCGCTCCACCGCACCCGGGCAGGCACGAGGTCGAAGTAAGGCGGCTGAGCCGAATCAACTGATGTCGCGCGCTTCATGCGCGCTCTTGACCATGGTTTCATGACGGGCGGATGAAGGTGGTTTTTGGCCGAGCCCGCCTTCCAGATCATGCTTTGGTCAGGCGGGCACCTTGATCACCGCCCGCAGGCCGCCGAGCGGGCTGTCTTCCAGCATGATGTCGCCGCCATGGCTGCGGGCAATATCGCGGGCGATAGAGAGACCAAGGCCGGTGCCGCTGGCGTCGAGGTTGCGCGCCTCGTCGAGCCGCACGAATGGTTTGAACACGTCCTCGCGCTTTTCCGGCGGGATGCCCGGACCGTCATCGTCGATGGTGACGACGAGTGAGCCGCGGCCGTGATCGGCGCTGATCTCCACCGTCTTGGCATAGCGCAAGGCATTGCCGGCGACATTGGACAACAGCCGGGCGAAAGCGTGCGGGCGCACATGCACGTCCGGATCACCGGCAAGCACGGTCGATAGCTTGCGCTTGTGCAGCGACGCCTCGTCGCCGAGCTTTTGGAAATAGGCCTCGAGATCGAAATGGCCGGCATCTTCCGACGCTTCGCCGCGGGCAAAGGCGATATAGCCTTCCAGCATCGACTGCATGTCGTCGATGTCCTGGTTGAGCGCGGCCTTGGTCTCGGGCTTGCCGCCGGCCAGCGCCAGCTGCAGCTTGAAGCGGGTGAGGATGGTTCTGAGATCGTGGCTGACGCCGGTCAGCATGGCGGTGCGCTGTTCCAGCTGGCGTTCGATGCGCTCGCGCATCTGGATGAAGGCAAAGCCGGCCCGGCGAACCTCCTCGGCGCCGCGTGGGCGGAAATCGCGCGGCATCGGCCGGCCCTTGCCGAAGCTTTCGGCGGCCTCGGCCAGAGACAGGATCGGCCGGATCTGGTTGCGAAGGAAGGGGATGGCGATCGTCAGCAGCACCAGCGACGTCCCGACCATCCAGATCAGGAAGATGTGGGTGTTGGAGGCATAGGCCTGGCTGCGGCGCACGAAGACGCGCAGCACCTTGCCCTCGAGCTGGATGCGAACCTCGACGATGTTGGAATTGCCGACCGTGTCGATCCAGAACGGGCGGTTGATCTGGCGGGTGATCTCGGTGGAAAGGACGTCGTCAAGGATCGAGAAGAAGGGCTTGGGTCCAGGCGCCGGCAACGGGTCGGGCGGCAAGAGGTCGACCTTCAACTGCATGCGGTCCTGGGCGATGCGGATGATGTTCGCGTAGTCGCCATCGTGCGGATAGGTCTCGATCATGTCGATGATCGCGGCGATGTCGCGCACGGTGGCCTGCGACAGGCGCTGCGTCACGGTTGCCCAGTGGCGTTCCATGAAGTCGAAGGCGACGACCGACTGCAGAAGGATCATCGGCGCGATGACGATGATCAGCGAGCGGGCATAAAGCCGCTTGGGCATATAGAACGCAACCAGCCGCCAGAACCGCTTCCAGGCACGCGGCATTGCTTTCAGCGCCCGTGATACGCGCGCGCCAAAGCCGCCCTGTTCCGGCCGTTCCAGTTGCGTGGTCGCCATTTGTCCTTCCGCTGGGCCAATCGCCGCTGGTCGATGGCCGCACATCTATGGCCAAGGGCGGCCGTCAGCGGCATTCTATTCCACGCTGAGCCGATACCCAATACCGCGCACCGTCTGCAGCCAGACCGGATTGGACGGATCGCGCTCGATCTTGCGGCGCAGCCGGTTGATCTGAACGTCGATGGTGCGCTCGCCGACTTCCGAATCGTCGCCGACAAGTTCATGGCGCGGGATCGTTTCGCCGGCCCGCGCGGCAAAGATCGCCAGGATCTCCTGCTCGCGGTCGGTCAGCTTCAGCGCCTCGCCGCCCCGCTTCAGCTCGCGCCTGGCGATCTGGAAAGTATAAGGGCCGAAGACCAGCTGCTCGACCTTGGGCGTCGTCGCGGGGCCGCCACGGCGCAGGATGTTGTTTATGCGCAGGATCAGCTCGCGCGGGTCGAAGGGCTTGGGCAGATAGTCGTCGGCGCCGGCCTCGAGCCCGGTGATGCGGCTGTCGGTTTCCGATAGCGCGGTGAGCATCAGGATCGGCACGTTCTTCTCCGCCCGCAGCGCCTTGGTGAGGTCGACGCCGGTCTCTCCGGGCATCATGACGTCGAGGACAAGGAGGTCGAAGTCGAGCCCGGCGAGCTTTCGCCTGGCCTCGCCGGCATTTCCGGCGACTGTGACGCGAAAACCGTTTTCGGTCAGATACTGCTTGAGCAAATTGCGAATGCGGGTGTCGTCGTCGACCACAAGCAGATGCGGCGCGTCATCGTCCGGCGCCGTCGGCTGGTCCACCCTCTCAATGGTCTCCATGGCTTTTCCCTGACATGTTTGCAGGCACAATGTCGATCTGCGCCCTTAGTTCCGGATTGACCATGGCTTCCAGGAATCGTTCGATCAAGGGACGCTCGCTGGCTCCGGAATCTTCCAATGCAGCACGGATGCGGCGTGACTGTGGCCGCGCCAGGGCCAGCGCCAGGGCGCGGCCCTTGGCTGTCGGATAGAGCTCCCGCTGGCGGCGGTCGCGCGGACCCTGCAATTGGACGACATGGTCGGTGTCGATCAGCTGCTTGAGCACCCGCGCCAGGCTCTGCTTGGTGATCTTGAGCACGTCGAGCAGTTCGGCGACCGTCAGTCCCGGCCGGCGGTTGACGAAATGCAGCACACGGTGATGGGCGCGGCCAAAGCCGTAATCGGCCAGGATTTGGTCCGGATCGGAAGTGAAATCGCGATACGCAAAGAAGAACAGTTCGATGATGGCGAAGTCGATGCCGTCCTCGTCGGTGATCGGCGTCTTGATCGGTTTTCCGGCAGCTGGGCTTCGATCCGTCATCATTTCTCCGTCCATAGAGGGAAATTATGTCAGTACTATTGACGTAATTTCCCCGCAATGGTAATTTTTGACAAGCTTTTCGGGTGAATGCGAACGAAAAGGCAAGGGAGTGCGGTTTTTCCGGAACTTCCTGAGTTTGCCAGAGTTCGATTCTCCGCTTACGCTTCAAGGGCCGCCCGACGCGGCTGTCGCGCAACAAAAAACAACACTAATGATGTGCGGGTCGCCGCCCGCGGGAGGTTTCCATGGCATCCGTTCCCTTCGACCAACTGGACGGCTTCATCTGGATCAACGGCGAGTTCGTCAAATGGGCCGACGCCAAGATCCACGTGCTGACCCACGGCCTGCACTATGCCAGCGCCGTCTTCGAGGGCGAGCGCGCCTATGGCGGCGCCATCTTCAAGCTCAATGAGCACACCGAGCGTCTGCATGAATCGGCGCGCCTGCTCGGCTTCAATATTCCCTATTCCGTGGCCGAGCTCAATGACGCCTCGACCACGCTTCTGAAGAAGCAGGGTTTCCAGGACGCCTATGTCAGGCCGATCGCCTGGCGCGGCAGCGAACAGATGGGGGTGTCGGCGCAGAACAGCCGCATCAACTGCGCCATCGCCATCTGGCAATGGCCGAGCTATTTCGACCCGGCGCAGAAGCTCAAGGGCATCCGTCTCGATCTGGCGGAATGGCGCCGGCCCGATCCGCGCACCGCGCCGTCGAAGTCGAAGGCCGCCGGCCTCTACATGATCTGCACCATGTCCAAGCATGCCGCCGAGGCCAAGGGCTATGCCGATGCCATGATGCTCGACTGGCGCGGCCAGGTCGCCGAAGCAACGGGCGCCAACATCTTCTTCGTCAAGGATGGCAAGATCCACACGCCGAAGCCCGATTGCTTCCTCGACGGCATCACCCGCCGCACCGTCATCGGCCTCGCCAAGGACCGCGGCCTTGAAGTCGTCGAGCGCGCCATCATGCCTGAGGAACTCGAAGGCTTCGAACAGTGCTTCCTCACCGGAACGGCAGCGGAAGTGACGCCGGTCTCCGAGATCGGTCCGTACCGATTCGAGGTCGGCGAGATCGCCAAGACTTTGATGAACGACTATTCTGCTGCGGTGCAACCTAAGCATGCGATAGCCGCAGAATAACGAAAGTCACAGCTTTTTTCGCAAGCAGGGGCGGTTTTGAGGCCGGCCCCTTTATTTCAGCATCTGTGCATTTGACTTTCGTACAATTCAGCGTCTCATGATGGTGTCGGCCCGGGAGGCTGGCAGCTATGGAGGGACTAGGTACATGGATACGAATACGCTCATTGCGCTCGTTGTACAGGTAATTGCAGGTGTTGTCGGTGGTCAGGCGGTCGGCGTTGCGCTGAAGAATGCGGCGATGGGCCAGTTGACCAAAATCCTCGGCGGCGCGGTTGGCGGCGTTGGCGGGGCGGCGATCCTCGGCAGCCTGCTCGGCGGCACGGCCGACCCGGCAGCGGCTGCAACGGCAGCGGGCGGATTGGGCGATACGCTGAACCTCAAAAACCTGCTCGGCGGCGCCGGCGGCGGCGCCATCCTGACCGGCATCATCGGTGCGGTCATGGGCGCGATGAAGAAGTAAGCCTCTAGATCATTCGCCGTTTCACGGCGAATGATCTAGTTTGTTGTTTCACGCAATTCCGGACGGAAGACCGCTTTACACTTTTCCTGGAATTGCCCGAGACTCAGGCTTCGTCAAATGGGCGGCCGTTGGGCCGCCCATTTCTGTTTTGGGACGGACTGTTTGCCTTTCAGCAGTGGACGGCCTTCGCCCACGCCTCTACATCACGCTGGAACAGCGAAAGGACAATCATGGGTCAGCTCAATGCCGGCATCGTGCCGGTCACGCCTTTCCAGCAGAACTGCACCATCCTGTTCGACATGGATGACAAGCATGGCGTCGTCGTCGATCCGGGCGGCGACATCGACAAGGTGCTGGCGGTGCTGAAGGACAATGCGATCACCGCCGCTGCGATCTGGATCACCCATGGCCACATCGATCACGCCGGTGGCGCCATGGAGCTGAAGGAAGCACTCGGCATCGAGATCGTCGGCCCGCACGAAGCCGACAAGCTATTGCTCGACAATCTCGAGAACCAGGGCCAGCGCTACGGCATTACCGGGGTGCGCAACTGCGTCCCCGACCGGTTTCTCGCAGAGGGCGAGACGGTTTCGTTCGGCTCACATATGTTCGAGGTGCTGCACTGCCCCGGCCATGCGCCCGGCCATGTCGTATACTACAATCGCGCGGCGAAGTTCGCTCATGTCGGCGACGTGCTGTTTCGCGGCTCGGTCGGGCGCACCGACCTGCCGGGCGGCGACCATGCGGCGCTGATCGCCTCGATTAAGAACAAGCTTTTGCCGCTCGGTGACGAGATCGGCTTCATCTGCGGCCACGGCCCGGGTGGCCGCTTTGGCGAGGAGAGGCGGACCAATCCCTTCCTGACTTAGCGATGTCTTTCTGCCAAAAAAAAGCGCTGGCCTTGCGGTCAGCGCTTTTTGTGGGACAGGGAAGCTCAATTCGCGACGCAGAAATGCTGCTCACCGTCATTGCCGGTGAACGTGCCGCTGCGGGCATTGAAGCTCCGGTAGCGGTCCGAGCAGTATTCGTACCAGTCGCGGGTCCACGGCTCGGCATAGCGGTCGGCATAGACGACCCGCGGTTCGGCATAGTAACGGCGCACCGGCGCCGGCCGCACTTCGCGGTAGTCGTAATCGTCGTCATAGCTGCTGTAGCGCGGCTGCGGGTTGCTCAGCGCACCGGCGATCAGAGCGCCGGCCGCAAGGCCGACGACACCGGCCGCAAGCGCGTCGCCATTATGATGACGACCATGGCCATGATGCCAGCGGTTCCAGTCCTTGGCATTGGCGGCAGGCAAGGTGGCGAGGGTGGTCGCGGCGAGAGCGGCGCCCAGGATGGCGGTCTTGAAAATGCGATTCATTTTGGTCTCCTTCGTGCCGGCCCGGATAGTTTTCGGGGATGCGGTCCAGCCTAGGGGACGATTAATAGAAGACCGTGGCTGAACGGGGGCTGAACGGAATTGGCTGATACGATCCAGTTCTTGCGGCAAAACCAAGCGCGTACGCAAGGCGCTCCGCCTCGTCAATCTCCGTCCGGACTGTCTTGAGCCGGCTTAGCCGACCGACAGGTTGACGGCCTTCGGACCCTTGCCGCGCTTGTCCGGCTCGGTGTCGAATGTCACTTTCTGTCCATCCTCAAGACCGGAAAGACCCGAAGCCTGCACGGCCGAAATATGAACGAAGACATCCTTCTGCCCGTCGTCGGGCGTAATGAAGCCGAAGCCTTTGGCATGATTGAAGAATTTGACAGTGCCGGTCTGCGGCATGGGAAGCTCCCTTTGATCCCATAAAGTCCAGTTTCGGGCCGGCAAATGCCCGAAGGGAAATTTGTCCTTTATTTTAGCGCTATCGGCAAGAGAAAGTTTTGGCCAGGGCGGCAACGCTGAAGGCTGGTCAAATAGATTGTGGCACGGAAGGCAATTCGCGCCAGACGATTGCTCCGGCGATCAGCCACGCCATGGACCGGTAGAGCGTCCTTTGCCTGCGGCGACGGCGGACATGAAAAAGGCGCGACCAGAAACGTCGCGCCTTCGAAACTCTGGACGGCTGACAAAGCCGGTTCAAACACGCTTGAGGTGCTTTTTCGAGCGCCCTGACGGGCGCGCGGGCACCGCCGGTTCAGGCCGCGCGGAGGTTGACCGCCTTCGGACCCTTGCCCATGCGGTCGGGTTCAACGTCGAAGGTGACCTTCTGGCCGTCGACGAGGGTACGCAGGCCCGAGGCCTCGATCGCGGAAATGTGGACGAACACATCCTTGGCGCCGCCGTCGGGCGTGATGAAGCCGAAGCCTTTGGTCGCGTTGAAGAATTTAACGGTGCCGGTCTGGGCCATTGGGGAAACTCCTTCACCCGTGTCAGTCTTATGGTTTGCCCGCCGCCTGGCATCGTGGGCAAGTCCCGGTGGTTGCTTCGGCAGTCCTGCATTTGCGCATGGTAAAACCCCCCGCCGAAAATGGGGCCGTCAGAGATTCACAGTATCGGGGAAAGGTCGTCCAAAACGTTCCGCTCTCCGGGTCGCAAATGCCCGAACACAAAATTTATCGCACGGAAACGTGATCGTTGCAAGATAGCGCCGCGGGCCGCGTCCATCGACGCATCCCAACGAAGGCGCTTCGATAAACCTGGGTTCTTAAGAGTTCATCAGCCAGAGCCCGGCCACGCATGGTCCAGCGGTCTGGTCCAGGGCCAAACCAATGCGCGGGCCGGGCATCGCATGGCTCCCGCGCCGCAAACGGGGGTTGCATTTGGCAAGGGAATGGCGAGGATCGACAGGCGCGTTTTGCGCCGGGGACGGGGGTCTCGAGGGAGGCATATTCATGAGATTTCTTGCGACGACCTTCTCGCGCCAGGGTTTTACTATTCTCTTCCTGTCGGGTCTTCTTGCGGCCTGCACCGTCGTCGTCGATGACGGGCCGGGACCACGTCCGCGCCCGCCACGGCCGGAACCGGAATTCTGCACCAGGCAATACGAGCCGGTCTGCGCGCGGCGCGGCGGTGACCGCCAGACCTTCGCCAATGCCTGCCTTGCCGAACGGGAAGGCTACCGCATCGTTCGCGACGGCCCTTGCCGCGACGGCGGCGGTGGTGGCGGTGGTGGCGGCGAAGAGCCGACATTCTGCACGCGCGAATACGCCCCGGTCTGCGCCCGCCGCCATGGCGAGCTGCGCACCTTTCCCAACGCCTGCGAGGCCCGTGCCGCCGACTACCGCGTCGTCGAGGACGGCCCCTGCTGATTTTTCCTTCTCCCCTGTCGGGTGAGTCCGCCGGAGGCGAATTCACCGTCCCACTGGCACGATAAAAAAGGCGGCGAATGCCGGGACCCTGCGAAGCAGCGGGGACCGGGCGGGTGGACCGGACCACCCTTGGTCCTTCGCAGGCTCAGGGCGTTCGAAACTCGAAAAGCCAACAATTGGCTTTTCGTCTGCTGCGCGGACCGCTTCTCACCCCCAAGGGAGAAGGCAAGGTCGCGGATCGGAGTGGTTGCCTACGCCGAATACGCCCCGTCGGCCGGGCCGGCATAAAGCTCTGCGCCGTCCTCGTCGCAAATGCGCAGACGGTCGGGGATCTGCGGCATGGCGAGGCTGTGGAACAGCGCGGTGGCGCCCTGCAGGGCGGCGCGCAGGTTCGGCGCGTCCAGCGATACCTTGTCGAGCGTGGCTTCGTCGACGTCGCGCGAGCGGCTCGACGAAGAACGTCAAGCAAGCCTCCGTTGCAGAGTTTTGCGCGAGATCGTCAGTCCGAGATCGTCAGTCCATTGCCGGCAGGTGCGCCAGGCGCGCCCTGCCTGGTCAGCCCTTCGACTTCGGCTTCAGGCTGCTCTCTGCCTGCTTGACCGAGGAACCGAACGGGGAGGCGGCCTTGGCCACCACCTTGTCTTTCTTGGGCTTGCGAGTTTCGCGATTGCTGCGCTGCTGACCCTTGGCCATCCGTCTGCTCCTTCGTACGTGCTGGGTGGGTGCGGTGTCAGACGGCCGGGCTGTCGGGGACAGCCGGGGCGTCCGCCACTTCGAGGTTGTCTTCCGTGGTGACCCGCTCATAGGTCTCCTGCTCGCTGCGGATGCGATATTGCGGCGAGCCATCCTTGACCGGCAATCTGCTCTTGATCTGAAACAGCTCGGCGGTCTTCTGGGCGAGCCCGCTGCGGCTCTTCATGCGCACGGTCTGGCCGACGGCGAAGAGGTGCGAGGGCGTGTCGGTGCGCGGACGCGCATTCTGCTGGAAGCGGATCATGCTGCGTTCTCCTGGTCGCGCCTCAGCGCTGTTTCGAGTTCGAGGTAGTCGATGGCGACAAGCTGGCTGGTGGCCGGGTTCTTCACCGCCCTTGCCGGCAAATGGATGAAGGTGGCGACGCGACGCCAGGCAAGCCGCGACATGCCCTCGATCAGCTCTTCGTCGTGATCGATGTCATAGTCGCCGGCCGGCAGTTGCCCTTCCAGCCCGCCAAGCACGAAGGGTGCCGCGAAATGGGCGATGGAACGGGTGGTGCGATCCGGCATTGGCTTGGCTCTGGTTCGTCGATGCTTTCCGGCATCAACAGGGAACTCAACCATCGGCGATTGGAATGAGTTTGGCGGGTCGAGTATCTCCGACGCCGCTATATGCCAAGCTTGGCCCAAAAAACGATCTCAGATCAATAATCCGAAATTGTTGGTTATTCAAGCTGATTTCCGCCACGGCTCGACCGGTATAAAAAATTTCTCGTATAAACCCTAATAAATCTGCTATCGTGGAACAATATCAGCCAATTTCTTATTTAGAGAGCATCGGAATAGTTATTCCGGTGCCCCTAAGATTATTTTTTACGAAAGGCAAAAATATATGAGATTCATGAAAACGCCGGATCGTCCGACCGCAACAATCGAGCCAATCGTCCTCTTCCCCAAGGCAATATCAGTGCGCCTGACGATAAGAAGCGACGAAGCGGCACGGCGCAAGATTGCCGACACCGACGGCACGCAACGGCGGGAGCGCCGGCTCGCCGAGAGCCACCGGCTGATTTGAACGCTACATTTTGCTGTAATTCCTCTAGAGTTTCGAAGAGGTCCGCGCCCTTGGCGAGCCCACTCTTCCCTTGAACCTGCAGCGCCGATGGCCTAGATCGCGGCAAGCGGACAAAACACGGCAGGTTTCCCATCAACAGAGATCAGAGAAGAGCGGCGGGTGCTGGAGCTGGCGGACAGGCGCCGCTGGGCCTCGACCAATATGTGCAGCAGGC
This sequence comes from Mesorhizobium sp. M0001, assembly GCF_040324255.1. Classification (NCBI taxonomy): domain Bacteria; kingdom Pseudomonadati; phylum Pseudomonadota; class Alphaproteobacteria; order Hyphomicrobiales; family Phyllobacteriaceae; genus Mesorhizobium; species Mesorhizobium sp. M0001. The sequence continues at coordinate 863,270 of NZ_JAMYVS010000002.1, forward strand.
GCTGCAGCTGCATCAGGCCGGGCGCCGGCAGGAGGCCGAGACGCTGTACCGGCAGGTGCTGGCGCGCAAGGCCAATCACCCGGCAGCGGCGCATTTCCTGGGCCTGTTGCTGCACCAGACCGGGCGCAGCCCCGAAGGGCTGGAGCTGATCGAGCAGTCTGTGCGTCTGCAGCCGAAGAATCCCGATTTCCTCAACAATCTCGGCACGGTGATGCGCGATCTCGGCCGCGTTGCCGCGTCCGCCGATTTCTTCCGCGGCGCGGTCGATCTCAAGCCCGACCAGCTCGCGGCACGCGACAATCTGGGTTCGGCGTTGAAACAGCTCGGCCAGTTCGAGGCTGCGGAGGACATCTATCGCGGCACAATCGGGCGCAATCCCTTCCATGTCCGCGCCCGCATCGGGCTTGCCGAAACGTTGCAGGAAGCCGGTCGTCTGGATGAGGCGCTGGCGACCTTTCGCGAGGCGCTGACGATCCGGCCCAAGGATGCCGACCTGTTGCATGGGCTCGGCGTCGGGCTGATGGAAAAAGGCAAGCTCGATGAAGCGGCAGACCTGTTTCGGCAGGCGTTGGCGATCACGCCAGGCATGGCAAAGGCCTGGCTGATGCTGACGCAGGTCAAGCGCCAGAAGGAGCGCGACGCCGAACTCGCCGGCATGGAGGCCCAGCATGCCAAGGCGCCGGCCGACAGCCTGGCACGCATGCAGCTGTCCTTCGGTCTCGGCAAGGCCAATGACGATTTGAAGGACTACAACAGGGCCTTCGACTATTTCGCTGAAGGCAATGCGATCCGCCGCAAGGGCATCGATTATGATCCGGTCAGGACGCGGGCCGAATTCGAGGCGATGAAGACGGTGTTCAACGCCGGCTTTTTCGAAAAGCACAAGCCAAGTGCAATCTCCGACGACACGCCGATTTTCGTCGTCGGCATGCCGCGCTCCGGCACCACGCTGGTCGAACAGATCATCGCCAGCCATCCACAAGTCTATGGCGCGGGCGAGCTCAGCATGTTGAAAACCGCGGTCGGCAAGCAATTTCCGCTGACCATGCCGGGAGGTTTCCCCTGGGGACTGGTCGATGTATCCGACGCGGAGTTTGCGGAGGCGGGCCAAGCCTATCTCGACATGCTGCATGAGCGCTATCCCAACTTCAGGCATGTCACCGACAAGATGCCCGGCAACTTCCTACTCATCGGCTTCATCCATATGATGCTGCCGAAAGCCAAGATCATCCATTGCGCGCGCGATGCGGCGGCGACCTGCCTTTCGATCTACAAGGTGCATTTCCGCGGCGACAACCACCGCTACGGCTATGATCTGGGCGAGCTCGCCGATTTCCACAACATCTACACCGACATCATGGCGCATTGGCACGATGTTCTGCCGGGCGTCGTCCATGACGTGCGTTACGAGGATTTCGTGGCCGACCAGGAGGGACAGACGCGGGCGCTGATCGGGCATCTCGGCCTGTCCTGGGACGACAAGGCGCTGTCGTTCCACGAGACCGACCGCCCGGTGCGCACGGCCTCGGCCGCGCAGGTGCGCCAGCCGATGTATCAGGGCTCGGTCGATCTCTGGAAGCGCTATGGCGACAGGTTGAAGCCGCTGCTGGACAAGCTGGACTGAGCAGCGGCTAAAGCTCGATGAAGGGCTGGAAGCCGCCGAAGATCATGCGCTTCATATCGAAGGGCATGGGCCCCAAATCGGGTGTCAAACGGGGATCGGCCATCACCTTGGCCATTACCACGTCGCGGCTTTGCCTGGACGAATAGACGGCCCAAGCAAAGACGACGATCTCGTCGTCTTTTGCCTGAACGGCACGCGGAAACGAGGTCAACTCACCATAGGGCACGTCGTCGGCGATACATTCGACATAGGCGAGCGCTCCGTGTTCCTTCCATATCGGGCCTGCGAGGTTGGCCAGCTTCTTGTAGTCATCGATATTTGCCTTCGGCACGGCGAGCACGAAACCATCGACATAGGACATCAGGTTCTCCTTGGAGTATCTCACAAAGCTCCTTACCGGCGTCAGCCGGTGAGGAGCTTTGTCAGCAGTGGTCAGTCTTTCTTCGCCGGCGCGTTCATCGCCCATTCGACCCCGAAGGGATCGCGCATGTTGCCCCACTGGTCGCCCCAGAACATCAGCTGCAGCGGCACTGCGACTTCGCAGCCGGCATCGACCGCGCGCTTCCACCAGTCATCGATCTCGTCGGCGCCGAGATGGAGCTGCATGGTATAGCCCTGCGGCTTGACGGCAGGCATGCCGTTTTCGGGGTAGAAATCGGAAATCATCAGCGTCGAGCCGTTGATGTGGAGATGGATGTGCATGGTGCGGCCCTGGTCATCGGGCGGATAGAAGAACACCTGCTCGGCGCCGAAGGCCTTCTTGTAGAACTCGGCGGCCTTGAAGGCGCCGTCCAGTTGCAGATAGGGGGTCAATCCACCGAGAACTTTCGCGGCCGGCTGAATGGGGGTCTGGTCGGTCATGTCTTGTTCCTCTTTGGGTTTGGTCTGGGCGCTTGGTTGGCCTTGCGAAGCCTAGGACGAACGAGGCGGCGGCGATCCTACATGTCTGATGCGATTTTCTGGGCCGATGCGATTTTTGGGGTGAAATGAACTTGCGTCGGCGGCGCCCAATCAGAGCGCAATCCTCGGTATGAGCAGGCTAGAAAAGGGGACTGCTTCTCCAACCCGCTGAGACGACAATGATCCTCTATTACCAGACCCATTCGCCCTTTGCGCGCAAGGCGCTCGTCTTCGCCCATGAGGTCGGGCTTGCCGACCGGCTCGAGGTCATTCATCACGAGACCAGCCCGACCTTGCGCAATGCCCGTGTCTACGCCGAAAACCCGCTCGGCAAGGTGCCGGTGCTGCTGCGGCCGGATGCGTCGCCGCTCTTCGATTCCGATGTCATCTGCGCCTATCTCGATACGCTGCATGATGGCCGCAAATTGCTGCCGCAGGACGGCGAAGCGCGCTGGCAGGCGTTGCGGCTGCAGGCGGTCGCCCAAGGCCTGGCGCAGACGGGCATAGGCCTGCGCTGGGACACGGAAAGGCGGCCCGAACAGTTGCGCTATGCAGCGCTTGCCGAAGGCTACCGGGAAAAAATCGAGGCCAGCTATGACTGGATCGAAAGCGCGCTGAACGCCGAGACATCGCTCCATGTCGGCCATATAGCGCTTGCCACCACGCTGTCCTGGATGGCGTTCCGCCAGCTGCCGTCCTTTCGCGCGCGGGCGCGGCTGACGCGCTGGTTCGAGGCGTTCGAAAAGCGTCGATCGATGCAGGCGACGCCGCTGTCTGGCGATACGCATGACTGAGCAACGGTCGCCCCGTGGCGGCCTGCATCGATCTTTCCCGACCGCATGGTCAGGGCGCCCTGCAGATCCGCGGGCCGTTTTGCGCGTCGATGAGGATTTCCGGCCAGCCGATATCCTTGCGCAGTTCGATCGGCAGGGCCAGAAGCTCGCGCTCGCTGCGATAGCGGGCGCGGTTCTGTGCGTAACGGGCGGCGACGCGGCCTATGGATGACAGGATGGACATGATGCGTTCTCCTCAGATGAAGCCGGCATCATCGTGTCGGCATCCCAAGGACGCAGCAGGTTCAGGCGATCCGACAGAGCGCTGAAAATATTCTGGGAGATGTGAAACCATGGGCCGCAACACAGTGCGGCCCATGGTGGTAGTTCCTCAGCCCACCGTTTCAGCCACCGAGCGGAAGAAATCCTCGGGGTCTTCGACTTCGGTCAGCTTCCGCTTGTCGACCAGCCAGAAGCGGTTGCCGACGGCGCGGATGAAGGAGCGGTCATGCGAGGCGAGCACACAGCTCGCCTGGTGCTTGAGCAGTTCCTCCTCCAGCGCTTCCTGGCCGTCAATGTCGAGATGGTTGGTCGGCTCGTCCAGCAGGTAGAAGTTGGGGTGGGTGAGCCTGAGCGCCAGCATCATCAGCCGCGCCTTCTGGCCGCCGGACAGCACACCGATCTTTTTCTCCTGCATCTCAATGACCACGCCGGCGCCGGCAAGCAGCGAGCGGGCGCGTTGCTCGCCGACATCGTAGCGGTGCGAGACCAGGGCCAGCGGCGTGTCGTCGCCACTGATGCCGGCCAGCGCCTGGTCGCTGTAGCCAAGCACCGTCGACGGCGTCACCTTGACGTTCGGCACCGTGTCCGGCTCGGCGATGGCGTTGCGGATCAGATCGACGAAACGCGACTTGCCGACGCCGTTGCGGCCGAGCAGCACGATGCGGTCGCCCTGGCAGATGTGGCGCTTGCCGGTCTTGAACAGCAGCGTGCCGTCCGGCGTTTCCACTGCGGCGTCATCCAGCGTAATCAGCACCTTGGCATGGGTGCCGCGGTTGGCCAGCCGGATCGCGCCGGCCGATTTCTCGCGATGCGCCGATACCGCGGCGTCTTCCAGCTTCTCCGCCCGTTCCCTGAGTTGCTTGGTCTTCACCGTCAAAAGGTCGCTGCCGGAATTGATGCCGATGTTGTTGAGCTTGGCGGCCTGCTTGCGCAGTTGCTGCGCCACCTTCATGTCTCGCTCGAACCGGCGCGCCGTCGAGGCGTCCAATTCGTCCAGGGCCTGCCGCGCCCTGGAATAGTGCAGTGCAAACACCGGCGAGTCCTCCGGGCGCAAGAACAGCGTGCGGTTGGTGACGGCATCGAGAAAGGCGCGGTCGTGACTGGCGATGACCACCGGCACTTCGCGCGGCAGGGCGTTCAGCCAGCTTTCCAGCTGGCTGATCTTAGCGAGGTCGAGATGATTGGTCGGCTCGTCGAGCAAAAGCACATCCGGATCGGTGACCCAGACGCGGGCGATCAGCGCCAGCCGCTGCCATCCGCCGCTCAGCGCCTGCATCGGCCGTTCGCGCATCGGCTCGGGCACGTCGAGCGAATCCAGCACCACGTCGACGCGCCACATCTCGCTGTCGGCCTGCTCGGCCGGCAAGGCATCGGCCACCACCTGATGGAAGCTGCGGCTGAGAAGGGCTGGCGGAACCGACTGCTCGACATGGCCGACACGCAGGCCGCGCGTGCGAGAAATGTCGCCCGAGGTCGGCTCCAGCGCGCCGGTCAGGCATTTAAGCAAGGTCGACTTGCCGCGGCCATTGGCGGCGACGATGCCGAGCCGGTCGCCGGCGCCGATGGTGAGGTCGAGATTGGAAAACAGCGGCGCACTCATGGTGACGCCGAGGGATTTGAGGCTGATCAGGGCCATTGCGATTTCTCTGGTCTTGCCGGAGACAACTCCGGATGCACTTTGACGGTGTGCTTGCCGGCCGTCAGGCTCAGCTTTGCGCACCACGAAGGGCAGACCAAAAAATCGAAACGGGAAAAAACCCGTGATGTCCCTGGTCAGCCCTGCAAGCGAACTCGCAGGGCCGAAATCGGGCCACGCTGACGATGGTGATCGATAGACACGCAGCCCTCCTTTCAAGACAAAACTTTGAGTGTGTGGAGCGATTACACCAAAGGCGGGGGTGGAGGCAAGTGGCGACGGATGCGGCGGTGGTGGAGCGCTCTTCCCTTCTCCCACAAGGGGAGAAGGAAAGAGGTGCTATTTCCCCGGCCGCCCCGTCTTGCCCGGCCGGCGCTTTTCGCGGCGGGCGTCGCCTGGGTCTTCGTAGGAGCCGATGCCGGCGCGCTGGCGAACGAATGGTTTTGGGGAATCGTCGCGTTCCTTCGCGCCCCCCTCTGCCCTGCCGGGCATCTCCCCCACTCGGGGGGAGATTGGCTGGGGCTTGGCCGGCACTTTCCCTTCGACCGGCTTTTCCGTGCGCCGCACGGTCATCTCGTCGAGCGAATTCTTCTTGAACAGTGGCTTGGTGGCGCCGCCCGGAATGCCGAAGTCGGAGCCGTGCGCTTCCTGCGCCGACTGTTTCTTGAACAGCGAGCGCGACACCGCGCCTGACGGTGTCGGCATGTCGGTACCAGGCCCCATATCGTCGATCGACGGCTTGGCAAACAGCGGTTTCTTCACCGGCACGGCGCCGTCGGCGCCCATTTCGTCGAGCGCCGGCTTGCGGAAGAGGTTGGACCGGGCAGCCCTGGCCGCCTCTTCGGCGGCACGTGCCTCATCGAACTTGCGGAACCGCTCCTGTTCCTCAGCCGTACGGTGCTTGGCCACGCCCTTGTTGTGCTTGCCCTTCTCGCGGCCCGAAACCGGGCTTTCCATGTCGGCATATTTGGCCAGCGGGTCTTCCGCGATCGACAGTTCCATTTCGCGCAGCCGCTTGATCTCGTCACGGATGCGGGCGGCCTTCTCGAAGTCGAGATTGGCGGCGGCGTCGCGCATCTGCTTTTCCATGGCGTCGAGATGAGCCTTGAGATTGTTGCCCATCATCGCACCGGCGCCGTCGGTGAACTGCGAGATATCGGCGCGGACATGGTCCTTCTCGTAGACCGAGTCCAGAATGTCGGAGATGCGCGACTTCACCGATTCCGGGGTGATGCCGTTGGCCGCGTTCCATTCCATCTGCTTTTCGCGGCGGCGGTTGGTCTCGGCCATCGCCCGCTCCATCGAGCCGGTGACCTGGTCGGCATAGAGGATGACCTTGCCGTCGACGTTGCGGGCGGCGCGACCGATGGTCTGGATCAGCGACGTCTCGGAGCGCAGGAAGCCCTCCTTGTCGGCGTCGAGGATGGCGACGAAACCGCATTCAGGAATGTCGAGGCCTTCGCGCAGCAGGTTGATGCCGACCAGCACGTCGAAAGCGCCGAGGCGGAGATCGCGCAGAATTTCGATGCGCTCCAGCGTGTCGATGTCGGAGTGCATGTAGCGAACGCGCACGCCTTGCTCATGCAAATATTCGGTCAGGTCTTCGGCCATGCGCTTGGTCAAAACGGTGACCAGCGTGCGGTAGCCGGCGGCCGTGGTGTCGCGGATTTCGCCGACGACATCGTCGACCTGGCTTTTCGCCGGGCGGACTTCGACCGGCGGATCGATCAGGCCGGTCGGGCGGATGACCTGCTCGGCGAACACGCCGCCGGCCTGTTCCATCTCCCAGGCGCCGGGTGTCGCAGAAACCGCGACGGAGAGCGGTCGCATGGCGTCCCATTCCTCGAAGCGCAGCGGACGGTTGTCCATGCAGGAGGGCAGGCGAAAACCATACTCCGCCAGCGTCGCCTTGCGCCGAAAGTCGCCACGATACATGCCGCCGATCTGCGGCACGGTGACGTGGCTTTCGTCGATGAAGACCAGCGCATTGTCGGGGATATATTCGAACAAAGTCGGCGGCGGATCGCCCGGCTGGCGTCCCGTGAGATAGCGCGAATAGTTCTCGATGCCGGCGCAGGAGCCGGTGGCTTCCAGCATCTCAAGATCGAAGCGGCAGCGCTGTTCGAGCCGCTGTGCCTCCAGCAGGCGGCCGGCGCGCTCGAGCTCGACCAGCCGGTGCTTGAGCTCCTCCTTGATCGACTTGATCGCCTGGTTGAGCGTTGGACGCGGCGTCACATAGTGCGAGTTGGCGTAGATCTTGACGCTCTTCAGCTCGCCGGTCTTCTGGCCTGTGAGCGGATCGAATTCGGTGATCGCCTCGATCTCGTCGCCGAACATCGAGATGCGCCAGGCGCGGTCTTCAAGGTGAGCCGGGAAGATTTCGATCGTGTCGCCGCGCACGCGGAACGAGCCGCGCACGAAATTGATGTCCTGGCGCTTGTACTGCTGGGCGACGAGATCCGCGAGCAGAGCCCGCTGGTCGAGCCGGTCGCCGATCTGCATCTGGAAGGTCATCGCCGTGTAGGTCTCGACCGAGCCGATACCGTAGATGCAGGACACCGAGGCGACGATGATGACGTCGTCGCGCTCGAGCAGCGAACGCGTCGCCGAATGGCGCATGCGGTCGATCTGCTCGTTGATCGAGGATTCCTTCTCGATGAAAGTGTCGGTGCGCGGAACGTAGGCTTCCGGTTGGTAGTAGTCGTAATAGGAGACGAAATACTCCACCGCATTGTCTGGGAAGAATTTCTTGAACTCGGAATAGAGCTGCGCGGCCAGCGTTTTGTTGGGCGCCAGGATCAAGGCAGGGCGCTGCGTCTGCTCGATCACCTTGGCCATGGTGAAGGTTTTGCCGGAGCCGGTGACGCCGAGCAGTACCTGGGTGCGGTCATTGTTATCGACGCCCTCGACAAGATCCTTGATGGCGGTCGGCTGGTCGCCGGCCGGCTCGAAATCCGACACCATCTTGATAGCGATGCCGCCTTCGGATTTTTCCGGGCGGGCAGGGCGGTGCGGCGTCCACAGCACGCCGTCCTTGTGCAGCGGGTTGCCGGATTCGATCAGCGCCGACAGCGCCGCGACCGTCGCGGTGACGCTGCCCGAGGCCATCGTCTCGGCGTCTTCCAGCGAGATGTCGAGACCGGCGACCGGGTTGAGGCCGGCGGCGGTGCGCTCGCGCGCCGTTGCCGCGCCACCCATCGAGGTCCCGCGCGAACTGCGGCCGGGCGCAGCGGACCGCTCCGGGATCTTCTTCGCGGACCTTGGTGATTTGCCATCGCCCTTACCGGTGAGACGGCCTTCCTTCTCGGCCTCCTGCTCGATCTGCTCGGCCCAGTCGGCAATCGAGCCGCTCAGCGGCGTGCCGGTGAAGTCAGCCTGCGGCGCCTCGGCGAAGCCACCCTTGTGCAAGGGCTCCGAAGCATCGAGGAAATCGGTCAACGGGCTGCGCCGCTTGGGCAGCGAAGCGCTGTTGTCACCCGCCGGAGACGGTGTCTTTTTCTCGGGAAGTTTGGCCATGCCCCAAATATGGGCAGAGTCCGCCAAAATGGAAAGAGTGCAGTGGCAAGGGACACTAAGCGGGTCGAAGCTCCTGACACAAGGGTGTCAGGAGCTGTGTCACGCAAAGCCGGGCCACCTGCTCAATTGAACCACAGCGCGAAGGTCAAAAACCCACCGCCACCGAACTGACGCTGGATCTGGTCGAACTCGCCGCTGGTCACGATCTCACCGCTCTCGAGGTAGGGCGCGATGGCCGGGCCGGTAATCGACAGCACGAGGTCGAAAGGCTTCGGTTCCTCGAAGAAACGCTTCATGTTGATGCCCTGGCCGGTGCTGGCCGTGATGCGGAAATGCGGCAGCAGCTTGCGGCCTTCCAAAAGGTCTTCGGCCATGGTCAGAGTGGCGAGCCAGGCCTCGACCTGCTCCTCGCCGACTTCGAGCCCGGTGAGCGGGTTCTCGCCCTTCTGCTGCGGTCCCGGCAGCCATTCGCGGTCATTGTCGGTCTCGGCGCGGATCGCCTTCCAGTCCTGGCGCGACAGCCGGATCATTTCGAGCAGATGGCGGCGCGCCGCTTGACGTCGCTCGGGCTCGACCACCGGCCAGTTGACGAGGTGAACCATGGAGATGAAATCCGCGATGCGCCATTCCGATGAGAAGATGCTGCTGCCCATGTCCCCGGCGGGAGGCACCAGAACGTCCTGCAGCGGCAGTTTGGCGTGCGGGAACAGCATGTGGAACGAGCCGTCGAACATGGTCCTGAAATCATGCGCCAGCCAGAAATCGGCCTGCGCCATCAGGAATTCGGCATAGCCCTGCAGCCAGAAACCGTCGGCCCGGTCGAAGCGGAATGTGAGCGAGGGAGCGGCGCCGTCCGACGAGATACCGCCGCGCGACAGCGAGGCCATGATCGCGGCCATGCTTTCATCCGGCGCGATGGCACCGTCTTCGTTGAGATCGATGCCGGCATGGGTGAGGTCGACGACCATGCCGATATCGGCATCGGCGGGTACCGAGCCCAGAGTGGCCGCGGATGTCTCCAGCCGGTCGCGGAAGGCGACCAGAATGGCGCGGAACTGCTCATAGGTCAGCGGTTCGGGATTGGGATTGTCCGGAATCGGCAGCCGCATCAGCGGCAGCATGAAGGATTGCGGGCTTTCGAACCCGTGGCGGTGCAGACCGCCGGCGAGGATTTCCAGCGCGGTGAAGAATTCGCCGGCGCCGGCGGCATAGGCTGACGCCGGATCGCCTTTCGCTGCAGACTCAAGCGTTGTGAGCGCACGGTTGCGCTCGGTCACCGTTTTGGCCTCGAACAAAGCGGTCGCTGCTTCGGGCGCGGCGGCGCGGGCCGAAGATAGCGGCATCAACAGGAGGAAGGCGGACGCCAGCAGGCCTGCAAAACGTGTCATCTCATCCCTCCACTATGCGATGCGCAGACATTACACGCATTTGGCGCCGTGTCTGCCGGCGGCAGTGTTTCAAGGACTGACGGTCGACACTCCCCGGGCAGACCGTCTACACAAGCTAACCGATTGGGCAAACGATTGGGCGTCGCGTGTCGAACTATCCGCTTTCCTACAAACTGTCATGGCTGCCGCGCTTCCTGAAGCCGTCGCTTGGCGGCGATGTCAGGGATTTTGCGCCGATCGCGGCGACGACACTCATCGATCCACCGCCAGGGCGGAAGGTGCGGCTGGCCTTTGTCGGCGATATTTCGGCGGTGGCCAACCATCGTGCGCCGGAGTGCGATCCGGCGATCGCAAAGCTCTTGGGCTCAGCCGATCTGGTGATCGGCAATTGCGAAAGTCCGGTCGTCGAGCGGCCGAGCGTGGCGTTTGGCACGCGGCTTGGCACTCACCATGCGATGAGCGAGCGGTTTCTTGCCGCGGCGCTTGCCGCCGTAGGCATCGCGCGCGAAAGGCTCGTGCTGTCGCTGGCCAACAACCATGTGCTCGACCAGGGCGTCGCCGGTTTCGACGAGACGGCTGCGGCGCTGAAGCGGCTTGGCATCCGCACCATCGGCACCGCGAAAGAAGGACCGGTCGAGCAGGTCAAGGCCGGGCCGCTGACGATCGGCTTTGCCGCCTTCACACTGTGGCGCAATGGCGACGCCGGGCCATTCACCGAGCTCGTCTCGATGCAGAGCGATCCGGCGGCATGGCCGAGAGGCGCGGCCGACAAGAACATCGATCTCACCTGTGCGGTGCCGCACTGGGACTGGGAGTTCCGGCATTTTCCGCAGCCGCAAACGCAAACGCTGGCGAGGTTGCTGGCCGGTCACGGCGTGGGGCTGATTGCCGGGCACCACGCCCATGTCGTGCAGCCGGTGCAATGGGTCGGCAAGACGCTCGTGGCTTACGGGCTTGGCGACTTCCTCGGCACGGCGCTGGCGCGGCAGCCCTGGCCCGGCCGCATCGCCGGCATTTTCGTCGTCGATGTCAGCGCCGATCTCGGCAAGCGCGGTGCGATCGCCGGCTACCGGATGCATCCCTTCATGCGGCTGCGCGCAGGCGGGCATGAGCGGCTGGTTCCGGTCGAGGCGCTGACTGGCCGGATGAAGGGCAAGGTCGAGGCCAGGCTGAAGGCGATCTTTGGCGACTGACAACTTTCCCGTTATCATAGGTATAATAGGACTTTGCGAGGGGGCGATGGAAGCAGCTGAGTTCATGCCTGATGAAGCGGTGGTCGCCGGCATCAGGAAGAATATCGAGATCTATGAGGCTGGACGGGCTTCGGCCTGCCGCCAGGTGCGCTGGCGGGTGCCGGTGTTTCTGGGGCTGCTGCTGGTTTTTGTCGTGCTGGTGGCCTGGCTGTTCAACAAGGTCGCCGACGTGAACGAGCAATGGTTCTCGACGCCGCATGTGTTCCTCTATGCCGGCGGTTTCTTCGCGGCGCTGCTGCTGTACTTCCTGGCGATCAGGCCGGCGACGCGGCTGCAGCAATCGTTCCGTGACACGCTGCTGCCGATCATCTTCGGCTTCATCAGGGATGTGCGCTATCAGCACAGCGTGACGCCAAATTCCTTCGACCGGCTGCCGCGCGCCGTGGTCGGCGCCTTCAACCGGCAGAGCTTCGACGACATCGTGTCAGGCCGCTACGAGGATTTTCCGTTCGAGCTCTACGAGGCGGAGTTGCGCCAAGGTTCGGGCAAGGGCTCGTCTACGGTCTTCAAGGGCGTCATCGTTGCGTTCGAGACGATCGCGCCGTTCCCCGGCATATTGGTTGCGACGCGCCGCAGCAACGCGGTGGTCGGTTTCTTCCGCGGCATCTTCGCCGGCAAGATGCAGGAACTGTCCAGCGGCGATCCGCTGCTCGACGGCGACTACGAATTTCGCACCGACAATGTCGCCGCCGCGCAGCCGCTGGTGAGCGGCCGGTTGGCGCAGGCGCTGAAATGGCTGCACGAGACATGGCGCGATGATCCGGCGCGGGTGGCACTTAATGGCAGCGATGGCTTCCTGCTCTTGCCGCAGCCGAAGAATTTCTTCGAACTGCCCGCCATTTCCGTGCCGCTCGATTACACCAAGCACATCGCGCCGATGATCGCCGATATGGGCGCGATCTTGGCGACGGCGGCGCTGGTGCGCAAGATCGGCGCGACGGATGGCGAGGCCTAAAGCGCCGCGCGTCGAAACGAATTCATGCGACGCGCTTCAGGTCTTGTTTTCATGCATATCGTTGCCCCAAAACGGCGGTCCTGTTTGGGCGCATGCATTAGCCAGGCTGCCGCGCGTCAGCAGGCGAAGCCGTAGTTCTGGCGATAATATTCGACGTCTTCTTGCGCCATCGTCTTGAACATCACGCAGACGGTGAAGCTGCCGACCTGGCGACCGTTTTTGGTGTAGCCCCAGTCGGAAATATCGTCCCGGTTAAATTCGAGTTCCTGGCCGGCCACGACATTGTGCACCGCTTGCGGCTCATTGGCCAATGTTCCTGCAAATCCGGTCGAGGTCTTGTGGAAGGGGATGATCCAGAAATGCTCCGAGGCGTCTCCGTCCCTGACCTCGACTTTCAATTTGTAGCTGGTTGTCCCGGCTGGCGGCGCATCCGACAAGGACAGGAATTCATCGAGGCTGGCGCGCGCCTGCGCAATGGCCGCCGCCATGTCCTGCGCATCGGCCGGAATCGGCGCCAACGCCAGCATCAGGGACAGCATGGTTCGAACTGCATGCTTCATGAAATGGCGCTCCTTCGTGTCGATGCCTGACACCATCATGCATCTATCTGGAGTTTTCAACGGCAGTGCGACAGCGTGGTATGGTCCGAACGGCAGGCCGCTCACAACCCGCTCGGCACCAGCCCTGCCAGCCAGTTCGCGGACCGCTTGGCAATGCCGACCGTTGCCGACGCGACGCGGCCGAGATCTGTCTTGACCACGGCGTAGCCGTTCCTGGTGCGGTAGAGCACGCCTGTTCCGCCATCGACCACTTGCTCGTAGGCGACGGGCCGTACCGCTGCTGCCTCCATGGCCGTCGTCAGGGAGCCGACGGGAACGCTCGGCCGATGGCTCAGTTCCGGCGGCAACAGGGTTTGGACATTCCGGCTGGCCGGCTTCAGTTCCGGGCGGGATGCGGCCGCCGCCAGTTGCGAAGAAGACGCCGACCCCTTGCTGCGGCAGATGCCAGAGACCAGCGGATAGTCGAAGTTCTTCTGGTGCAGCATCTGGCTTTTCATCGCCGCTTCGCAGTCGGCGATGGTCGCCCACTTCGCCGGCGTCTCGCCGATATATTCGCAAAGCTTGGCGTCGCAGTCGCAGCCGACAATGGTCATGGCGACAAGGGCGGTCTTGATCACGGTCTTGTCCTTCGGATTGCCCCCCGGCAGCCAGTCCTTCCATCGCGCGCGAACAAGGCGGGATTTTGGCCGCGATCACGCGATGAGCCGGGGGATGCGTTTTTCGGGTACGGCTCACTATAGGTGGATTTCGAGACACCCGGTAGCAGATAGGGCGGGGGCGTGATGCATTTGCAGGAAGAAGCCTGAATAAATCTTGTCGGCTATGGCCGCGACAACTGTTTCTTGGCCCGGTTTTCTACTACGATACTCACGGGGCGATACAACAATATAGGAGGGGGTTGTCATGGGAAGAATTGTCCGGTCCGCTGAGCCTGTGCCGAAAAGGGATTCAACGCTCGAGGGCGTTCCAGGCGATGCTCCGCTCGGCGTCGACGATGACAAGAAAGAAGATCAAGGATCGAAAGGCGGCGACGGCTATCTCGACCGGGTTGCGAAGTACGTGCCTGCCGAAGTCGTGGCATTTTTCATCTTCGTCAACTCCATCCTGGTCAATGCCACTGAGCAGCCGGTTGCCAAGGCGTTGACCGATGCGGTGGCGGAAGAGACCAAAGGCAATCCGGGGGACATTCCGGGTAAGGTGCAGGCAGCCATCTATAAGATTGAAATGGCCGGTATCAGCGTCTGGACCATTTCATGGATCATGTTGATCGTCGCGCTGGCGATGACGCCGGTGTATCTGAAATCGGTCAGCGATTCAGCCGACAATGCGGAGGCTCCGGGAGCCAACATCGTCATGTCGATGCTCGCCTTCCCATTCTGGGCCTATGCCGTCAACGCGCTGGCCCTCAGGCCATGGCATGACGGTGCGCTGGCCAGCATCATGCTCGCCACCTTCACGCTTATCAGCGGCGCCATACGGCCGGAATATATAAGCGCCGGCCTCAATTTGATCCCGGGCATCGGCCCGAAGAAGTAGCTTGGCCCACCGGGCAGGCCGCGGTGCAGGGCGCGTCTTCAGTCGGAGAGGTGTTCCAGCCTGGCGCCTGCTTCGAACAGCGCCGACAGCACGATGTGCAGTCTTGCGCACGGCGACGATCAGCCGGTGCGACGGGTGGCCGGATCGATCGGAACCGGTTGGCTGAACGGCGTGCGGGAGCCTTTGGGCGGAGCGAAGTCCGCCGCCGAAACACGGTGAGCATGATCGCGTCGTTGCCACCGATCTCGACGAAGGACACGCCTCTGTCGATCAGGCGCGGGATCATGTCGGTGAATTGCTGACCGCGCCTGGTGATGAAGTGGTGCCGTCAGCGCCGAAATCGCGTTCCAGCAAAGTATCGGCTTCTTCACGCGTCGCTTCGCCGACCGGACCTTGGCCCAAAAGACAGTCGGCGCCGGGATTTCTCCCAGCGCCTCCCTGTCAGATCAGGACACGGTCGCGGCAGCAACTTCCGCAAAGTCGTCGCGCCATGCCGGCCTTGATTTTGACGGTCCTGCCAGTCACCGCCCGAGGGCAGTGCCCGTTCCAGACCACGCCGTTCTCCACCCTTGCGAGCTTCGTTCGGCGCGCCATCGAAGGTTTTCGCCGTCCTTCATGGCAGCATCGGTCCGCCGTTGGCGTTCGCACGCTTTCCGCGGCCCCGTAGGTCTCGGCATCCGTCCCTCGAACAAGCAAGCCTGCTCTCGCTTCGGGCCGTACGGGCCTCAGGAAATCCGCCTTTTCGCTTTGCCTTTCGGCGTGGCGATCGGTAGCCGCCTGAGATGGTTAAACTTACGCGGGGTAAGGGTTTTGGGGAATGGGCGTGAGCCTGTGGATAACGGGATTATCGGGGATCGTTTGCCACAAAGCTCGGAATTTCGACTCCAGCTGCATTAGACAGCCCGCCCGCTTTTTGGCGCCTGATCGGCTGTGCCCCTTGCTCCGCCGGCTGGCGCGGGCTTCAATGCCGGCAAAGCATCGAGCCTATCGGCTCGGTGCGGGGAGGGTGCGCATTGAAAGTCGGGGTGGTGCTCAATCCTATTGCCGGCGGCGGCCGGCTGAAACGGCATTGGCCGGATGTCGCCGCATCGCTGAAAAAGCATTTCGGCGAATTCGAGCTGCGCGAGACGCAGGCCGAGGGCGACGCCGAAAGGCTGGCGCTCGACCTCGCGGCAAGCGGCTTCGAGCTGGTGATCGCGGCCGGCGGCGACGGCACCGCCAGCGAGGTGGCCGACGGATTGCTGCAGGCATTCGATGAGAGCGGCCGGACAACCGAACTTGCCTTGCTGCCTTGCGGCACCGGCATCGATTTCGCGCGCGGACTTGGCCTGCCGAAAGAGGTGGATGCGGCGTTGAAGCGGATCGCCGAAGCCAAGGCACGCAAGGTCGATGCCGGGCGCATCTGCTACATCGACGACCATGGCGCGCTGGCCAGCCGGCACTTCATCAATATCGCCAGCCTCGGCCTGTCCGGCGCCACGGACCGTGCGGTCAATGCCGACAAGCGCAAGGGCAGGATGTCGGCCAAGGCGCTGTTTTTCTGGCGCACCGTGGTCGAGTTCATCCGCTACCGCTTCCAGGACGTCAGGATCACCGTCGACGATGGCACCCCGGTCGAGGCGCGCATGGCGCTGGTGGCGGTCGCCAACGGAAAGTTCTTCGGCGGCGGCATGATGATCGCCCCGGACGCCGAACTCGCCGACGGCCAGTTCGACATCGTCATCCTGCGCGCGGCCGGCAAGCTGAAGCTGATCTGGGATATTCGGCTGCTCTATGGCGGCCGGCACCGCAACCATCCGGCCATCACCATATTGCGTGGCCGGAAAGTGGTGGTCGAACCTATCGGCGATGTCGAGAAGAACGGCGCGCTGGTCGACATAGATGGCGAGTCGCCGGGGCGTATACCCGCGACGTTTGAGATCCTGCCCGGAGCGCTGACACTGAGATATTGAATCAAGGCGTTGAGGGATTGATTCAGGTGGTTTGAGCGGCGATTCCGGCGAACCGGCCAAGGGCCTGAAATCGCAGGACATATTTACCCGGCTTAGCTTTCCAGCTTGGCTGGGAAACCGGGCGCGCGCAGATCCATGTCGACGGCATCCTCGAGCAGTTTGACGATCTGGGTCGACCAGGCGCCGCCGCCATATTCCTGTTTGCCCATCAGGAAAATCTCACTCACAAGCGGCGCCAGTTGGAGTGGCAGTCTGAACTCCCTGCCCATCGCAAGCGCAAAGCCGAGGTCCTTCAGTGCCAGGTCCATGGTGAAGCCAATGTCGTAGGAGCCGTTGAGGATGAGCTGGCTTTCGGTCTCATGGACGAAGCTGTTGCCGGAGGAGGCGACGATGGCGTGGTAGGATTGCGCGAGGTCGAGGCCGCCTTGCTTGGCCAACATCAGCGCCTCGCCGGCGGCGACGAGATGGATGAAGGCCAGCATGTTGGTGATGACCTTGATCACCGCCGCCGAGCCGACCGGACCCATCAGGAACGACTTTGCGCACATCGCTTCGATGGCGGGACGATGGCGCTCGTAAAGCGCAGCATCGCCGCCGACAAGCGCGGTGATCTTTCCGACCGCGGCCAGATGCACGCCGCCGGTGACCGGGCACTCCAGCGTCTCGATGCCTTTGGCCGCGGCGAGGGCGGCGAGGCGCAGGATCTCGTCGCGGCCGTTGGTCGACATCTCGATCCAGGAGCCGCCCCTGGGCAGACCCTCGAGCAGGCCGCCGGCATTCGCCAGCACCGCTTCGCTGACCTTGGGCGAGGGCAGGCAAGTAATGGCATTGCCGGCCTGTGCCGCCGCTTCGGCCGGGCTGGTCGCGGCCGTGGCGCCGAGCGCCACGAGGCGCTCGACGGCGGCGGGGTCGCGGTCGAAGACGATGACGACAAAGCCATTGCGGAGCAGGCTGGCGGCAAGGTTGGCGCCAAGGTGGCCAAGGCCGACGAAGGCGTAGTTTTCGCGCGTGCTCACGGCATCAACGGCGTCTGCATCATCTGCAGATGCAAATCCTTGCCGGTGTAGGGATGGGCATCGCAGACCGCCTCGTTCAGCTCGACACCAAGGCCGGGCTCTCTCGAAGGGATGACATTGCCGTCCTGCCACTCGATCTTCTTTTTCAACAGCGTGGCATGGAAACCATCCCACTGCTTCAACGATTCCAGGATGAGGAAGTTGGGCAAGGTCACCGCCAGCTGGATGTTGGCGGCGCCAACGATCGGCCCACAATAGCAGTGCGGCGCGATCTGGATGTGGTAGGCCTCGGCCATGGCGGCGATCTTCTTGGTTTCGAGAATGCCGCCGGAACGGCCAAGGTCCGGTTGCAGGATGGTGGCGGCGCGGTTCTCGATGATTCGGGCGAATTCGAACTTGGTCGTTAGCCGCTCGCCGGTGGCGATCGGGATCGACGTGCCTCGCGCCACCTGAGCCATCACTTCGGGCATGTCGGGCGGCACCGGCTCTTCGAACCACAAGGGATCGTAGGGCTCGATGGCGCGTGCCATGCGCAGCGCACCCGACGCGGTGAACTGGCCATGCGTGCCGAACAGAATATCGGCGCGGGTGCCGACCGCTTCGCGGATCGCCTTGACCATGCGGGTGGAGACATCGATGTCGATCAGGCGCGGCTGGTGGCCGTCGAAGGCGGTGTAGGGGCCTGCCGGGTCGAGCTTGACGGCGTTGAACCCCTGCTCGACATATTCGAGCGCGCAGGCCGCCGCCAGTTCAGGGTCGTTATAGACGTTCCTGCCGTCCGGCGCATCCTCCGAATGGACGCTGCCGGTGTGCGGATAGAGATAGGTGTAGGAGCGCAGCGTCTCGTGCACCTGGCCGCCGAGCAGTTTGTAGACCGGCTTGTCGGCTTCCTTGCCGACAATGTCCCAGCAGGCCATTTCCAGCGCCGAGAAACAGCCCATGCCGGTAACGTCGGGGCGCTGGGTAAATCCTGAGGAATAGGCGCGGCGGAAGAAGGTCTCGATGTCATGCGGATCGTGGCCGATCAGGTAACGCTCGGCCATGTCCTCGACCAGCTTCGCTGTTATGTGAGCCGAGAAGGTGGCGTTGTAGGCCTCGCCGTAACCGACGACGCCGCCATCGGTGGTCAGCTTGACGAAGATGAAATACTTGCCGCCGATGCCGGGCGGCGGGTTGCCGACTACCCAGGTCTTGACGTCGGTGATGTTCATTTTTGGTCCTCCAGAACCAGTTCGGCGCCCTTCCATCCGGTCATGACCGAGGCGGCGTTGGTGTTGCCGGTGATGTTGGCGGGAAAGATCGAGGCGTCGATGACACGCAGACCTTCGAGCCCGTGCACTTTCAGGCGCGGGTCGACGACGGCGGCCCCGGCGTCCGGCCCCATGCGGCAGGTCGAGACCGGGTGATAGACGGTGCCTGAGCGCTTCCTGAAATCCTGGATCAGGTCGGCATCCGATTGGATCGATGGGCCCGGCAAAACCTCCTCAGTGATGATCTCGGCCATGGCGGGCATCGAGGCGATCTTGCGCACGAATTTCACCGCCGCCAGCATCTCGTCGACATCGGCGTTGGTGGAATAGGCGTTGGCGACGATCCTGGGATAGTCCAGCGGATTGCTGGAGCGGATCATGATCTCGCCGCGGCTGGACGGGCGGCAGTTGGAGAGGCCGATGGAAAAGCCCGGCCACGGATCTGGCGTCAGGATCGGCCGCTCGCCGCTCTTCGGAATGACGGTCGAGAAAGCCTGGAAATAAAGCTGCATGTTGGGGCGCGAAAACGCCGGGTCGGTTCGGAAGAAGCCGCCGCCATGGTTCATCGACAGCGACAGCGGGCCGGAGCGGGTGAGGATGTACTGCATGCCGACCAGCAGCTTGCCCCACCAGGGCCGCAGGATTTGATTGAGCGTCGGCACGTTTCCCTTGAAGGTATAGTTGATGCCGACATGGTCCTGCAGATGCGCGCCGACATTTTCGTTGGCGTGGACGACCGGGATGCCAAGCCCCTTGAGCAGTGACGAGGGGCCGACGCCGGAAAGTTGCAAGAGCTGCGGCGAGTTGATCGAGCCGGCGGACAGGATGACTTCGCGGCCGGCCCGCGCCGTCTTGGTCTCGCCGTTCTGCAGATATTCGATGCCGACGGCTCGCTTGCCCTCGAACAGGATCCTGCTCGCCAGCGCATTCGTCTCGACGCGGACGTTTTTGCGCTTCATCGCGGGGCGCAGGAAGGCGCGCACGGCCGACATGCGGCGGCCGTTTTTGGTGGAGATCTGGTAGGTGCCGACGCCTTCCTGGGCGGCACCGTTGAAGTCGGGGTTGAGCGGCAGCCCGGCTTGCTGGCCGGCGGCGAGGTAGCGCCTGGTCAGCGGATGGACGGCGTTCGTCGTGTCGGTGATATGCAGCGGCCCGCCGGTGCCGCGCCATCTATCGGCGCCGGCCTCATTGTCCTCAAGCGCCTTGAAGCCCGGCAACAGATCGTCATAACCCCAACCGGGATTGCCGGCATCGCGCCAGTCATCAAAATCCTCGCGCGCGCCTCGGATCCAGACCATGGCGTTGATCGAGCTTGAGCCGCCAAGCAGCTTGCCGCGCGGCCAATGGTCGACATTGCCGGCAAGGCCGGGGTCCGGCTCGGGCTTGTAGTTCCAGTTGACCGCGGGGTCGAAGAAAGTCTTGCCGTAGCCAAGCGGCATCTGGACATAGAAGCGGCGGTCGCTGCCGCCGGCTTCCAGCACTAGCACGGAGTAACGGCCGGAAGCCGACAGCCTGTCGGCGAGAACCGAGCCGGCTGAGCCGGAGCCGACGATGATGAAGTCATAGGTCTGCATGATTGGTGTTGGCGGCTCCGCAAAACTGGCTGCAGCCTATCCGCGGCAGGCTTCCGAAGTCGCGGTGCCTTCCGGCATGCGTTGTGAAAAATGCGACCGTGAGACGCCTGGCCGGAAAAGCTGCCATGGAACCGACATTGCGCCGGGAGCCTCGCCCGTCGCGTTGACCTCTTGGGTCCATGACGCTAGGGGATCGAGGGCAATCGTTTCAGGGGATCCGGCAGATGGTGCATTACGCGGACGGACGGCCGATCGGCGATCTGACCTTGCGTACGCTCGCCATGCCGGCCGATGCAAATGCGGCCGGCGACATCTTTGGCGGTTGGGTGATGGCGCAGATGGATCTTGCCTGCGGCATCCGTGCGGCCGAGCGGGCCAAGGGCCGCGTGGTGACGGCGGCGGTCAAGGAAATGTCCTTCGCCAAGGCGATGAAGATCGGCGACACGCTGTGCATCTACACCCATGTCGAGCGCGTCGGCCGCACCTCCATGACGCTCAAGGTCGAGGCCTGGGCGCAACGCTACCTCTCCGACCTGATGGAGAAGGTCACCCACGCCGATTTCGTCATGGTGGCGCTGGATAGCGACGGCAAGCCGAAGCCGATTCCAACCGAAAGTTGACATCGTCGATTCTGCCAAGCTTGCGCTTATGTAACATCCCCCGCGCGGGCGATGCGCTGCGCGACATCCAATGGTTGCCTTCACATCCGATTCTGCGGGCGGCGGAGGGAAGACAATGCGTCAACACATGCTGAACGGCTGGCTCGTGGCGGCCCTCGTCGCGGTGATCTGCCTGCTTGGCACGACCGCTTATACCGAGATCAGGAAAGAGCTTCCAAGCGTTGCCTGCACGCACGACCGGACCGTTGGCAACGAGCGGACCGCCCAGCGGTCTGCAAGGGTAGAGACGTGCGGCGCAGTGTGTTGCAGCAACCCTGCGTCAAAGGCCTGAGGGCCCGTCAGCGGAAGACCTCGTCAGCCTCAAAATGATGATGCGCCGGCGAACGAAACGCTGCAGCTATGTCGCCATGGCGTGACCAACGATGCAAGGGCGGATCCAGTTAAACCCGGCTACGAGTCGTCGACGGCAAAATCCGTAAACCTTTGCTGGGCAACGGTTTTCAGGCGTGCACGCCATCGAATCTTTCGCGCGCCGCCTGGACCCGAACGGTGTTCTTGCGTGCCCATTCGCCGAGCGCGCCAACCGGGACCAGCAGCTCATGGCCGAGCTCCGTCAGCTCATAGTCAACGCGTGGCGGGATGGTCGGGAACACGGTTCGGGTGACGAAGCCGTCGCGCTCAAGACCGCGCAAGGTGGTGGTCAGCATCTTCTGTGAAATGCCGCCGACAGCGGCGCGTAACTCATTGAAACGCAGCGGTCCGGCGCCGAGTTTGCCGACAACCAGAACGGTCCATTTGTCGCCGACGCGCTGCAGTATTTCCGAGACCGCTCGGCAGTCTTCGGTGTTGTGCGGGTGCCTCAGTAACATAACGGTGCCTCCTTGCGCTGCCATTTGTCAGTATCTCATATAGCGCCGGTATCCAGACGATACCAGCTTCTGCATATATGGAGAGCCCCATGTCCAAGCCCAAAATTGCCATTGTCGTCGGTTCGACACGCGCCGCGCGTTTCGCCGATGTGCCCGCCCAGTGGATCGCCAAGATCGCGAAATCTCATGCCGACATCGACGTCGAGACCGTCGACCTGCGCGACTGGCCGCTGCCCTTCTTCGACGAGGTCGCCTCGTCCGCCTGGGCGCCATCGCAGAACGAAGTTGCCCAGCGCTGGCAGAAGAAGGTCGCCGAATTCGACGGCTTCATCTTCACCGCCGCCGAATACAACCATGGCCCGACGGCCGTGCTGAAGAACGCCATCGATTACGCCGCCAATGAATGGAACAAGAAGCCGGCCGGTTTCGTCGGCTATGGCAGCGTCGGCGGCTCGCGCGCTGTCGAACATTTGCGCCTTGCCGCGGTCGAATTGCAGATGGCGCCGGTCAAATCCGCCGTTCACATTGCCTGGAGCGATTTCCTGGCGGTGCGCCAGGGCGAGAAGAAGCTCGAGGAGATCGAGCATCTGAACCAGGCTGCCACGGCGCTGGTCAACGACGTTGCCTGGTGGGCCCGCGTGCTCAAGGCAGCGCGTCAGGCCGACGCGATTGCCGGCGAAGCCCAGGCGGCCTGAGCCTTATCCTCCCAAGGACCGATGATTTTTCCAAAGGGCGGCGTTTGCGCTGCCCTTTTTCATTTACGTGAAGAGGCGCTCTCGGCCTTCCCAGGCCGGATGGTGGAGTCGGACCGGCAAACTCGCGCTGATGCCTTGACGATCCCGCGCGAAGGATCGCCGCCTGTCACAGCCAACCGCCGGAAAACCCGGCCCGGCGCAGTCCTGTGGTGATGGCCGGCACGCGGCGCATCAATCGCCACAGGAAGTCCGACCGGTAGTTCTCGATCATCAGGGCGATCGGCCCCTGATTGATGCCGACATGGTCCGGCGATACCCAACCGCAGGCGCGACCGTCATCGGCAGCGATCGTCGGGTTGAAGCTCGCGGTGAAGCCGTAAGGGTTGCCGTCGCGCAGGTCCATCTCGTGGAAATGGCGCAGCGCCGGCAGCACGATTTCCGGCGCAAAAGGCAAGGAGGCGATTGCCGCCCATGGCGACAGCGTGCCGTCATCGGGGCCAAACGGTGCGCCGCGGGCGAGATAACCGAAGAAGCGGCGTCCATCGGCTCGCCGCGCGATCGGACCTGGGCCGTCGCTGGCGGTGACCCCCCAGCAATTCTCGCCATAGCCCGCGAATCCTCTCGGATTGCGGATTGCGTAATCGCGCTGCAGATACGTCGCCTGGCGGCTGTTTTCGAAATAGTCGATGTCGTGACCCTGCATGAAGGTATCGCGGATGGCGCGAAAATCGATCCAGATATGCGAGAATTGGTGGATGAAAAGCGGGCCGGCATAGACCATCTCGCGGCCGTAGATTGTCTTCCACTTGTAGGTGGACAGCCAGGCCGCGTAGCTCTCGGGCGGCAGCGAGTGGGTCGGCGAACCGAGACCCAGAACGTACAGGATCAGCGCCTCGTCAAATCCTTCCCAGCGATAGCGGAGAAAGCTTTTTCCAGGCCGCCAGCCATGGGTGACGGTGGCGCCGCCGTTCTGCGCCCAGCGCCAGTCGGCACGGCGGTAGAGCGCATCGGCAAGCTGGCGGATTTCCAGTTCGAGCTCATCGTCCTCGTCGAAATAAGCGCCGGCGGCCAGAACACCGGCAAGCAAAAGGGCGGTATCGATCGTGGACAGTTCGCAATTCCAGACGCGGCGGCCGGTCTTCATGTCGAGGAAATGATAGTAGAAACCCCTGTAGCCGGTGGCATCGGGCTCCGGCCCGTGCGGGGCGTTCCAGAAGAAGCGAAGCGTGGCGAGCGTCCGCTCGATTGCGGCATCGCGCGTCATGAAACCGCGCTCGACACCGACGGGATAGGACGACAAAGCGAGCCCGACGGCGGCTATGCTGGCAGGCGACGCCTGCGTGTTGCGGTCGGCGACCAGGCCGTTGGCAGGGTTGGCCTCGTTGAGAAAATACTCGAAGGACAGGCGCTGGATATCTTGGAGAAGCTCGTCGTTTAGCGCGTGTTCGTTCGATGCATCCATGACAATCGATATAGAGGCTTTGGCTGCTTTTGCCATTCGCCCAGCGGATCAATCATGGGTGAGGGCAGGCTGGGGCCGATAGCGAAAGGCGCTGCCGACGCACCGAATTCAAATCGAGGGGCTGCGAAGATCGGTTGGACCGCCATATGCACGGCCCTGCCATCTGGCCTGGCCGTCCTCCCCTGATATATCCGGCTGCGATCCATCACATGAGCATGCCCCGTGAAGTCACCCAGCCTGTCAGGCGTCGTTTCCCCCATGACCCCGGTGCTGGTCTGTGCACTTGCGATCTTCCTTCTGTCCGCCATGGATGCGGCGATGAAAATCCTGGTCATCGCCGTCGGTGTCTACAACACGGTGCTGTGGCGAAGCATGCTTGCGAGCGTGGTCGCGGGCACGGCCTGGGCGGCGGGGCCGCGTTCCCTTCCCACGCCTTCCGTGCTGCGGCTACACGCGCTGCGCGCCGTGATCGTGGGCATCGTTCTGCTGTCGTTCTTCTGGGGCCTTGCCAGATTGCCGCTAGCGGATGGGATCGGGCTTAGTTTCGTCGCGCCGCTGTTCGCTCTCCTGCTGGCGGCGCTGCTTTTGGGCGAACGCATACAGCGCCAGGCGATCTGGGCGTCGCTGGCGGGCATTGCCGGCGTCGTCATCATCATGGCCGGACAGTTCGGGCAAGGGAACTATACCGGGGATGCCCTGCTTGGCACGGTGGCGGTGCTCGCATCGACGGTGTTCTACGCCTACAATCTGATCCTCTCGCGGCGGCAGGCGCTGGTGGCCAAACCAGTCGAGATCATGCTGTTCCAGAACCTTTGCGTTGCCGCCGTCCTTCTCCCCGCCGCTCCCTGGCTCGCGGTTGCCCTGCCGGGCAATCTCTGGCTTCCATTGGCCGGGGTGACGGCGCTGTCGCTCTCCGGCCAGTTCCTGATGAGCTGGTCCTACGCGCGGGCCGAAGCGCAATATTTGATCCCGACGGAGTATTCTGCCTTCATCTGGGCGATCGTGTTTGGCTGGCTGTTCTTCGACGAGGCGGCGACCTGGACCACGCTGGCTGGAGCGGCCCTGATCGTGGCCAGTTGCCTGATCGCCTCGCGCTCCAATCCGAAGCTTGCCGAACCGATCGAAGCCGCGGTCTGAGGGCGCTATTCGCTTTGACGGCAGAGCGTCAACGCACCACTTCGCGATGGCCGCTGGGCAGCCGGGTGGCGATCAGCTTGTCGATGCGGCGGCCATCGAGGTCGACGACCTCGAAACGCCAGCCTTGCGCGTCGACGCATTCGCCGGTCGCCGGCAGATGGTGCATGTGCGACAGCACATAACCGGCGACGGTCTCGTAGTCGCGGTTTTCCGGCAGGTCGATACCGAGAACGTCAGCCATCTCGTCGGCTTGCATGTATCCCGCGAGCAGCCATGAGCCGTCCTCGCGCTTGACGGCGTTTTCCTCGTCGCCGGCATCAAGGTCGGCGCGGAAGACGCCGGTGATGGCCTCGAGGATGTCGGCAGGTGTGACGATCCCTTCGAAATGGCCGTATTCGTCATGCACCAGCGCCATCGGCACGTCGGATTCCTTCAGCTTCTGCAGCACATCCAGCGCGTCGGCCTGGTCGTAGACGATGGGGGCGGCGCGCACATGCTTGCGCGGATCGAGTGCGCGGCCGGCGAGCAGGGCGGCCAGCACGTCGCGCGTCTGAACAACGCCAACCATGACGTCGACGCCGCCGTCGCCGGCCGGCAGGCGCGAATGCTGGGTCTCCATCAAGAGCTTGCGGATGGCACCCTCATCGGACTGCAAATTGATCCAGTCGACCTCGGTGCGCGGCGTCATCACGGCGCGCACGGCGCGATCGCCGAGCCGCATGACGCCGGCGATCATGCGCCGCTCGTCAGATTCGATGGTGCCGTGGTGCTCGGCCTCGGCGACCAGCATCTTGATCTCTTCGTCGGTGACTTTTTCCTCGCTCTCGCCGCGCTGGCCGAGCAACCACAATATGGCGCGGCCGGAAATGTCGAGCAGGAACACCAGCGGCGCCGAGACGGTGGCGAGGATGGTCATCGCAGGCGCTGCGCGGGCCGCAACACGCTCGGGATCGCGCAGCGCGATCTGCTTGGGCACCAGTTCGCCGACGATCAGCGAGAAATAGGTGATGATCGCAACGACAATGCCGACGCCGAGCGGGTCGGCGATGTTTTCGCGCATGCCGGTCGTGGCCAGGTACACCGAAAGCCTGTCGCCCAGCGTGGCGCCGGAGAAGGCGCCCGACAGCACGCCGACCAGAGTGATGCCGATCTGCACCGACGACAGGAATTTGCCGGGATTGGAGCCGAGCGTCAGCGCACGCCCGGCGCCATTGACGCCGCGGTCGATCATCGCCTTGAGCCGCGCCGGGCGCGACGACACGATGGCGAGCTCGGACATCGACAGAAGGCCGTTCACACAGATGAGGACGACCACGGTGGCGATTTCGACGTATAGCATCAGGGCTCAATAGCATTGCGGCGGGCCGCAGGAAAATAGTCCGCGATGATTTTTGGGAAATGACGGTGGTTCAGGGCAATTGCCTGAGCACCCCGACAACAGCCTTGCCGTCGGTGAAATAGGGATCGCCGCCGCCGTTGCGTCCGGTCCTGGTGGCGCCGATGCCCGGGATGTCGCTCGCCGAGGTCACCATGCCGGCCGCCGACAGGTCGTGGATCACGAGATCGCGCTCGGCGTCGATGTCAGGGGCGATATGGTGGGTGATGGCGCCGGTATCGTGGCTGAGACCAACGCCGCGGTCGAAGCTGGCCGAGCCCATCCAGAGCGTTCGGCCGTCGTCGCCGGTCGCATCGCTGCGCCAGAAGCGGACATGATGGCGCCGGTCGGCGCTGCCGCCGACCGGCTTTTCGAAGGCGAGATCCTGGGCGCGGCCTTCGAACAGCAGCCGGCTGACCGGGGCGTCAGGATAGGGATGGTCGAACAGCACGCTCTCACCGATTTCGATCGCGGTCTTTAGCGTCACGCCATCGGCCGTATCCCATCCGGCCATGGCGAAGGCATGGACCATCTCTTTTTCGGTACCGACAAGGCCGATATTGATCGGGTCGCCCGGAATGCCTTGCGGCGTGTGTGTCACCATCTCGAAAGTCTGCGTGCGAAAGCCGCGGTCGCGAACCGTCCAGAATTCCGGCGCAGCGACATAGGCGAGGGCCAGCCAGACCGCCAGAAGAGCGGCGAGCCAGGTCAATGCGCGTCGTTGCAGGCTTCGTCGGCTCATGAAAGCGGCTCGATCCGTGCGGTATCTGTGCCTGACGGACCCTGGAAATCAATGGCCAGCGGCGAGCAGCCGTTCTATCGTCGGCCATCGTTTTTGCGGGGGGTGAGCAGCAATGGATAAGAAGCCGGTGGGTCGCAGCTCGATGGCATTGACCGCGGACCTTGTCGCAAGGGTCGAGCGTGTCGAACCGGATCCGGGTCCCGAGCCCGGAACAACCGAGCATACAGACGCGGAGTTCGATAGTCTTGTCGAGCAACTTCTGTCGGAGCATCGGCCTGAAGCGCTATGGGTCTTTGCCTACGGGTCGCTGATCTGGAACCCCGAATTTGCCCATGTCGAGCAGCGCCCGGCCACGGCGCCAGGATGGCACCGCTCGTTCTGCCTGACGCTGACCCGTTGGCGCGGAACCCGTGATTTGCCGGCGCTGATGCTGGCGCTCGATCGAGGCGGCAGCTGCAACGGCATCGTCTATCGGCTGCCCGCGGAAGACCATGTCGGGCAACTTGGCCAGTTGATGCGCCGCGAGATCGATGCCAATCCGCCGACCAACGTGCCATGCTGGATCAAGGTCAAGACCAAGGATGGGCCGTTGCGGGCCTTGGCTTTCGTCGCCGCGCCAGACGGCAGGGCCTATGCCGGCCGGCTGCCATTGGAGCAGGTTGCCGACACGCTGGCACGGGCTGCCGGGCATTGGGGCTCGTCGGCTCAATACCTGTTCCGAACCGTCAGCAAGTTGGAAGAGAGCGGTATCCGCGACAGGAACCTTTGGCGCATCCAGGATCTGGTGGCCCAGCAAATCATCGCTTCCATAGGGAACGCCAATCCCGACTGATTTCTGAACGGTGAAACGCCTTAGCGGCAGGCGCGGTAGCCGCTTTTGCGGTTCTTGATGTCGAAATGGAAATGGTTGCGGTGATCGTAATTGTAGCCGGGACCGAGCACGGTGGTGAAATACTGGCAGCCGTCGGCACGCACATTGTTGAGGAAGCCGCGGGTGCGGAAGGCAAACAGGCCGGGCTTGCGCACGTCGATGTCGTCGCCGTTGTTGAGCTCGATGCTCATGACGTCGAGGGCGTTGCCCTTGCCGTGCTCGGACAGGACACCTTCGCCGGCGATGTTGCGGCAGGAATAGCTCGAGCCCTGGTGGATGGTCTTGACGCCCGAGAAATAGCGCCAGCGGGCGGAGGGAACCAGTTCGTTGCTGGTCCAGGCGGCGAAACTTGCGGCCATGTCGCAGGTCAATGTTGCGGCGGGCTTCATCTGGATGCCGCCGATGGCGGAGACCTTGACCGGCCAGTCTATGCCGCACTGTCCCTCGTGGATCGGCTGGACATCGGTGTAGACGACGCGAAGGCGCTTCAGCTCGCCACGGCAATCGGTTTCGCTGGCCGGCATCTGCTGCGGCTCCGACTCCGACATCGGCTCGTCGATGCGCGGATAGGCGGCAGTCATATAGGGATTGGACGGGACGAGCTTCTGCATGCCTTCATATTGCGGCACGGCCGCGGTCTGCGAGCCAACATCGACGGCCGGCTGCAGCGACAGCACGCTGCCCGTGTTGCAAGCTGAAACGGCGGCCAGCGCAAGACCGGCGGCCAGTATCGCTGTGCTTTTTGCCTTCGCGGCGGCGCGAAATATTGCGGCCATGGGCGGAATCCTGTCCTTGATCGGTGGGATTTTAACGATCAAGGGTAAAGGAAAACTCAGCGTCCGCGTTCATGCCTGCGGCCGAAATGCGGCAGCCAGACCATCACCGGCATGACGATCACTGGAGGGCCATCACTGGCAGAAAGTGCCACCATTCCGGCGCGGTTCGAGATCGAGATGGAAATGCAGGGAATGGTCCGGGTCCGCGCCCGGTCCAAGCACGGTCTTGAACGGTCCGCAGGCGGCCTTGCGCACCGCATTGAGGAATTTGCCGTCCTTCTCGGGCGGCGTTGGACCGACTTCGACCTTTCTGCCATCCGACAACGTGAAGCTGGCAATATCGAGCGCGTTGCCGAAGGCATGTTCCGACAGATGGCGCGTGCCGTTGCGCGGCCGGCAGACAAAGGCCGATGCCTGGTTGATCGATTTCAGGTCGGCGCCGAATTCGGCTTTCGCCGCAGGCTGGATGATTTCGGCGGCAAAGCGGGCTGCCGCCTCGGCCATCGGGCAGTTGAGTTCGGTCGCGGGGCCGATGGCGATGGATTTTCCGAGCGACTTCAGCACCAGGGGATAGGGGATCGAGCAGCCGATGTCGGGATTGCTTTCCGCCTTATGCTCCTCGAATTCGACACCAAGGGCCGTCAGCCGCTCGCGACAGGCGACTTCCGGCGCCGGCATTTTTGCATCGGGCACATCGGCCGAGCGCGCATCGGGCAGCATCTTCTTGTCGCCGGCATCGGGTTTTTCAGGTGGTTGCGGAGCAACGGCCAGCGGCTGAGCTTCAGGTTCCGAAGTGTCTGGCTTTTGTGTCGGAATCGGCACCGCGGCCGGCGGCTCGGGCTCGCTTTGCTTATCGGTCGACGGCTTCGGGGCTGACGGTCCGGGCCGCGCCTGCTTTTTAAAACGGGACTTTTCTTCGTTGAATCGATCGTCATTGGACCGGTTGGGCGCGCCAAGGGGGTTCGGACCTTCGGCCTTTTGCTTTTCGATCGGTGCCGCGCCGGTCTTCGGCGCCTCTGAAGGACGCGCCTCGGGCAGCGGGACAACGCGCGAGGGCTGCACCGGAACATCGGCGGGCGAGGGCTCTTTATCCGGGGTCTTTTGTTCCACCTGCTTTGGCGTGATGTGCCGCTGTGGCCTGGGCTTCTGGCGGTGTTTGCTGCGCGGCTTAGGATGCGAGTCGACCCGCGGTGAAAACAACTGCTCCAACCGCTGTGACAGCGGCGTGTAATGCTTCTTGCGCTGTTTGGCGTCGGCTTGCGTCAGCAGCAGAGCCGTGACGACCATGACTAGTGCAACCCTGCATGTTCGGGAAAGTACAACAGACCCCATCGTCCTCAACGGCGCGAACGCCCGGAGGTTGCCTGCGGCCCATCACGAACGGTAACGACGTCGTTACGCGCCAATCGCTTCCAGCCCTTCTTCCAGCCAGTCGGCCAAAAGCGGCATGCCGAGCAGGTATTTCGCCGTGCGCTTGTTGGCGCGGTCGCGCGCGGCGGCAACCGCATCGGACCATTCCGCTGCGTCATAGTCGCCGCGGCCGACCCAGGCCAGCGCGATCAACTCGGCCGCTTCGTCGACGTTGAGGTCGTTGATCAGCTCGCGCAGCTCTTCCTCGGTGAGGTCTTCCGCGCTTTCCTCCGCCAGACCGTCATGGTGGTGATTGGCATGTGATTCACCATCGAGCTCGACCTCATGCTCGGCACCGTCGGCATAGTCTTCGTTGACGGCAGCACTCAGTCCCTTTGCCTTGAGAATGAACAGGCGCACGGTGTCCGGGCCGATAGATAGCTCCCATTCCCGCTCACGGCGCTGTTGCACTCTCGGGGTACCCCCGCTGATCTTCCCGAATGATAGCTGATTTGCAGCGCGCGTCACGTCATGTTCTGATCCCTGGCTCCCGCCTTGACGGAATTCAGGTTAGGCACGGCCGCACAAATAGTTTCGGCGGCTGCGGGTTTCCGGGATGAAAAGTCTGCATCCCGGCGTTAGCTTTTCATTATCGTCATTTTCCCTCAAGATCGTCATTATCCCTCAAGGAGGCTTCGATGCATAAAAGAGTGTTGATCCAGGCGGCTGCGGCGGTTGTCGCGCTGCAGTTCTTTGCGGTTCCGGTGTTTGCGGCCGGCGGCGGTGGCGGTGGTACCGAGACCACCACCCAGTGCAAGAAGGGGCAGGTCTGGGACAAGAAAAAGCAGAAATGCGTCGCGCCGAAGTACGGCATGCTGGACGACGACAACATCTATGATGCTGGTCACGACCTGGCCATGGCCGGGCGTTATGATGAGGCAATCGCCGTACTCAGCCTTGCCGCCAACAAGCAGGATCCGCGCATCCTCAACTATCTCGGCTATTCGCATCGCCATTCCGGCCGTGTCACCGTCGGCCTCGGCTATTACGAGGAAGCGCTGCGCATCAACCCGGATTACACGCTGGTGCGCGAATATCTCGGCGAGGCCCATCTGCAGATCGGCGATCTGGCCGGCGCTCAGGCGCAACTGGCCGAGATCGAGAAGCGGACGGGCAAGGATTCGCGCGAATACGGCATGCTGGCCGAACAGATCTACCATTTCATGAGAAGCTGACCCCACCCCAACGGCTTCTCTGGGCCGGCTGCGAGCAATCGCAGCCGGTTTTTGTTGTCGCAACTGCAACACGCTGCACATGCCGTGACGGCAATTGCGCAAGTCGGCTCATGATTTTTCAAAAAGCCTGCTTTTTGAGCGTGAAAAACGCGCGAGGATCGCTATATTGGGGAAAATTGCGGTGAAACGGTTCCGTTAGCCCGAGGCTGCCGGACCCGTTTTCTTTTTATACCCATCGACAAGGCTTTCCCCGAAATGCGGGGGTGGCGGCAGGAAAGGTCAGGCATCATGAACAAGGTCCCGATGACAGGCGAGGGGTTCGCGTCATTGAAGGAAGAGCTGCGTTGGCGCCAGCAGGAGGAGCGGCCGCGCATCATCGAGGCGATCTCCGAAGCGCGCTCGCATGGCGACCTGTCCGAAAATGCCGAATATCATGCCGCCAAAGAGGCGCAGAGCCTCAATGAGGGCCGTGTCAACGAACTGGAAGACTATATTGCTCGGGCCGAGGTGATCGACGTCACCAAGCTTAGCGGCGACAAGGTCAAGTTCGGCGCCACGGTGGTGCTGGTCGACGAGGACACCGAGGAAAAGAAGACCTACCAGATTGTCGGCGACCAGGAAGCGGACGTGAAATCGGGCCGTATCTCGATCTCATCGCCGATCGCGCGCGCGCTGATCGGCAAGGAAGTCGGCGACGCCATCGAGGTCAACGCGCCTGGCGGCGCCAGGGGTTATGAGATCGTCCAGGTGCAATTTATCTAGCACCTCAGATACTTCTGAAAGGCTCTAGGCTGGTGCTCGTGATTTGAGCGCCAGTTGCTTCTTAGCTTCCGCCACCACCTTCGCCGGCGTTAGGCGCTCCCCCGATGCGGCCAGCAGCGTTGAGGCATATTGCCCGCGCGGGCCGGTCAAACCCGGCTCGGTCGCCAGGAACACCGCGACCGTCGGCAGGCCGAAGGCGCTGGCGAGGTGGGTCAGACCGGTGTCGGCGCCGATAACCAGCGTCGAGCGGCCAAGGATCGCGGCAATGTCTGCCAGCGGCGATCTCGGCACCACGATCGTTGACGGCACGGCTTTCGCGATTGCCTCGGCGACCGCCTTCTCACGCTCGTTCGACCAGGTGGTGACCGGCGTCATTCCGGTACCAACCAGCAGGCGAGCGGTTTCGATCCAGTCTTCGGCGGGCCATTTCTTGTCTTCGCGGCTGGTGCCGTGCAGCAGGAAGGCCGTCTTGCCGTCGATGCCGGCCAGGTGGCCCGGAGGCGGCACAATCCCGGATGCCAGGGTCGAAAGGTCGGGCTCGTAGCCGAGCGCCAGCCCGAACAGCCGGCGCGTGCGTTCGATGGCGTGCAGGTTGCGCGGCACGGCGTATTTGCGCTGGTAAAACAACGTTGCCGAGGGCTCCCGCGCGCTCGCGCGGTCGAAACCTGCGATTGGTGCCGCTGCCTGTTTCGCCACCAGGGCCGATTTCAGCAGCCCCTGCGCATCGATGACGAGGTCGTACTCGCCTGCTTGCAGAGCGCGGCGCAAGCTTGTCGCCTCCCGCCATGTGCGGGCGTTGAACAGATGCTTGCGCCAGCGCCGGATGGCGACGGTATGGATCTTTGCTATCGCCGGATGCAGCGCGACGATGGCGGCAAAGGCTTCTTCGACGCACCAGTCGAAGGCGATATCGGGGCGCTTGCGGCGTGCATCTTCGACGGCGGGGAAGGTGTGGGTGACGTCGCCCATCGAGGAGGACTTGACGATCAAAACCTTCATGCGGCGGCCGGGAGTTCCAGCAACCTGTCCGCCGCCGCTGCCACTTGGGCAACGTCCAGCGTCTTCAGGCAGTTGAGGTGGCCGAGCGGGCAGATCTTCCGGTGGCAGGGCGAACAGGACAGATGCAACCAGATCAGTTCGCGCTGTTCAGCCAACGGCGGCGTGTTTTCCGGCGAGGTCGAACCGTAGACGGCAACGACCGGTGTGCCGACGGCGGCCGCGACATGCATCAGCCCGCTGTCGTTGGACACCGCCAGCCTGGCCGCGGCGATCAGGTCGATGGCGTCCTCCAGCCGCGTCTTTCCTGCCAGATCGACGACACCGGGCGCGAGTGCTGCGATCTCGGCGGTGACGTCGCGATCGTTCTTCGAGCCGAACAACGCGACCTCGAATCCTTTCGCCATCATCTCTCCGGCGAGGCCGGCATAGCTTTCGCTAGGCCAGCGTTTGGCCGGACCGAATTCGGCGCCGGGCATCATGGCGACGAATTTTCCCGGCTGCAGGTCGAAGCGGGCGAGCAACTCTTTCTGATTGCCGCCATCGACGGTCAGGTGCGGCGCCCGGAAATGGCCACCCTGGGCAAGACCGAAATAGGCCTGCGCGGTGCGCCGTTTGACGGCATCGGGCAGCGGCACGATGTCGGTCAGCAGGCCGTAGCGCATTTCCCGGAGATTGCCGAAGCGGCGGGGGATGCGGGCAAAGAACGGGATCAGCGCCGATTTCCAGCTGCCCGGCAGGACGTAGGCCATGTCGTAGCGGCCGCGCAGCAGGCGGCCGAAGCGGCGGCGAATGGTGAATTCGAGCGCGCCCGGTTGCAGCGGGAAATCGATCTGCTGGCGAATCTCGGGCATGCGCTTGACCAGCGGGGCCGCCCAGGCCGGGGCCAGCACGTCGATGGCGGCGTTGGGATGGACGTCCTTCAGCGCTGAAAACAGGCACTGCGCCATGACCATATCGCCCACCCAGCGTGGGCCGATCACGAGGATCGTTGGGCTTTCAGCCATTCGACATAGTCTCTGACGCCGGTTTCCACGCTGCGGAATTGCCCATTATAGCCGGCTGCGCGCAAGCGGGACATATCAGCTTGGGTAAAACTCTGGTAGCTGCCCTTGAGGTGATCGGGGAATTCGATGAACTCGATCTCGCCCTGGCCCAGCGTATCGATCACGGTCTCGGCAATGGCGCGGAACGGCTGGGCGCGGCCGGTGCCGCAGTTGAAGATGCCGCTCGAGCCGCGCTTCCACAGCCACAGATTGACGTCGGCGACATCGCCGACATGAATGAAGTCGCGGCTCTGTTCGCCAGGCCCGAAGCCGTCATGGGCGCCGAACAGCTTTGGGTTTTCGCCGCGCCCGACCTGATTGAACAGATGAAAGGCGACCGAGGCCATGGCGCCCTTGTGCGCCTCGCGCGGGCCATAGACGTTGAAGTAGCGCAAGCCGGCGACCTGCGAATGATCGGTGTCGAACACAGTGCGCCTGACATAGTCGTCGAATAGTTTCTTCGAATAGGCGTAGACGTTGAGCGGCCGCTCAAGTGCGGGGTCCTCGCGAAACTCCGAACCGCCGCCGTAGACGGAAGCCGAGGAGGCATAGAGGAACGGTATGCGCAGCGAAAGACAGCCATGCAGCAAGCGCTTTGAGAAGGCGTAGTTCACGTCCATCATGAACTTGCCGTTCCATTCCGTGGTGGTCGAGCAGGCGCCCTGGTGGAAGACGGCCTCGACGCGGCCTAGGTCGCCGGCTTCCAAGGTGGCCAAGAATTCGTCCTTGTCGAGATAGTCGGCTATCTGCAAATCGGCCAGGTTGGCGATCTTGTGGCCGTCGGTGAGGTCGTCGACGACGAGGATGTCATCATGGCCTTCGGCATTGAGTGCGGCGACGATGTTGGAGCCGATCATGCCGGCCCCGCCCGTGACGATGATCATGAATGCCTCTGGTTGCTTGCGATTCCGGTCCTTATAAGGGAGGCCAAGCGTACTGTCGATGAAGCACCACGACGCCACAGTGAGACCGCGAAGCGGCCGCTTTATTCGAGGCCCGCAAGCTAGGGGACAAAAAATGCCGTCGACCGAACTGCTCATTGCGTTTTTCGCCACCACGGCGATCTTTGCCTATATTCCAGGACCGGCGATGCTCTATGCCGCCGCGCAGACCATGGCGCGCGGGCGCTGGTCGGGGCTGACGGCGGCACTTGGCATCCATCTTGGCGGTTATTTCCATGTCTTTGCGGCTGCCGCCGGGCTGTCGGTGCTCTTCCATGCGGTGCCGCCGCTCTACATGGCGGTCAAGCTCATCGGCGCGCTCTATCTGATCTGGCTTGGCGTGTCCTTGTTCCGCAAGCGCGGGGACGGTGACACGGCGCTGCCGGCGATCGAGCGCAAATCGGCGCGCCGGGCATTTTTCGAGAGCATCACCGTCGAAGTGCTCAATCCGAAGACGGCGATCTTCTTCATGGCGTTCCTGCCACAGTTCATCGATGCCTCGGCGGGTTTCCCGGTGTGGCTGCAATTCGTCGTGCTGGGCACCATCGTCAATTTAATGTTCTCTTCGGCAGATATTGTCTGCGTGTTGCTGGCAGGCATGGTGATCGCCCGGCTGAAGCGCTCCAGCCGTGCGCAGCGCATCATGCAGAGGGCGGGCGGGGCGGTGCTGGTCGGACTGGGCGTCCACGTCGCGTTGCAGAAGAGCTGACGGCCGCCCTGACGTTGCGCTGCGCGGATTTGCGGTATATCGGCTTCGCCATGAACGATCCGGCCCGTAAATTGACAATTTTCAGCGTGATTGAGGTCGGCCTTTCCCTCGCATTGCCAGTGACATGATCAAGCACAATCCGCCTTCGCCCGAACCTTTGCACCGCGCCATTGCCCGCTTTGGCGACGTTGCCGTGCTGGTGGTCGGCGACTTCATCCTCGACCGTTTCGTCAACGGCGTCATCGAGCGCATCTCGCCGGAAGCGCCGATCCCGGTGCTGCACGGGCGCGGCGAGACCTCGACGATGGGCGGCGCAGGCAACGTTGTCGCCAACATCGTCTCGCTGGGTGCCAGCGCTATTCCCATATCGGTGATCGGCACCGATGTGGCCGGCGACAATCTGGTGCGCATGCTGCGCGAACTCGGCGCCGATACGGCTGATATGGCGCAGGAGCGCGGTCGCATGACGTCGTCGAAGAGCCGCTTCAGCGCGCTCAATCAGCAGGTGCTGCGCTTCG
Source organism: Mesorhizobium sp. M0001 (assembly GCF_040324255.1). Taxonomy (NCBI): domain Bacteria; kingdom Pseudomonadati; phylum Pseudomonadota; class Alphaproteobacteria; order Hyphomicrobiales; family Phyllobacteriaceae; genus Mesorhizobium; species Mesorhizobium sp. M0001. The sequence goes on from NZ_JAMYVS010000002.1 coordinate 899,589, forward strand.
ATGAGGAAGAGATCAAGCCGCTCGACGACAAGGAACGGGCGGACCTGGTCCGGCATTTTCGCGCCGCACTCACGCGCGCCGACATCGTCATTCTGTCCGACTATGGCAAGGGCATCTTGCTCGACGGCGTCGCCGCCGACCTGATCGCCATCTGCCGCGAGGCGGGAAAACCGGTGCTGGTCGATCCCAAGGGCCGCGACTATGCGCGCTATGCCGGCGCGACCGCCATCACGCCCAACCGCAAGGAGCTTGGCGAAGCTGTCGGTCGCCCGGTTTTCGCCGACGACGAGATCGTCGCGGCGGCACGCCAGCTGATTTCGGCACATGGCTTCGACTTCGTCGTCGCCACCCGCAGCGAAAAGGGCATGAGCGTCGTCGGCGCGGATGAGGCGCGCCACATCGCCACCCAGGCGCGCGAAGTGTTCGACGTTTCGGGCGCCGGCGATACGGTAATCGCGAGCTTCGCGCTGGCTCTGGCCGCGGGCGCCGATCGCGTCATGGCCGCCTCCATCGCCAATGCCGCCGGCGGTGTGGTGGTGGGCAAACGCGGCACCGCGCGGCTGACCGTGGAGGAACTCACCGGCGCGCTGTTCCGCTCGCACGGCCCCACCGCCCATAAGGACGCCATCCTCGATGCCGCATCGGCCGCGCGCATGGTGGCGGCGTGGAAGGACGAGGGCCTGAGCGTCGGCTTCACCAATGGCTGCTTCGATATATTGCATGCCGGCCATGTCAGTCTTCTCCACGCGGCGCGCAGCCAGTGCGACCGGCTGGTGCTCGGCCTCAACAGCGATGCCTCGGTGCGTCGGTTGAAAGGCGCCGGGCGCCCCGTCAACGATCAGCATGATCGTGCCTGCGTGCTCGCCGCCCTGGCCTCGGTCGATGCGGTCGTGGTGTTCGAAGAGGATACGCCGCTGGCGCTGATCGAGGCGCTTCTGCCCGACATTCTGGTCAAGGGCGCCGACTACACGGTCGAAACCGTTGTCGGCGCCGATGTGGTGCAGAAGGCGGGCGGGCGCGTCGTCCTGGTCGACCTTGTCGCCGGCAAGAGCACCACCGGCACGATCGGCAAATTGCGCGCCGGCGGCGGTACCAACTGAGGGATTTCATGTCCGGACTGAATGACTATCTGGTCCGCTCGGCGGCCGCGATCACCGCGACAGTCGAGCGTGACCTGACCGCCGAGATGGAACGTGCTGTGAGTGCGGTCGTCGCCGCGCTTTCCTCGGGCAAGGCGCTGCTGGTCTGCGGCAATGGCGGCTCGGCCAGCGACGCCATCCACATTGCCACCGAACTGGTCGGCCGCTTCCTTAAGGAGCGCAAGGCCTACAATGTGATTGCGCTGCCGGCCAACGCGGGCATGCTGACCGCCTGGGGCAATGACTATGGCTTCGACACCGTGTTTTCGCGCCAGGTCGAGGCGCATGGCGCGCCCGGCGGCGTGCTGCTTGCCATCTCGACCAGCGGCAATTCGCCGAGCATTCTGGCTGCCGCCGAACAGGCTCGGATGATGGGCATGACGGTGGTCAGCCTCACCGGCGACAGCGGTGGCAAACTCAAGCCGCTCACCGACATACTGCTCAACGTGCCCTCGACCTCGACGCCGATCATCCAGCAGGGACATCTCTGCCTCTACCACTATCTCTGCGAGGTGGTGGAAGACCGTCTGTCGAATGGCTGACACCGGGGCCTACGGTCCATACCCGCTGGCTGAGCCCGGCCTGTGGGTTGAGCGGGTAGGTTCGCGGGTGTTTCCAGCCAACGCGCCGGCGCTGTTCCTCGACCGCGACGGCACCATCAATGTCGACACCGGCTATCCCGACGATCCAGCCAAAATGGCGCTGCGCGACAGCATCGTGCCGGTCATCGCCGCCGCCAACCGGGGCAATATCCCGGTGGTCATCGTCACCAACCAGTCAGGCGTCGCGCGCGGCTATTTCGGCTGGAAGGAATTTGCCGCGGTCAACGGCCGGGTTCTCAAGCTGCTTGCCGCCGGCGATGCCTTCGTCGACATGGTTCTGGCCTGCGCGTACCACGAGGCGGGCAGCGGTCCGCTGGCGGTCGCCGACCATCCAATGCGCAAGCCCAATCCGGGCATGCTGCTACAGGCCCGGCAGCGTCTCGGCCTCGATCTCAAGCGCTCGCTGATAGTCGGCGACAAGGCCGCGGATATGCAGGCCGGACAACGTGCCGGCCTGCCGCGCGGCTGGCTGGTGGATGGCGAGGGAAGTAATGAGCCGGGCTTCGAGGTTCTGCCGCTGCGCAACCCCGATGATCTGGAACGGCTTTTGAGAGCTGTCGAGTCGCTCGGATCGAGACTGATTTAGCTTTCCGGATCTGTTGCGACGCAATCTCAATGGGTTAGCTTGAGCGTTTCACCGTTTCGCAGAAACGGCGAGCCGATCCATTTCTTTGCTTTGACGCTATTCCCCAGGAAAGCACCACGCTCTTTTGCGGAAAAACTGCAGAGATCAGACATCATTCAAGCAAGAAATTTGCAGATGTCATTCCATCGAAGAACGAGGGGAATTCATTGAAGAAAGCAATCTCTGTTGCCGTTGTCTTGTTGATATTGGCTGTGCTTTCAGCCGTGGGGTATGTCTGGCAAAAACACGGCGTGTATGGGCTCAATGCACTTCTTCGCCGCGGCGGAAGCTACTGGATCGCCGTTGCACCCGACGATGCGCGTCTCTCGCCTGCCATGCAGCTTGCGTTGAAATCGGAAATTCCTGATGTGACCGGTGGAGCCAGCTCATGGAATGAAACCGAGCCTGGATTCCAGGTCAGAGAAATCCCCGTCATGGCGGGCGACCGTGAAATTGACCGGCTCTATCTCAACCGTTTCGATCCAGCCAAATTCCGTTTCGTTGCCCGTAACGAGCCCAGTGGTGCCAAGGACATCGACCAGTGGGAAGCGGCACTCAATCCACAAGGCACAGGCGGCACCGTTCTGATCGTCAATGGCAGTTATTTCGGGCTGAAGGGCGAAGCCGACACGCCCTTTGTCAGCATGGGTGCGAGGCTCGGGCCGGATGAATACGATGCGAAGGCCGGCGCCTGGTTCGTGAATGCCTCCGGCACGCATGTGGTCGATCTCAATTCACGTGACTGGCGCGCAGTCACGGAGAATGCCGAAAACGCTATGGTTTCCTATCCATTGCTTGTCGGTGAGGACGGCCGCAACAATGTACGCGCCAAGAGCAACTGGTTGGCCAACCGCACCTTTATCGCGGAAGATCGTCAGGGCTGGATCATCGTCGGTTCGACCAAGGACGCTTTCTTCTCGCTGGACCGGCTAGCAAACTTCCTGTTGCAGACCGACCTCGATCTCAAGACGGCGCTAAACCTCGATGGCGGGCCTGTTGCCTGCCTCAGCGTCCGCTCCGGGAACTACCGGTTGAAACACTATGCCAAGTGGGAAGCCCAGGTCGCGGATGGCGACGTCTCACTGCTTCAAGCACCGCTAGATGTGCCCTGGGGATTGCCTGTTGTTCTCACGGTGGAGCGCAGGTAGCAGATCCTGCCCTTGGCAGGGTGGGTCAAAGTACTCCCGATTCCGTAGCTGAAACCGGATGGCATATTCAACCTTGGCCGCTCATGTTCACGCAATCTGACCCGGAATACCCTACGATTTCGGCGCCAGAATTCGCTTTCTGGCTCATATTCGTCGTCAACATGATTGTGATCGGCGCGGCGTTCTCACGTCAAAAAACATTTTCCGTCTCAAATGGTTGCCGCATGTCATCACATTCGTCTGGCTTGCTTGCTCACCTATTTTGCTGGCCTTTTTAGCTTTGCCGGAGATGTCCCCTGGTGAGAGCCCCGGCCCTGGGGACGGCTTCATTCTTTTGCCAGTTGTCGGAGAGGTAGCAGTGTGTCTGTTGGGGTATGTCTTGGTCGGCGTCGCACATGCTTTTTCGAAGTTAATCTCGCTTATCAGGCGCTGAACGCCACCAGCCCTTCGTCCTTGACGCGGCGGATGGTCAGCGCGGTGCGCACCGTGTCGACATTCGGCGCCGAAGCCAGTTCTTCGATGACGAAGGTCTGGAAGGTGCCGAGATCACTCGCCACGCAATGCAGCAGGAAGTCGGATTCGCCCGAGACCATCCAGGCGTCGCGCACGATCGGCCAGCCGCGAGTGCGCTCGGCGAAGGTTTTGAGTTCCGCGTCGGCCTGGTGATGCAGGCCGATCAGGCAGAAGGCGACGACATCCATGCCGAGCGCCGGCGCGTTGAGCAAAGCGCGATAGCCTTTGATGATGCCGGTTTCCTCCAGCCGCCGGACACGGCGCAGGCAGGGCGGCGCGGAAATGCCGACGCGGCTCGACAGTTCGACATTGGTCATGCGCCCGTCGGCCTGAAGCTCGCGCAGAATCTTCCAGTCGATGGCGTCGAGGTCGGCTTTCAGGGGCATGGCGGTCTCTGCTTAGCGCAAGAATCTTTCGCGATCTCGTCATTAAACGACTTTTGTGGCGATGCCAGCCCTTGGTCGGGCGATTTTGCGACCGTAACGGAAGCGGCCATTGCGCGAATAAGCCTGTGGGCCGAAGCTTTCCGGGGACGACGGCCTGATCGTCTTGCTGGTGTGGTTGGCAACCCTTACATTACCAGCACCGTTTCACGTCTTTTTCCAAGGCACACTCGATTGTCCGCCCCGCAGAGGCTTTAGATGACCACCAAGCACGCGCCTGTCCTTATCATCGGTTCCGGCCCGGCCGGCTATACGGCGGCGGTCTACGCCGCGCGCGCCATGCTGAAGCCGATGCTCGTCGCCGGCCTGCAGCAGGGCGGCCAGCTGATGATCACCACCGATGTCGAAAACTATCCGGGCTTCGCCGATCCGATCCAGGGCCCGTGGCTGATGGAGCAGATGCTGAAGCAGGCCGAGCATGTCGGCACTGACATCGTCAACGACATCATCACCGAGGTCGACCTCAATGTGCGGCCGTTCCGCGCCACGGGCGATTCCGGCACCACCTACACGGCCGATGCGCTGATCATCGCCACCGGTGCGCAGGCGAAGTGGCTGGGCATCCCCACCGAACAAACCTTCATGGGCTTCGGCGTGTCGGCCTGCGCCACCTGCGATGGTTTTTTCTATCGCGGCAAGGATGTCGCTGTCATCGGCGGCGGCAATTCGGCGGTGGAGGAGGCGCTCTATCTCTCCAATCTGGCGAAGAGCGTGACCGTCATCCACCGGCGCAACGATTTCCGCGCCGAGCGCATCCTGCGTGAGCGGCTGTTGAAAAAGGACAATGTCCGAGTCATCTGGGACACGATCGTCGACGAGATCACCGGCCGGCCCGGCAAGACGCCGCTGCCGCCTTCGGTCGAAGGGCTGAAGCTCAGAAATGCGATGACCGGCGAGGTCAGCCATCTCCAGGTGGACGGCGTGTTCGTGGCGATCGGCCATGCGCCGGCGGTGGAATTGTTTGTCGGCAAGCTGAAGCAGAAGCCGAACGGCTATCTGTGGACGGCGCCGAATTCGACCCGCACCGATGTGCCCGGCGTGTTCGCCGCCGGTGACGTGACCGACGATATCTACCGTCAGGCGGTGACCGCCGCCGGGCTCGGCTGCATGGCCGCGCTCGAGGCGGAAAAATACCTGGCCGGCATCGAGGTGCACCGCGAAGCGGCGGAATAAAATCTATCAAGACGGCGTCGCAAGCCGTTCAAAAGCCTGATTTTTCATTCAGACGCCAAAAACAGAACGAGGGGAACTCAATGGCGTTGGACTGGGACAAGCTTCGCGTGTTTCACGCAGCGGCGGAGGCTGGGTCGTTTACCCATGCCGCCGAGACTTTGCACCTGTCGCAATCGGCGATTTCACGCCAGGTCAGCGCGCTCGAACATGATGTCGGGGTGCCGCTGTTCAATCGCCATGCCCGCGGCCTGGTGCTGACCGAGCAGGGCGAAATGCTGTTCCGCACGGCGCATGACGTGCTGATGAAGCTGGAGACCATCAAGTCGAAGCTGACCGAGGCCAAGGACCGTCCCTCAGGCGTGCTGAGGGTAACGACCACGGTCGGGCTCGGCGCCGGCTGGCTGACCGAGCGGGTGCAGGAATTCATCGAGCTCTATCCGGAAATCAGCCTGCAGCTGATCCTGGCCAATGAGGAACTCGACCTCACCATGCGCCAGGCCGACTGCGCGATACGGCTGCGCCAGCCGCAGCAGCCCGACCTTATCCAGCGCCGCCTGTTCACCGTGCATTTCCACCTCTATGCCTCGCCGTCCTATGTCGGCAAGCACGGCAAGCCGACCTCGGTCGCCGATCTGAAGAACCATCGCATCGTCACTTTCGGTGTGCCGGTGCCGTCGCATCTGTCGGAGCTGAACTGGCTGGAAACGATCGGCGATTTCGACGGTGGGCAAAGGGTGCCGACGCTGCAGATCAACGACATCTTGTCGATCAAGCGCGCCGTGCAGGGCGGCGCCGGCATCGCCATGCTGCCCGACTACGTGATCTCCAAGGAATCGGATCTGGTGCAGCTTTTGCCGGAGACCGAGGTGCCGTCCTTCGACACCTATTTCGCCTATCCCGATGCAATGAAGAACCAGGCCAAGCTGCACGTCTTCCGCGACTTCATCATCGCCAAAGCGCGCAGCTGGTCATTTTAAACATGCCCTTGGGAGGTGCTGGTCACCCCCGCCAAGGCGTCAGCCGTGGCAGCCAGCCGGGAACATTGCGGCGGTAGGTCTCGTATTCGCCACCGTAGCGGCGGGCGAGAGTCGGCTCCTCATAGAACCTGACGAAAGAGCCCATGACGATCGCGCCGATGGCGGCATAGGCAGCGACGCTCCAGCTTGAAAACAGCAACGCCTGGCCGAGGATGATCGACAGCACGGCGACGTACATCGGGTTGCGGACATGGCGGTAGACGCCGCCGATCACCAGTCTCTCGGTGGGTGCTACAGGCGCCGGCGTGCCCATGCCTTCGAGCGCGAAGCGGGCAAAGGAATGGACGAGCAGGGCGATGGCCGCGACGATTAGGATGGAGCCAGCCGGCACGAAGCCGGGCACCGTCGACAGCGGCAGACGGTAGCGGTCCGTCAGCAGCCAGGGCACCAGCCCGGCCACGACACAAGGTGCGGCGATGAAGAAGACCGCGCTGCCGGCGATCGCCTGGGGTGTCCGCATGTCAGGTCTCCCTTCTTCCGGCCGACCCTTCCCATCCCGCTGCCGCAAAAATAAACGCCTGCTGCCCGATTCAACGTCATTCGGCTTTTTGCCCGCGAGCGCGAGAATCAGCCCGACTTGCGGTTCTGCGAAGGCAACCGCACGGTCGCGCCATTCATTTGGCAACTTTTCGTGGTCCTATGGCCCCTAGACATGGGTTAGACCACAGCCTGTACCTTTTTGCATGCGTGTGTTGCAAAATAGATGCTTGTTTCTTGGGCATGAACAGCACATATATAGATCATCTCCTGGGCGCGTTCTCCTCCCATTAGCGCCCTCGAGTGTTCCCCTCTGGAGGTTAGCCTTAACAGGCACTTCCAATCAAACTCAGCCGGATCTTCATTGATCCGGCTTTTTTGTTTCCGGGCCTGCCGTAGCCAGCGAAAAATCGAGCAAAATCGCCGCGTAACAGTGACATGTAACCTCAGGTAACATGCCGCAGGCGCGATTCATCGTTTAAGCAGATCATAGGACGCGGTGTGGTTCGACCGGGAGATGGGGGCATCACTCGGAAGATCCGGGCTCAGGCGGCTACCGCGTCCGAACCTATTCGTCTGTCAGTGCCGCATGGCGCGGCGGATACGTGCGGCGGACCTGCCGTTTTCCTCCCAAGAAGACGGTCCGCAATAAGAGCGGCGTCCGGGTCATCCGGGCGCCGTTTTTTGTGCGGATCATCCTTCGGCCTGTCAGGCAGCCTTGCCGTTGGCGTTCATCGCCTCGTCGGCCAACCGACCGGTCAGCTCGGCCATGTGATCGAAGGCGCAACGATAGCTGGCGACGCCGGAGGTCGCCGAGCGCAGTTCGATGATCAGGTCGCCGATCTCGGCCTGCGGCATGGTCGCCTCCACGACATCCCATCCCGGCCAGTCAGGCCGCGCGTCGTAGCCAAGGATCTGGCCGCGCCGTTGCGGGATCAGCGCGATGATCTTCGAAGTGGCTTCGGACGGCGTGACGATCTCGACCTTCATGACCGGCTCGAGCAGCACCGGCGAGCAGGCCGCCATGCCTTCCTTCATGGCCAGCTTGGCCGCCATCTGGAAAGCCATGTCGGAGGAATCGACGGCGTGGTAGGAGCCGTCGGAGAGGTTGACGGCGACATCGACGACAGGGAAGCCGAGCGGGCCGGATTTCAGATAATCGCGCACGCCGGTTTCGACCGACTGGATGTAGGTCTTGGGCACGACGCCGCCGGTGATGGTGTCCGAGAACTGAAAGCCGGAGCCGCGCGGCAGCGGCTTGATCTCGATCACCACATCGCCGAACTGGCCATGGCCGCCGGACTGCTTCTTGTGGCGGCCGCGCTGCTGCACCGTCTTTCGGATCGTCTCGCGATAGGGGACGGCAGGCGCATGGCCTTCGACCGGAATCTGATTCTTGCCTTCCAGCCGCTCGCGCACGACCCGCAGATGCATCTCGCCATGGCCGGACAGCACGGTCTCGGCCGAGTCCTGGTTGTGGCGCAAGGTGAGCGAGGGATCTTCCTCGGCCAGGCGCTGGATGGCCGCCGACATTTTGACCTCGTCCTTGCGCTCCTTCGGCCGTAGCGCAAAGGCAAAGACCGGCTGCGGCGGCGTCAGCGTGACCAGCGGCTTGATACCGCCCTTCGTGGAACTCAACGTCTGGCCGGTCTTGACCTCGTCCAGCTTGCCCAACGCCACCGTGTCGCCGGCCTTGGCAGCGGTGAGCTTGGACTGGTCCTTGCCGAGCATCTTGTAGATGCCGGAGACCTTCGCCGTCTCGCCATTCGACAAATAGAGTTCGGCTGCATCGGCGATCTGGCCGGAGAGTACGCGCGACACGGACAGCTTGCCGCCATGCGCGGTGTGGATGGTCTTCATCACCTGGACCACGGTGTGATTGCCGTCGGGGACGCCGAGCCGTTTGCGCGTCGCCTCGACATCCGGTGCGTCATGGCGGATCGCCTTCAAAAGGCGCAGCACGCCGTTGCCTTTTTCGGCGGTGCCGATAAGCACCGGCGTTATGGCGCCGGCGCGCAGGTCGGCGGACAGATCGTCGAAGACCGCGTCTTTCGGCGGCTCGATCTCCTCCAGCAACTGCTCCATCAACTGGTCGTCATGGTCGGCAAGCGTCTCCAGCATGGAGAAGCGAGCCTCCAGTTCGCGCGCCTTGTCGTCAGTTGGAATTTCGGCAACCTGGCTTTCGGCATATTCGCGGTAGATGTAGGCGCGCTCTAGCGCCAGGTCGATGGAACCGATCACCACATTGTCCTTGCGCAGCGGAATCTGGCGCAGCAACAGCGGCGCCGCGCTCGTCGGCTGCAGCATCTTCAGCGTATCGCGTACGCCGGCGATTGCCTTGTCGACCTTGTTGAGGAACAGGATGCGCGGCACGCCGAGATCGTCGAGCTTGCGCATGATGAGCTGCAAGGCTGGGATCTTCTTCTCGTCGGCCTCGGCGACGACCACCGCGAGATCGCAGGCTGCCAGCACCGGCTCGGCCTCGAAGGAGAATTCGATCGATCCGGGACAGTCGACGAAGGTGATCTGCTCGCCCATGAATTCGGTGGTGGCAAAGGTCGCCTCGACGCTCATGGCGTGCGCCCGCGCCTCGGGCGAATGATCGGAAACGGTGCTTCCCGATGAAACGGGATTTTGGCGGGGGATGGCGCCCGTACGGGCGAGGATGGCTTCGAGAAGTGTCGTCTTACCGCTTGCAAAGGGACCGACTATGGCAATGCATTTCGGTCCCGTGCGTCGTCCTCCGGCGCGAGTACCCATGGCTGACCTCCACTCAGGCTTGGCCCTTGGAGTGCGATCAGCAAAAGTGGAAACGGTTTTGCGCCGATCGCACCCTGTCGTGAGCGGCGGCCGGCCTGTTCGACCGTCGCGGGGCGGGGTTGTTTCTCTTAGCCACCTGCCCAAGCCCATCGTCCCACGGGTTAGCCGGCAGGGCAAGGAAAATAGGAATCCGGTGCGCCGTCAGGCGGCCGAGGCAAGACCCCGGGATCAGAACCGTCCGGCGATTTCAGCTTGCCTGGGTGCGGCGCGTGGGCGTGGCGGCTGCACTCTGCTTCACCACCATCTCGGCGTAGCGCGACAGCAACGGGTTGAACAGGTCTGGGCGTTCCCAGAACGGTGCATGGCCGGCGCCTGATATGACATGGCATTGTTCCCACAGCAAGCCATAGGCCACCGTCTCGAAGTAACTCAGCCGCACCAGCGGATCATGCTCTCCATTGATCACCGCAACCGGGAACGGGGCGTGCTCGACCACCTGTTTCTGGTCGGCGCCCTTGCCGGCAAACATGCTGCGCGCCACGCCGGCGCGAAGCCTGCCGTCGGTGCGCCTTATGGCTTCGCGGAAAGACGGACTGGCGGTATCGCCGAAGCAAAGCGCCTCGAAGCGCTCGATGTCGCGTTCGGAGTAGACCTTCTTGGAGGCCAGCAGCATGTCCCAGTTGGCGTGAAAGCCGCGCAGCATGCCAAGCGGCCCCCGCGACACCGGCGGCGCTCCGGTCAGCACCAGGCCGCTGACCGCATGGTGAAAGCTGGCCAGTTCGACCGCCACATGGCCGCCGAGCGACCAGCCGAAGATGATGGCGTGGCCGATGCCCAAAGCGTCGAGAAGCCGGGCTGTGGTCTGGGCAAGGCCGGTAATCGTATAGGCGGTCGCCGGGTCGCGGGCATCGGAGGACTCGCCGTGGCCGGGAAGGTCGAAGGCGATCAGCCGATGGCCGTCGGCAAGCGGGCTATCGAACTGACGGGCAAACACGGCGCGCGAACTGCCCGACCCATGGATCATGACGATGGGCATGCCGGACCCAGACGACTGGCTGAGGCGCAAGTCGGCCTGCGGCGTGCGGATGGTGCGGTGAGTGATGCTCATGCTGGATTAGACCTTGAGATTTGCCTGACCGCCAACATCGCATCGCTGGCTCTATATGTTCTTTAAACATGTGGTTAAGAAAGGATTTCTAAAGAGATAGCCGGCACGATCGCTGGCTCCATGGCAATCACGCGCGGAATCCCGACAATGGAACCAGTCCTTGATCTTCTTGTCTCGATCTGCAGCATCGCGACGCTTGGCCAATATGTCTGGTCGATGCGGGCGCATTTCCAATCGCAGGCGATGTCTCCAGGCGCCATGGTGATTTCGGCGGCGGTCATCGCCACGGCGCTGTTCCTTCTCGCCATCCTTTGGATCCAATCGCAGCCGGGTTCGGCAAAGCTCACCGGACTTGCCGTCGAACTGGCGAGCTCTGCCCTGTTCTGGTGGGCGATTGTCACGTCGCGCAAGGCGCGATTGCGCTTCGCCTTCGCACCCGACGATCCACACAGCCTGCTGACCGACGGCCCCTACGGCCATGTCCGCCACCCCTTCTATACGTCCTACATCGTCTTCTGGATCGGGTGGGGGATCGCGACCTGGTCGATCTGGGCGGTGGTGCCGATCGCCGGAATCGCTATCCTCTATGTGTTTGCGGCGCTGGACGAAGAGAAGAAATTTTCGCGCACGCCGCTGGCCGGAGCCTACGCGGACTATCGCGTACGTGCCGGCCTGTTCTGGCCCCGGCTGGGGTGGTAGCCGGCACCGGGGCAGGGTAGGTTCTGCCAAACTTAGGGATCACCAGAGATGAAGATCATTGCCTGCGGCAGCGTGCCGACCATCATCGCGCCGGACCAGTATTTCACCGGCCGCGTGCTGCAGACGCCCATCATCGAGAAGGAAGCGCCGGCCCGGCTCAGAGCCACGCTGGTCAGCTTCGAGCCCGGTGCGCGTACCCACTGGCACACGCATCCGCTCGGCCAGACGCTTTATGTCACTGCGGGGGCCGGCCTTGCGCAGACATGGGGCGGGCCGATCCAGCAGATCAAGGCGGGCGACGTGATCTCGTTCGAGCCCGGCGAGAAGCACTGGCACGGCGCGGGTCCAAAGACGACAATGACCCACGTCGCCATGCAGGAAGCGCTGGACGGCGTCCATGCCGATTGGATGGAAGCGGTCACCAGCGAGCAGTGTGGCGGCTGAGGTCTGCTCCTGACAAAAAACCCGGCTCGAAGCCGGGTTTCACGTCTCGGTGCCGCCAGTTCAGGTCAGCGATGCCGTGAACCGCTGGATGCGGGCGCAGGCTTCCTCCAGCAGCGTCTCCGACGTGGCGTAGGAGATGCGGAAGTTGGGGCCGAGGCCGAAGGCCGAGCCGAACACCACTGCGACACCCTCGCCTTCGAGCAATTCGGAGCAGAAAGTCTCGTCGGTGTCGATTATCTTGCCGGCTTTGGTCTTCTTGCCAATCAGCTGGGCGCAGGACGGGTAGACATAGAAGGCGCCTTCCGGCGACGGGCAGGTTATGCCGCGCGCCTGGTTGAGCATCGACACGACGAGGTCGCGACGGCCCTGAAAGATCGCCTTGTTCCTGGCGACGAAATCCTGCGGGCCGTTGAGCGCCTCGACCGAGGCCCATTGCGCGATGGTGCAGGCGCCCGAGGTCTGCTGGCCCTGGATCATGTCCATCGCCTTGATCAGCTGGACGGGACCCGCGGCATAGCCGATGCGCCAGCCGGTCATGGCGTAGGCTTTCGAGACGCCGTTCATGGTCAGCGTGCGCTCGTAGAGTTTCGGCTCGACCTCGGCGATCGTCCTGAAGACGAAGTCGCCATAGGTCAGGTGTTCGTACATGTCGTCGGTCAGTGTCCAGACATGCGGATGCTTCAAGAGCACGTCGGCCAGCGCGCGCAGCTCGGCTTCCGTGTATGCGGCGCCGGACGGGTTCGACGGCGAGTTCATCAGCAGCCATTTTGTCTTCGGCGTGATCGCCTTTTCCAGCGCGGCGGGAGTGAGCTTGAAACCATTGTCGATCGAGGTGTCGGCGAACACCGAGGTGCCGCCGCAGATCGCCACCATTTCGGGATAGCTCACCCAATAGGGGCGGGGGATGATGACCTCATCGCCTGGGTTCAGCGTCGCCATGAAGGCGTTGAACAGGATCTGCTTGCCGCCGGTGCCGACAATGGTCTGCTCGGGCTTGTAGTCGAGATTGTTCTCGCGCTTGAATTTTTTCGCGATCGCCTCGCGCAGCGGCGCGATGCCCGAAACCGGCGGGTATTTGGTCTCGCCGCGGCGGATCGCCTCGATCGCCGCATTCTTGATGTTGTCGGGCGTGTCGAAATCCGGTTCGCCAGCGCCGAGGCCGATAATGTCGCGGCCGGCATTTTTCAGCTCGCGGGCTTTCTGCGTCACCGCGATGGTGGCGGAAGGCTTTACGCGGGCAAGGGCGTCGGCAAGAAAGGCCATGACCAGATATCTCCAGAGGGGTCGGCGCAACCGCAAACAGCTGCGGCGCTTCTCATGTCGCATCGACCCGGCAAGTGCAAGCATTGTCGGATGAGCCAGGGCTCAAGGACCTGTGAAGATGCCTTTTTGGAGCGCGTGCATGACGGTTTCACTCTGCGTTGCGGCTCTGCAATCGACGCCTATCCCCAGCAAGACTAAATTCATCAACGGCCGCTAAAACCTTTGACGGCAGGATCGCCAGCCATTTCGCCTGTCTCGCGGAGCGAGGGACCCTTGTCGCGCAGCACCGGGCTTGCCCACATCATCCGTCACGATGACGGCACCGTTTCAGGTGTCTGGGGTCCCTACACGCTGCAGAGCGCCTTTCAGCCGATCTTCGCCTTCAAGGAGAGCAAGCTCTCGATCGCAGCGTTCGAGGGGCTGATCCGGCCGTTTCGTGACGGCGAGCCGCAATCGCCAATGAACTTCTTCCGCACCTGTCCGGCCGGCGACCGCCTGCACATCGAGGCGCTGACGCGCACGCTGCATTTGCTCAACGCCGGCGCCTGCCTGCCGCAAGAAGCTTCGATCTTCGTCAATTTCGATCCGTCGGTGTTTACCGAGCGCTCCATCGCCGATAACGCGCTGCGCGACATGCGGCTGGTGCTGCACGAAGCCGGGATCGATCCGCGCCGCATCGTGTGCGAGGTGACCGAGCAGAAGTCGGCGTCGCAGGAAACGCTCTACAGCTTTGTCGAGGCGCTGCGGGCCAATGGCTTTCGCATCGCTGTCGACGATTACGGCGCCGATGAATCCGACATCAACCGCATCAAGGAGCTCAAGCCCGACATCGTCAAATTCGATGCGCACTGGATCACGCAACTCATGGAATCGGGGGCCGGCTTTGCCCTGCTGACTGCCATGGTGACGAACTTCGAACTACAGGGCATCCGCACCGTGTTCGAAGGCATCGAGGAAGGCTGGCAGCTTGAATTGGCCGAGAAATCCGGCGCATCGATGGTGCAGGGCTTCGTGCTGGCGAAGCCGGAACTGGCGCCGACCAGCTTTCGCGCTTTCGGCAAGGATACGCAGCCGTCTGTCGCGGCGGCCGAGCCTGGCAAGACGCCTGCCGGCCCGACTGCAGCGCCTCCGGCGCGGCCGGGCAGGGTGTTCGGGCGCAGGACCGGGCCATGACCGGGCAGCGCGAGAGGCGTCGCGATATCGGCGAAGCGATCTTTGCCGACGAGGTCGGCATCGAATATGGCGTCTATGGCGCGTTCCGGCTGAAGAGCGCCTACCAGCCGATCTTTGCGCCACGCGGTGGCGCGTTGGCCGCGGTTGCCGTCGAGGCGCTGATCGAACCGCAGCGCGCTTCCATGCCGGTTGCACCGGCCATGTTCTTCGACAGTGTTGCGCCGGGCGACCGCCTGTTTGTCGAGACGATGTGCCGGATGCTGCATCTGAAAAACTTCCGCAACATCGGCGTCGACGGGCTCGACCTGTTCTTCAATTACAATCCGATGATCAACGATCATCTCGGGCGGGCGCTGGCCGAGATCCGGCTGATGACGCGGCATCTCGGCGATCTCGACCTGCATGCCGCCATGCTGGTCTGCGAGATCACCGAACAGGCGGCCGACGATAATGTGCTGGCCCCGCTGGTGCGCGAGATGCGGCGCCACGGCATCCGCATCGCCATCGACGATTTCGGCACCGGCCACTCGACCGCGGAGCGGATGAGCCTGCTTCAACCGGATATTGTGAAGATCGACGGCGGCTGGTTCGCCGAATTCTGCCGCCACGCTGCCGCCGAGCGCTTCTTCCGGCCGCTCGTCTCGTCGCTGCACGATCGCGGCGCCAGGGTGCTGGTCGAAGGCATCGAGCAATCCGTGCATCTGCGCGTCGCGCTGGATGGCGGCGTCGACCTGCTACAGGGGTTCCATCTCGGCCGCCCGGCGCTGGCCGGCACGATCTTCAACCGGGAGCCGCTGTCGATCGAGGCGCTGCTTGGCGCCGACAACAAGGTGGTGCCGCTGCATCTGCGGCGCTGATTTGTACTCGCGCTTGCCGCCGCTTCGCGGCTCGTTCCGGACGGGACGCCAACGGGCGCGATGCCCGGTTGGGCTTGCGGCCTTCGGCCGTAGCGCGCATTCAAAGAGGGCGAACTCGGCCCGCGTGAAGTTCAGCCAAAGCCTGCTCGGCAAACTTATCCAGCCGGCCAGCCTTGGCGTCCGCCTCGATCTGCATATCCCACACCTCTGCCTGATACGCTGCGAACCATTTGGTAAAGGCCTTTAGTTCTTTGGTCTTCAGGGCTGCGATGGATCTTTCAATCTGTTCGAGCTTGGTCATGGGGCGAAACTAGCATGGCCATCGTCCAATTCCAGACAAACAAAAAGGCGGGATAAATCCCGCCTTCCCATTTTCGGTAGCCTGATCGGAGCTTTAAGTCCGGGCCGGCAGCTATCTGCTGATCCAGCTTGTCGGGTCTTTCTGCTCCAGCGCGCTTCTCGCGCGACCGTCAGTACATCCGTGACTCGCCGCGCGCCCCGAACTCTCGTCCGGCGCGCGCTATCGCAAAATCAGGCTGCCTTGCTCAGAGAACCAGCGGACGACTTGCCTGTGCGGCGGTCCTGCTCGATCTCGAAGTTGATTTTCTGGCCTTCGACCAGGGTCGACAGTCCAGCGCGCTCGACAGCGGAGATGTGAACGAAAACGTCCGCACCGCCCGAATCAGGCTGAATGAAGCCGAAGCCCTTGGTGGCATTGAACCACTTGACCGTACCAGTTGCCATATGAATAGTCCTCGCATTTGCTTTGGTTTGACCGAACCGAGGTTCAGCCGGTTTGTATCGAGATTTTGGAGATAGACGTCAGCAAACGCGAAGATCGCGAGGCCCGGATCGATCGGCCGAAATATCAATGGAGCTGATATAGGCGGGTTTCGCACCAAAAACAAGATGGCTCGAAAAATGGCGTTGCGGTGGCGCCGCCCAAAGGCCGCCCCAATCGCATGAAAGCGTCGAGCAATCGGGAAGATCGGGACGCCCGACGGCGTTAGTCCGGTTTTGGGAGACTGTCATGAAAACGGTTGTGAAAACCATTCTGCTTGCCGCCTGCCTGACGCTGGCGGCCGCCGAGGCGCAGGCGATCTCGCGCTACGACCCCACTCGTATGAGCTGCGACAGGGTGCAAGGCACGATCGCCCGCCAGGGCGCGGTCATCCTGCGCTATCAGTCCAGGCGCGTGCCGGGGCTGCCGCTCTTCGACCGCTATGTGCAGAGCCAGCAATTCTGCAATATCGGCGAGGTCAGGAAGCGCGCCTATGTACCGAGCGCCGATACCGAGTCCTGCCCGGTCTATCTCTGCAAGCGGGTCGAGAACGACCATTTTCACCGCCGCTTCCTGCGCCGTCATTAGGCATATTGATATTCAGGTGAGGCCGGCCTGCGAACGATGGTCTTCTGCGCGTCCGGTGCCCACGTACATTAAGTACGCTCCGCTCCGGTTCTCGAAGACCATAGTTCTCGGTGCGGCCTGACCTGAATCTCAACATACCCAGCCGGCATACCATTCAAGCTCTTAGAACCCGAACGAGACCTGCGCCGCCGGCGGCGGGCCGACGCGCACGCCTTCCATGGCCAGCATCTTTTCCTTGGTGGCCGAGCCGCCGGGCGCCGAGAAGCCGCCGATCTTGCCGCCCGCGGCTAGTATCCGATGGCAGGGGATGACCAGCGGCACCGGGTTGGCGCCCAGCGCTGCCCCGGTTTCGCGCGGCAGGCCGGCTTGGCCGGCGCGCTTGGCCAGTTCGCCATAGGTGGTGGTTTCGCCGTAATGCAGTTTCCGCGCCGCGTCGTAGATGGCGAGACGGAAGTCGTCGACGCCGTCGAGATCGACCGGCACACCGGAGAAATCGACGTCCTCGCCTGACGCATACGCCTTGATCGAGGCGATCAGCTCGACCACCCATTGCGGCTGCCCAATGTTCGCAGTCGTATTGGCGGCAACACCGGCATGCCGCATCAGCCGGCGTTCCACCGCTTCGCGGCTCCTTTCGGGCAGGCAGAGCCGGATCAGGCCCTTTTCGCTCCAGGCGATGCCCATGAAGCCGATCACTGTTTCTAACACTGCGTGGCCGGCTGTGATCGAAGATGCCGTTTCCATGATGCGCTCCTTTCCGCAAAGTGGCGAAAACCGGGATGCCGACCGGTACATATGCAGACAATATGGCATCTGAGCCCGGCTCTCGCCACCCGAAAACCACCAGATGGTCCCGATTGCCCACCAGGAATCGCTGGTGTAAGGACTTCTTAACAACCGACAAATCGGACCCGCGCGGCTTGCCAGCAAAATTCAACCTTTTCGCGATCTCTGTGATCGTCGGCGCAGCTGCCCTCAGCGGCTGCCAATCGACCTCGCAGATGAAGGCTACGCCTGCGCTAACCGAAACCGCGACCGCCGCCGGCAGCGATGCCGGCTTCACCTTGCCGCTGCCCGATACGGTTTCGGTGCTACCGCAATCCTCGGGCATAACACCCGTCCAGGCGGCCGAAGCGACGCCGGCCACGCCAGCGCTCGATGCCGCTGCGCAGCCGGTTGCCGCGACGGCGGCCTTTGCCGGCGCGACGCCCACGGCCCCGGCCGTGCCTGCGGTGATGGCCGCCAATGCCTGGCAGGCGCCTGCGCCCGCCAACGCCGGACAGCCGGTCGCGGCGCAATATACGACCGCCAGCCTTGTCATGCCGGCGACCGCCAAGGGCGGCCAGAACGCCATGCCCGGCGTGCAGCAGGTAGCCTATGTCGTGCCGCAGAACCCGGCTTCCCTGGGCCAGTTCCCCGCCGCGCCGCTCGGTCTCCCGGAAGAAGAGCATGCGACCGGCATGCGCGGCGACGTCGACCGGCTGATCCAGAAATACGCTGCTCTCTACGAGGTGCCGGTCGATCTGGTGCGCCACGTCGTCAACCGCGAAAGCACCTACAATCCGAAGGCTTACAATAACGGCCATTGGGGCCTGATGCAGATCAAGCACGCGACGGCGCGCGGCATGGGCTATGACGGGCCGGCCAAGGGCTTGTTCGACGCCGAAACCAATCTGAAATACGCGGTCAAATATCTGCGTGGCGCCTGGCTGGTGGCGGGTGGCAACGCCAAGAAGGCCGATTGGCTCTACCAGACCGGCTATTATTTCGACGCCAAGCGCAAAGGCCTGCTCGAGGCCACCGGCCTCGGTGTCGACCGCAAGCGCCGCCGGCTGCAGCCCGACGCCTGAGCGCGATGCCTGAACCGCGCCCGCCGGCCCAAAACGACATCCGGCTGCGCAAGATCCTCGACGAGACGCTCGTTGCACCGCACTGGCCGGCCGGCTTTACCATGCGCTGCTTCGAACATGGTGACGCGCAGCCCTTGCACGCGCTTTTGACCGAGGTGTTCGACGACGGCACCGACGGCCCGTTCGACGAATGGTGGCCGCGCATATCCAGCGATTCCGAATTCGACCCGGCGCTGTGTTTCCTCGTCATCGACGCCAAAGGACGGCTGGCGGCGGCAGCGCTGTGCTGGACGAGGGCCTTCGTCAAGGACCTCGCGGTCCATCCCGAAGCGCGCGGCAAAGGCATTGGCGAAGCGCTGATGTGGCAGGCTTTCAGCGCCTTTCGGGATCGGGGCGCGGCCTATGTCGACCTCAAGACCAACACGGTCGAGAACGCCGCGGCGCTCAGGCTCTACGAGCGGCTGGGAATGATGCCTGTCGCCTGGGAAGGGTAGGGGCTTTTTTCTTGCCGCAGTCCCCTGGGAAAACGCTACGCGCTTTTCCCGGGAAAAGCGGTTCCCACCTTTCCTGGAATTGCTCGAGCGCTGTTGAAAACCTCCGGATTGTGAACTGCTTCACATTGGCCGCCGCAACCGGATGCTAACTCACCATCCATGCCTTTCGACCGATGGCGGATCGACGACTGGCAGATGTGGAGGGGCTGCACCGGCATGTGTTCAGCCACTCCTTGGCGGGTCCCAGGCGGGGGTTTGGGGCCCGCCAGTCGTTTTACGGTCGCCCTCAGATATCGGGCGCATTGCCGATCTTCTTTTTGAGCTCAATCGCCCAGGCGCGGCCCTCGTCGCCGCCCCACAACAGCCAGGCGATATGGCCGGCCGAAGGATTGTCTTCATTGCCGTAATTCTTGCCGCGCTTGTCGACCTCGTGGCGGGCGAAGTAGCTGACCATGCGGCGGATAGTGGATGGCGCCAGCTTTTCGCGGTTCTTGAGTTCCGTCGCCCGCGCCACGCCGATCTCGGTGCCGCCCCGGCCGAATTCTCTTCGCAGCCTCAACCCCTTGGCGGCATTGTCGGCCACCACTTGCGGGCAGCGCAGATCGATCTCTTCATCCTCTTGCATGTGTCTCCCCAGCTCCGGAAGCACTAGCCTGCGGACCCAATGCGGGAAAAGCAACCGGTTCCCAATGCCGCGCCGTCCATCAGGACCAGGATCCGCGCGCCATCGGCGCGTGCGAGATCCTGTGGAACCTTATGGATGTCACGCCTGAGGGTCGGCCGAACTGGACCGAACAGCTGCAATATGGCGAGGCGTGCTGTCCTGAGGTTTGTCCGCCAGGGGCTCGGGACGGCTCTTCGGCAGATGGTCGCTGACGAATAGTTCTCCGGACGCAACCCTGCCGCCAATGCCGCGTTTGATTAGCCGAGGGAAATTTTCAAATCGGAGAACTCAGATGAAAACGCTTCTCACCATTGCCGCCGTCGCCTTGTTCGCCGGTGCCCCTGCCGCCCTTGCGGCCAACTCGACTGCGGTCGCGCCTGCCATGGCCGCCAGCAAGGTCGATACCCCAACCTTCGTCAAGACGGTGCCTAGCTCCAACGAATTCGAAATCCAGTCGAGCAAGCTCGCCGAGGAAAAATCCAAGGCGGCTGACGTCAAGAAATTCGCCAAGCAGATGGTCAAGGACCACACCAAAGCCGGCAAGGAGTTCAAGGCGGCGCTGAGCCAGGGCCAGACCACCGGTTCGACCAAAGCCGCGGGACCGGCCCTGCAGCCGAAGGAGCAGGCAATGCTCGACGAGTTGAAGAGCGCAAGCGGCAAGGATTTTGACGCCAAGTACATCCAGATGCAGACGGACGCGCACAAGGAGGCCGTAGCCCTTTTCAGCAGCTATGCCAACTCGGGCGACGACCCGGCGATGAGGGAATTCGCCAAGAAGACGCTGCCGACGCTGCAGATGCACGAGAAGCACGTGAAGGAACTCGCGGCCGCGCATCAGGGTTGAGGGTTGGTGTCTGGCCAGCAATAGCATTCTACGGCGCCCCCTCTGTCCTGCCGGACATCTCGCCCACGAGTGGGGAGATCAGCAGCGTCGGCGCCGTGCTTTTCTTGCGACGGTGAAAATTGGCGAAGGCTGAGGCGACAGCCAATCTCCCTTCTTGTGGGGGAGATGTCCGGCAGGACAGAGGGGGGCGCCGTAGAGTGCGACGGCCGATGCCTGCCGTTGGCAAGGCATTGCGGCAAAGTGGCTCTGTGGCTGCGCCGGCAGTGACATACATTGCCGCCACCAATTCAATGGAGCTCCCATGCCCAAGATCGACCTGTCCACCGTGCCTGTCCGCAAGGGCTCCGGCTACCCCGCACCCTTCGACGCCCCTTGCGCCGAGCGCACACGCCACCGCCTCGGCGATGCCGGCGGCCTCACCGATTTCGGCGTCAACCTGATGACATTGCCATCAGGCGGCTGGTCGAGCCAGCGGCACTGGCACAGCCATGAGGACGAGCTTGTCTATGTGCTGGACGGCGAACTGGTGCTGGTCGAGGATGGCGGCGAGACGCTGCTCAAGGCCGGCGACTGCGCGACCTTTGCCAAGAACAGCGGCAACGGCCACCACATGATCAACCGCTCGTCCACAACGGCGCGCTATCTCGAGGTCGGCTCGCGCAATCCGGATGATCTCATCACTTGCTCGGACATCGACATGATGAGCCCGAGTTCCGATGGCAGGTTTCTGCACAAGGATGGCATGCCCTATCCGGGGCAGGGGTGACGGCTGGACTATGGTCCGGTGCTGGCGTTCGCTGGGCGGGGGGATAAGCTCCTCACAATCAAAGGTGGCGCAGGCCCCCTCATCCGACCGCTTCGCGGCCACCTTCTCCCCACTGGGGAGAAGGTGGAAGCGCTGGCGCTGACCGGCTCCTCTCCCCTCGGGGAGAGGTCAGCCGAGCGAAGCGGAGGCTGGGTGAGGGGGCCTTGGCGCCAGCTTGGCAAACAAAGGGAGCATCACCATGAAAAAAGAAATCATCGAAGTGCCCGTCATGTCGGCCAAGGTCCGGGCGCTCGGGCTGCCCTGCTCGACGGCGGTGAGGGCCAATGGCTTCGTGTTCATCTCGGCGACGCCGCCGGTGGACATGGTGACCGGCGAGATGGTGCGCGGCGACATCGACACCCAGACCGAGGCGTCGCTGAAGGCGCTGAAGCACTGCCTGGAAGCGGCGGGAACCTCGCTCGACAACGTGGTGATGGTGCGCATCTACGCCGTCAATTCCGGCTTCTACAACGCCATCAACCGGGTCTATGCCCGGTATTTCAGCGTCAACCCGCCGGCGCGCAGTTTTGTGCCGGTGGCGTCCTGGCCGATGGAGTTTGATATAGAGATTGAGTGCGTGGCGGTGGGTTGAAAGGAATTAATGAGAGCAACTGAGGCGGCCTTCATTTGCAATGTAAATGTCAATCGAAATTTCCCCAAGAGATGCTCACAACAACACCTTTGGCTTGCATATTCGTGCAGGATCAAACACATTAGTAGAGAGTAGGGAGGAAACGATGAATGACGTGAACGTAAATCAAATCGCTGCGACTGCTGCTGCCTCGTTGGTGAAAGACTTTTTTAAAGCGCTTTCGTCATCTGTCACAAAGACTGTTAGCAAGAAGTACTCGCAATATTTTGAGAATTTTTCCCGATACCTTGAGAGGATGTATGCTACATGCAGTCTTGTTAAAACGATCATAAATAAAGAAAGTCCGG
This sequence comes from Mesorhizobium sp. M0001, assembly GCF_040324255.1. NCBI lineage: Bacteria > Pseudomonadati > Pseudomonadota > Alphaproteobacteria > Hyphomicrobiales > Phyllobacteriaceae > Mesorhizobium > Mesorhizobium sp. M0001. The sequence goes on from NZ_JAMYVS010000002.1 coordinate 922,015, forward strand.
TAAAAATCGAGGAGATTTATGTTAAATCAAAATTTAAATGCGGAAAAGACGTATTAGATGATGATAACCTTTGTCAGCATGTAAGGGATGGCAAGAGACTAATTGTAACCGGATTTGGTGGCATCGGGAAAACGATATTCTGTAAGTATCTATTTATTAGTGTTTTTCAAAACCCCGGCGGGAAAATCCCCGTATTTTTTGAGCTTCGACGAATTAACGATATAAGTCAAAAAGACCTATCAACTTACCTTAGGGTGTCGGCTTCTGCCGAGGATGAAGTGGTAACCGATGAAGTTTTCAAGGCCATGATGGCAGATGGTCGATTCATATTTATACTAGATGGCTTTGACGAGATACCTGACGAGTACCGAAACGATATACAGCGTCAGATACTTGAGCTAGCTCATTTATATCCCGACTGTGGTGTGGCGGTATCAAGCCGCTTTGATGATCGGTTTGCCTCGTGGCAGGAGTTCTACGTTTACCAAGCACTTCCGTTCAGTAAAGAGCAGACTCGACTTGTCATTGAGAAGGCGAAATTTGATCCTGAGACAAAAAAAGAGTTTATGTCTAACATATTTGAAAAAAGGTATGATGATTATAAGGGGTTTTTCTCCACCCCGCTACTTACCTTGATGATGCTTATGACTTACCTGCAGATCAGGCATATCCCTGACAACGTGCATATATTTTATAGATACGCCTTTCAGACACTATTCACGCTGCACGATGCGAGCAAGCAGGGCTTCCAAAGGCAGCGTAAGTTAAAGTTAAGTGAACAGGAATTTTTAGAAGTCTTTTCTATATTTTGTCTCTCATCTTACGCGGATATGGAACATACCTTCAACGAAGGAGAGTGTATTACATATATCGATAGAGCTAAGAAGAGAACTGGCAAGATATTTGAATCAAGAGATTTTCTATTCGACGCCGTGGAGTCTGTGAATTTGTTATTCAAAGACGGAGATCAGTATTCATTTATACATAGGTCTTTTCAGGAGTATTTCTCGGCCTATGCGATTACTCATTTCTTCGTTAAGCCGATACGGCAAGTCTTGAAAAAGATTCCCTTGAGAGAATCTGACTCCGTCTTTTCCATGGTGTATTCCATGAACCCTGCCTTGGTGGAGGAAGTGTACATAATCCCTGAATTCGACGGTGCATCTGTCAAAATGAGGGGTGTTCTCAAAGAGACCGGTCCTATACAGATTCTTGGCCTATCTGATTATAGACTGAGTTTTAGCTTCTTCACGCGCGAAAGGGGAGCTGTCCCATTTGTTTATAGATACTATAACTCGTCCGATTTCGAAAATTTTGTTAGTTCGATATATTTGATGTTTAAAGGAATTGCTCCAAAGGATCTCAGCAGGCCACCGCGGTCGGCAAGTTTAATAAAATCAGTTTCTTTTATTTCTCGGTTCCTTAAGAACAAGAGCCTTATACCTATTTCGGACCATATAATCGTAGACGTGTCGTTTAATTTTGAGCAAGAAAGATTGGATGTCTTGTATCGTCACGAAGACGATCCGCCTACTACTAGCAAATCATTCGTTGTCCCACTTGGCGACATTAAGTGGGAGGCAGGTCTTCCGATTGTAGGCGAGACTGCTAAGCGACTTAAAGACAGATGTGCTTTTGTCAAGAGAAGAGTTGATGAATTGAAGAGGAATTTTAAGAAATCAAGAGACACATCGGACGACATACTTTCTTTGTGAAAACTACTGTTCAGGAGTGTTTCACATCAACTGGTATATGGCCGTTGAAGGGAGGCACAGGCGGCATTACGCAAAATACTCCTGCAGCGGCCTGACCTCCAGGCTCCCTGCCTTCAGCGCCGTAATCGCCTCGGCCACCGCCGCGGCGCCCGACAGCGTCGTATAATACGGCACCTTCTGCATCAGCGTGGCGCGGCGCAGGGACTTCGAGTCCGATACCGCCTTCTGGCCATCCGTCGTGTTGAAGACGATCTGGACCTGGCGGTTGCGGATGGCGTCTTCGATGTGGGGCCGGCCCTCCAGCACCTTGTTGATCTTCTGGGCGTCGACGCCATTTTCGGCGAGGAAGCGGGCCGTGCCGGATGTCGCCAGCACCTTGAAGCCCTGGCCGGCGAGGCGCTTGACCGCCGGCAGGATGCCGGCCTTGTCCTCGTCGCGCACCGAGACGAACAGCGTGCCGGAGCGGGGGAGATCGACGCCGGCGCCGAGCTGGCTCTTGGCGAAGGCCAGCGCAAAATCGCGGTCGAGGCCCATGACCTCGCCGGTCGAGCGCATTTCGGGGCCGAGCAATATGTCGACGCCGGGGAAGCGGGCGAAGGGGAAGACGGCTTCCTTGACCGCGATGTGGCCGGGGTTTCTCGGGTCGGGCATCGCGCCGTAATGGGCGAAGGCGTCTTCCAGCTTTTCGCCGGCCATGATGCGTGCGGCAATCTTGGCGATGGGCCGGCCGATGGTCTTGGCGACGAAGGGCACGGTGCGCGATGCGCGCGGGTTGACCTCCAGCACATAGACCGTGCCGTCCTTGATCGCATACTGCACGTTCATCAGGCCGCCGACGTTGAGCGCGCGGGCAAGCGCCGCCGTCTGGCGCTCCAGCTCGTCGACCAGCTCGGAAGGCAGCGAGTGAACAGGGAGCGAGCAGGCGCTATCGCCGGAGTGGATGCCGGCCTCCTCGATGTGCTCCAGAATGCCTGAGACGAATGTCGACTTGCCGTCGCACAGGCAGTCGACATCGACCTCGATGGCGCCCGAGAGATAGGTGTCGAACAAAAGCGGGTTCTTGCCCAAGAGCGTGTTGATCTGGCCGGTCTTGTCGTTGGGGTATTTCTGCTTGATGTCCTCCGGCACCAGGCCGGGCACGGTGTCGAGCAGGTAGCTCTGCAGCATGCCTTCGTCATGGATGATCTGCATGGCGCGGCCGCCGAGCACATAAGAGGGGCGCACCACCAAGGGAAAGCCGAGTTCGCCCGCGACGAGGCGGGCCTGCTCGACAGAATAGGCGATGCCGTTCTTCGGCTGGCTGAGGTTGAGCTTGTGCAGCAGCTTCTGGAAACGGTCGCGGTCCTCGGCGAGATCGATCATGTCGGGTGACGTGCCCAGGATCGGGATGCCGGCCTTCTCCAGCGCGTCGGCAAGCTTCAGCGGCGTCTGGCCGCCGAACTGGACGATGACGCCGACCAGTTCGCCCGAGGCCTGTTCGGCGCGCAGGATCTCCAGCACGTCTTCCGCCGTCAGCGGCTCGAAATAGAGCCGGTCGGAGGTGTCGTAGTCGGTCGACACCGTTTCGGGATTGCAGTTGATCATGATCGCTTCATAGCCGGCGTCGCGCAGCGCGAAGGCGGCATGGCAGCAACAATAGTCGAACTCGATGCCCTGGCCGATGCGGTTCGGACCGCCGCCGAGGATGACGACTTTTTTTCGCGATGACACCTGCGCCTCGTTGGCGAGCGCGCCGGCGAACGGGACTTCATAGGTCGAGTACATGTAGGCGGTCGGCGAGGCGAACTCGGCAGCGCAGGTGTCGATGCGCTTATAAACCGGATGAACGTCGAGCTTTTCACGAATCTTCGCAATCACTTCGGCGTCGGTCTTCGTCAGCGAGGCGAGGCGAGCATCGGAGAAGCCCATCGCCTTCAGCATGCGCAGATTGACGGCGTCCTGTGGGATGCCGTGCTCGCGGATGCGGGCTTCCATGGAAACGATGCCGGCGATCTGTTCGAGGAACCACGGGTCGATCTTGCACATGGCGTGCACGTCTTCGAGCGAGGTGCCCATGCGGATCGCCTGCGCCACCATGCGCAACCGGTCGGGCGTCGGCGTGCCCAATGCGGCGCGAATGGCGTTGCGGTCGTCGGCGTGGTTGGCAGCCACGGCGCCGTGGCCGAGGCCGGGGATCTCGATCTCGTCTAGGCCGGTGAGGCCGGTTTCCAGTCCACGCAAAGCCTTCTGCAGGGACTCCTGGAAGGTGCGGCCGATGGCCATGACTTCGCCGACCGACTTCATGGCGGTGGTAAGCACCGGCTCGGCGCCGGGAAATTTCTCGAAGGCAAAGCGCGGGATTTTTGTGACGACGTAATCGATGCTCGGCTCGAAGGAGGCGGGCGTGGCGCCGCCGGTGATGTCGTTCTCCAGCTCGTCCAGCGTGTAGCCGACAGCGAGCTTGGCCGCGATCTTGGCGATCGGAAAACCGGTCGCCTTCGAAGCCAAGGCGGAACTGCGCGAGACGCGCGGGTTCATCTCGATGACGACCAGCCGGCCATCGGCCGGATTGACGGCGAACTGCACATTGGAGCCGCCGGTCTCGACGCCGATCTCGCGCAGCACCGCTATCGAGGCGTTGCGCATCATCTGGTATTCCTTGTCGGTCAGCGTCAGCGCGGGGGCAACGGTGATCGAGTCACCGGTGTGTACGCCCATCGGGTCGATGTTCTCGATCGAGCAGACGATGATGCAATTGTCCGCCTTGTCGCGGACGACCTCCATCTCGTACTCCTTCCAGCCGAGCACGCTTTCCTCGATCAGCACTTCGGTAGTCGGCGAGGCGTCGAGGCCGGACTGGACAATGTCGTAGAATTCGGCGCGGTTGTAGGCGATGCCGCCGCCGGTGCCGCCCATGGTGAAGGACGGGCGGATGATGGCGGGCAGGCCGACATGGTCGAGCGCCTGGGCGGCAATCGCCATGCCATGGCTGATGTAGCGCTGCTTGCGGTCGCCTTCGCCGAGGTTCCAGCGGGTTTCCAGCGCGTCGAGCGCGGCATCGAGGTCGGCAGGCGCCTCGGCCTTGACGGCGGCGCGCTCGGCCTCATGGGTCTTGCGGTCGGCGTTCTTGACGTCGGTGGCATTGGCCAGCATCGACTTCGGCGTTTCCAGGCCGATCTTCTTCATCGCCTCGCGAAACAGCGCCCGGTCCTCAGCCTTGTCGATCGCCGTGGCGTCGGCGCCGATCATCTCGACATTGTAGCGCTCGAGCACGCCCATGCGGCGCAGCGACAGAGCGGTATTGAGCGCGGTCTGGCCGCCCATGGTCGGCAGCAGCGCGTCGGGCCGCTCCTTGGCGATGATCTTGGCGACGACTTCAGGCGTGATCGGCTCGATATAGGTGGCGTCGGCCAGTTCCGGGTCGGTCATTATGGTGGCCGGGTTGGAATTGACCAGGATGACGCGAAAGCCCTCTTCCTTCAGCGCCTTGCAGGCCTGTGTGCCGGAATAATCGAACTCACAGGCCTGGCCGATGACGATGGGGCCGGCCCCGATGATCAGGATCGACTTGATGTCGGTGCGTCTTGGCATCGTTGTGAGTTCCGTTCGGCGAGCGGCTTGCACGAAAAACCGGGACGGGAAGACCCGGCCGGTTGTGCTTGCGATTCTGGTATCAGGCTAGGAGGGCCTTATAGGGAAGAGTTTTGGGAGATGTAACCCCGAAAATGAGGCTAGGCAGTAGGGATTAGGCAGTAGGGATCAGGCAGTGGGGATTAGGCAGGAGCGAGGTTAAGGCGCCTATGCCCATTCCCTACTGCCTGACACCTAATCCCCCAGCGCGAGCTGATCCGTAATCTCAAACCGCTCGGATACCCCGACGCGGATCATGTTGAGGCTGCCTTCCCTTGTGAAGCGGAAGTCCTTGCCCAAATCCGAGCCGGCCGGCATGCCGGCAGAGAAGGAAATAACGCGCGTGCCGCCGTCGGGCCAGGTGACGGTTATATCGGCCTTGTCGGTGCCCTTGTGCGCGATGTTGACGGCGCAGCGGGTCATCGGCTGGCCGACATAGCGGGCGCAGGGGATCTCGGCGGTGGCGCCGAGGGCGGGCGGGGGTTCCAGCCGTGCAACGGTTTGCGTAGCGGTCGCAGCTTTGGCCTGGTCTGGCCGTGGCGTCGGGGATAGTACCCCCGGCGCCGACGCTGTATCCGGCGCTGCTCCCGCAGACGCGGCGGCGGCGAGTTCCGGCGTCCCTGTGGCCTCCGTTGCCGGAGCCTCTGTGGCAGGGATTTCATCCGTCGGCGGACTTTCATTCGCTGCGAAGGCAAGGCCGTAAGCATCCTGCATGGCGGTCCTGCCGATCTCGGCGGCGGACTTCGGCGCGCCCGGATCCGTGCCGCCAAGGCGCTCCGTCAGGTCGAGTGGGGCCGGCGCGGGTGCAGCCGGGGTGGGTGGAGCCTGAGTGGGTGCAGCCGGAGCGGCAGAGGCGGCAGGTGCAGTTGCTGGGGGTGTTGCGGCCACGTCGGCCGGCTGCGTCGACATGTCGGGCGCGAGCGTCGGGCCGCCCGCTTCAGCGCTGGCGGTCACCTGGGGCGGCGCGGCGTCAACTTCGACCACGGTCGGGTTGTCGGGGATAAGATAGCGCGCGGGCGCCCAGCCTTTGACCAGTGGATTGTCGATCTCCTCGACCTTGCACCAGCGGTGGCCGTCCACTTCGCTGCAGCCGAAATTCCTGACGCTCGAGCCGATCGGCAGGCGCGCCTGGGTTCTGCCGACCGGCGACGGCGTGGCGCGGATGTTGAGGAGATCGCCTGGGCCGAGCTCGGTCACTATGGAAACGATGTCGGCAGGCGCGTCCTCGGCATTCGCCGGCATGCTCACCAGCAACGGGCCTATGAGCAACAGCCCCATGAGCAACGGGGCCCGCAGGAGCGGAGCGCCAGTCAGTCGATGCAAAATGGTTCGGATTGTGCGCCTCATCATTGGCCGTGCGCCGATTACCCTTGCGGCAGCAGTCCTGCCGTATGCCAAGGCGGTTTTATAAGGGACGATACGCGGCCATGTAAGTCTGAAAATGCGTCCGATGTTTGGTGCCGCGAGGCGGAAGCAGGGCGCAGCCATGCGGTCAAGCGGAGCCTTGCCAAGAGGGTTTGGGCATGAAGCCGGTCCTCAGCGCATGCGCCCATTCCGGTCGGCCCGCCTGTGCGGCCTGTCTCGCCGCCGCTTCGTGGTCGTAGTCGACGGCGATGGTCTCAAAACGGTCGGGTTCTTCGCCATCCAAGGTGAGGATGCCGTAGCGCGCATGCGGGCTGCCTTGCTCCGAAACGTGCGCCGGGGGCGTGTCGTCGTCATAGGCGGGGGCGCCGACGCTGCCGGGATTGAAGAGGATGGGGCCGCCGGGGATACGGACCAGTTCCGCGCGGTGGCTGTGGCCGCACAGCACGATGCGGCAGGCCGGGTCCAGCGCCTGCAACCGCCGCTGAATAGCGGCAAGCGGCGCGCGCACCAGTTGGCCATCGACGATCGCGTCGAGCAGGTATTTCTCGTCATGGTCGGGCCGCGCATGGAAAGCGACCACGCCGGGAACAATCTCCAGCGTGAAGGGCAGGGCGAGCAGGGCTTCGCGCTGCGTCTCCGTCAGCCGCTCCTGGGCGTAGCGGTCTGAAGCCCACATCGTATCGTCGGCCGGATCGACCGCGACGCGGCGGTCATGGTTGCCGCGCACCGTCGGCAGGTCGAGCGCTTCGAGCCGCTCGAACGTCTCGCGCGGCCACAGTGGGCCGGAGACGCAATCGCCCAGGTTGACGGTGAGATCGGCGCCGCCGCGCCGCGCCAGATCGGCGAGGACGGCATCCAGCGCCAGCACATTGCCATGGATATCGGCGAGAACGGCAATGCGCATGCGAGGGCTCCCTTGATGCAGCCCGTTGAGGCTTGCGGCCCGGCTTCCTATCAAGCCGCTGCCTTCATTATCAAGCCCTTGAGGCCGTTCGAGACAGCCGGGAGCTGGCTATCGCGGAAGCACTCCATCTGCTAGCGTCCATGACGTTCCAGAGTTCATCCGGGGGAGGACAGGCGATGACCCGCGACCAGATGGTTGCCCACCTCCGCGCCGCCAATGACGTCGCGCGCGAGACTGCCGCGCATGGGCACCATCCTTTCGGCTGCGTGCTCGTCGGCCCCGACGATCGCATCCTGATGCGGCAAGGAAACATCAACACCGTGCGCCACGCCGAAACCGAGCTCTCCCGGCGTGCCGCCGACGCCTATCCGCCGGAATTCCTCTGGTCCTGCACGCTGGTCACAACCGGCGAGCCCTGTGCGATGTGCACGGGAACGCTGTACTGGGCCAATATCGGCCGGCTGGTCTACGGCTTCGAGGAGACCAAGCTTCTCGCGCTGACTGGCAACCACGCCGAGAATCCGACGATGAACCTCTCGTCGCGCACGGTCCTCGGCTCCGGGCAGAAGCCGGTCGAGGTCCACGGACCCTTCCCCGAGATGGACGAAGAGCTCCTCGCCCCGCATATCGGTTTTTGGCAGCGCTAGGACCTTGACTTCTAAACCGGTTAGGCCGGCATTTCGATGTCGTGGCCGCCGACGATGGGCAGAGCCGGATCATCTCCGGCCGCCGCAATCACGCTGTCGAGCAGGCCGGGGAAGCGGGCGTCGAGGTCGGCGCGGCGCAGCGTGATCATCCGGTTGGTGCCGGCCACTTCGGCGCGGGTGACGCCGGCCTCGCGCAGTTTGGCCAGGTGATAGCTGAGATTGGTCTTGGAGCCGAGGTCGAGGAACCGGCTGCAGTTCAGCGGCACGCCTTCCTTGCTGGCGAGATAGCGCACGATGGCGAGCCGGGTCGGGTCGCCAAGCACGCCGAGCACAACCGGCAGGCTGATCTGGTCTGTATTGGGGTGCGGCAAAGTCATGGCCCGAAACTAAGCACAGTCGGTGGCGATTTCAACGCGTCCATGTTTCGCGGGCATGCACAGTCCGCTTCGCGATTGGCCCAATGGCTGTCCTGACACAGGGCTGTCAGCAGGCTTCAGCTATTTTCGTCTGGCTTCATTGACATCACGCCCTGTTATGTCCAATTGTTCAATAACTTTTGAACTAAGGACACGCCCTATGGACAAGCGCCTCTTTTGGCTTGCGCTCGGATCGTTCACGATCTCGACCGAAGGCTTCGTCATCTCCAGCCTGCTGCCTGACATCGCCACCGACGCCCGCATTTCCATTCCGCTCGCCGGCACGCTGATCACCGCCTTCGCGCTGGCTTACGCCATCGGCACGCCGATCCTGGCAACGCTGACCGGCGAATGGGACCGGCGCCGCGTCATCTTGTGGACGCTGGCGTTCTTCGTCATCGGCAATGTGGTGGCGGCGCTGAGCTCGTCCTTCGAGCTGCTGCTCATTGCCCGCATCATCATGGCGCTGTCGTCAGGCCTGTTTGCCGCTACCGCTCAAGGCACGGCGGTGGCGCTGGTCGATGACCACCACCGGGCGCGGGCCATTGCCGTCGTCGTCGGCGGAACCACGGTGGCGGTTGCGCTCGGTGCACCGCTCGGCGCGCTGGTTGCCACGATAGCCGGCTGGCGCGGGACCTTCTTTGCCATTGCCGGGCTCGGCGCGCTGGTCGGCGCCATCCTGTGGTACCGGCTGCCGCGCGGCATTGTCGGTACCAAGCTGCCGCTCAGGTGGCGGCTGGCTGCGGCGCTGCGCCCCGGCGTCATGCCGATCCTGCTGACCACCGCTCTTGCCCTGATCGGCGCCTTCTCGGTGTTTTCCTATATCGCGCCACTGGCCATCCAGAGCGGCGGCCTCAGCCCGATTGCGCTGCCCGGCATGCTGCTCGCCTTCGGTGTCGGCGCCGTCATCGGCAACATAGCCGGCGGCCAGGCGGCCGACCGTTTTGGTGCGACGCGCACCGTCGGCTGGTCTCTGGCGCTGAGCGCCGTCATGCTGGTGATGCTCTCGGTCATCCCGACCTTCCTGCCGCAGCATCTCGCCGGGCCGGCATTGATGGCCATGATGGTGCCGTGGGGCATGGTCGGCTGGGCATTTCCGCCGGCGCAGGCCAGCCGCATCATCAAGCTGGCGCCCGACGCCGCCCCGATCGTGCTGTCGCTCAACGCTTCGGCCCTCTATCTCGGCGTGGCGCTGGGTGCTGTGGTCGGCGGCGCCGTGCTGCGCTACGGCGTGCCGGCCGATCTCGGCCTGGTCGCCGCCATCTTCCCGCTGATCGGGCTTGGCGTGGTGCTGGCCGGCCGCTGGGCGGCCCGGCCGGTCGCCATGCCGGCCGAATAGATCTTTGCAAAGGACCGGCGGCCGCTCTTTCAGCTTGAAGGGGCGGCCGCCGGCACGTCGTACTCCAGCGCCGCGACTTCATCCAGCATAGCGCGCAGATCTGCCGCTCGCTGCTGGCCGACCAGCGCCTCGAAGCGCTGCTGGGCAATGGTCCACAATTTCGTCGTCTCCTCGAGCTTGGCCTGGCCTTGCGGCGTCAGCCGCACCCGCTTGACGCGGCGGTCGTCCTTGTCGGCGAAGGTGTCGACATAGCCGTCGCGGATCAGCGGCTTCAGCGTATGGCCGAGCGCCGACAGGTCCATGACCATCGCTTCGGCTATCGTGCCCATCGCCGGCTCGTTGCTGACATGGATCTGGTAGAGCAGGCCGTACTGTGTGCCCTTCAGACCCGAAGGCGAGATTACATCGTCATAGAAGCGGCCGAGCTTGCGCGCGGCGCGCCGCAGCGTGGCGTTGTTGCAAAGGCTGAATCCCGGCAGCGCGGTCTTGCTCATCACGACTCCTTGCCGGCAAAACCGCTGCCGGCCTGTCGCAGAAATAGTTTCTGCCGCCTCCGTTGACAAGATGGTGGTATATGCCTACTTCCCGGAAAGTGGTATATGCCACTAATTGGAGATCAGGGCGGGACGAGGGTTCATCGACCTGTCTCGCCGGGCAGAAAAAAGGAACAGGACAATGAGTGGACAGGACAACAAGGGTACCGCAGTCGTCACCGGCGCATCGGCCGGCATCGGCGCGGTCTATGCCGACCGGCTGGCCGGGCAAGGCTACGATCTGGTGCTGGTGGCGCGGCGCGCCGACCGGCTGGAGGAACTGGCTGAAAAGCTGCGATATGCTTACAAGCGCAAGGTCAGCGTGATATCAGCCGATCTTGCCGACGACAATGATGTGCGCCGCGTCGAGCAGGCGATCGCAGCCGACGACAGCGTCACGCTGCTGGTCAACAATGCCGGCATTGGCGGCCAGGCCGTGGTGGCAACGGCCGACGCCGACGAGGCCGAGCGCATGATCAAGGTCAACGTCATCGCCTTGACCCGCCTGACCCGCGCCGTTCTGCCGGGGCTTCTTGCGCGCAACCGCGGCGCCATCGTCAACATCGCCTCCGTGCTCGCCTATGATACCTCGTTCGGCGGCATCTACAGCGGCACCAAGGCCTATGTCGTCAACTTCACCGAGGCCCTGCACCGCGAAGTCGCCGGCACCAATGTGAAGGTGCAGGCGGTGCTGCCGGGCGCGACCCGCACCGATTTCTGGGAGCTCGCCGGTGGCGATATCGACAATCTGCCGAAGGAGATCATCATGTCCGCCGATGATATGGTCGATGCCGCGCTTGTGGGCCTATCCAGGGGCGAAGCCGTCACCGTGCCGGCACTTGCCGACACAGCCAAGCTGGACACGTTCCTCGGCGCAAGGCAAGTCTTCTACGGCAGCCTGCACGCCGACAAGCCGGCTGCCCGCTACGCGGCCTGAGAGTAGCTGGTTCGCTTCGCGAACCAGGACCCCCACCCCGCTCACTTCGTTCGCGACCCTCCCCACAAGGGGGAGGGTAAAGTGCGCGCTCCCTACCTCTCCCTTGTGGGGAGGTCGGACCGCAGGTCCGGGTGAGGTACTGGCGCCGACCTCTGCGTTTACGCTCCCCGCCACATCGGAATGATCGACGCAGCCAGCACCAGCGCCAGCACGATGTTGAGCGCGCGCCATTGCCATTCGGTCTTGAGCAGCCGTGCCAGCACCATGCCCGCGACGCACCAGATCGACAGCGAGATGGCTGCGGTAAAGCCGAAGGTCGAGCCGAGCAGCAGCGCGAGTTGTCCCGGACCGTCGGCAAGGGCTGCGAACGAGGCCGCCGCACCCAGTCCCATCGCCCAGCCCTTCGGGTTCATCCATTGAATGCCGGCGCCGCCCAAGAAGCTGTTGGGTTTTGCCATCGCCACATCGAGATCAGGCGGCCCGGCGCGGCCGATCTTGATTGCCAGCCAGATGAGATAGAGCGAGCCGATGATTTTCATCGCCAGTTGCAGCGACGGCATGGCCAGCAGCAGACCGGCGAGCCCGGCGGCGGCAACACCGGTCACGGTGGCGAGGCCGGCGGCGCTGCCGACCAATAGGGGAACGGAACGGCGAAAACCGAACTGCGCACCTGAAGCAGTCGACAGGGTGGTGGCGATGCCGGGCGTGACGGTGGCCACGAAGGCAAACAGGATGAGCGGAAAGATGGGCTGCAACATGAGGCGTCCTCCATCGAAGGCCCTACGGTAGACTTCTGCATACTTCAGTAAATGCAATGTTTGCGATGGTTGGCATTAGCAGATATAATGCCAACCATGATCCGTAACCTCGACACAGCGCTGATCCGCACCTTCGTCACTGTCGCCGACAAGGCCAGCATGACGGCGGCGGCGAACGCGCTGCATCTGACGCAAGGCGCCGTCAGCCAGCAGATCAAAAGGCTGGAGGAGGCGCTGGGCTGCAGCCTGTTCGAGCGCGACCGGCGTGGCTTGCGGCTGACGCGGCCCGGCGAGCGGCTGTTCGGCAAGGGCAAACGGTTGCTTGGCCTCAATGACGAGATCTGGGCCGAGATGGCGGGCACCGAGGTCGCCGGCCAGGTGCGGCTCGGTGTTCCCTATGACCTTGTCGGCACCTTGCTGGCGCCGGTGCTGAAAGCCTATGCCGAGACCTATCCGAAGATCGAGATATCCCTACTCTGCGCCGCCTCGCCGGATCTTGCCGCGGCCCTTGCGGCCGGCACCATCGATCTTGCCGTCATCGAGGAACGGGTTGGCCCGTCGGCCGGCGAATGCCTGGCCATTGACCGGCTGGTCTGGGTCGGGGCCAAGGGCGGAGTCGCCCGTGCCAAGCGGCCGCTGCCGGTGTCGATCGTCGCCGACACCTGCGCCTTCCGCCCGGTGGTGCTGTCGGCGCTGAACGAGCACGGGCTGGAATGGCGCACCGTGTTCGAGAACGGCAACATCGACGCCACGACCGCGACGGTGCGCTCCGACCTTGCCGTCACCGCCTGGCTGGCCTCCACCGTTCCCGCCGACCTCGACATCCTGCCTTTCGATGCCGGGCTGCCGCCGCTGCCGAATTTTTCCATCAATCTGCATTTGCCGAGGTTTGGCGCGGCGCCTGCCGCGCAGGAGTTCGCGCGGTATATCAGGGATGGGCTGGAACGGCGGGCTGTGGCGGCTTAACAGAACTTGGATTTGCTCCCCCCCGTCGATCGGGGGAGAGGTGTCGAGCGAAGCTCGACGGAGTGGGGGTCGCCCTTTAACTCGGTGCGGGAAGATTCTTGCGCCGTGGTGGTTCCCCCACTCCGTCGCTGCTTCGCAGCGCCACTTCTCCCCCCTCCGGAGGGAGAGGAAAGGTGCCAAGCCTGTCCCTGTCACTTCCAGTTCTTACGCCGCTCGAGCTCGGCCTCTGACGGCTCTTGCGTGGCGAACGACCCGACCTTGACCTCACCCCCGCGTTCGTAGGTCGCCATCATGACGCCGGTGGTGGTAGCCTGCGACTTGACCAGCTTGAAAGCGGCGGGCATCGCACCACCATCGAACAGCCGCTTGCCCTTGCCCAGCAGCAGCGGGAAGATCATCAACCGGATCTCGTCGATCAGACCGTTGGCGAGCAAAGTCTGGATCAGCTCGCTCGAACCCTGGATGAGCAGGTCAGCTCCATCTTCCTTCTTGAGGTTGCGCAACGTGGCGACGATATCGTCCCCAAGCCATTGCGTGTTCTCCCAGGTCAGGCTGTCCGGCCGATGCGTGGCCACATATTTGGTCGCAGGGTTGAAGACGTCTCCGATCGGATCTTTCTGGTAAGGCCAGTACGCGGCGAAGATGTCGTAGGTTCTGCGGCCGAGCAGCAGGGCGAAGGGTTTGGAGAACAATTCCTCCATGGCCACCCCCGCCACCTCGTCGAAGTAGTGGAACGTCCAGCCGCCGAATTCGAAGCCGCCAACCGGGTCTTCTTCCGGGCCGCCTGGCGCCTGCATGACGCCGTCGAGGCTGACGAAGGTGGAAGCGATGATCTTTCGCATTGGATTTTCCTTTTCCAGGATCCGCGCCGTCAGGGCCGGATTTCGATCTAAGGACGGACAGGCCGGCGGCCGCCCGACAGGCGTTGGCAGAAAAACGCTGCCGGCCGACAAGGGTACCTACCGCCGTCGCCCGCCGCCAAGCGCCTGCGACGAAAACCAGACGTCGCCGATGATGGCGGTGGCGGTCCGGTCCGGCGCCCTGTCTGATCTCAGCCAGATCGAACGGCTGCGCGCGGCCTTCTGGAGGTCGGGGATTTTGGCCGCCGAACCGGCGACCGAGGCGCCGACGCAGGGGATGAACCACGAGCGCATGAAGGGGTCGCAGGCAAAACCTTGTTTGGTGCGGGTCACCATCACGGCCAGGCCGACGCCCTGGGACGGGCGCCAGGGAAAGATCATGCGGCCACCGGGTTTCAGCGCCCTCAGCCAGGCAGCCGGCGGTGCGACGACACCGGCATTGACATAGATGATGTCGGACGGCGGCAGATCGCCGGTGACGGCATCGTCGTGGACGACGCTTACATTGCCGTAGGTCTCGAGATTCTTTGTCGCTCTGGCAGCAAGATCGGCCTCTATTTCGAAGGCGGTCACCGGGCCGGGCGCAACCAGCCGGGCCAGCAAGGCGGTGTAGTAGCCGGTGCCGGCGCCGACATGGGTGACGGCCTCGTCCGGTCTGGGGGCGATCCTGCCGATCCACATGGCGTGCAGGGAGGGTTCGCCATTGTTGATGCCCTTGTCGGCATCGAGCGCCACCAGTACGTCCTGATAGATGTGAACAGGATCGGCGCTCGGCGTCATGATCTTGCCGTTGCCGGTGGTGAGCGCCCTGCCGGCGACGACCGCCCAGGGTCCAGGACCGAGAAAGGCCTCGCGCGGCACGGTGGCGAACGCCTCTTCGAGGCGCGGATCGGCCGAGCCGGCATTGGCCGCCATCAGCTGCGCGTAAAATTTCCTGGCGTCTTCGACACTTGTCATGATGGCCGGTAAGATAGCCGGTTTGTCGCCGTCTTGAGCAATTCCAGGAAAAGTGTGAGGCGGCTTTCCGCCCGGAATTGCGTCAAAACAAGAGATAGAGCAGTTCGCCGTTTCGGCGAAACGGCGAACTGCTCAAGAAGAAACTCAGCCGACGCCGAAGACGGTGTCGTAGAGCAGCTTGAAGTTGAGCACCAGGATGACCGCCGCGACGACCCAGGCGAGGACCGCCACGCCGCGGGGAATGGCAAGGTTGCCCATCTTCTTCTTGTCGGAGACGAACTGCACCAGCGGGATGACTGCGAAGGGCAGCTGCATCGACAGTACCACCTGGCTGAAGACCAGCAACTGGCCGGTGCCCTTTTCGCCATAGAGCGCGGTGACGACCACCACCGGGACGATGGCGATGCCGCGCGTCAGCAGCCGGCGCGCCCATTGCGGAATGCGCAGGCGCAAAAAGCCTTCCATGACGATCTGGCCGGCAAGCGTTGCCGTAACCGTCGAGTTGAGGCCGGAGGCCAGCAGCGCCACCGCAAACAGGATGGAGGCGATGCCGAGGCCAAGCAGTGGCGACAAGAGCTCGAAGGCCTGGCCGATCTCGGCGACATCCTGATGGCCGGTGCCATGGAAGGCCACCGCCGAGACGATCAGGATCGAGGCGTTGACGAACAGCGCCAGGACGAGCGCGATGGTCGAGTCCGTCGTCGCCCATTTAATGGCGTCGCGCTTGCCTTTTTCGGTCCGTTCATAGGCGCGTGTCTGTACGATCGAGGAGTGCAGGTAGAGATTGTGCGGCATCACCGTGGCGCCGATGATGCCGATGGCGATGTAGAGCATCGCCGGATTGGTGACGATCTCCGTCGACGGCACGAACATCGAATGCAGGATCGAGCCGACCGGAGGGGCAGCGGCAAAGATCTGGATGGCGAAACAGCCGAAGATGATGATCAAAAGCGCGATGACGAAGGCTTCGAGATAGCGGAAACCCTTGTTCATCAAGAGCAGCACGATGAAGGCGTCGAGCGCCGTCAGCAACGCGCCGCCGATCAGCGGAATGCCGAACAGAAGCTGCAGCGCGATCGCCGTGCCGATCACCTCGGCGAGGTCGCAGGCGATGATGGCGAGTTCGCAGGCGATCCACAGCACGAAACTGACGGGACGCGGATAATAGGCGCGGCAGGCCTGGGCGAGGTCGCGGCCGGTGGCGATGCCAAGCCGGGCGGCAAGCGCCTGCAGCAGGATCGCCATCAGGTTGGACAGCATGATGATGAACAATAGCGTGTAGCCGAACTGGGCGCCGCCGGCGAGGTCGGTGGCCCAGTTGCCCGGATCCATATAGCCGACCGAGACCATGTAGCCCGGTCCCATGAAGGCGAACAGGCGACGGAACCAGACGCCGGACTGCGGCACCGCGATCGTGGAGTTCACCTCGCGCAGGCTGGGAGGATTGTCCTCCGGTCTGTCAAATCGCCAGGATGATCCCAAGGTAGCGTCAGCTTCGGACATGGAGGGCTTTCCACTGGATGGATCGGTTGACGTCATCCTATCTATGCCAGGGCTCAACATTATGCAATAGGCTATATTTCATTGTATGTGCTTCCTGTTCGCCGACCGGCAGGCCGGCAGGGGATCGCAAACGCCGGTTGCGCCTACCATGGAACGGAAATAAACGGCTGGAACAGTTAAGCCCGTGCTATGAATGGCAAAGGGCGATTGCTTTGCCCAAAGCCGATTCTTGTCAAAGATAGGAAGGAGCGCGTGT
Organism: Mesorhizobium sp. M0001; assembly: GCF_040324255.1. Classification (NCBI taxonomy): domain Bacteria; kingdom Pseudomonadati; phylum Pseudomonadota; class Alphaproteobacteria; order Hyphomicrobiales; family Phyllobacteriaceae; genus Mesorhizobium; species Mesorhizobium sp. M0001. Next base: position 938,780 of record NZ_JAMYVS010000002.1, read on the forward strand.
TGGCGCTGAAGCACAGACCGGTTGGACGCGAGGAGCCGCTGCCTGACGCCGAGATTCATTCGAAAGGGTTCCGGCAGCAGCGCGAAGCGCGCCGCGGCGCGCTGGTCGAGGATTATGTCGAGCTGATCGCCGACCTGATCGAGGACGGCAATGAGGCGCGTCAGGTCGATATTGCTGCGCGGCTGGGTGTCGCCCAGCCGACGGTGGCCAAGATGCTGACCAGGCTGTGCGCCGACGGGCTCGTTTCCAGAAAACCCTATCGCGGTGTGTTCCTGACCGACGCCGGGCGCAAGGTGGCGGAAGAGAGCCGCATCCGCCACCAGACGGTAGAAGCGTTTTTGCGTTCGCTCGGTGTCAGCGCCGAGACGGCGCGCATCGATGCCGAGGGCATCGAGCATCATGTCAGCGCCGAGACGCTGGAAGCCTTTCGCAAGGCGATGATCGCGCCGCGCTGAGGGGTGCCGGGGCCGCACCACTGGAACCTCCGCACGTCAGGCTCGTTGCTCCTGACGTTGCGCGTGATTGTCGCGCGCCAAGGAGGAAAACATGGGCGTCGAACAGGCACCGACCGCGAAGGGCAAGCAGGCGGCCGAGGGTTTGAGGCAGGCAGCGGCAAAGGACGAACGCAAGACCGAGGTCGAAACCGGCCATGCGCTGAAAAAGGGCGCCGCGCGTTTCGAGGAACGCTCCAAAAGCTCGGACGGCAAAAGCGCCGGCACCAAGCAGAAGATCTGAGTTCTGTTCGCAAGCGGCAACCTGCCGCTCATTCCTCGGTGTCCTGCACCCAACTGCGCGGATGGCCGTCGACGCGGAACTGGAATATGAAATAGGGCGGAATGCAGGAGCCCTTGCCAGGCTTGGCTGCGGCCAGATCGTCGTAGCCGGCGGTGCAGATATAGTCCTCGCGGCAGGGATGCGCCTTGTCGCAGGCGCGCAGGCCGGCGGTCTTGGTGAATTCCTTGGTGCAGAATTTGTGGTCCTTGCCCGACGCGATGCAGTCGTTGAAACCGGTCTTGGCGAGGCGGCCGCAAGTCGCCTCGTCGGGAAGCTTGTCGCAGCTTGCCTTGCGCAGCATGCCCCCGGGAAAGCCACCGGTCTTCTGCTCGGGGTTGTCGTAGCGTTGGCGCGCCGCGCCATAGCCGGCGAGCTTGATTACCGGTTTCTTGTCGCGCGCCGGATCGATGGCGCAGGCTTTTGCGGTGGCCGGCGACAGGCGGCAATATTTGTCGCTGCCCCAGCTCGACATCTTAATCTCGCCGAACTCGACGGGGTCGCCGACTGCGGTGGCCGCCTCGCTGACGCAGGTGCCGAAGCCCGGATGGATGTCGCTTTCATGGACGCCGGCGCAGCGCAGGCTTTCGCCGCAGCTCCAGTCCTTGAAGCTGGCATCCTTGCCGCTGTAGCAGATCGAGCCCCAGCCATTGTAGAGATCAGTGCCTTTCAGCGCTTCGGCGAGTTTGGCGTCCGGACGGGCGGCGAAGCCGCGTGAGAAATCCGGATGGCCGCCGGCGGCGAAGTCCTCGACGATGGCGCGGCGGCGAGGCAGGTCGGCGAAGAACACCGCCGAGCCGGGGACGAAGACGGCGTTGCGGCGCGGCTCGCTGGCCGGATCGGCGCCGGTGTAATGGAAGCCGGCAATGCCGTGCGTCTGGTGGCAGCCGGTGCAGGTCATTTCGTTGAGACGCAGATTGAAGCCGGCCACCGATTTCACGCTGCGCAGCTCGTTGCCCTTGGCGACATAGTCCTGCAGTGCCTTGTCGATGTCGGCATCGTCGAGCAGCCCATAGGCGATGTTGTTTTGCGATCTGGCCATGCCGCCGGGTGCGACCGAGACGGCGCTGGTCGCCAGGAATTTGTCGTCGATGACCAGCCGGCCGCGGTCGAGATCGTAGATGTTGCGGTCGGTGAGCAGCCATTTGGCGAAGGCCGGCCGGTCGGCCAGAACCACTTTCCGGTCGATCTGGTTCTCCATCTTCGATTCCTGGAAGGTGGACGTCGTTGGGTCCCATTTGAAAATCTTGAGGAGATATTCGGCGTGGCCACCGAAGTCGCGGCGGCTCGAGGCCGACAGCCGGAGAACCTGCATGTTCAGCTCAAGCCGCATGATCTGCGACGAATTCAGCATGGCGTTGGAGAGCGGCCCTTCGTCGGAGCGCAGCCAGGCTGCCAGTTGCTCGGGCGCAAGGTTCTTCTGGCCGGCGGCGAGCCAGCGCTTGGCGATTTCGGCACAGGAAACGGCGGTGGCGCTTGGACGGTCTCTCGAAGCGCGGGGGCGAGCCTCGCCGGGCCTGGCGTTGAAGACCAGACTCATGGTCAGCGGCAGCCGCGACGAGATGCGTTGCGCTGTCTTTCCCTTCGTGGGCTTCTCCGCCACCGAATAGTGGAAGCGGTAGATCAGCCTGATCTCGCCGCATTCGGTGTGGCCGAGATAGCCGCGGTCCATGCGGTTGACGACGCCGGTCAGGTCGAGCGTCGAGCCGTCATCGTCGATGTATTTCGGGTTGAATTTCTGGCTGGGGTCCTTCGACTTCGCCAGCGCAGCGACATAGGGATCGGGGCTATTGGCAGGCTCGTCGGCGATCTGCTGCTTGACGGCGTTGCGGACAGGGGTCAGCGCGCGCACCGAAAACAGGCCGCGATTGTCGACCTCGCGCGTGAGACCCAGCGCCGGGCCGAGCAGGCGGCTGATCGAGAGGCCGCCACGCTCAAGCGCCTGCAATGTCTCGGGATCGGTCACGGCGACGCTGGAATCGAGCGTCACGGCGCGCGCCGGCAACGGGCCGAGGCATAGCACCACCGCCAGCAGCAGAAATCGACCGATCGTCCGCAAGTCCCGACACCCCCGTTCGAACCGGATGCTACAGCGCGCATGCCGCCTCGACCAGAGTGCGAACGCGATGCCGCTGCCACGAAAAATACTGTGACTTGGCGCAACCATTGCGATAATTGTCTGTTGGGTCGGACTGGGCCACGACATCGGCCAGGCCAGCCGAAAATTTGCATACGGGGAGTTGCCATGCTCTGGAAGGGCCGCCGTCAGAGTGACAATGTCGAGGACGAGCGCAGCGACAGCGGCGGCGGTGGTGGTTTGGGCGGCGGCAGCCCTGGCCAGTTCCGCATCCCGATCGGCGGCCGCACCGGCGGCGGCGGCAGCATATTGCTGGTCGTCCTCGTGGTGCTGGCCGGATGGTATTTCGGCTTCGACCCGTCGCAGATCCTGGGCAGCGGCGACGGCGGCGGCGTGCTGCCGGGTGGCGGTGGCCAGATTACCGACAACAGCGGCGGCCAGGACGACGGCGCCGGCACGCCTGCTTCCGACGAGATGAAGCAGTTCGTGGCGACCGTGCTGGCCGAGACCGAAGAGACCTGGACCGGCATCTTCCAGTCGCAGGGCCTGAAATACGAGGACCCGAAGCTTGTGCTGTTCAGCGGCCAGATCCGCTCGGCCTGCGGCTCCGCCTCGACGGCAGCCGGACCGTTCTATTGTCCCGGCGACCACAAGGTCTACCTCGACACCACCTTCTTCCAGCAGCTCGACCAGCAGTTCGGCGCCTCGGGGGATTTCGCCCAGGCATATGTGATCGCCCATGAAGTCGGTCACCATGTGCAGAACCTCACCGGCATCCTGCCCAAGTTCAACCAGATGCGGCAGTCGATGGGTGAGGCGGAAGCCAACCAGATGTCGGTGCGCATCGAGCTGCAGGCCGACTGCTTCGCCGGCGTTTGGGCGCATTTCACCGCGCAGAAGGGCATTCTGGAACAGGGCGACATCGAAGAGGCGCTCAACGCCGCCAAGCAGATCGGCGACGATACGCTGCAGAAGAAGATGCAGGGCTATGTCGTTCCGGAAAGCTTCAACCACGGGACGTCGCAGCAAAGGCAGAGCTGGCTGGCGCGCGGCTACAAGAGCGGCAAGCTGTCGGATTGCAACACGCTGACCGGTCCGGTTTGAGGCGCTCGCAAGTTCCAGCCGACCGCGGTCCAAAGCGCATCCGTCGGCGGGCCGATTCACCACCGGCAACAGATGTCAGGAGGAGAACGCCTGAGGCGTTCTCCTATTGTTCCAAAGTGGCGCCTCGCCTATAACGGGCGCCCGCCCAAGGGCGGTCCCAGGGAGCAGACGCCATCATGATCGACCCCAAAACCGCCAGGCGGGGCCTTGCGCTCGTCTTCACCACGCTGCTGCTCGACATTATCGGCTTCGGCATGATCATGCCGGTGTTGCCGGCCTTTCTCAGGGAGCTTTCCGGCGTCGGCATCAGCGAAGCGGCGATCGAAGGCGGCTGGCTGTTCTTCGTCTATGCGGCGATGCAGTTCTTCTTCGCGCCAATCATGGGTGGATTGAGCGACCGCTTCGGGCGGCGGCCGATCCTGCTTGCCTCGGTGCTTACATTCTCGATCGACAATCTGATCTGCGCCATCGCCTGGTCCTATCCGATGCTGTTCATCGGCCGCGTGCTGGCCGGCGTTTCGGGCGCCAGCTATTCGACGACGTCGGCCTTCATTGCCGACATCTCGAACGACGCCAACCGGGCGAAGAATTTCGGTCTGCTCGGCATCGCCTTCGGCGTCGGCTTCGTCATTGGGCCGGTGCTGGGCGGGCTGCTCGGCACGTTCGGGCCGCGAGTGCCGTTTTACTTTGCCGCCGGGCTTGCCTTCGTGAACTTCCTCATCGCCATGTTCTTCCTGCCTGAAACGCTCGATGAAAAGCACCGCCGCCGCTTCGAGTGGAAACGCGCCAACCCGGTCGGCACGCTGCTGCAGATGCGCCAATATCAGGGCATTGGCTGGATCGGGCTCGCCTTCTTCCTGATGACGCTCGGCCACATGATGTATCCTGCGGTGTGGTCGTTCGTGTCCAATTATCGTTATGGCTGGAGCGAGCAGCAGATCGGCTTCTCGCTCGGCGCCTTCGGCCTGTGTGGGGCGATCGTCATGGCGACGGTGCTGCCGCGCGTGATCCCCAAACTTGGCGAGTGGAAGACGGCGGTCATCGGCCTGACATTTACGGCGGCCAGCGCCTTCGGCTACGCCTTCGCCTCGCAAGGCTGGATGATCTATGCGGTGATCGTCGTCGGCTGCCTCGAAGCACTGGCCGATCCGCCGCTGAGAAGCCTTGCCGCCGCCAAAGTGCCGCCATCGGCGCAAGGCGAATTGCAGGGTGCGATGACATCGATCTTCTCGATCACCTCGATCATCACGCCGCTGCTCTACACCGCGATCTTTTCCTGGTTCACCGGACCGAATGCGCCCGTAGTGTTCGGCGGCGCCCCCTATCTGGTTGGCGCGTGCTTCCTGACGCTTGCGGTCATTGTCTTTGTGACGAAAGTTGCGAGGCCGACGGCGGTGAGAAGCGTTGCCACCGGCGCTGCGGAAGATGGAGCCCAGATATGAGCCATGACAGCCGCATAGAGCTAACCAAGGACGGTTTGTCGCTGTCGCGGCTGGTGTTCGGCGCCTGGCGCCTGCTCGACAGCGCCGCGCGCCCGGACGCCGACCAGATCGCGCGGCTGATCGGCACTGCGGTCGATCTCGGCCTGACCAGCTTCGACCATGCCGATATTTACGGGCATTACCAGGTGGAAGCTGCCTTTGGCGCCGGCTTGTCGCGCTGGAAGGGCAAGCGCGACAGCATCGAGCTGATCTCGAAATGCGACATCATTCTGGCATCGGCCAACCGGCCTCAGAACCGGCTGAAGCATTACGACACCAGTGCGGCCCACATTGCCGCCTCGGTCGACCGTTCGCTCGCCAATCTCGGCACCGACTATCTCGACCTGTTGCTGCTGCACCGGCCGGATCCGCTGATGGATGCCGACGAGACGGCGGCGGCTCTTGCCGGGCTGGTCAAGTCGGGCAAGGTGAGAGCGGTCGGGGTCTCCAATTTCACGCCGTCGCAGTTCGACCTTCTGGCTTCGCGGCTGCCGTTTGCCTTGGCCACCAACCAGATCGAGATGTCGGTGCTGAAGACCAATGCGCTGATGGATGGCAGCCTCGATCACGCGCAACGCCTCGGCTATGCGCCGATGATCTGGTCGCCGCTCGGCGGCGGCTTGCTGTTCACCGGCAAGGAAGGGCGCGAGGCGCGGGTCAGGGCGGCAATCGCGGCGGTGGCTGCCGAGATCGGCGCCGGCGATCTCGCCGCCGTCGCCATCGCCTGGCTGCTGCGTCATCCGGCGCGGCTGGCGCCGGTGCTGGGCACGATGAAGCCCGAGCGGCTGGCCGCCATGGTCAAGGCGCTGGAGATCGACCTCGACCGCCAGCAATGGTTCGCCATACTGGAGGCCAGCGAAGGCCGGCCGGTGGCGTAAGGTCAGATACTAGGCTTCGATCCATTCGCTGGGCACGTCCAATGCCTTCGACAGCATGGTGCTGGTTTGGGCCGATGGCTTGCGGCGATTGGATTCAAGGTCCGACAGGAAGCCCTGGCTGACACCGATGGCATCAGCGAACTCGCCCTGCGTCAGCTTGCGCCAGTTGCGCAGCGCCTTGAGCCCAGCTGGAACCTCGCAAAATATCCATGGTCACCTCGGCGGGCAGAGGCTTTTCCGTTTTGAACTCGGCCTTCCGCTCATCGTAGATCGCCACATCCGCAGCGTCTTCTCTGGCTTCTTCGGCGGCATGCAGCAATGCCTCGTAGTCAGCCTTCGGGATGACGACCAGTTCTTCCCCGGTTGAAGTCCTTATGATTTGCGGAGCGTTCATGATGTGCTGTCCTATGGCCGGCTGTAGGTCGTCGTTTCGCGCTTGCCGATGTAGATCGCGAGGATTGTCGTGCGATCTTCATCAATATAACGCGGTAGCAACCGATCCGAAGTCTGTAACCGTCTCGGCCGGCAAGACGTTCTACATCCCCACGCCCGCTGATGGCATAAGTGTTCAAACCCTCAGAGACCTGCTCGCGGACATCGGCCGGCAGGTTGTCGAGATCGCGAGCTGCCGACACCGAGAGGATGATCGTCTTGACTCGCGCAATATCGCAGATTTATCGCTCGAGGCTAAGCGATATTATCGCTGCTACAGGGCTCAGGCCCGTTCGGCCAGCAGTTCCTCGCCGCGCTTTTCGCGGATCAGGTTGACGAAGCGGCGGAACAGATAGTGCGAGTCCTGCGGGCCGGGCGAGGCCTCGGGGTGGTGCTGGACCGAGAACACCGGACGTCCGGTCAGCGCGATGCCGCAGTTCGAGCCATCGAACAGCGAGACATGGGTTTCCTCGACGCCCTCGGGCAAGGAGTCGGCATCGACGGCAAAGCCGTGGTTCATCGAGACGATCTCGACCTTGCCGGTGGTATGATCCTTGACGGGGTGGTTGGCGCCGTGATGGCCCTGGTGCATCTTGGCGGTCTTGCCGCCCAGCGCCAGGGCCAGCATCTGGTGGCCGAGGCAGATGCCGAACACCGGAATATCGGTCTTGAGCAGGTCCTGGATGACCGGCACCGCGTATTCGCCGGTGGCTTCCGGGTCGCCGGGGCCGTTGGAGAGGAAGATGCCGTCGGGCTGCATGGCCAGGATTTCTTCCGAACCGGTACCGGCCGGAACCACGGTGACCTTGGCGCCGAGGCCGGAAAGCAGGCGAAGGATGTTACGCTTGACGCCGTAGTCGATGGCGACGACGTGCATCGACGGCTCGGCCTGTTCGCCAAAGCCTTCGTTCCACACCCAGGGCGTTCCACGCCAGACCGAGGACTGGCCGGAGGTGACTTCCTTGGCGAGGTCAAGCCCGATCAGGCCCGACCAGGCGGCGGCCCGCCGCTTCAAATCGTCGAGGTCGAAGATGCCGTCGGGCGCGTGCGCAATGACGGCATTGGGCATGCCCTTTTCGCGGATCAGCGCGGTCAGCGCCCGGGTGTCGATGCCCGACAGCGCGACGATGCCGCGCTTCTTCAGCCACTGGTCCAGCCCGGTGTCGGCGCGGTAGTTGGACGGGTTGGTGACATCGGCCTTGAACACCGCGCCAACGGCGCCGGCACGGGCGACCGGGTTCAAGTCCTCGATGTCCTCGTCATTGGTGCCGATGTTGCCGATATGCGGGAAGGTGAAGGTGACGATCTGGCCGGCATAGGACGGGTCGGTGAGAATTTCCTGGTAGCCGGTGAGCGCGGTGTTGAAGCAGACTTCGGCAACGGCGGAACCGGTGGCGCCGAGGCCGCGACCCTCGATGACGGTGCCGTCGGCCAGCACCAGGACGGCGGTCGGCTTTTCGGTTGCCCAAGGCGGGGTCAGTTCGGGGGTCATCTCGGCCATGGCGACGCTCCTGTCACGCTGCGCGCTTCGATGGCGGGCCATCTGCGCAGCAAACGGCGCGGCCGATCTCTCGAGCCTGCGCGCATCAATTCTTTGTCTTGTGCAAGGCCGAGTACATAGGGGAAGGCGCCAGAGCGGTCAATGATACCCGTGCCAAAAACGGCGAGCATTTGTTTCGTCGAACGATATCAGGGCTTTGGCGCGTTTGCTTTGCGGATGGGCCGCGGTTATTGTCCGCGCCGTTCGAAGGAGAAAGCATCATGCGCGCAAAAATCGCCGAATCCCTGAAAAGCGCGATGAAGGCGCAGGACAAGCACCGGCTGCCGACGCTCAGGCTGATCCAGGCCGCCATCCACGACCGCGACATCGCCAATCGCGGCTCGACCAAGGACCCCGCCAGCGACGAGGAGATCCTGCAGATCCTGGCCAAGATGGTGAAGCAGCGCGAGGAATCGGCCAAGGCGTTCGAGGACGGCAAGCGCCCGGATCTGGCCGCGCAGGAGCGTGGCGAGATGGAGATCATCCGCGGCTTCCTGCCGACGCAGCTGGATGAGGCCGCCGTAACAGCTGCGGCGCGCGAGGCGATCGCTGCGACCGGTGCCGCCAGCCAAAAGGACATGGGCAAGGTGATCGCCGCGCTGAAGCAGAAATATGCCGGCCAGATGGATTTCGGCAAGGCCAGCGGCATCGTCAAAGGCCTGCTGCAGTAGGAGCCGACACCGCTTCAATGGCGAAGGAGAGCAGGGGCATTACCTCTGGGCAAGAAACGGTCCGCACCGGCTTAAGCGAGCAAGCGTTGACCTGCCGGAGAGACCCACCATGATCGAAATCGTCAAACCCACGCTCGAACATCTGCCCTCCTACAAGGCGGCGCTCGAGCGTGGCTGGTCGCCGGACAATGTCCGGCTGATGGAAGCGACGCGCGAGCAACTTGCGGCGATCGACGAGGATCCCGCGGCGTTCCTTGCCAGCCTCGACGATCCCGAGGCCAAAGGAGGCTCGATTACCTTGCCGGACGGCACGACCGTGCCGCGGCTGCCGGGCTTCCGGCGCTGGATCTGGGACGGCGAGGCCGCCGGCTCGATCGGCTTTCGCTGGCAGCCGGGTACGGCCGCACTGCCGTCGCATGTGCTCGGCCATATCGGCTATGCCGTGGTGCCGTGGAAGCGCGGACGAGGCTATGCGACCGAGGCGCTGCGGCTGATGCTGGACGAGGCGAGGGCTGTTGGTTTGCCATATGTCGAGCTCACCACCGACCTCGACAATCCGGCCTCGCAGAAGGTGGTGCTGGCCAATGGCGGCCGTGTGGTCGGTCCGTTCATCAAGGACGCCGCGTATGGCGGCGCCGAGAGTTTGTTGTTCCGGATCGATTTGTAGTCCGATGCTATTCGGCCGCTGCTGGCAGCGGCGGCGCTGCCCGGCTGCGCCCCTCCCAGATGTAGGAGGCAAGTGCCACCACCACCGCCACCAGCATGGCGGCAGCGCCCACAACCGGCAGGCTGCGATAGCCGTAGCCGGCATTGAGCATGGCAGCGCCCAGCGACGCGGCGAGCGCGATGCCGACATTGAAGCCGGAGGGGATGAGCGAGGAGGCGAGGTTGGAGGCGTCCGCCGTCCAGGCCAGGATGCGGGTCTGGATCGGCGTGCCTATGGCGAAGTTGAGGCCACCCCAGATAACGATGGCGATGACCATCGGCACGGGGTAGGGGCTGACGGCATAGATCACGCCCAACATCACCGCTTGCAGCGCAAGCATTGTGATCAGCGACGGCATCAGCTTCCAGTCGGAAAGCTTGCCGCCGAGAAACACACCGACGGTGGCGCCGACGCCGTTGAGCAGCAGCACCCAGGGGATCAGGCCCTCGTCGAGATGGGTCACCTCAAGCAGGGTCGGGGTGATGTAGGTGAACAGGCCGAACTGGCCGATCATCAACATCAGCATCAGGATCAGCGAGGTCCAGACTTGCTGGCGCGCCAGCACGCGAACCTCGCTGCCAAGACTGGCGGATGGCCTTGATGCGCCTGTCGCGCGCGGCAAAAGCGCAGTCATGGCGGCAAAGGCTACCACGCCAAGCGCGCACATCACCCAGAAGGTGGCGCGCCAGCCCCAGAGATTGCCGATTGCGGTGCCGGCCGGGACGCCGATGACATTGGATACGGTGAGGCCGGAGAGGATCACAGCCACGGCCATGCCGCGCTTGTCCTCGGGCACGAGGCCGACAGCCACCACCATGGCGACGCCGAAATAGGCGCCGTGTGCGACGGCGACCGCAATGCGCAAGAGCAGCATCGAGGCAAAATCGGGCGCCAGCGCGCAAGCGGCCTGGCCGATGGTGAAGGCGACGGTCAGGCAAAGCAGCAGCGTCTTGCGGGGAATGCCCTTGGTGGCGAGCGCCAGCAATGGCCCGCCAACCGCGATGCCGCCGGCATAGCCTGAGACGAGATAGCCGGAGGTCGGGATCGAAACGCCAAGGCCGTCGGCCACTTGCGGCAGCACGCCGGCAATGACGAATTCGGTGGTGCCGAAAGCGAAGGCGGCGATGAACAGGGCAATGAGCGGAAGCATGGCGCGGAAGCGATCCTTGAACGAGTTGGCCTCAAATCATGGATGGCGCTTGCCGGCAATGCAGAAATTTTTGCGGCCGGTTTAGGTTTTCTTGATCAGCTCGCCTTCAACCTGGAGCCGCCGAGCAGGCCGCGCTCTTCCAGCACCGGGTAGGCCATCGACGCCAGCAGCGAGTTGATCTGCTTCAGGTCGCGGATGGTGTCGAGGTGGATGGAGCTGGTCTCGACGCTCTTGGCGGTGCCGTCGCGCAGGCGCACGAAATGGCTGGCGCTGGTTTCCTTTTCGCGGTCGCGCAGCCGGTCCTTTTCCAGCACCAGCTGGCGGGCAGTCTCAGGGTCGCGCGACACCAGCACGTTGAAGGCAAGCCTGGCATTGGCCAGCACCGAGGTGTGAAAGGCGAGCAGCTCGCTCCAGCCCTCGGGCGTGAACTCCAGCCCGCGCTCGAACTTCTTCTTCACATGCACCAGCATGTTGCGCACGATGATGTCGCCGACCTGCTCAAGCTTGACGCAGGCGCCTATCAGCTCCTGGCAGCGCAGCGCCTCGTCCTCTGTGAGCGAGTTCCTGGTCAATTTGGCCAGATAGAGCTTGATCGCCGCGTGCTTCCTGTCGACGCGGTCGTCAAGGGCGGCCAGCGCCTTGATCTTGTCGCCGTCGGCGCTTTCATACAGCTCGATGATACGCTTGAGCATGATCTCGACCGTCTCGCAGACGCGGACCACCTCGCGGGTGGCGTTGGCCAGCGCCTGGCTCGGAACGTCGAGCGCGCCGTCGTTGAGGGCGGAGAGTTCGACCACATCGAGCTCTGTAGCCGGCGCCGGCTTGGTGCCCATTGCGACGATCTTCTCGGAAGCACGATAGATCAGGCTGGCAAGCGGCAGGCCGGCGAGCAGGATCAGCACATTGAACAGTATGTGGGCGTTGACGATCTGGTCGGGCACGGTGGCGCCGAGGAAGGCGACCGGTGGCTTCAGCGTCATGAACAGGATCAGCATCACCAGCGAGCCCATGCCGCGCATCAACAGATTGCCGATCGGCACGACGCGCACGCCAGGTTCGGCACTTCGGGTGAGCAGCGGCGCGATGATCGACGAGCCGAGATTGACGCCGAGCACCAGCACGATGCCGAGTTCGGGCGGGATGAAGCCGCGCCCGGCCAGCGTGACCATCAAAAGCACGGCGGCGATTGAGGAGTGGAAGAGCCAGGTAACGAGCGCGGCGAGCAGATAGGCGGTGACGTAGTCGCTGGAGAAATATTCGATGATGAGCGGCATCAGCGTGCTCTGGCGCAGCGGCTCCGAGGCCTGGCCGATCATCTCCAGCGACAGTACCAAAAGGCCGATGCCGACCAGGATGCGGCCGAACTGGCGCCAGTCGCGCCGCTCGGTGGCCATGAACATGACCGTGCCGGCGACGAGGCAGATCGGCACCAGCAGCGTCAGATCGAAGGTCAAGAGCTTGACCACCAGCGCCGAGCCGATCTCGGCGCCGCGCACAGCCAATTGGCCCGACATGCCCGAGACGATGCCGGCGCCGGCGAAGGAGCCGACGAGAAGCGTGACGGCGGTCGAGCTCTGCAGCGCGATGGACAGGCCGCAGCCGGCCAGCACCGCCATGATCGGATTGCGCATGGTGGAGCGCAGCCGGTGACGCAGCACGTCGCCATAGGCGCGCTCGACGCCTGTCTTGACCATGCGGGTGGCAAACAGCATCAGCGCCACCGAGCCCGCCAGATGCAGCAGAACGACGGAGCCGCTCATTTCGAAACCCGCACGCAGACAGCTATCGCGACGCGGAGGGCGCGCAGTGCAGGGATGAAAACGGGGCTGCGAATCATGGTCATGACAGTCTTGAACAATATCCGGAATATTTTAGCCGGGTAATAAAATCTTGTCGATTTCAAGAGCCGTCGCGGCGCGACAGGGCGTGTCGGAAAATGGACGGATGCGCAAATGGTTGCATGGCGGATCCCTGGTGATGGCAGCGGATCGTCCCGGTTTGCCGGACTCCCGGCAATCGCCTTTGCGATGATGTTCAAATATCCAGGATAAGCGCCGGATTTCATTGCGTAAATGTAATGCTAGTGTTCAGTTTCGGTTCATCCTTCGGGCGCTATTCCCTAGGCATCGACAACCAAGGAGCCCCGCTATGAAACGTATTGTTCTTTCCGCCCTCGCTTTCTCGATGCTGGCCGCCACTTCGCTTACCGGCCGGGCCGCACCGGTGAACGCACCGGTCGCACCGCAGTCGAATTACACGCAGGTCGACTGGCAGAGGCCCGGCAAGCATGTCGATATCAGGAAGCGCGTCGTGAAGAAGACGGTGGTCGTCAAGCGCAGCCATTGGCGCAATGGCCAGAAATATTCCAGCTGGAAGCGGCACCAGCCGATCCGCGATTATGGCCGCTATGGCCTGCATCGCCCCGGCCCCGGCCAGGAATGGATCCGCGTCGGCAACGACTATGTGCTGGTCAGCGTCCTGTCCGGCATCATCTTCGGCGCCATTGCCGCGCATTAAGCCCGGCCTCGCCGGCGCAATGCAGAGACTTGAAAGGAGGCGGCCCGAAACGGCCGCCTTTCTTTTGGCTGTAGAAACCGGGCTTTTTGGCTGTGGAAACCGGGTATGGTCCGCAATAAGGGTCGTCGGATTCCGCGAGCATGATTATATGAGGGACAAACGAGTTCCCCAATGCGCTTTCCGCCCGCCTTTCTCGATGAGATACGCGACCGTGTGCCGATTTCATCGGTCATCGGCCAGCGCGTCGCATGGGACAGGAAGAAGACCAACGCCTCGCGCGGCGACTATTGGGCCTGTTGTCCGTTCCATGGCGAAAAGAGCCCCTCCTTCCACTGCGAGGACAAGAAGGGCCGCTATCACTGTTTCGGCTGTTCGGTGTCGGGCGATCATTTCAAGTTCCTGACCGAGCTCGACGGATTAAGCTTTCCCGAAGCGGTCGAGAAGATCGCCGACATGGCCGGCGTGCCGATGCCGGTGCGCGACGAGCGGGAAGAACAGCGTGAGAAGGAACGCGCCAGTCTGACCGATGTCATGGAGATGGCGACTGCCTTCTTCCAGGAGCGGCTGCAAGGACCGGAGGGTGCAAAAGCCCGCGCCTATCTCAGGGATCGCGGGCTGACGCCGGCGACGCAGCAATCGTTCCGGCTGGGCTTTGCGCCCGACAGCCGCAATGCGCTGAAGGAACATCTTGCCGCCAAGGGTGTGCCCAAGGCCGACATCGAGGCCTGCGGGCTGGTGCGTCATGGCGACGACATCCCGGTCTCCTATGACTGGTTCCGCGATCGCATCATGTTCCCGATCCCGGATTCTCGCGGCAAGATCATCGCCTTTGGCGGCCGCGCACTGGCGCCCGATGCGCTGGCCAAATACATGAATTCGCCCGACACCGAGCTCTTCCACAAGGGCAACGTGCTCTACAATTTCGCCCGCGCCCGCAAAGCGCTGGCGAAAGGCGGCACGGTGATTGCCGTCGAAGGCTATATGGACGTGATTGCGCTGGCGCAGGCCGGCTTCGAGAATGCCGTGGCGCCGCTCGGCACCGCGCTCACCGAAAACCAACTCGAACTTCTGTGGCGCATGGCGCCTGAGCCGATGCTGTGCTTCGACGGCGACCAGGCCGGGCTGAAGGCGGCGTGGCGCGCCGCGGATCTCGCGCTGCCGTCGGTGCAGGCCGGGCGGTCGGTGCGCTTTGCGCTGTTGCCGGAGGGCAAGGATCCCGACGATCTGGTCAAGGCAGAAGGGCCGGACGCGTTTCGTGCCGTGCTGGCGGAAGCGCGGCCTCTCGCTGATTTGTTGTGGATGCGTGAGACATCCGGTGGCGTCTTCGACACGCCGGAGCGGCGGGCGGGGCTGACAAAGACGCTGCGCGAACTGACCAGCCGCATCCGCGATGAGAGCCAGCGCTACCACTACCAGCAGTGGATGCGCGAGCGGGAGCTGACCTTCTTCAGCGCCCAGCGCGAAGTGCGGCAAGGTCGCCAGGACTGGAAACCGGGGCAGGGCAAAACGCCCGCACCCGGCGGACAGTTCGCCAAAGGCAGCGGGGCAGGCGCGCGCGCCGCGATCACCGAAAGCCTCGGCCGCTCCGCCATGGTCAAACGCGGTGGCGAGATGATGTCGGTGCGCGAGGCGACGATCATCGTAGCCCTCGTCAACCATCCGGCGCTGATCGACGAGAACTTCGCCCATGTCGAGTTCCTCGATCTCGCCAACACCGATCTGCAGCGGCTGCACGCCGCCATCCTCGATGCGATGGCGCACGACATGGCCAATGACCGTAGCGCGGTGATCGCCACCATCGAACGTGCCGGCTGCAGCGATATCTGGGGGCGCGCCGTGGCGCTCATCCAACGGGCCAGGCAATGGCCCGCGCTGGAAACCGCAGCGCTTGACGATGCCCGCGACGCCTTCAACCAGGCGCTGCACTTGCAGCGCAGCGCGCGCACCTTACATAAGGAGCTGAAACAGGCGGAAGCAGCGCTCGCCAGCGATCCCACTGACGAAAACTACCGGCACCTCATCGAGATTCAGGCGCAATTCCGTGATGTACAAGCAACGGAAGCGCTGATCGAAGGGTTCGGTGTATCCTCGGGCAGGGGTGGGCGCGTCTAGATCGAAACCTGCGCAAGAATGAATGTTGTACGTGCTGCGCGTCGAATCGACGCCTCTAAGTCGGGTAATTGATTCGCTTTTTTGATGCGAATCATGCGAGAGGCGCTTGACCTTCTGGCAGAATGACGGAATCAGGACGATTCGAAACCTTAACCCGCGCCGGCGTCGATGGAAATGCACTGACGCGAGGTGCTGATCACTGGACAGGCTGTCAGCCTGCCACAGATATCAGGGTTAATCTGGACTTAATGCATATCGCCCAAAAGTGAAAACCGGTTTTGGGGGCACGATATGAACAAACAAAAGAGTTGATTCGGTTACCGGCCCGGTTAAGCGCCACCAGCGCATGTAGTTTGACCGGTGCGGCAGCTACGCGGCTTCGATGCTCGGCCGCTAGGAGAAGATAAAGACTATGGCGACAAAGGAAAAGGAAGAGGTCGAGACCGAACGTGAAGGCGCCACCGATGGGCCTCTGCTCGACCTTTCCGATGATGCTGTCAAGAAGATGATCAAGGCCGCCAAGAAGCGCGGCTATGTGACTCTCGACGAACTGAACGCGGTGCTGCCGTCGGAAGAGACCGATCCGGATCGCATCGAAGACATCAATGCGATGCTGTCCGACATGGGCATCAACGTGGTCGAGGACGACGATCAGAGCGAGGAGCCCGAGGCCGCCGACAGCAATGCCGACGCCGAGGAAGACGCCAACGAGCTGGCCGAGCAGACCGGCACCGCCGTCGCCGCCACGACCACCAAGAAAGAGCCGACCGACCGCACCGATGACCCGGTGCGCATGTATCTGCGCGAGATGGGCTCGGTCGAGCTCCTGTCGCGCGAGGGCGAAATCGCGATCGCCAAGCGCATCGAGGCCGGCCGCGAGACGATGATTGCGGGCCTCTGCGAAAGCCCGCTGACCTTCCAGGCCATCATCATCTGGCGTGACGAGCTCAACGAATCCAAGATCCTGCTGCGCGAGATCATCGACCTCGAAGCCACCTATGCCGGCCCCGAAGCCAAGCAGGCGCCGGTGGTCGAGCGCATCGAGGAGGCGCCCAAGGCCGAGGACAAGCCGAGGCGTGGACGCGACGAGGAAGACGACATCACCAATGTCGGCGCCGACACGCGCGGCCTGGTCGATGACGACGAGGAAGACGAGGACGAGGCGAGCCTGTCGCTGGCGGCGATGGAAGCGGAACTGCGCCCGCAGGTGATGGAGACGCTCGACGTCATCGCCGACACCTACAAGAAGCTGCGCAAGCTGCAGGACCAGCAGGTCGAGAACCGTCTGGCCGCGACCGGCACGCTGTCGCCAAGCCAGGACCGCCGCCTGAAGGAGCTGAAGGACCAGCTGATCAAGGCGGTGAAGTCGCTGTCGCTCAACACGGCGCGCATCGAGGCGCTGGTCGAGCAGCTCTACGACATCAACAAGCGGCTGGTGCAGAACGAAGGCAAGCTGCTGCGCCTGGCCGAAAGCTATGGCGTGCGCCGCGAGGAGTTCCTCAAGGAATATCAGGGCTCCGAGCTCGACCCGAACTGGACGCGCTCGATCGGCAATCTGACCTCGCGCGGCTGGAAGGAATTCACCAAGAACGAGAAGGACGCGATCAAGGATCTGCGTTCGGAAATCCAGAATCTCGCCACCGAGACGGCGATCTCGATCCTGGAATTCCGCAAGATCGTCAACCAGGTGCAGAAGGGCGAGCGCGAAGCCGCTATCGCCAAGAAGGAAATGGTCGAGGCCAACCTGCGCCTCGTCATTTCCATCGCCAAGAAATACACCAATCGCGGCCTGCAGTTCCTCGACCTGATCCAGGAAGGCAATATCGGCTTGATGAAGGCGGTCGACAAATTCGAATACCGCCGCGGCTACAAGTTCTCTACCTATGCGACATGGTGGATCCGGCAGGCGATCACGCGTTCGATTGCCGACCAGGCGCGCACCATCCGCATCCCGGTGCACATGATCGAAACGATCAACAAGATCGTGCGCACGTCGCGCCAGATGCTGCATGAAATCGGCCGCGAGCCGACGCCGGAGGAACTGGCAGAAAAGCTCGCAATGCCGCTCGAAAAAGTGCGCAAGGTCTTGAAGATCGCCAAGGAGCCGATCTCGCTCGAAACCCCTGTGGGTGACGAAGAGGATTCGCATCTGGGCGATTTCATCGAGGACAAGATGGCGATCCTGCCGATCGATGCGGCGATCCAAGCCAATCTGCGCGAGACCACAACGCGGGTGCTCGCATCGCTGACGCCGCGCGAGGAGCGGGTGCTGCGCATGCGCTTCGGCATCGGCATGAACACCGACCACACGCTGGAAGAAGTCGGCCAGCAGTTCTCGGTGACGCGCGAGCGTATCCGCCAGATCGAAGCCAAGGCGCTGCGCAAGCTCAAGCACCCGAGCCGGAGCCGCAAGCTGAGGAGCTTCCTCGACAGCTGATACCGGCAACAGACCAGCATTCGAAAAGGGCGCCGATGGCGCCCTTTTTGTTGCCCGGGTGAAGGCTCTTGTCGCCCATCTCCGTCGGGAGGATACTTGCCTGGTCGGATGTATGTTCTGGGCGAAAAACCGGATGTCCGCCCCGGCTGATGTCCTCAGCCGTGCTCCGTGGCGCCGGAGGGAGGTGTGTGATGACAACCTACATCCTGCTGATGAACTGGACGGAACAGGGCGCCAGAAATATCCGAGAGTCGCCGAAGCGGCTCGATGCCGCCAAGAAGCAACTGGCCGACATGGGCGGCTCGTTCAAGGCGTTTTACCTGACTATGGGCGAATATGACATGGTGGCGATTATCGAGGCGCCCGACGATGCTGTGCTTGCTCGTTTCGCGCTGATGCTGGCAACGGGTGGCAGCGTCAAGACGCGAACGCTCAAGGCTTTCCCGGAATTTGCCTATCGCGAGATCGTCACTTCGCTTGGATAGCGCTGGGCGCGGGTCCGTGCGGCTCGGCGTCATATTGCGGGGCCGTGCCGTCAGGGTGATAGTCGCGCCATGTCCAAGCCTGCGCTGACCGTCTGGTACAACACACGCTGCCCCGTCTGCGATGGCGGCATCACCCGGCAGAAACGGCGGCTGATCGAGGCGATCAAGGCCGGGCGGATCGAATTCCGCGACATCAACCTCGAACCGGCGGCGCTCTCTGGCTACAGCGCCTCGCTGGAGGACATACGCCGCCGGCTGCATGCCACCGATGCCGAAGGCAGGCTGCTGGTCGGCGCCGATGTCGCGGTTGCCGTCTGGCGGGCGACGCCGGGCGAGGGCTGGCTGGCGACGCTCTTCGGCAATCCGGTCGCGCTGCCGCTGACGCGCTTGGCCTATGATCGTTTCGCCGATCTTCTCTATGCCTGGAACCGGCGCAAGGGCCGCTGGTAGCGAGGCAAGGCCCGCAGATATCTGCGGGCCTTACCGTCATGGGCGTTACCGGGACGCCGGCTCGCAAAGCCAGCCGACGATGCGGCGCACCGCCGGCAGCACCATGAGCAACGTTGGGAACGCTACCAGCCAGGACAGGCCCCAGGCAGTGAGCCAGACAGCCGGCAAATCAGGTTGCAGTCCAAGGCTTTTCAGCGTCGATATGAACGAGACGATGAAGGTCATCAGCAGCGACAGCACCAGCGGGCTGACGATCGCGGCATAGCGCGCCGGCAGCTTGCCGCGCTTACGGGTCGTGGTCATTTTTGGATTTTCCTGAAACATCCGGTCCGTCGCATTTGGCATCCATTGCGCCGGGTTTCCGGCGGAACTGCCCGGAAAGACCGGGGTGGCAGACGCTTACGGAGAGGTTTTGGCCCTCATGCGCTTTCTAGCTGCCGGCGGCGGCGAAATCAACCTTCTGGCGCCGCCTTTAGATACATCGTAAGATATATCTTGACTCGTCGGCGGGGCAAGCCTAATTAAGATGTATCGTAAGATATAACTCAAGGAGCAATTCATGCACAGACATCATCCCTTTGGCGAGCGCGCCGAGCGCGCATTCCTGCACATGGCAGGCAAATTTGGTGGAAGAGGGGGCGGCGGCTTTGGTCCGTTCGGCCACGGCGGACGTGGCGGTGGACGCGGCGGCCCGGGCGACATGTTTCGTGCCGGGCGCATGCTGGCCGACGGCGATCTCAAGCTGATCACGCTGTCGCTGCTGGCCGAGGCGCCGCGCCACGGCTACGACATCATCAAGGCGCTGGAAGAGCGCACCAGCGGCATCTACAGCCCGAGCCCGGGCGTCGTCTATCCGACGCTGACCTTCCTGGAAGAGGCCGGCTATGCGGCTTCAGCCGCCGACGGCAACAAGAAGGTGTTTTCGATCACCGAGGCGGGGCAGGCGCATCTCGCCGAGAACCGCGAGATGATCGACGGCGTGCTCGAGCATCTGGAGCGCTTCGGCCGCAAGATGGCGAAAGCGCGGGACTGGTTCGGCTGGAACGACGACGGCGAGGAAGGCGGACGGCGTGGTGGACGGGGTCGCTCGGAAGCCCGCGACGAGTTCCGCGCCGTGCGCCACCGGCTGCGTGCCGCGCTCGACGATCTCGTCGACGCGCCGGCTGAAAAGCAGGCCGAGGCGATTGCAGTCCTGGAAGCCGCCGCTGAAGCCCTAGAAGCGCTATCGCGCGGTTGACCCCGGGCGAGAACCCTTGCCCGTTCGACTGAGGAACGGTACTGAAAATCATCCTGCACCGCGAGACATGGTGCAGGATGATTGCCGTTGGAGGAAGCCCCATGTCTTTTCTGAAACGTCTTTTCGGTGGTGGCGGCGGTGAGGCGGGCGAGCCCAAGAGCGCAGCACCGGCAAAGCAGGTTGAGCACAAGGGATTTTTGATCAGCGCCACGCCCTACAAGGCGGAGGGGGGCCAATACCAGACCTGCGGCGTGGTTTCGAAGGAAGTCGACGGCGTGATGAAGGAACACAAATTCATCCGCGCCGATCGCTTTGCCGGACTGGACGACGCCGTCGACATCTCGATCAAGAAGGGCATGCAGTTGGTCGACGAGCAAGGCGAGAGGATGTTCGGGTAGCCTACAGCCTCGGATCGATTGGCTCGCTCTCCAGCGCCAGGACGCCGAAAACACACTCGTGAACACGTCGCAGCGGTTCCTTGGCGACAAACCGCTTCAGTGCCTCGTGACCGAGCGCGAACTCTCTGAGCGCCAGGCTGCGCTTGCCACCCAAGCCTCGTTCGCGCAGGCGCACGAGATTGTCCGGCGCATCGTATTCGGGGCCATATATAATGCGAAGATACTCCTGGCCGCGCACTTTCAGCGCCGGTTGCATGAGCCCCTTCTTGTTTCGGCTGACGACGTCGTGCGGCTTCACTACCATCCCTTCGCCGCCTGAGTCGGTCAGCGTCTCCCACCAGGCGACGGCCTCCGCACAAGAACCGGCATCGGCCAGGTCAACCATCCGCCATTGCGTTCGCGTTACCACGCCGCCCCCGGCAGCCAGACGGTCCGCAAGCGTCATGTGCCAAACGTGGTTCTGGTCGTACCAGACGCATCCCTCACTTGCCAGCAGGTGGAACGGCGCGACCTTCAGGTCGTCGACGCCCGAGACCGGCCACACGTAAGGCGCCCAGGCAGTGGCGTATCTGGCGGCACGCGCGGCGCGGTCCTCAATGCGAGCCTTGAGCGCGGCCGTATCCACGCCGCGTGCCATCGCACGGGCCAGCGCTTCGCGGCTGGCCTGGAGCCCAGCGGCCGCAGACGTTGCCACTGGGGCGTACTGGCTTTCAATCAGGCTGCTTGCCTTGGCCGACCATGGCATGATCTCGGTGTCCAGCAGCAACCAGTCGCTGTTCAATTCCTGCCATAGATCCGCAGCGTCGACGCTGGCGCGCAGGCGATTGAGCAGGCGCTCCGTCATGCCGCTGTCGCTGAAAAAGGAGCGTCCGGTCCGGGTCCAGATCGCGCCTGTCTCGTCGCCAGATACCCCGAACCGGTCGCGCGCCGTCTGCGCGTTTCGGCACAGAGCGATGACTGCCCGCGAACCCATGTGCTTCTCTTCGCACAGGATTTGGGTGACGCCACGCTCGCGGAAATGACTGAAAGCTTCCTCGGGGCGTTCCAGCCAGCCGGCTTGGCTGCTGGTCTCGGATGGCGACATTGTCGGCGGCAGATATACCAGCCACTGCGGCGACAGCGCGAAGCGGCTCATCACCTCAAGTGCCGCCGACGCGTTCTCCTCGGCCACGACAACCCTGCCTTTCAGTTCGGTCTCGATCCAGCGTCGCCCAGAGACATCCTGATAGTCGAGCACGCCGTCGGCATCGGCCTGTGCCGATTTGCCAAGGCCCGGTCCACCGAGGGGACGCACGGGTTCGGACCAGGTCTCGACTGCCGGCACGTCGACCAGTTCGCGTTCCGGCCAGCGCAAGGCAGTCAGCTTGCCGCCGAACACGCAGCCGGTGTCGATGCAAAGCGTGTTGTTGACCCACTCCGCCGACAGCACCGGCGTGTGCCCGTATACTACGCTGGTTTTGCCCCGATAGGCGGCTGCCCAGTCGGCACGGACGGGCAGGCCAAATTCGTCGATTTCGCCCGTGGTTTCGCCATAGAGGGCGAACTCGCGCACCGCGCCGGAACCGCGCCCGATCATCTCTTCCTTGAGTCCGGCATGTGCCACGGCGAGGCGTCCGCCGTCCAGCCAGACGTGGCTGCGCAGGCTGTCGAGGAAGGCCGGCAAAGCCTCTCGCAGGCCGCGATCCTGAGCGTCCAACTGGTCGATGGTTTGCTGCAGGCCGTGGGCGATCGTGACCTTGCGGCCTTCCAGCCAGCGGCTGAGTTTGCGTTCGTGATTGCCCTGGACACAGTAGGCGGTTCCCGCCGCGACCATGCTCATGGCGATGCGCAAGACGTCGGGCACGTTGGGACCACGATCGACGAGGTCGCCGACAAAGACGATCTTGCGGCCTTCTGGCGGCGTTACAGTGACGGTCCGATCACCATGGCCGTCGGACCAGGCGATGCTGTAACCGAGCTGACAGAACAAGGTCTGAAGTTCGTCGGCGCAACCATGGACATCACCTATGACGTCGAAAGGACCGCAATCGTCGCGCTTGTCGGTCCATAATGGCTGACGCGAGACCTTGGCCGCGTCGATACTGGCCTCGCCGGTGAGCTTCCAGACCTGACGGAAACCTTCGCGTTGCAGGCCGCCGAGGCCCTTGCGAATTTCGTTCGTCATGCGCTGGGCAACGCCGGCGCCGAAGGGACGATCGGCTCGTAGCGCGTTGCGGGCGACGCAAACATCAACACCCGGATCGATGACCACGGCGACCGGCAAAGCGTGCCATTTGCGCGCCAGCTCGACCCACGCCTTGCGATCAGCGGGTCGCACATTGGTCGCGTCGATGACGGCCAGCTTTCGATGCTTGAGCCGTTTGCCGGCGATTTCGCGCACCAAATCAAAAGCGTCGGCCGAGACATCCTGATCAGTCTCGTTGTCGCTGACGAGCGCGCGGCAGCGATCCGACGAGATGATTTCGGTCGGCAGGAAGTGCCTGGCGGCGAAGGTCGACTTGCCCGATCCCGTCGAGCCGATCAGCACGACGAGGGCGAAGTCAGGGATGGTGAGGTCGGTCTTGTCTGGCTCTCTCATCGGGTGAACACCGCCATCTGCGTCGGCGCGCCGAGCACGGGGTCCACGGCTCCGATGCCACTTAAGGCGGCGCTATAGCCATAGATCTCGCCGATCCTGACCGCCCAGGCTTCAAACCGAACCCGGCCCCATTCGAAACGGTGATCCGGATGGCGAAAAGCGCCAGCGGCCAGACTGGGGAACAAGGGGTTGTAGTCAGCGTTCGGCGTAGTCACGATCACGAATTTTGGCGCTGTCTCGCCGAAGATAATACGCTCGATCATTGGCAGCCGGTCTTCGTCGAGATGTTCGATGACCTCGACCAGCACAGCGACGTCGGCTTCCGCCCATCGGCTGTCGCGATATGTCAGCGATCCGTGCAGCAACGTGACCCGGTCTTCAGGCGGCCCCCCGAACTCGTTCAGTTTGAGACGCTTGGCGGCCCATTCCAGTTCACGAATAGCGGGGTCGAGCCCGAACAGCTTGTGGACCCATTTTTCGCGCACGAGCCGATAGAGCAGCTTGCCTTCGCCACACCCCAAATCTGCAACACTGGCCCCTCCGGTCGCCCGAATGGCTTGCACCACGGCGTCCATGCGCAGGTCGTTCAGCCGGATGGGCGCCTCCAGCGCTTGCTCAGGTGCAGCCCGGGCTTCGGGGGGTAGGACCTCATTGGCCGTCTCCGGAGCCAGCCGCTCCAGGGCGATGCGGGCCAACGCACCTCGGTTGCGCAGATAACGGCGCACGATCAGGTCTTTGGCTGGGTGGTTTTCCAGCCAGCCCTCGCCCTTGGACAGCAGCTTGTCAATCTCGGCCTCGCCAACCCAGTAGTGCTTGGTGTCGTCCATCACCGGGATCAGGACATAAAGGTGGTTGAGCAGGCTGCTTAGGCGGCCGGTGCCAGTCAGCCTCAGATGACCGTATCGTGGTCCACCCGCGCCAGATCCGACAGTTTCGACCGGCGCCAGGTTGACGGTCCATCCCAGCGGTTCGAATAGATCTCGAACCAGGGCCTCGCCGCCAGGCATCGGCAGCGGGGTCACCACAGCTTCGAGCGGGAGGTCGCTATCGGCCAGTTGCTGGCGCTCTTTCGAGATGCCGGTCATCGCTGTCCGCAGTACCTTGTTCAAAGCCACAGACAGAAAAGACGATGCCGTATAAGGTCGGTCGTTTACATATTGATCCAGCAAGCCCTCTGCTTGGCCTTTGCCCCGAACGAGCCCTATCGGATCGACATCGAGCAGAAGCACAGCCTCACAACGCTCATCGGTCGCCTCCGGATAGAACAGCCAGGCCTTGCCGAAGGATAGGTCAGTCTCGTGCAGACGTTCGGGATGCTTGTGCAGCAAGAAGCCGAGATCTGTGGCTGGATGATGGGTTGTCGCGACGGAAAGGAACATCAGCGACCGATAACGCAGACAGGCCGAATAACCAATGGCGTTGCGCGGCAATCTAGTAACGCGATAGATCCGTTTTCGACACGCAACCTATCGCGCCGCCTGACAAGGAAAAAGGCAGGCGCCGAAGCGCCTGCCTTTCAATGCGAATGACGGGGTGTGCTTACGCGGCGATTTGCGCGCTCGCGGTCTTGGCCACCACGGCGTCGACCTTGGCCGTCGCATTGGCGAGCGCGGCGGTGACGGCATCAGGGCCCATGCCGACGCCTTCGATGCGGATGACGTCGACATCGGTCATGCCGAGAAAGCCGAGCACGCCGCGCAGATAGGGGATGGCGTGATCGAACTGCACGGCCGCACCTTCGGAATAGATGCCGCCCGAGGCGAGTACGATATAGACCTTCTTGCCGGTGACGAGGCCCTTGGGACCACCCTCGCCATAAGAGAAGCTCTTGCCGGAGCGGGAGATGTGATCGACCCAGGACTTCAGGGTCGAGGAGATGTTGAAGTTGATGAAGCCGGTGGCCAGGATCACGGTGTCGGCTGCGAACAGTTCGTCAAGCACGATGTCGGAGACGCCGACGACTTCGGCCTGGCGCGGCGTGCGGGCTTCAACGGGGGTGTAGATGCCGGTCGCATAATCGGTGTCGATATGCGGCAGCGGGTTGGCCACGAGGTCGCGTACGACGAGCGTATTCGACGGGTCGGCGGCGACGAGCTTTTCAGCGAATTCGGTAGCGATACGGGTCGAGTGCGAGGCAGCGCCGCGCGGGCTCGAGGTTACAAGCAGGATAGACATAGCGGTTCTCTCCAGTGGGAATTGATTTCTCCCGCCTGATATGGGCCTACCGACCCATCCAAAAAACTGGTATATTATCTATATGATCCATCCATAAAGTAGGTATGCCGTGCAGCCCAATCCGACGCTCGACCAATTGCAGATCCTGGTTGCGGTCGCCGACACCGGCAGCTTCTCAGCCGCCGGCCGCAAGCTTAACCGCGCGCAGTCCGTCATCAGCTACGGCATCGCCAATCTTGAAGCGCAGCTTGGCCTGAAACTGTTCGAGCGCGAGGGCACGCGCGAGCCGCAGTTGACCGAAATCGGCCGGGCGATGCTGGAGGACGCCCGGCGAATGGTCGGCGTGCTGCAGCGCATCCGTTCGCGTGCCGACGGTCACCATCAGGGGCTGGAGGCTGAAGTTTCGCTATCGGTTGACGCGGCGCTGCCCTCGCCGGTGCTGGTGCGGGTGCTGAAGGCGTTCGAGGCGCAGTTCCCGACCGTGATGATGCGACTGCATATCGGCACGCTCGGTCTGATCCCCGACCATGTCGTCAGCGGACAGTCGGATCTTGGCATCGGTGGCCTGCTGGGCGAGGTCGACGTGCATCTCGTGCGCATCGGCTTCATGTCGATCGTGCTGGCTGCCGCCCCCACCCATCCTCTGGCACTGCTGCCGAAACCGGTGGCGCTCGAGGATGCGCGCGAGCACACCCAGCTGGTTGTCACCGACCAGTCGGAACGCACCAAGGGACGAGACTTCGGCGTCTTTGCCTATCGTACATGGCGGCTGACAGACGTGCGTATCAAGCATACGTTGATGCGCGAGGGGCTGGGCTGGGGCGGGTTGCCGCGCTGGCTGATCGCGGACGATTTGGCCAGCGGCAGGCTGGTCGAACTCGACCTTGAACCCTTTAGCGAGGTGCGCTCATCGCTCTATGCCATGCACCGCGCCGACCGCAGCCCGAAACCGGCGGCGGCCTGGCTGATCGACCAGTTCAAACGCCAGCTCGGCTGCTTCAACGAGTTCGAACCGGACGACCTGCCTGAGGGCGAGCCGGAGACAGCCCATCGATCAGAGCCATGAGCACGGCGCGATAGTCTTCGGCCGAGGCGCCGGCCTCGACGGCAAGTGCTGCGCGGTCGAAGGCAGCGGCGAGCAAAGCGGTCAGCGCATCGGCAGGCAGTCTGGTCATCGACTGTTCGCGCATCGCCGCAACCAGGCCTTCGCGCAGCGACCGGTTGCCGTGGCGATTGTCGATCGCATCCATGGCGGCGCGGCCAAGCACGGCCGGTCCGTCAAGCAGCAAGAGCCGCGTGCGGCCGGGCGCGCGCATGGCGGCGAGATAGGCGTCCGAGCCGGCAATCAGCGCATTGCGGGCAAACAAAGAAGGCGGCGAGGCGCGCTCGATCTCTTGCGCCACCGCCGCCGCCTCCTGCTCGACCACGGCGGCAAACAGCGCCTGCTTGTCGGCAAAGTGGTGATAGAGCGCGCCGCGGGTGACGCCGGCGGCCGCAACGATCTCCGGCGTGCCGGTCTCGGCATAGGACTTTTCGATGAACAGTTTGCGCGCCGCGGCGATCAGGTCGGCGCGCGTCGCTTCGGTGCGGTCGCGGTTGGAGCGGCGCGGGGTTTCTCGTTGCATACATGCAGCCTGTATGTTATTTCGAATTACATGCAAACTGTATGTTGGCTGATGGGAGAAAGAAAGATGAAGACGACGAGCTATTATCCGGTGCTGATGACGGGCGACGTAGCCGGAACAAAAGCCTTCTATATCAATCACTTCCGCTTCAAGCCGCTGTTTGCGAGCGACTGGTATGTGCATCTGCAGTCTGCCGAGGATCGCCGGGTCAATCTCGGTATCGTCCAGGGCGACCACGAGACGATCCCCGAGGGGGGGCGCGGCCGCACATCGGGGCTGCTGATCAATTTCGAGGTGAGGGATCCTGATGCTGTCTATGAATGGATCGTTGCGGCCGGCCTGCCGATCCTGTGCCCGCTGCGCGACGAACTCTTCGGCCAGCGCCATTTCATCACCAGGGATCCCAATGGCGTGCTGATCGACGTCATCAAGCCGATCCCGCTCAGCCCGGAATTTCAGGCGCAATTCGCGGCGGGCGCGGCGGGCGCCTGAACAATGGCAGCAAATGTCGGCAGCGGCTCCGGCCGCTGTGGCCGGACCCGCACCATGCGGTCTATGTTGGTGATGTTGAAGCTGGGCCTGCCGCATGCGTGACATCTGCCTTGTTCGTGCGCCATCCAATCTCGGCCTTCGGCCCTTGGAGCCGGGCCATGTGCCCGGCACCTGGCGTGCGCCGCAGGCGCTGAGCGAAGCTGGTTTGATCGAGTCGCTGGCGCCGGGGCGGGTGGTCGATCTCGACAGACCCGCCTACAGTACCGAACCGCAACCGGGCACTAGGCTGCGTAATGGTCCGGCGATCCGCTGCTTCAACCTCGATCTTGCCGAGATCGTCACCGGTGCGCTTGGGCAAGGCGAGTTCCCGCTGATCATCGGCGGCGACTGCTCGATCCTGCTTGGCGCACTGGTCGCCGCGCGGCGCTCGGGCGCGGTCGCCCTGGTCCATGTCGATGGCCACAGCGATTTCCGCCATCCCGGCAACTACGATGTCAATGCCTCACTCGGCTCGGTTGCCGGCATGGATCTGGCACTTGCCACCGGACGCGGCGAGGCTTTGCTGGCGCAATGGCCAGGTGTTGTCGGTCCGCTCGTCGCCGACGAGGCGGTGGTTCAGATCGGCGAACGCGAGAGCCGCGATGCCGATTTTCCCTGGCCCGACATCAATGCGACCGCCGTGACGCGCATCGACGTCTTTGCCGCGCAGGAACTCGGCGCGGCTGGAGTGTTGCAAAAGACAAGAGCGACGCTGGCGCGCGCCGGCTGTCCCTACTGGCTGCATCTCGATGTCGATGTGCTCGACCAGACGGTGATGCCGGCGGTGGATTCGCCCGGCAGCCCCGGCATCGACCCCGATGAACTCGTTGCCATTCTGTCGGCGCTGACAGCGGACCAGCGCTGCACCGGCTTGGACATGACGATCTACGATCCCGACCTCGACCCGACCGGTGACCTTGCGCGACTGCTGGTGTCGCTGCTCGGGCGGGTGCTCAAGCCTCGATAAGGGCTCAACTCGCCCTTGCTACCGGCGTCACCGTCACCTGGCTGACGCCGGTGCGGCGCACCACGGTGCACAGCGTCTCGCGGCCGATGCGTTCGGCGTCGAGCATGCGCACGAGGTCGTCGACGCCGGTGACCGGGCGACCGTCTATTGACGCGATGATGTCGCCTTCCCTGAGGCCGGCCTTCGCCGCGGGTCCGTCTTTCTCGACGCTGCGCAGCCGTACCGCCGTACTGGTGGTCACCTGCGACAGAAGGGCGGCGCGGCGCGGCAAACTGGTGGTGTCGGCCGAGATGCCGATGAAGGCACGGCGCACGCGCCCGAAGCGGATGATCTCCGAAATGACGAAATTGGCGGTGTTGGAAGCGACCGCGAAGGCGATGCCTTGCGCGCCGTGGATCATGGCGGTGTTGACGCCGATGACCTCGCCTGCCGACGACACCAGCGGTCCGCCGGAATTGCCGGGATTGAGCGCGGCATCGGTCTGGATGACATCGTCGATCAGCCGCCCGGTCGAGGCGCGCATCGAACGGCCAAGTGCGGAGACCACGCCCGACGTTACGGTCCATTCGAAGCCGAGCGGATTGCCGATGGCAATGGCGATCTGGCCGCGCCGCAGCCGCTTGGAATCGCCGAGCGGCGCGACTTCGGTGAAGCTGCCATCGGCGCGCACCAGCGCGATGTCGGTGTCGGGGTCGCGGCCTAGCACGCGGCCTTCGCTGGAGGCGCCGTCGGGCATAGAGACGCGCACCGTTTTGGCATCGCCAACGACATGGAAATTGGTGACGACCAGCCCGTCCGGGGTGATGACGAAGCCGGAGCCATGGCCACCTTGGCCACCGACGCGCTCGATGCGGCAGACGGCTGGGCCGATGCGGTCGACGGCGTCGGCGACTGTCATCGAATAGGCGTCGAGCAGTGTGTCGTCGGTTTCGAACTTGTGGGCGGCGAGGGCCATTGGCGGGGCTCCGTGTTTTCAGGCGCGATGATGACTATATGTGCGGAGCGGCTCGAACTGCCGCGACCTGACCAGATGGCCAGTCAAACCAGTAACTAGCCGTCAGACGAGTACCTCCGGGCGCACTGCCGAGCGATATCTGGGGCATGAGAAAACCCAGGAGATCATCATGAGTGACTTCAACCTTAATGCATTTTCCGAGGCCATCGCCGATCTCGCCGCCAAGGCTGCGCCGGCAACGGCAAGTTTCACCACCCATCACCATCGCACCGCCAGCGCCTTCCACTGGCGTGACGGCTATTTCGTCACCGCCGAGGAAGCTGTCGAGGCCGGTGAGGAGATCGAATTGACATTGGCTTCGGGCGAAGCGGTGAAGGCCGAACTGGTCGGTCGCGATCCGTCGACCGGCGTAGCGCTTCTGAAGCCGGCCGGCGCGGCCGCGGCGCCTGCGCTCGCCAAGGCGGATGGGGTGCGGCCGGGCAACGTCGCCATCGCTGTCGGCAGCAGTCAGGGCTCGGCGCTGGCTGTCTCGGGCTCGGTCGGCGAGGTCGGCCCCGCCTGGCGCTCGATGCGCGGCGGCACCATCGATCGGCGCATCAATCTCGCCGTCAATGCCGGCGGCCGTTTCGAGGGCGGGCCGGTGCTTGACGCCAAGGGCGCGCTGATCGGCATGCTGCTGTTTGGGCCACGTGGTCGTGCGCTGGTCATGCCTTATGAGACGATCGAGCGGGCCGTGGCGACGCTGCGGGAAAAGGGCCATGTCGCGCGCGGCTATCTCGGCGCCGGCCTGCACCCGATCCGTGACGGCGCGGCGCGCGGCGCCATGGTCATGAGCCTCGACGACAATGGTCCGGCCAAGGCCGCCGGCCTTGCGCTGGGCGACATCATCGTGGCGTGGAATGGCGAGGCCGTGCACGGCCCGCGCGAACTGATCCGAAAGCTCGGGCCGGATAGCGCGGGTGCCGCGGTGACGCTCGGCGTGGTGCGCGGCGGCGAGCAGCGCGATGTCGCGCTGACCGTCGGTGAAAAGCCGCTGAGCTGAGAGGGCCGATGGAAAGCGACACGCTGACAAGGCCGGAGGCGGGTGGGCCGGAGGTGGGTGGGCCGGAGGTGGCGGGCGGCGGACGCCAGCTCGTGGTGCTGATCGCGCTGCACGATGCCGCGCGTGCCGAGCGCCTGTCAGCTTCGCTTGCCATGGCGGACGATCTGCTTCCGGTCGTAGCCGGCAGCGGGATTGCCGACGTCGCTGTCTTCGATGACGCTGTTGCGAACAGTGCGGCCTGGCTCGATCGAGCCGATGGTGGCAACAGCGCAATCCCACGGGTGCTGCTATCCGCGAGCGCTGGCCGGCCGGAAATCCGGGTGCTTGCCGTGCTGCCTTTGGCGTCGGATGCGAATCTGATCGCGGCTGCCGTCAGACTGGCGGCGGCCGGCTACCGGGTGTCCAGGGATGGGCGTTCGACGCCCGCTCGCCACGACGATTTCGATGCCGCCGCCAACGGCGGAAGCCATAGCGGGCTGTTCGGCGAGGAGCCGTTGGACGATGGCGCTACCGCCCGTCCGGCGCTGTCGCCGCGCGAGGCCGAAGTGCTGGCGCTGCTGGCCGAAGGCGCACCCAACAAGGTGATCGCGCGGCGGCTGAACATCTCCGTGCACACGGCAAAGTTCCACGTCGCCGCGATCCTGATCAAGCTGGGTGCTGCGAACCGCACGGATGCCATCGCGATCGCGATGCGGCAGGGCCTGGTGCTGGTCTAACCCCCTTTTCCGTTTGAGCCTACGTTGCGTAACCCGTTGCAGGCTGCCGAGGCCTTGCGCAGTGCATTGCCGCCGCGCAATGGTTCGCGTCAGTGATGTAGCAAGGGAGGTGCCAAGACATGTCGCTCAAGGGAAAGACGCTGTTCATCTCCGGCGGGTCGCGCGGCATCGGTCTTTCGATCGCGCTGCGAGCTGCGCGCGACGGCGCCAATGTGACGATCGCGGCCAAGACCGCCGAGCCGCATCCGAAGCTGCCGGGCACGATCTACTCGGCAGCTGAGGAGATCGAGCAGGCCGGCGGCAAGGCGCTGCCTGTTTTGTGCGACATCCGCGAGGAGGCGCAGGTGGCTGAGGCGGTTGCCAAGACCGTCGAAAAGTTCGGCGGCATCGATATCTGCGTCAACAATGCCAGCGCCATCCAGCTCACCGGCACGCTGCAGACGGACATGAAGCGCTACGATCTGATGCACCAGATCAACACGCGCGGCACCTTCCTGGTGTCGAAAATGTGCATTCCGCACCTGAAGTTGGCAAGCAATCCTCACATCTTGAATCTGGCGCCGCCGCTCGACATGAAGGCCAAATGGTTCAAGAACCATGTCGCCTACACCATGGCCAAGTTCGGCATGTCGATGTGCACGCTGGGGATGAGCGCCGAGTTTGCCAAGGACGGCATCGCGGTCAATTCGCTGTGGCCGATCTCGACCATCGACACGGCTGCGGTGCGCAATCTGCTCGGCGGCGCGACGGTGGCGGCGATGAGCCGCTTACCCGACATCATGGCCGATGCCGCACACGCCATCTTCCTGCGCTCATCGCGCGAGACATCAGGCAATTTCTACATCGATGAAGAGGTGCTGCGGGCCGAGGGCGTGACCGATTTCGCGGTCTATGCGCCGGGCGCGACCGGGCCGCTGGCCGGCGACTTTTTCGTGCCGGACGCGGTATTTGCCAATTCGCCGACGAACGTCAAAAGCATCTACTGACGGAAATCACGGGCCGACGGCGCTGCTTCCTCATCCACCTGCCGGCGTTTTTCGAAAAACCAAGCAATTGGCTTTTCGCCCGCTGTGCGGACCAGCCTCACCTCCCCATAAACGGGGAGAAAGGGGCTCATCACTCCTCGCCCTTCTTGCCTTTGCTCAGTCCCATCAGCCGGTCGATATAGGCCAGCATCAGCGCCGAGACGACGAAAGCGAGGTGGATGATGGTCAGCCACATCAGCTGGTCGATCGTATAGGAAGACGAATTCAGGAACACCTGCAACAGGTGGATCGAGGAAATAGCGACGATGGTCGAGGCGACCTTGACCTTCAGCGAACCGACATCGATCGTACCCAGCCAGTGCACACCGCCATCCTGGTCGTCGAAGCGGCTGACGAAATTCTCGTAACCGGAGATGATCACCATCACCACCAGCGAGGCGACAAGTGCGGCGTCGATGAGGCCGAGCATCTTCAGGATGGTGTCGGTGTCGTCGAGTGTGAAGGCGACCATGACGAACTCGTAGAGTTTTTTGCCGAAGGACAGCGCATAGACGGCGAGCGCCAGGGCCAGCCCGATGTAGAAAACCACCAGCAGCCAGCGTGAGGCGAGGATGATCGATTCGATGGCGAGTTCGAGACGTTTCATGCAGCGGTTCCGGTCAGCTTTCTGAGGTCGACTGGGGTATTTCGATCAGCTTGCCGCAGTTTGCAAGGCAAATTGCGACGCAAAAAAACCCCGCCGGGAGGGCCGGCGGGGTTCAATGCATCCCGCTGGAGTCGGGACGGGGCAGGGAACGCCCAGGCTTGAATCTGGGGAGGGCGGCCGCTCTATTCAATGAGCCGGTTCTAATACCAGTACAATTCTTGCTGAACCGGGATTGCTGTCCGCAGCTCGACCCATCCCGATCTGCCGGGATGGGTCCTTGTTGTCGATCTGATTCCAGAAAGCTGCTCAAGCCATTGGAAAGCAGATCAATTGTTACTCGCCACCGGTGCCACCAGCGAGGTGATGCGACGGATGCCGACACGGCGGTTCTCGCGGTTGGGCGCCGTGGTGTTGACCTTCAGGTATTCCTCGCCATAGCCCTGAGTAGTCAGGTTTTCCGGCGGGATCCCGAAGGCATTGGTCAGCGCTTCGGCGACAGACTCAGCGCGCCGGTCGGACAGAGCAAGGTTTGCTTCCGGCGTGCCAACCGCATCGGTGTGGCCTTCGATCAGGAAGGTTTCGGCCGGGTTCTTCTTCAACAGTTTCTCCATGGCCGTGGCGACGCCTTCCAGTTTCTGCACTTCGGTGTCGGATATCGAGGCCGAGCCGAACTCGAAGTTCAATGTATCGAGGTCGACGCGACGGGCAATGTCGCGCACGCGCGCCGAACGCTTCACTTCGTCGATGGAATAGAGGCGCTGGACCTTCTCCACCGGCGGTTGTTCGAGGAACTCGTAATAATCGTCCGGGCTTTCGACATCTTCCGAATCGAGGATGTACTCGCGGCGCGGGATGGTGAGCCGCATCGGCGGCAGGTCGTCACCGGGATCGCGCCAGTCATTGTCGTCGTCATAGCTGCGCTCGTCGACATAGCTCAGCACATATTCGTGCCCATCCGGCGTGATGCGCGATCGCCTGATGACGTCGCCATTGCGGTTGCGGATGGTGACGATCTGGATGCCATTGTCGCGCTCGACGATTTCCCGAGAGCGATCGCCCGACAGTTCCTCATAGTAAACATTCCTGGCGCCGCGGTGCATGCGCGGAGCGTCATTGCTTTCCACGATCGTCTGGTTGTTGAACTGCAGGATGACGCGGTCGCCGAGTTCCTTGACGACGTCGACGCCTTTCGGACGCCGGCGGTCGCGGACGTTCTCATCGGGTGCACGCTCGACGCGTTTGCCTTTTTCCTCCGTCACCGGGGCGATCTTTTCTGGCTGAATTGCCTGCTGAGCTGACTTGTCGTCGGTGGGCGGCGGTCCCTGGTCGACCGGAGCCGGCTTCGGGGCTTGCGCCTCGGTGCCGCCCTGCGCGGGCTGCTCGCCCGTCTGGCCGCCAGCATTCTGGCCGTTCCCATTTTGGCCGTCGCCATTCTGGCTGTTGCCGCCCTGGTCCTTGCGGTGCTTGCGCCTGGCATCCTTCTGGCTGTCCAGGATGGGTGCTTCGTCGGGGTTGGCCGTGGCTTCGCCTTGCGCCGGCGTCTCACGTTGCGCGGGCTGCTCGGCATTGGCCGGTTGCTCCGCAGGCTGTGGTTCACCGGTCGCAGGCTGCTGTTCGCCCGTCACCGGCTGTTCGCCGACAGTTTTTTTGCCGTGCTTTTTCGCCTGATCCTTCGGCTGTTCACCTTCGGCGGGAGCCGCTTGCTGATCGGCCGGGGGCTGAATCGGCTCGGCCTGCGGCGCGGGCTCTCCGGCAGGCGCAACTTTGACGTCTGGCGCTTTGTCGGCAGGCGCGGCCTCGATCTGCTGATCCTGCTTGCGCTTTTTCTTGCCCGACTTGTTGTCGTTTGCCGGCGCCACCTGTTCGGTGGGCGCTGCCTGCTCGGCAGGCTGCTGGGCCGGCTGTTCAGCGGGCGCCGCTTCGATCTGCTGTTGGTCGCGCTTCTTCTTGCGTGGCTTTAGCGGCTGTTCTTCATTTGCCGGAGCTACCTGTTCGGCCGGTTGTTCAGCCGGTGCTGCCTCGATCTGCTGCTGGTCACGCTTCTTCTTGCGTGGCTTGAGCGGCTGCTCATCGGTCGCCGGCGCTGCCTGGGCGCCGCCCTCATCCGCAGGCGCCGCCTCGATCTGCTGCTGTTGATTGCGCTTCTTTTTGCGCGGCTGCTGTTCCTCGGCGGCAGGTGCGGCCTGTTCGGCCGGGGCCTGCTCGGTCTGCTGCTGATCCCGCTTCTTCCTGCGCGGCTGTTGTTCCTCGGCGGCAGGGGCGGGTTGCTCTGCAGCCGGTGCAGGCTGCTCGGCGGCCGGCGCTGCCTGTTCGGCCTGCTGGCGTTTCTTTTTGCGCGGCAGTTCCTGGTCGGTCTGCTGACCATCTGCAGCAGGGTCGTCCTGGACCAGGATCAGTGGCGCGGCCGTGTGCTGCAAGGGGCCGAAAACGGCGTTGCCCTGCAACGGGGATGCGCCCAACGGCGCGGATGCCATAAGCAGGCCAAGTGCCGTACCTGCCAGTACCCGTGGTTGGCGTTTCATCTTAAATTCTCCTTGTGGGGTCCCATCCCTGCCCAAACTGTCCTTGACCGGATTGGTTCCGGTTTGCAGGCATTACCCGCACCCAAGGACGATTGACCGGCGTTTTGAAGGCAACTTCATGTTTTTCCTATGGTGCGGCCGGAACTTGAAGTCACACAACAGCTTGACCTTGCCGCATGCGGAGGCCACATCTCGACCCATAATGGAAACGCCGTTCTGGAAGACCAAGACGCTGGAAGCGATGACGCCCACCGAGTGGGAATCGCTGTGCGACGGCTGCGGAAAATGCTGCCTGTCTAAACTCGAGGACGAGGATACCGGCGAGATCTACTGGACATCAGTCGGCTGCCGGCTGTTCGATGGGCAAAGCTGCCGCTGTTCGGACTATGCCAACCGGCTGGCGCGCGTGCCGGACTGTGTCGGGCTGACGCCGCAGAATGTGCGCACCATCACGTGGCTGCCGAAAACCTGTGCCTACCGGCTGGTTGCCGAGGGGCACGACCTCTATTGGTGGCACAGGCTGGTGTCGGGAAGTGCCGAGACCGTTCATGATGCCGGCATCTCCATGCGCGGCCGCGTCCGCGCCAGTGAGACCGATCTGGCCGAGCCGGACGACTATTTCGACTATATGCTCGATGACGAGCCCTGAGCATTCTGGAACGGACGCTGCCATAGGGCGTTCTGCGCCATTGGACGTTTTTGACGGTCAGGATCGTTTGCAGCGGTGGAAGGGGCGGTTGCTTTCAACCTGTCGGGCAGATTAACCGAAAATGAACGGCCGGTTCGCGAAGAGTTCAGATTGCAAGGAGCATTCTCCCCCCATCGGTTCGACCAAGACGGGCGCAAGCCCTCAACAAGGAGAGAAGACAATGTTCAACTCATTCAAGACGGCAGCCCTTTCGGGTCTCGTAGCTCTCGGCACCCTTGCCGCAGTGCCCGCTCAGGCGGACTCGATCTATCTCGGCTTCGGCAACAACCATGACCGCCGCGTCGGCGTCTACACCGGCGACGATGAGGACGGCTTTCGCCGTGACCGCAATTGGCGCCGCT
Organism: Mesorhizobium sp. M0001; assembly: GCF_040324255.1. Lineage (NCBI taxonomy): Bacteria > Pseudomonadati > Pseudomonadota > Alphaproteobacteria > Hyphomicrobiales > Phyllobacteriaceae > Mesorhizobium > Mesorhizobium sp. M0001. The sequence goes on from NZ_JAMYVS010000002.1 coordinate 975,019, forward strand.
GCTCGCCGGACCGCGCCCTCGACAAGGCCGAGCGCATGGGCCTGCACCGCGTCCGCATCGTCGATGTCAATCGCCGCGTGGTGAAGGTCGCCGGCCGCCAGTATGGCGATCGCGTAGTGGTCGTGTTCGCCAATGAGCGCGGCTGCCCGGTTATCTATCGCTAGAGAACCAGACTGATCTTCTGCGAAGATCAGTCTGAGATACGACCTTCTGCGAAGGTCGATCCGGAGGCATGTTCCTCTGCGAGGATCAGCCTGGAGTAGCGGCATGACCCTTCTAGGGTCAGCCAGGAGCCCCTTTCCCTCCGCGGAAAGGTGCGGCTCGAAAAAACCCCGGAGGCCAGTCCTCCGGGGCTTTTCATGTCGGAAATCTGCGGTTCCGGCCGACGGGTTCAGCAGAACCGCGCCCGGCCCGGCGGCCTGCTACTTAAGCTCGAATGTAACTGTTACCTGCACGGCGTAGGCATTCTCGCCGGCCTGCACGGGAACCGCGGCGCCTGCCGCATCGAAGGCCTTGGCATTGATCGGCATCGGCGCCGGCGCAACGTTCTGGTCGGTGATTTCCAGCACCCGGCCGATGCTGACGCCGGCGGCTTCGGCCAGCGTCTTGGCCTTGGCCATGGCATCGGCGACCGCCTTCTTGCGGGCTTCGGTGACGGCAGCTTTCGGGTCTTCGTTGGAGAACGAAATGCCTCCGCCCTGATTGACGCCGAGCGACACAGCCTTGTCGAGAATCTCACCTGTTTTGTCGATGTCGCGGATGCGCACCGAGAGTGTGTTGGTCACCTGGTAGGCGACAAGCTCGGCTTCCTGGCTGCCGTCCGGTTTGTTGGTGTAGTTGTAACGCGGGTTGATCTGGATGCCGGCGGTCTGCAGGTCGCGGTCCTTGATCCCTGCCGACTTCATTGCCGCGATCACGGCGGCCATGGCGTCGTTGTTGGCGTCGAGTGCCGCGCGTGCGGTCTTGGCCTCGCGCATGACGCTGAGCGTCAGCAGCGCCAGGTCAGGCGCCACGGTCGACTGGCCTTCACCCGACACGATGATGCGGGGCGGGGGCAGCGAATCGGCAGCGCTTGCCATCGCCGGAAAAGCGATCGCGGCGGCAAGTGCGAGCGGCAAAATATGTCTGGTCATGAAAATCTCCTCGGTGTGCGATCCAGTCGCGCCTGTCGACTAGGGCGCGAATATGGGCTGATTTGGGCGATCTCGGCCAGCCCGTCCGGAAAGCCTTGTGCCGCGCAAGGAAAAACACTAATCCAGCGCGCGTGGGGCCTGTAGCTCAATGGTTAGAGCCGGCGGCTCATAACCGCTTGGTTGGGGGTTCGAGTCCCTCCGGGCCCACCATGACCTTTGATTTTGTTATTAAAAATATGCCTCGGCCCAAAACGTTTTGGGCCCATTATGGGCCCGAAGAAAAGGGCACCCGATATGGGACCCTGCTCATGGTCGGTTGATTTCACTTACTTGACGACGCGCAGCCGCTCGCTGCTTCATCGCATCGCGTTTGGTCTCGCGCTCGTTGATGGCGCGGGCTATGTCGACGGCCATTCGCTTCTTGTTAGCCTCCCGGACATATTCGTCCGTCACCGTCATGGAAGAATGCCCCATCGCCTCCATGATGGCACGCGATTGGATGTTGCATTCGGCGAGATACGTGCCGAAGGTGCGGCGTAGCCCGTGGAGAGTGTAGCCCTCCGGAATGCCGGCCTGCTTGTTCCAATGTGCCATCATGCCGGTGAGGCTCTTTTCCGCGAATGGACGCCCATAGGCATTCTTCAGTACCGTTCCGCCTTTCGAACGTCGAGCGGCGCCAAGGCTTGCGCCAGCTTGTCGAGGATGGGGATAAACATCTCGCGACCGCCGTGACGGTTGCGGTTCTTCTTCTGCCGGAAATCGAAGGCTTCGATCACCTCTAGGGAGCCATCGAACAGTTCGATCTCCTCGAAAACCAAATCGTCCCATTGCAACGAGGCGATATCGCCTCGTCGGTTGCCCAGCCAAAAGGCGAGCGCGTAACAGGTGCGCGGCGGGGAGCCGATCGGATGGCGCGCCTCGAACTTTTCACAAATGGGGACCGGCCACGCGGGATTGGTGGTGGATTTAGGAATGCGGACGCGGATCGACAGTGAGGGATTGTTCTGCGGTTTGATCCATTTCTCAACTTCGATCCCCACCCACAGGAGCTTCTTGATTGCGACCAGCAGGTGCTTGGCAACCGTCCGGTTGGCGGCAAAGGCGCTTTCGACAATCGCACGCAGATGGTCGGCGTCGAGATGTTCTACTGGCGTATCGCGCCAAGTCAGCGGGTAGGCAGGTTCGACCTGCATCCCAAGGAAGCGTTCAATCAGCCTGACATTCTTCCGCTGCGTTGCTTCGTCAAAGTCCAGCCATTCCATAGTCCCTTCAAGTCGCCGCGCTGCATGACCGAACGTCTTTGGCAACGCCCGACCGGGTAGGTCGATGATAATTGCCTTCAGGCCCTGGCTCTGGGTCGCCCTCCGTCATCAACAAGCGATTCGTGTGTCATCGCAGTGTAGAATCACACCCGATTCCGCAGGGCAATACCTATCTTAGCGCCTATGCCGGCCAGGCCGGGATGGTCGTTGGGCAACGTGTTGACGGCACTTGTCTTCACCTCACGCCCAACCCGGTTGAACTGCAGCTGACCGTCGATGTCGTGGCTGAGAATGTCCTTGAGGCTGACCTTGGGCGTCGCCGGTCCAGCTAGGCGTCATTGCATGCCTGGTCGAGAATGAGAGGCTGTCGATCATGCAACTGCTTCATCGGGTCTGCGGCAGGCTCTGTAATGATGGTGCAGCTGGTTATGTCGAGATTGGACTTGTAAGCCCATATGCCTGCAAACGAGAAAGGCGCGTGGCCAGGCTGGTAGATGTGCCAAGGGTCTTTCTTCCCGTCGGCTGGCGATATCGTCCATTCATAGAAGCCACCTGCCGCGATCAGACATCGCTTTGACTTGAAGTCGTCGCGGAACGCTGACGCCGTGTCGGCCCCCTCAATCCACGCATTGAAAGGGACCGGCCACCAATTCCCCATGGGGATATTCGGTGTGCGTCGCAGTCCTAAGAGTGAGAGGGGTGCGCCCGTCTTAGGCCGGAAGGCGTAGTTGCATGCAATTTGAGCCTCAGCTAATGTTGTCCTGTGACGAGAATTCAAACCCCTCGTCAGCTTTTAATGAGATTTTACGCCCGCTGGCTCGCGCCGGCGGGTTTTTTCATCCTACGCGGGAATTTGATAAACGTCGCTTCGGTCTCTGGCTGAACCGGTTCACGCTAATCGACGGCTGTCCGCAGATCGGGCAGGCATAGACATGGTCGCGACGTGGGCTGGCTCGGCGTTGCATCGCTCGCCGGCAATCGGGCCGAGATCGGACAGTTGGTCGTTCAGTTAGGCCTTGTCGACAAGCGGCGTTTTCGCTTGGGTGCAACGTGGCTCTCCACCAAGCGAACGTGCTCGATTTCGACAGTCACCAGCGGCCGATCGGAGGCGCAAGTTTCTACATATCAGGCTCGTTTTGATCGCGCTTGTCGGCGCCCCAGCACGACCCTTATTTCGTTCGCATTTCCGCCTAATGGGCGCTGCAAGCCGGCGCCCTAGTTGCAAGGCTGCCAGCCGCGACCGCCGGCCTTGTTCTTGATGTTCATTCCAGGCCACGAAGGTCGGCCGCGCAACCGCAACCGGAGGCCTACCTATGGGTGAGGTTGTTGGCTAACGCTTGTTCAGCCGCGGGGTCTGGCTTTCGGCCCGGGAAAGGTAGCCGATGGGTTTGCAGCCAATCTGGCTGACCGCTTATCTCTGAGCCAGAGCGACATCGTTTTCCTTGCTAGCAACTCATCGCGGTCGCTATCCGCGCTGCTCTTGCCAGCAATTGCATAGTCGGCCCTGTTGGTTCGAAAGTCCTGTTTCTGCACGGGCATGGTTGCTACTCCCGTCGGCCTCCCCCTCGGCCCGACGGAGCCAGTAGCTGCCGATGCATCGCGAGAGTCTACCAATCGGGGATTGCGTTAAAAATGAAAACACTCAGCGGATGTTAAACGCCGGATTGACCGGCGCGCACCGCACCTGGCTCGCACGGGACAGCGCCGGCAAGGCACCCGTCGACACGCCGCGTCGGGCAATGGGTGACCTTCTGAGTCACGCGTCCGCTTCGGCGTACCCGACAGCGTCATGGCGGCAGGCGAAGGTCGAGACGACGCTGTCGCTCAGATGCGCCTTGCCTGACATGGCGATGGCTGCAGCACTCTCGGCAGCCCATCTTGCCGCCATCCTGTTCCCTCCGAACCTGCGGCGGCTCTACGTCATCCGCGACAACGATCCGGCCGGTGACGGTGCCAGAGACAGCCTGATGGAGCGCGCGACCGACGCCGGAATCGAGGCAATCGTGCTGTCGCCGGCTATGGAGGACTTCAACTAAGACCTCGGCCGTTTCGGACTTGCCGCCTTCCGTGCCCCGATTGCGGACCAACTGATGCGCAAGGACTGCCTCCGCTATCTGAAGCGGTTTACTTGAGCCGGCAGGGAAGCGTGCGGCGGCGCACGGTGCCGGCGGCGTTGCCTGGATGCGGTAGAGAACCGCGATCCGGCCTTCGAGAGGGCGATCAGCCCACAAGCTCGCCGGCCAGGCAATGGCGGCGGCCGACTATTCTCCGGCGGCGCGCGATTGCTGGCGAAAGCCAGCGATAGGGTGCGACGCCTTTCCATCGCGATGCAAAATAGCCGGCCGCCGCCATCCTTCGCTACGCTCCGGCCCTCCGCTTCGCTTCGGGTGTCCGGCCAACCCGCCCACGGGCTCTCGTCGCCATGAAGGCCGCGAGGGGCGCGGTCAAACCGACGGGAGCATCCCATGGCCGAGCACGACGACACCGAACCGCACCACGCAGCTTCTCCGACCGCTCACATCCTCACCGAACTCCAGCTCTATGGCTGGCGCCCCTATGCCGACGAGCCCGACCCGCGACTGCTTCCCAGCGGCGACCACGTGGCCGGAGCCGTGGCCGACATCTATGACGCTCTCATCGCCACCTTGGCCGACACGCGCCTCGAACCCGACCTCGATGACCTGCTCTGGTCCGTCACCAATGTCTTCCACCGAGCTGTACACCGGATCGAGCGGCAACTGGACGACAACGAGCATGCCCAGCGCTGCCTGCAGCGCGAACAGGATGGCAGCGAGATCAAGGCGGTTGAACTCGAGACACTCACCGCCCAGGGCCAGACCATGATCGACGGCGCGATGCCTTCGACCTGATGCGTGACCAGGCGGCCAACCACTACGATCAGGCCGGCGCAATCTTCGCCGCGAGCAGAACGCGGTTCGCCAATGTGTGGACGCTGAGTTCCTTACGATGTTGGGCGGAGAGATCGAGCGGTTTGAACGCGCCGCCGAGGTCGAGCGAGAGCAACTCGGCGTAGATCGGTCCGACCTCCGAGGGATGTTCCCCGTAACGTTGAACAATCGCGCGAAATTTTTCATCGCGCATGGCTTCGCTGTCGGCGGATGAAAAGCCTGCAAGCCGGCTTAGGCGTTGGATGATGGGGTAGAAGGCTGAGGTGATGTGATAGGGGGAGCACTGCAGCCGGATTAGCTCATGATGGCTCTCATAAAGCCGTTCCTCGAGCGCATCCACGAGGCGCGACTTCCCGATGCCCGCTTCTCCCGACACGAAAACCGCCTGGCCTTGGCCGGCTTCGGCCAACTCCCAGCGCTCGAGCAGAATGCCGATTTCGCTGGTTCGGCCGACGAACTTCGACAAAGCGCGATCGTGCGCTGCGTCGAACCGGCTTTCCACCTCCCGCTCGCCACGAACCGCGAATAGGGCAATAGGCGATTTGAAGCCTTTCAACTCCTGCTCACCGAGGCTCTCGATCTCGAAGGACTGCCCGGCGAGCCGACGCGTGCTGTCGGCAACGACGATCTGACCGGGAGCGGCAGCGCTTTGCAGGCGCGCCGCGAGATTGGGTGTGTCCCCTGCGATTGAGGCGCGCTCGTTCACGCTGCTGCCCGCAATGTCGCCGACCACCACGTGGCCCGATGCGATGCCAATACGCGCCTTCGGTTGCTCGCCGTCGGGCGATTGGATGGCCTCGACTGCGGCGAGGGCCTGGAGGCAGCCCGAATGGAACGCTCTGCGTGATCCTCGTAAGCCATCGGCCACCCGAAATAGGCAAGCACGCCGTCTCCGAGATATTTGGCAACATCGGCCTCGAATTGTGGGGCAGGGAAGGGCGGGCACGCTCCCGAACGTTGATCATGCAGTAGCACGGCTATGACTGACGTCTGTGCACGAAAAGGGAAGGCAGGAAGGAGGGTAGTAGTGACGACGGATATGGCTGGACAGAAATCGGATGGCCTGCTCTTCCACAATCGGAGCCGTGAGGCTCGATCGAATTGCACCCATGATGGATGGAGCGGATAGATAAGTAATATCAGACGTTGCGGGAGACCGTGCAGAAATCGCACACGGAAGTCCTGCTTCTCTTCTTTTTCGTTCCCACGACGGAGCCGCCGACAGCCCCATTCGGACGTTCTTTGCCGACGATATTGCGTTGCAATAGACGTTTGAATACAAACAATCCGACAGGTCCATATCGCATGCTTTATACGCTAAGGGATTGGATTAGCCGAAGCAGGCCCATATCCTCGAAGGAGTCGATGCCATCCAGATCCGGTCTTGCCTCGGCATTTACCCGGGTTTTCCTGCCAATGTCGGTTTTGCGCTCATCCCTTCCTGCACACGTCGATGCGGCCTTGCCGGCGCCGCGCATCCGCTTCTCTCCAGGCGGCTGGCAGGTCCCCAACATGTCCTTGATGTGCCGCGAACGAGCCGCGGCCGCCAGCAAGGGTCCAAGCGATTCTAAGAGGCATTTTGCGCAGCAGATGTTTCAGGGTAAGGTCTGGAAGGAATACGACTGCACCGAAGCCCTTAGCCGCTGCGGGCGTTGTAGATGAGTGCGGATCTCGTCGGTGGCGCGTTCGCCAACGTTGTCCCAGATGTAGAACACGGCGGCAAGGATCAACAGAACTAATCGCATGATCTGCGCCTCGGTAACGTGGTTTGCCCACGGCGCTTAGGCGAGTTGAAGGTTTCGGCCCGAGTCCGCGCGCATCCTCAACACCAGCAGGCGCGTCGCTGCGAATGGCGTCAAAACAATAAGCGCCATCGTGGTGTTGACTAAGAGCGACAGCAAACAGATCGAGCTTTGGGCGTAGCAAACGGATTCCATGACGTTCCCCTTTTCCATCGTTACTGGTGGCCTCCGTGCGGCAAGAATGATCCTGGTTCACGAGAAATACAAGCAGTTGCTAATACGTTGATATTTCCCCTAGGGTTGGGGCAACGATGCGAAATCGACGCCGGTCAGTTGTTTGGATAGCGATTGCCCTTGTCCTGGCGGCGTTGGCGATCACGGCGGCGATCATTGGCTTTCAGAATTTACAGCGCTCGTCACCGATCATGGTCTCGGCTGTCTCGGCCTTTAATACTGGGGGGCTCGTCCCTGGCCCCACGGTTAAGGCGCCCTCGAAAAACCTTGGTGCTGTTGCTACCGGTAGGGATATCTGGCTCGAAGTCTCATGGAAGTTTTTCGGGGAGTTGCGGACGCTAGATACCGTAACTGTCGGCGACCTTCGGGCAAGGCGCCTGGTGCGCAGTCATGATGTGCCCTCAAGCGCCAATTCCGAGATCTGGTTCATATCAGCCGGCAGCGGCGACATATTGGAAAACACAACGTCGACCGACATCGGGTTCACTTTTGATGGCGGCAACCCGTCTGTCACGGCGCAGATTTACAGAGTGGTTGGAGCTTCTGAGATACCTGCCGCGATAGCTGCAGAAAGCGGCGACAGGATTACCATCACCATTCCAGCCGATGGCATCGCTTTTATCTCGCTCATCGCTTCCGGCACCACCTCCGGGTCCATGAGCAATGTCACCGAAGATTTTAGTGCCCTTTGTGGAAAGGATTTCCTTGGCATCCATGCATCAACAAGTTCGACCTCCGCTGAATCAGAGACTGCTACGTTTTCGGGAAACTCAACGGCAGATTTTGCAGCTGTCGCACTTCAGTCGGCCGCAGCGAGATAGCTAACCAGCCAGCGCCATTCCAAAGCAAACGCCTAGGCCGACAGCGAGGCCAAGGAACAGCTTGGCGGCAAGATCGAGGGCGAAGGCGCGGACTGGGCGCCACACGTCTGAGCGGGGCTCTCTGAGGGCATTGGCGATATCATCGAACACCGTTTCCATGGAATGATTCCAAATCGGAACTCCGGGAATGTGAATCCTCAGTTTGTTCCACTGTCGCCCCATTGGGCAACCTGCACGGTTCACCCGAAACCGTGCAGGCAGCAAAGGTGGCTTAACGCACCACTCTGAAGCCAGTCGACTCCAGCGACGCTAGTGCCGTCTCTGCAAAGGTCGCGCAATTGTCCAAAGGATCATTGTTTTCATAGAGCGTTGGCTTGATAGGCTGCTGCTATGCCTTCAAAAATGGCGGTTAGAACTTGGTCGCGGCCTCTGGCGGCGCCAGCGGCCGGTTCAACAGTCATCTTTGGTGTTTCTGGGTGTTTGCCTTCCATGAGGAACTCGAGGAGCGCCGACACCAGCCACTCGGTGCTGTCCCTGTCCAGGGTCCCGCAAGACTCGGCCGGGCTCGCGTCACCTCGCCGGGCGGTGCGAGCCCACAATCGCGGGCCATCTGGTCCGCTGCTTCAGCTTGGGCTTCATCAGAATGAAGGGCGACATGGTTCATCCGAATGTAGAAATTTGCGTTGGGGGGAGGTGAGAATGAGGCTACCAGGAAATGTGTTGGCTGGGAGAACGCCGAGGTGCAGTGCGGTCCGCGAAAGCGATCAATGAGGTTGAATGCACAGAACGTGCCGCCAAGACAGCCAGGTTGAAATCGCTACGCTTGGCTCAGATCTTGCCAGAGGCCGACCCGCACTTTTCGTTCAACGAGGAACTCGACTGCTCGGTACTTGTCGCCGTGCTGGCTCGGGAACCGCATTATAATCCAAAGCGGCCCGAATCCCATTCTTTCCGGCGGCTGCCCCTGCGACGAGGCCTTTGATCTCCTCAAGCAGCGCCGTTAGGCTTTGTTAACAATCGGCTTTTTTCGCCGTGGCGACCCCACATGGCTCTCAACAACGCGCACGTGCTCGGCGTCGACAGTCACCAGTGGCCGCAGGCTGACGGTTACCTTGTCGCCGATGCGCGTGACCGGGCCGACTAATTCCATATCTGGCCGATCACGGCCTTCGAAGTCGAATCGACAACCGCATGCGGGAAGTCATAGGAGGGAATCGTCACGCTTATGCGATCGGGTGTCACCCGGCCGCGGGCGGGTGCAGTGTCAAGGATGAGAGGTTGCTAACAAATGAGCGTCCGTGGCCTGAGGTTTCTCGATAAGTGGGTAGCCAACAACTGCCCATTGTGGCGCGGGGAGACCCCATCTCGGTTGGCGACTTGAAAGACCAGTTGATGACAGCTGCCGAGAAGGCCGGGATTCCTGCCGACGAGATCAACGGCGAGCTTGAAAGCGTCTTCGAATTGATTATCGAAGTGAATCGTCGTGTCGCCGAAAGGGTGGACTGAGCCTGAGGCTTCCCCGACGTGCCGGTCATGTCCTACATGCCGGACTGCCTGACAAGGGGCTCGCTTACCTAACCGGCCAGCGCCACGCCAATGCCATCTCAGAGCAAATGTAGATCGACACCGCGAATCCGTGAATCCCCGGTTTGTTCTGGTCATGGCTTCTGCGCCGGTCCGGTCACACAGCGCTAGTGCGTTCACCCCTCCGGCTGGGCAGGGTCCGGTTCTTGGTGCCGCTCTCGTTGATTTTCGAGGAACAGCTTGGCGAGTTCGCCCCACTCAGGATGATCCGTGGTTTTATGCTCTTCTACGAACTCGAGGAAAGCCTTGCGCAAAGCGTCAAGGTCGAAAACCCCAAGATGCTCGCCCATACCGTCGTCCATGCCCGCGACTCTCAACGGTATTAGCTTGTCCTCTCGTTTGAGCCTTCAAGAGGGATTCCCTGAGCTTTGGCTTGGGAGCGCCTACATGGTTAATGGCGTGATTGCTGATATGACTATATCTAGGCAGCGCGGGGGCTCTATCTTCGCGCGCGGTGGCCGGTGCGGCCCCACACCCAAAGACTGCAGCGACCATTTCTGTGGATGGGTAGTGCTAGCCGATGCGACATCATGCTGCAGCGATATTTTAGAATCGGCTAATTGTGCAATCGCTAAATTAATGAAATGCGTGAGGAATGTATTTTCCACAGTTCCTGGTCGGCATGTCTGCCACTGCGATCATTGTGGCGATCTGGACCTACATCGAAGCCGGTTCAATTTGGACCGCGCTCGGCTGTGCGGTCCTTGCGCTGATCGTTCTGCAAGTCGGGTACGCCGGGCTGGTCGTTTGCTTGATATACTGGCGATCATCGGAAGCGGCTGACTCGACTAGTCGAATTTCGGTCGCGGCTCAAGAGAACGTCGACGGCATCTGATAGCCCGCGATCGTCTCGGCACGGTCACGTGACCCTGGGGCAGCAGTTTTGCCTCGCAGTGCCGCCAGCAAGTGGGCCTACAACGTGTTTGCGGTGACAGACACCTACCCCGAGCTTCGGGCTGAAAGCCCTATCATTGATCCAGACGCGGAACTGGAGGACGGGTGCGTTGTGGTCGCCATGTTTGGAGGCGGTCATCCGCAAACCATGAGCTGGTGCAACAATCACGGGCGAGGCTATGGGGGCCGCTTTGCCGCCAAGGGAAGTCTGCACGAGACGTTCCTTCTCGATTCCCTGGTGTGCGGACGAGGGCCATCTTCTTGCATTCGCATCCTCGGCCGGGTGTTCGGCTACCGGCCGCGCTTCCCGCGCTACAGAACCTGGAACGATCCAGTTTGCTTCTCGAATAATTTGGCTCGCAGCCTCACGGTGGCGGGCTTTTTTGTTGCTCAGCCCCAACGTCTCGACGCCGGGCTGCGGAACGCAAACGTCGTGATGTCGTCACGGGAAATCCCGATGTCGCTGAGCATGTCGTCTGGTGACGCGCTCAACTCGTCCGTTGCCTTCAACAGCGCGTTCTGCTCGGCTCGATGACGGACCCAATCGGCAAGGGGACCAACTGCGACAAGAGGAAGATTCACAAGCATAGGAAGGTTCACAAGCATCGGGACCACTCCCTTTACCCCTGCAGGAAACTGCACGTAGCCTACGCCGATACGTCGATGCGTCTGTGACAAACCTCACAGTCCGATCCGACGGGGCAAAAACTGCCCGGATGCCTGACGGTGGCGGGCTTTTTATATATTAGCAATGCATAAAATTCGAGAAGGTTCATGGCATGGTTGTTAGCAAACTCGCTGCTATCGTGCGACGCAGGTCTCGGTGGATGGTGTGCTGGAATGCGCGGGGCTGGATGGATCAGGGGTCTGATGGAAGCTGACGCTCGCGATCTGCGGAGCGAGATCAGTCGGCTCCAAATAGACTTGATCGCTGCCGCCAACTCTCAGGGTAAATCCAGGCTGCATGACGTCGCGCACACACTGCGATGCCAGAAGGCGCGGCTGGAACGTCTGGAGGAGTGCCTCGCTTCAATGACGTCGAATGTCCGGCCAGAGGCATCCGCAACCCCGCCCGATGAAGGCCGGCCGTAAAAGGCAGCTCATCATTTCCGAAAGAGAACCCGCTGCCTCACGGTGGCGGGCTTTTTATTGCTCAGCCCCTTGCCGGCAGCGTCTTGTCCGTGTTGCGGCGGAAGGTCATGCGAAGCCGGAAATTTTTTTGCCAGGAATGGTCGCCTCCGCGCCGATCGCCGGCTCCCGAGGCAGATCATCACCAGGCGACTCCTGCAAAAGCAGATAGTTTGGGAGACTGTGTGCAGAAAGCGCACAGATTCTTCTTCTCTTCCTTTTTTCGATCTGGAACCTGCCATTAAAGCAACCTTCGATGATCGTGCCAATGTCGTTAGGAGCGCTGGGGAACGCATGGCACGCTGTGCAGGCGCGAACTGAGGCGGGGCGGCGGGCGCGCGGCCGCTAGCAAGAGATCCTGGCGGTCTTCGCCGCACGGGTCGGCGAAACCATTGCCGCGTTATGAACTCGCCGGTGACGATTCGGAAGTCGGCGAGCGCACCATCGACGTCCAGATCAACCGCCTGCGCCGCAAGATCGAGCGCGATCCGTCCAATCCGGTCTGGCTGCAGACGGTACGCGGTATTGGGGACAGGCACCAGTGATCGCCTATGTACGGCGCCATTTTCGGACGAACGTCTTTTTGATGATTGGGAGCGGTGGCGGTTCGGCGCTGATAATTGTTAGTGTCGCCGGTCTGTTGACAACAGCCGCAAACGGGAACGCCACGGCACCAACAATCAATCCAGCCGCCAACCAGGCTACTGTCGACCGGTAATCCTGTATCATAGCCCACCCTCAATAGGCAGATAGACTGCCAGTTCGGCATTAAGCAAAGGTTACGTCGGCGCGCGCTTCGTGCAGCAGAGCGGACTGCCGAGGTTCAATTAAGCTGATCCAGGATTCCGGAGCTGCTCGCCAGCACCAGACTTTTGTAGATCACAAACGCGATCGTGCAGATTGCCGCGACCGAAATCGGCACGCCAAACGGCACGACGCCCTTGCGGTCCAAGTGCTGGACAAAGAGCCGGAAGGCGCCTGCCGGCAGCATAAGCGGGTTTCTCACGATCGCCGCGGTGGCGAGGGCGAGGATCAGCAACAACACTGAAAACATGGCGAGATTGCCGCCGCCGATCAGGAACGGCGTAACCGCCATCAGCTTGACGTCGCCGGCGCCGATCTTTCGCAGGCCCCAGAACGGGAAAAGCATGACAAAAAGCAGAAGCCCGGCAACCGCGCTCAGCCCCATTCCAAACCATGATCTCGAATAGAGCGAGAAAAGCGCAAGCGACCCCAAGCCCAGGCCAAGCAGCAGCAGTACATCGCGATTGGCTATCTTCTGGGTAGTAAAATCGAGCCAGGCGACTCTTGCGAGCAGCGGGACGGTGAGCGCCTTGAGCAGTACCGATCCAAAAAACAGCATGCTACTGCCGCTCGACGTTCTTCACACTGGACGACAGAAGCTTCAGATTGTTGACCACGGTCGGATCGTTGGGCGCCAGTTCATAGGCCTTGAGGAAATTCGCACGTGCGTCCTGCAGCTTGCCGCGCAGCAGGTAGGAATAGCCGACATTGTTGTAATATTCGGGCGACGCGCCAACCAGTTTGAAGGCTCGGGCGTAGGCTCGGTCGGCGAGGTCGAAGCGGTGGATGCGGTCGCTGCAGGCGGCCAGGCCCATCCATGCGCCACCATCGTTGGGTGCCAGTTGCGTCGCCTTGTAGAACAGCGCTCCGGCATTGCCGTAATTTTCCGCCCGGAACTGGTTCTTGGCCTCGGCAACGGCCTGGTCCGAGGCATAATATTCGACGTCACCGACAGTCTTCAGTCCGTCGAACGCATCACCAAACGAAGTCACATCGCCTTTTGAAGGCTCGTTGGTGCGAACGACACCGTCGGTGGTGACCGCCCCGTTCGTCTGGCAGCCGACGAGTGCCGCCATGAACAGGCAGGCCACGACTGCAATTGGCCTTTTCATACAATCTCCCCGTGAGTCCCCCGACCCATATTAGGACCAAAGCATATGCGCAACTAGAAGAAAATGCCCTTCATGCGAATGATCACCGGCAGCATGATGACCATCAGCACGACAGGAAAGATGCACAACCCTAACGGAATCATCATTTTGACGGGCAAGGAGTTGGCCTTCTCCTCTGCCGTCAGGATTCTCTGGCCTCGCATTTCGTCACTGTAGACGCGCAGCGCCTCCGTCAGGCTTGTGCCAAGCTCTTCCGATTGCCTAAACAGCACGGCTAGAGCCCGTGCCTCTTCAAGCCCGATGCGTTCCGCGAGCTCGCGCAGCGCATCCCGCAACGGCTTGCCGGCGCGCAGCTGCAGATTCATGATCGACAACTGAATACCCAGCCATTTGTGCGTGGCGGCAAGTTCCGCGCCGACCCGCTCGACCCCTGCTTCCAAGCTCATGCCGGCGTCCGCGCAGGTGATCATCATGTCCATGAAATCTGGAAACCCGCGACGATAGGTTTCCTTCTGAGCATTCTCGAAGCGATCGAGCAGAATGGCTGGGATCACTATGCACCCCAGCCCCAACAAGGCGGAGCCGGCTAGAGCCACGAAACCGGGTAAATGCGGTGGCAACACCCGGGGCAGGATTGCGTAGGCAGCCAAAAATCCGACACACACGGCGCCGAGCCGCGACAGGGTATAAAGCAACGGAGCGCTCGCTTGATAGAAGCCGGCGCGAAACAGCTTCGCTTCAAGCGCGCTGGGCTCCTGCCGCTCCTTTTCCATTGTTCGAAAATATGCGTCGACAGGTCGCTGCGCCGCAATCCTGGCCAGTTCTTCCTGACCCGCGAGCGAGCGGGCGTCGACCACACCTTCGCCTACAAGGCTTTGCGTGACCAGTTTTCGCGTCTGCAGGGCCGGCAAGAAGACAAGCGCGCCAAACAGGAAAAGCGCCACCGCCGCCACGAAAACGGCGATGGAGACCATGAAGCCCAAGTCGCTGGGGTTGGAAAGCAGGTTAATGGCTCGCTCCTCAGAAGTCGAAATTGACCATTCGATACATGATGAAGTCGCCCAACAGGGCCCACACTCCAAACCCAACAAAAACAGGGACAATCAGCGGGTCGTGCCATACTTTGCCATAATAAGACGGAGCCGTAACCTGAAGGATCAAGAACATCACAATTGGAAACAATGAGATGATCCAGGCCGAGACTCGCCCCTCGGACGAAAGCGCTCTGATTTTCATCCGTAGTTTTTGCCGTTCACGCAGCACGGATGAGAGATTTGCCAGTATTTCGGTGAGATTGCCGCCGGTCTTGGATTGAATTGACAGCGCTATCGAAAGCAGGTGGAGGCCCTCGAATCCTACCCGCTGAGACAGTTTTCGCACGGCCTGTTCCATGCTGAGCCCAAAGGTGATCTCGTCGGACACGATTCCGAATTCGGTTCCCAGGGGGTCGGGCATTTCCCGCGCCACAAGGCCAATTGCCACTGAGGCCGGATGTCCAGCGCGCAGCGAGCGTACGATCATGTCGAGTGCATTCGGGAGTTGCTTCGCAAATTTCTGGATTCGCTTGCTGCGGGCCCGGCGAAGCACGAGAAGGGGCAGCGCAAACCCGACAACAAGAAAAACGACGAGTGCGAGCAAGAACGACTTTCCCAAGACGAATGACAGCAGCAGCGCCAATGCCAAGGAAGCGCAGACGAACATCCCGCCGAATGTCAGCGGATTTCCGGTAATGCCGGACTGGGTATAGAGCCTATTCAGCCCTACCAGGCCAAAAAGAAAGTCCCCCGATTCCGTCAGTCCCCGCTCGCGCAGCAAGTTTTGCAAAGTCCGCTCAGCCGGAATTTCATCTGACAATCTCTTCAACCGACGATTGATCGCCCCGGCTGCCGCACGGCGACCGGCAAAGGAAAGATACAGAGCCTCGCCGGCGAGAATGACCGACGCCGCCGCAAGCACATAGATGAAGTAAAGCAGCCCCTGACCGGTCAGCATCAGAGGGCGACCTGCGGATTGAAGGCGTCCTTGGTGAAATGATGGCCGAGCGTCGCTGCTTCCGCTGCAAACCGGGGCCGGACGCCAGTGGCGCGAAAATCACCTATGATCTTGCCATCGGCCGCGACCTCGCGGCGGACGAATTGATAGATTTCCTGCAGCTGCACGATATTGCCTTCCATGCCGGTAATCTCGGAAATCGACGTTACGCGCCTGCCTCCATCGGCGAGCCGTTGCGTCTGCACGATAATGTCGATGGCCGAAGCAATCTGCGCTCGAATGGAATCGTGCGTCATCGGCATGCCGGCCATGCCGACCATCTGCTCCAGACGCGATATCGCGTCGCGCGGGGTGTTTGCGTGAATAGTGGTCATCGACCCTTCATGGCCGGTGTTCATCGCCTGCAGCATGTCGAAGGCCTCCTCGCCACGAACCTCGCCGACGATGATGCGATCGGGCCGCATGCGCAGCGCGTTCTTGACCAATTCGCGCTGGCGCACCTCGCCCTTGCCCTCGACACTGGGCGGGCGGGTTTCCAGTCGCCCGACATGCGGTTGCTGCAATTGCAGTTCCGCCGCGTCCTCGATGGTGATCAGGCGTTCCCTGGAAGGAATGTAGCTCGACAGCGCGTTAAGCAACGTCGTCTTGCCGCTGCCGGTGCCACCCGAAACCAGAATCGACTTGCGCGCCTGAACGGCAATCCGCAGCAGATCGATCATCGGCTGCTTGATTGAATTGAGCGTCATCAGTCGTTCGAGCGAATACGGATTCTTCGAGAATTTGCGGATTGAAACCAGCGGACCGTCTACCGAGATCGGCCGCACCGCGATGTTGACGCGCGAGCCGTCGTCCAGGCGCGCGTCAACCATTGGCGACGATTCATCGACCCGGCGGCCGATATTGGAGACGATCTTGTTGATGACGCGCAGCAGATGCGCCTCGTCACGAAATCGGATTGCCGTCTCTTCGATCATGCCGCGCCGCTCGATGAAGACACGCTTGTGTGTATTGATCATTATATCCGTGATGGAATCGTCCTTGAGCAGCGGCTCGATCGGACCGAGCCCCAGCATCTCGTCGGCCGTGTCGATGGTCAGTTGATCGAGCTCGCGGGCATTCAGCGGCACGTTTCGACCGCGAACGAACTCACGCACGATCGGCCGGATCTCATTGAGGATTTCATCCTTGGAGGCATTTTCAAGGGCGGTCAGATTGAAGCGATCGATCAGGTGGCGATGAAGCTCGACCTTGAGCGTCAGGAAATCGTCGCCGCGCGATTCAATATCAGCGGTCGGCGAAAGGGCCGGAGCGACAGGCAGCACCGCCGGCTGCTCGGCTCTTGTCGCGACCTGCTGCTCGCTTGGTCCCTTGATAAACCGCCCCAGCATAATCCCTTATACCCCGCTAGCCCCTTATTAGCGGAAACTAAACGTTAACCAAGCGAGGCACAAGCGCTGGAGGGGCTCACGTGAGGCCAATGCTTTCAACATAGTTAAGGAGGACGCCAGAAAAATATCGTTTTATTTCGATCCGCCCGCTTAACCCTCTACCCCAACTTCCACCTCACGGAACCTTTCATGCCGCAACAAATGAGATGCTGGGTGAAAAATCTCCGTAAACCCTTAGATATAAAGGAATATGCAGGTATGCTAATATTTCTATCGTTCTGCCTTGGCTGCGGCCAAATTGTGAACGAATGGTTAAGGAGGGTTGAAAAATCAGCAGAATCAAGCTCTTGTAAGGATTCAAGTCGCCCTTGAACTCGCGAGCATAGGTATTGGAAGGTTAAGGAATTGTTAATCCCGTTTGACTCTGCTTTTTCGCGAGCCTTAGGATTGAGGTGACGGGGGATGCTTGGGTATGGAGTTCATCCTTGGCTCTGTCTCGTCGGGTTCAAACCTCCAAGGGGAGGAAATTGACATGAAGAAGCTCATGACGATGACCCGGCAGTTCCGCGACGACGAAAACGGCGCTGCTATGGTCGAATATTCTATCTTGGTCGGCATTATCGCTGCGGCCTCGCTGCTGGCGATCCTGGCCATCGGCGGCTGGGTCGGTGATCAGTTTACAGGCCTTTGCGCCAATCTCGACGGCAAGGGCGTCACGGCTACCGGCGCCACTGGTGGCGATTGCACGCCGTGATATGAAGTGAACTCCCGGGTCGGGATCGATCTCGACCCGGGTTTTTTCTGCATCAGGAAGAAACTAGCATCGTCCTGGGGGGCGATTTTGGGGTGGAGAGATGCGCGCCAATACTCTTATCATGATTGTCCTCGCCGGCGTGTTCGGCGTACTTGCGGTTGTGCTTGCCAATTTTTGGCTGGCGAGCCAGCGCACTGCGATGGCGCAATCCAATGGAGCACAGACCAGTACGGTCGTCGTTGCGGCAATGCCGCTGAAATTCGGCGACACGCTGGATGCGGACAAGCTGCGCGAGATCCCGTGGCCGGCCGGCGCAATACCAGCAGGCGCGTTCAAGACCACCAAGGACGCGATGGCCGGCAACGGCGCAAGGCAGGCGCTGCAGGCTATCAGCGCCAACGAGCCGGTGCTCGCCACCAAGATCACCGGTCCAGGCCAGCGCGCCACACTTTCGGCGGTGCTGGGTGAAGGCATGAAGGCCGTATCCATCCGCGTCAACGACGTGCTTGGCGTCGCCGGCTTCGTCTTCCCGGGTGACCGGGTTGATGTGCTGCTGACGCGCTCGGTGCGCGGCGATGACGGCATGGACAAGAGTTTTGTCGACGTTCTGCTGCAGAGCATGAAGGTGCTCGCCGTAGACCAGGTCGCTGACGTGAGCAAGGACAACCCGACGGTGGTTAAGTCGGTGACACTCGAAGCCACCACAAAGGACGCGCAGAGACTGACGCTGGCCGCCGGTGCGGGGCAGTTGTCTCTTGCACTGCGCCAGGCAGCCGCCAACAAGGGCGAGGCGACCGAACGCGTCACGCTTTCCGATCTGAACGGCGAGACGCCGGACGATGTCGCGAAGAGGCAGGCCGAACTTGACAAACAGGCCGCGGCCGCCGCCGAACGCCAGCGCGCGGATGACAAGATCGCCGGATTGGAAAAGGCCGTGGACAGGGTGGGAAACCAACTCGACCAGTTGAGCAAAGTCAAGCCGGTTCCGGCCGTAGTGACGGCACCCGCATCAAAAGAAGTCGTCAAGGAAGTTATCAAGTATTTGGAGCCGGCACCGCCGAAAAATGTTACAGTGGGCGTATTTCGCGGCGTGAAGCTCGAATCCTATGATGTGCCGCGACAACCATAAAGGGACGCGGCGAAGCGGGGCTGCCGGCGGCAGCAGTTTGGGAGACGGGTATGCAGGGGTTTTGGATGAGGGTAGTGGCGGCCGCGCTGTGCTGTTTGGCTGCGCTGCTGACGTCGATTGCGGCGGCTGAAGCAGCCGACCGGTTCATCGACGTATCGAACCCGAGCGTCCATCGCATCTTCCTGCCGATGTCACAGTCGGTGACGCTCCAGGTGAGCGCCAATCTCGGCGACATCGTTGTCGGCGACGAGAAGATCGCCGATGCCCAGCCCATGACCGACCGGACGCTTTATGTCATCGGCAAAGGCGCCGGCACCACCACCGTCAATCTTTTCTCTCCGGAAAAGCGCTCGCTCGGCGTCATCCAGATCGAAGTCGGTGTCGACGTCAGCGACATGGCGCAGGCGATCCGTCAGGTGGCGCCTCGGGCGCGCATCGAGATCGGCTCGATTAACGGCAAGGTCAGGCTCGGCGGTCACGTCAAGGATGGAGCCACGCTGGCGTCAATCCTGGAGGTGGCGCAGCAGTATGGCCCCGACGCCATTATAAATTCCGTCATTGTCGACGACAGCCAGCAGGTCAATCTCGAGGTTCGCGTGCTTGAGGCCAAGCGTAATGCCGGTAGGGATCTTGGTGTTTCAATAAGGAGCACGAATCGCAGCGGCACAACCCGTACAGGCACGGGTGTTGCAGCCGCCGACGAAGATGGCGTGGTGCTTGGCCCGGGCGATCTGCTCAGCGGCCTCTTGTCGGGCAGCAATCCATTTGCGGCTTTGATCACCCGGGTTATCGACAGCAACATCAAGGTGGACCTGATTATCGAAGCACTCGAGGCCAAGGGTGTGGTACGCACGCTGGCTGAGCCCAACCTTACGACGCTTTCGGGCGAGCCGGCCAGCTTCAATGCCGGCGGCGAAGTGCCCATCCGTGTTATCGGCACCGATGGCCAGATAACCATCACGTACAAGCAATTCGGCGTCAATCTGCTGTTCACGCCGGTCGTACTCGACGACGGCAAGATCCATATGAAGCTGGCGCCGGAAGTGAGCGACCTCACCGGCTTCACCACCGCCGGCGACCCGATCTTCACCAACCGCAAGCTTGATACCGTCGTCGAATTGCGCGACGGCCAGAGCTTCGCGGTCGGCGGGCTGTTGTCCAGCAAGACCACCAAGCTGCAGAACCAGGTGCCATGGCTCGGTCAGGTGCCGGTCATCGGGACGCTGTTCCGAAATTCGAGCAACCAGAAGGAAGAGACCGAACTGGTCGTCATCGTCACGCCGCACGTCGTGCGGCCGGTGAAACCCGGCGAACAACTGGCGACCCCGTTCGACAAGACACGGCCGGCCAACGATCCGGAATTCTTCGTGCTCGGTCAGCTGGAGGTGAACAAGGATATGATCCGCAAATACGAAACGGGCGACGGCGTGACCGGACCCTATGGCCACATGCTGGACTTCAAATCGAAGGACAAGATGCTCTATGTCAAGAAATAGCGTCCTGATCCTCCTCTTGTGTGCCGGCGCGCTGTCAAGCTGCGCCGCCGACTATCTGAACCATTACGATTCGGTGACCCTGGCCGCCGGCGACACACAGAAATACAATTCGCTGGCGCAGACGGTCGATCCGTTCAACCCAAACTCGAAGAACACACACATCGAAGGCGACGGCAGGCGGGCTGCCGCTGTTGCCCAGGGCTACAAATTTCCGCCGCCACCACCGCCGCCGCCTGCGATCACGGTCAATGTCGGCGGGGCGGTGAACAACGGAGCGAATTGAACAGAAGGATGCGGTCGCAATGCGCCGGGTGAGCGAGGGGCCTGGTGCAAGGAAGCAGAGAGTAGGGTCATGTTGGGGACCATTAGGGCGTTCTGGAACGATCAACGCGGCATAGCGATGATCCTGGTGGCGATTATGTTGCCGGTGCTTATCGGCTTCGCGTTGCTTGCCATCGATATGAGCCGGGCCAACGGGCTTCACAACGATCTGCAGAAGGGTGTCGATGCGCTTGCGCTTGCGACAGCCGCGGAGCTGGATGGCAAATCGGATTCGATCACCCGGGCCAATCTGGCGAAAACGACCCTTCTGACCAGCCAGACGACCAAGTTTTCGACGTCAGGCGATCACACACTTGCTTTGTCTGACGTGACCATTACCTACCTGACCGGTATACCCGCGAGCGACAGCATAGCATTGGGCGCCGACGGCGTTGACGCGAATGGCGTCAACTGGGCAAGCACCGATCCCAAGGCGGTATCATTTTCCCTGGTGACGGTGAACGCTTCCGGACTTGCCGATGGCGCCGGTGCCTTTGAAACGATCTTCCCCGCCAGCTTTATCGGCAGCAAGGACACCATCGATATCCAGCCACAGGCCGTGGCCGGGTTCGTTCAGTCGATCTGCGAAACCGTGCCGATCTTCATGTGCAACCCGTTCGAGACGTCCGACCCGTTGACTAGTAAGACGATCCAACAGGCCTTTGCATCGGGCGATACTTACAGCCGTGAATTTCGTATTCTCAAAGTCGACAGCAACCCCGGCCCAGGCAACTTTGGCCTGCTGGACAACGGTTTGACGTCGGTACAGGACGGAATGGCCAGGGGATCCGCAGGTACCTGCTACAGTCGCACTTCGCTGACATCCAAAACCGGCGTCACCTTGGGACAGGTCAACACTGGCCTTAACGTCCGCTTCGATCTCTATCAGGGATCTTTGAAAAATAACAAAGACCTTGGCTACCGCCCGGCGAGCAATGTACGCAAGGGAGCCAGCAAGAACAGCAATTGCAACAAGTTTGATGTCGCGACAGATGGTTCCGCAGTGCCTCTGCCGGTTGGCAGCGGCTATGACTCGGCTAAGGGCATGACGCTGCCGATCGCAGCGAATTCGTTCTGGACTGCCTACTGGGCCGCCAACCACAAGAACGCTGCCTATCCGAACCTCCCGGCGAAGACTGACCCGCTCAAGCGTAGCGTTCCCGCGTCCAGGTATGACGTCTACATGTATGAAATCACTGCCGGGATCGTGGCCGACAAGTCGAAAGGGCCTTCAAACGAAGTGGGAACGCCTTCCTGCTACAAGGGAGACCTCACCAAGGCAGATCCGAGCCGCCGGCTGATGAACATGGCCATCATCGATTGCAAGGCGAACCAGGCGAAGCTGAACGGGCACACCGCAGTCCGGCCGGATGGCTATGCCAGCGTCTTCCTAAACAACCCGATCCAGAAGGTGAATCCCAACGACGAGGACAATCCGGAAAGTACCGGCGCCGAAAAACCTATCAGCCTGGAGATCGTCGACGTCGATGGCGGCTTCGCCAACAACACCCTTGTCGACAAAGCATTCCGCAATGAAGCCCAGTTGTATCGGTAGAGCCGACATGACCAAGCTTGGCCAAATCATCCGGCGGTTCCAAGGCGACGAAAGGGGCGCCGCCTTGGTGGAAGTCGCGATCACCGTACCACTCGTCTTGCTGTTGTCGGCCGGTGTGTTCGAGTTCTCCAACGTTTTGAACACGCGCCTGCTCCTTGCAGCAGGCGTTGAGGATGCAGCCCGCTACATGGCGCGCTGCAGTAGCGATTGGGAGACTACTTGCAAGGGTCAGGCCCAAAACCTTGCTGCCAATGGCGCGGTCGTTGGCGGCAGCGCAAGAGTAGCTGGCTGGCTTCCACCGACAGTTTTGATCACCAAGACATCCACTCCTGCGACCGATGGCAGTGGCAACATACTTTATCTAAGTAATAGCGCCAACGTTGATGTTGTGCTGGTCAGCACCACTTTGCCATACAACGGCATGGTGTTCTGGGATTATCTGGGCTTTGGAAGCATCGACATCAAAGTATCGCATCAGGAGCGCGTCTTCGGATGGTGATGAAAGACCGAAGGTTCTGCGCTGAGCAGTCTGGCGCTACGATGGTCGAAATGGCCATCGCCCTGCCATTGCTGTTGACGCTTCTGCTCGGTTTCGTCGATTTCGGCTACGCCTTTTACCAATGGAACGCTGGAAACAAAGCTGTGCAAGCCGGCGCAAGACTCGCGCAGATTTTTACTCCTGTCGCCATCGGGCTTCCATCTGAGACGCTGACGCAGAGCGATATCACCAAGGTCGGCACCGCGGTCCCGGCCGGCACGTATGACTATGTCTGCGCTGCGAGCACAGCAGGTGTCGCTTGCTGCAGTATCGGAGGCGGCTTGTGCAACCCCGTCAACGCGAGCCAGGTCGCGTTCGACGCGATCTATGACGGCACCGCCAACCGTGCCGGAATGCATGACTTTCTGCCGATGCTGGAAAAGTCAGAGGTGCGGATCGAATACGCCGCCTCCGGCCTTGGCTACTGGACGCGGCCCAGCGGGCCGGTGCCGACGATCACCGTAAGCATCAAAAATCATCCCTTCCAATTCTTCTTCCTGGCCGGACTGCTCGGATTCGGAAACATCACCATGCCCTCCATGCTGAGCACGGTCACGGGCGAAGACATGAAGAGCACGTGGACACCATGAACGCCATCAACACCAAGGTTACACCGACTAAGCGAAAGCAGGTGGCGCTGTTCTCGTCGGATGCGAATTTCAAGCGCGATGTGGCGACGCGGCTCGACGCGCTGGCGATCTACGACATCAGGATTTCCGAGACCGGCGACTTCCTCAGGGGTCCGCCCGCGGACACGCGCCCCGGCATCGTCATCCTCGACCTCGGCAATGGCGAGTTGCTCGGCAGGCCGGGCATCGTCGAAGTGCGCGCCCTTTGGGCAACCGTGCCGCTGATCGCGGTCTCGGACGAACTGTCGTCGGAGCAGACGCGTGTGCTGGTGCGCATGAACGCTTCGGACTGGCTGCACAAGCCGCTCGACGGCAAGGAACTGCTCAATGCGGTGACCTTCCACGACACCGGCAACCAGGGAACCAAAAGCCGTATCATCACCTTCATCAGTGCGAGCGGCGGCGCCGGCGCGACGACGCTCGCTCTCTCGGCGGCCGAGTTCCTGTCATCGAAGTCGAAAGAGCGGGCGGCTTCCACTTGTCTGGTCGACCTAGATTTCCAGAGCGCCAATTGCGGCGCCTATCTCAACCAGTTCAACCAGTTCGACCTCGGCGGCATCATCGGCCAGCCGGAGAGGCTCGACGTCGAGCTGATGGATGTCATCAAGCTCTCGCGCCCGTCCGGGCTGACGCTCTATTCCTTCGAGAGGCCGCAATTGCCTTTTGAACCGCAGGGCAGTGATTTTGTCTTCCGGCTGCTGGACCTCGTCGCCTACCGGTTTGACGACATCGTCATCGACCTGCCGAACATCGAGACGCCTTGGCACAATTCCGTGCTGTCGACGAGCGATGAGATCTTCATCGTCTTCGAACTCAACGTCGCCTCGCTGCGGCAAGGCAAACGGCTCTACAAGAAGATCCGTGAGTTGCGTGGTAATGCTGTCAGCATCACGCTGGTGGCCAACAAGCACAAGCGCAAATGGTTCGGCAACCACTTTTCGCGCAGCGAGCTGGAAAAGATCTTCAAGGCGCCGCACATCAAGTCGGTCGCGCTGGACAATGCGCTTCTGACCGATGCGTTGAACCGTGCTATCCTGCCTGCCGAGGTGGATGGGCGTGCGCGCTTCAACAAGGACCTGAAGCGGATGTTCAAAGAGCGGCTCGATGACGCTGCTGCCAAATAGGTATCGGATCGTCCTTGGGTTGGTCTGCGCCATGGGCATGGCGCTGGCGATGTCGGTCCAGGATTTTGCCAGCGCGCGATCGGCACTTTCGGATCGGCCGCCGCTGCCGGCAATGGGGCCCAGCCTGCGCAAGACTGTCGCCTTCGAGACGACCGAACAGCCCGGAACAATCGTTATCCGCAAGGGCGAGAAAGCGCTTTATCTGGTGACCCGACAAGGCCAGGCGCTTCGCTATCAGATCAGCGTCGGACGCGACGGATTTGGCTGGACCGGGGTAGTCAAGGTGGGGGCGAAGACCGAATGGCCGGAATGGCACCCACCCCGCGAAATGCGCGCCCGCCAGCCGGACCTGCCGCAAATGGTGCCTGCCGGTCCTTACAATCCACTCGGCGCCAGGGCGCTCTATCTGCTTCGGAACGGGCGTGACACGCTCTATCGGATACACGGAACCAACGATCCCAAGGGTGTTGGCTTCGATGGAACATCGGGGTGTTTTCGCCTTACCAACACCGATGTGATCGATCTCTTCAGGCGCGTCGCGATCGGCGCAAAGGTGGTGGTTCAATGACGATGATCAGCGAACCGGACATGCCGGCAATCGAGATTGGGACAGCAACCCACATTGGAGAGCAAGCTGCCGTTGTGAAACCGAGCGACAGAAGCATTGTCGGCGCCGTCATCATCGGCACGTCCCTGCTCACCTTGGTGAACATAATAGCCGCAGTCTATCTCTACCGCGGCATCAGCGATATGCGCTTTCTGGAAGGGCGCCTGGAACAACTCGGGACGTTTGAACAACGAATCGGGGGCCGGCTGGACACGGTCAACAACGGTTTTCAGAGCCGATTTGAAAAACTGGACACTCAACTGCAGAGCAGCTTTGGCGAAATCAACCGGAGCATAGCCCGGCTGGAACAGAACCAGCCTATTGTCCATGACGAAATCACGTCGAGCGCAGCGGAACCTTCCGTCGACACGACCAGCAGCATGGCGGAGGCGCCTGCTGTTCTCGATGGTGAAGACGCGACCGAGCCCAGCGTCGTCGATACACCGCGTCCGCCCAAAAGGAGGATTGCAGCTGCAGCGCCTGCCCCAAGCCCCGACTACCAGCGCATAGAGCAGGCCGACGGCAAGGTTTACTACCGGAAGATCAACTAACGCCGGAAAAAGGTGGGGCTATCCTAGAGATCTCGCTGCAGAGCAACGAGCCTAGCGGCCAGCGCTTCGGACCGCTGTCGGGTTTCGCTGAGGAAGATGACATGGCAGTAGGCGCATGCCGTCACGCCCAGAAACAGCACAAGACTGTTGTTCAAGGTGAAATCGACCGTAAGTTGGAACGGAAGGCCGCCGGGTACCGTGAAAGAGGCGATCGTGCTGGCTGTTTCGGAATGGCTGGTGACAGCGATCATCAACCCGGCGAAAAGCAGGGCGACGTGGTTGGCAAGGAAGAAGAACGCGGCCGACCTTCTTGTGCGGCACGCCATCCAGCAAACGATCGACGCGGCGGCCAGCATCAAGGCATCAAGGACCATCGACGACCCGAGATAAAGATCGACCTGTTGCCAGAACATCGTCGACAGCGGCCTTAGTTCAAGCCAGATCCGCCACATTGCGGGACTGGCCGGATATGCTCCCAGCAAGAAAGTCGCCATGCGCTCCCCTGCCAAGATCAGCAGGATCAGAGCTGGGAAGGCAAAGAGCATTATCGACTTGCGCTTCATGTCACCCTCGACAAACTGGCAACAAGATAGCTTGCAGAGATTGAGCGAGGCTTAACGGAGCGTTGGTGGTGCCGCGGCAGCGCAGCCAGCGGCGCATGGCAGCTGCATATCAGAAAGCGCCATGCGCCATTAGTTGTTTTGGGTGAGCACGAGCGTCACCACCTTCGGCTCGACCCGGTGCAAACATCGTTCAGGAATATTGGGCCACATCGCCTTGGCACATCCCTCTTCGCCTGGCGCCGGCGCCAGCGAGAGTTCTGAGCTACGGGCTTCCTCGGCGGTCGACAGGAATACCTGTGTAGCCAGCGCGGTCGCCATGGATACCTGGACGAGGATAAGAGCGTAAGCGAAACTTCTGATCATCCGCTCGCAACGCCGAATTCGCGAACTGGTTCCAATGGCCTGCCCACCGGGTAACCACGATCGCGATTTTTGCGCTTCAGTGCCTTAGCAGTCATCGAATTCTTAGATAGCAAACCTTCGTCCATGTCCCAGCTCCTCGCCCAGACCGCGGAAACGGACGCGGTGGTTGTGGGCTCGACGTAGGTCTTGCCATTGCTGATCAGCGTGATTGCGCGGCAGACGACCGGTTCGATCTTCCGCGCGTGGCGCAAGGAGGATGTGGACGCGAGCCGCCTCCAAGTGCCGCTCAAGATTATCGAGATTCTGGACGATGGTGACACCGGGGAGATCGCGCCGCGCGTCTCCCAGTCGGCCAACAATCAGAACGAGGTCGACATGGCCGACTTCTCGTCCAATCATCGCTTCCACCGACGGATGCAGGAGCTTTCGGGTCGATCTGGGCGCGCCCGGCGGGCGGTATGCAACGTCAGTCACGCTGGTTCTACGAACGTGCGCGCGGTAGCGACGAAAGCTTCCTGCGCGGGCGTTTGACTGCGGCGTCGGCGCTGGCGCACCGGAGAAGTCTGCTGTTCGGGCTTCGTGCCGGCCGCTGCTCGCGCCAACTGTGGGTAAGTTCGCCGTCCCATCCGCTCGTCATGCCCTTCAGTATCGAACGCCTGGCTACCCTTCTCAGTCCATAATCGTTGGGCTTGCTCGCCTTCTGGGCTCTGGACCTTCGCGGTCATCCAGAGCATCGCGCCGTAGTTGGCAGCGCGATCGTAGTTGGTCAGATCAACGATGCCTGCCGTGACGAGGAGGCCGATCGGACGAACATACACGAACAAACATATCAATTTGTGTTGCAGCCATGTTGGAGGGACAGCAAGGAATGGGCCGAGACATGCCCGGAAAGAAAGGATTTAAGCGACACAGAGCCGGAAAGTTCGTGCAACATGGAACTACCCCAACCGTAATCGCCAGAAATCGAAATAAGCTCCCGGATGGGTTGGGCCGCCTTGGAGATGGCGCAGACGATCGAATAAGATGGGTCTCGCCACCTACCTTGGACCGCGTCCGCAAATTGAAAAAACGCGAATATGTTGGGCGCGAAGCTCGTTACTTCTGGCGAAACGCGGAGTGGAACGACACAACCAGGGGGCCTAAAATGTAGTCCAGTGCGGTGCGTTCCTCGGTGAGGATCATGACTGACGCCGGCATGCCCGGATAAAGCGCAATCTGTGGGGCCCCGGCCAATTCCGCGGGATCGACCGCTACGTCGGCAAGATAGTAGGGAAGCCCGGTCTTGCTGTCGGTGACGCGATCCGCCGAAATGCGGGTGATCCGTCCATGAATGACCGGTATCGAACGCTGCTTGTAGGACGTGAAGCGGACCTCGGCCGTCATGTCGGCGCGCAGGCTGGATATGTCCTCGACCTTCACCTGCGCCTGAACGATCAACGAATTCCTAGTCGGCACGATGTCGAGGATGGTCTGGCCGGGGGCGACGATCGCGCCGGTCGAGAAAACGGTGAGATTCATCACCTGGCCGTCATAGGGCGCCCGCACTTCGGCGCGGTCGACCGTGGCCTGCGCGGCGAACATTTTCGGTACCAGGTCGGCGAGGTTGGACTGGGCGTCGATCAGCATGGTTGAGAGTTTTGCGCGGCGCTCGTTGGTGAGCTGCGCAATCTGGCTTTCAAGCTCGGCCTTACTCTGGCGGTTTCCGGCTATATCGCCGAGAGTCTGGTCGATCAGGCCCTGCAGGTCGGAGGCGGAGCGGTCGAGCTCCAGGACACGCGTGCGCGTTGTCAGGCCGGCCTTCAGCAACTTGTTGAGGCCTGCCTTTTCATCAATTGTCGACTTGAGCTGCGCACGAAAAGATTCGACGCGCGCCTGCTTTCCATCGATCTGCTCGTCGAGTTCGGCTATCCGTTTCTGCAGGATCTGCTTGGCACCGGCCATCGAGGCGCGCTGGCTCCCGAGGTCGGCAATTTGGTTGGTCATCGCGTCCTGCAGATAGGCCTGGTGCTCAGCGGTGATGTCCTTCGGAAAGGCGACTGCCTCATGGCCGTCGAGCTCTGCACGAATGCGGGCATCGGTAGCGCGCAACAACGCATATTGCTGCGAATAGAGGTTGAATTCGGAACGGGCGTGCGTGTCGTCGAGCACCACCAGCACATCGCCTGCCTTGACGATGTCGCCATCCTTGACGCGGATCTCCTTCACCGTGCCGCCGTCGAAATGCTGTACGCTCTTTCGATTGCCTTCCACCTTGACGATGGCGTCGGCGAGCACGGCGCCGTTCAGCGGGGCAAAAGCCGCCCAGCCGCCGAAGATACCGAAGAAGGCAATGATGATCAGCAGGCCGACAGAGGCCGGCACCCGGATCGAATCCGGGGCCAGGATACCGGTTTCGCCGGACAGGCTCCGGTAGGTGAGGGCGCCGTCGCTCATCGATCTCTCCGGCCACAGCTCATTGGGTTGCCACCGCCATTGGAGCCGCGCGCTGGTTGAGCAGCGCCACGATCTCGTTTCTCATGCCGAAGGCCTCGACGGCGCCATCGCGCAACAGAAGGATCTTGTCGACATTGGCCAAGGTCGAAGGCCGGTGCGATACGATGATCACTGTGCTGCCGCGGCGCTTGAGCTCGATCGCGCACTCGCTCAGCGCGCGGTCGCCATCGGCGTCGAGATTGGAGCTCGGCTCGTCGAGAATGATCAGGTTCGGCGTCCCGAATACCGCACGAGCAAGAGCAATCCGCTGCCGATATCCTCCCGACAGCACTGCGCCGCCTTCGCCGATCTGGGTCTTGTAGCCCTGCGGCAGCCGAATGATCATCTCGTGAACGCCGGCGAGCCGCGCGGCGGCTATCACCTCCTGGTCGACATTGGTCTTGAAGCGGCCGATGTTGGCGGCGACCGTATCGGCGAAGAGTTCGATATCCTGCGGCAGGTAGCCGATGTGGTCGCCGAGCGCGTCGTGCCCCCACTGCGACAGGTCGGCCCCGTCCAGCCTGACGGTGCCGCGGCTGGGTTGCATGACGCCCGCGAGATGACGCGCCAGCGTCGACTTGCCGGCGCCGGAAGGGCCGACGATTCCCAGCGCCTCGCCTGCGTCCAGCCGGAATGATACGTCGCGGAGAAGCACTTTCTGCTGGCTGGCAATTGCAAAGCTGACCTGCTCGACCGAAATCTTGCCGGTGGGCTTCGGCAGGTTGAAAGATCTTTCGTTGAGCGCCCCCCCGTCGACCAGCTTCTCGACCCTTGCCAACGCCGCCCGGGCCAGGATCAGGCTGCGCCAAAGGCCGACGATCTGCTCGACCGGCTGTAGCCCCCGGCCCAGCAAGAGGCTCGCCGCAAACATGGTGCCGCCGGTGATCTGCCGCTCGATCACCAGATAGGCGCCGAAGCCGAGGATCAGCGACTGCATGGTGAGCCGCAGGAACCGGATCAGGCCGGACATCAGGGCGGCGCGATCGCTTGCCTCCGCTTGGCGCCGCAGCGCCAAGTTACGGTCGCGCCCCCAGCGGCGGATGAGACCGTCGATCATCCCCATGGCGCGAACGACTTCCGAGTTTCTGAGGCTCATTTCGGTAAAGTTGTAGTTGGTCGTCGCCAGGTCGTTGGCCTGCTTCAGCGGCGAACGCACGAGATACTCGTTGAGCACGGCCATGGCGATCAAGAGCAGCGAGCAGCCCAGCGCGAAGAAACCGAGCCACGGATGCAGCAGGAAGATGATGCCGATGTAGATGGGTGACCATGGCAGGTCGAACAGGGCATGGATGCCGCTGCCGGTGATCACCTGCCTGAACGTATCGAAATCGCGGATCGGCTGGCTTTGCGAGGAGCCCGGCGATGGGGTTTCGACCGACGCGGCGAGGATCTTTGCCGACAGCAGCCGGTCGAGCCGCGCGCTGGCACGCGTCAGGACCCAGGCGCGCACCAGATCGAGGCCGGCCAGCGAAAGGAAGGCCGCCAGCAACACAAGGGTCAGCATCACCAGCGTGGTTTCGCTGCCGCTGGTGACGACCCGGTCGTAGATCTGCAGCATGTAAAGTGGGGACGCGAGATAGAGCAGATTGATCGCCAGGCTGAATGCCGCCGCAACGAGAAAATAGCGGCGGCATGCGCGAAGCGCGTCCTTCACAATCTTGGATTTGTTGTCGAGACTCAACTACCCAGCGGAAAACCGCCCCCCCTGTCCACGCCCGGAACCGATACTACTCCTGATCGTCCAACCGGCCACGTGATCCCTTCCTCTTCCTGCCGTAAACCTTAATTCGTAAGCTGAATCAGGAACCGGCAGCATGAGGAGAGCCGCGCCTATCCGCGCGGCTCTCCTTTTGGTTCACATCACAAAGTCGCTCACTTGCACCACCGTGCTGCCGGTGCCGTCGTCGGCAAGTGTGAAGCTGTGGGCATCGTAGACGCCGAGCAGGTGGAGCGTGGCGTTGTGCGTGCCGTCCGTGACGGTCAACGTTCCTCCGGTGCCGTCGAGGTCCGCCTGATAGGCAGCGGACGTTCCGGTGCCGAACAGGATGTCTTCGAGGTTCACCTTGTCGTCATTGGTGATGCCGGCGATGCTTCCGCTGAAATCGAAGGAATCGTCCAGCTGCAATGTGCAGGCAGCATTCGCCGCGAACGTGACGTCGGTTGAAGAGGCCGCGCCGAACTCCAGCTTCGACAGGTTGCCGATCGTGGCATCGCCGTCGCCAGTGACCTGGCCGTTGATGTCAATGTTACCGCCATTGGCCCAGATCATGCCGGAATTCGCCAGCCCGCCGGTGATCGTAAGGCCGCCGGAGCCGGTTGCCTCCAGCGTTCCCGAATTGACGACGACGCTGCCCCCGGTGTCGATGACCAGCGCATTCGAGCCGGTGGCGATGATGGTGCCGCTGTTGTCGAGGCTGAGCATCCCGCCGCCCAGCTGGCCGGCCCCCGAGATCGTGTTGTCGACATTGACCAGGGTGACGCCCGGCCCCGTGCCGGAGATGACGTTGGCGGTGCTGTCGGACAGCAGGATCTGCCCGCCACCCTGCAGGGTCACGCCATGCTGGATGACCTGCAGCAGCGTATCGCCGCCCATCGAGTCGAGCGTGATGAGGCCGCTGTTGTTGATAATGCCGCTCAGCGGCAGCAGAGCGCCGTCGCCGATCGTCATGGTGCCTGAATTGTTGACCACCGGCGTCTGGTCGAAGACGAAATTACTTCCGGTGAGTGCGCTTGAGTGCACGCCATCAAGCGTGATCGACTGCCCGTCGCCGAGCGCTATCACCGCGTTGCCGTTGGCGTCGTCGACCATATGCGCCTGGACGTCGGCGAAGCTTGCCAATCCGTTGTACCCGATGAGGTCGATCTGGTCGGCCGCAGCGTCGAAGCTGTGCACCGTGTCGTTGCCGATCGGCTGCGAGAAGACGAAGAGATCGTTTCCGCTGGAGCCGGTCAGCACGTCGTCGCCGGACCAGGCAAAGATCGGCGAGCCCGGAGCGTAGGCCTCGACATTGTCGGCAACCGACGCGGTGCCCACGGTGCCGTCGACGTTGATCCAGGTCATCTGGACGTCGAGCACGGCTGCTCCGGTGAAACTGGCCGGCGTGGTGACGGTCAGGCCGTGCAGGTCGCTGGTCACAACCGTCCAGCTGCCGTCGGCGTTGTCGGTTGCGCCATCGATGCTCCAGCCCGAAGGCACGTCCTTCACTGTGACGGTGATGAGCGCGCCTTGCTGTGACGGATCGGTCAGGGCGAGATTGATGGGCTCGCCGGAGACGCCGGCGGGAAAGCTTTGGTTTCCGGGATTATTTATGGGAATTGCATTTGAGCCTAGGCCTGGGTTTCCGGCAACGTCGGTATAGCCGTTTGCGAGTACCGTAATCGAGTGAGTTCCCGAGCCGGAGTTGCCCACGCCTGTCACAACTACTGTAAATTGGGTTTGGGTGGCGTTCGCAGTCACTGAGAAAATCGTTCCACCTACGACCTGCAAATCTGCGGCGGTAAATGTACCTGCTGTCAAAGCTTCACTGAACGTGAGAACAACAGTTCTATCGTTATTTGTGGGTGCCTTAGTGACGGTGGCTGGTGATACGACGAACGGTTTTGTGGTATCGCCGCCGGTATCGATGGTGACCGTGTCGGAGCCGGCAGCGCCGGTGTTGCCGGCAGGGTCGGTGTAGCTGCCAGCCGCCACCGATACTGACCCCGTCGCAGAAACCCCGTCGGTCGCCGTGAAGGTGGCGTGGTAAGTGGTCGCGGTATCCTGTGTGAAGCCGGTGATCGTGCCATTCGTCGGCGTGATGTCGCCTACCGTGAAGCTGGCGCCTGGCGCCTCCGAGAAGGTGAAGGTGACGTTCGAGTTGTTGTCGGTGTCGCTGAGCGCGCCGTCGACGATGTTGACGATGACGCTCGGGTTGAGCGTGTCGATGGTGACCGTGTCCGTCCCGCTGGTGCCCAGATTGCCCGCCACGTCGGTGTAGCCGGCGTCAACCGTCACCGAGCCCGCCGTCTCGCTGGCGTCGGTCGCCGTGAACGTCGCCGTCGCCGCGGTATGCCCGGCGTTCCAGGTGAGAGCCGACAGCGTGCCGCCCGCCACCGTGATGCCGGCGCCGCTTGCCAGACCGGCAAACGTCGCGTCGCTGACCTTCTCCGAGAAGGTGAAGGTGACGTTCGAGTTGTTGTCGGTGTCGCTGAGCGCGCCGTCGACGATGTTGACGATGACGCTCGGGTTGAGCGTGTCGATGGTGACC